>NZ_JADNMD010000005.1:0-339979 GCF_015556325.1 Clostridium sp. 1001283B150225_161107_B6 | reverse complement strand
AGCAACTATGCTGACTGTAAATATATGATGTGTTGAATTGCCCCTAAAGAATTATGGTGTTAAAGCCCAAAGACGGGAGGATAGGGGATAAGGGCAGGAGACAGCTAAAAAAATTTAAAAAAGTGTCGAAATAGCTTGATATTTGTCGGTCCCTGTTTTATAATAGATACATACGAAAGATAAAAAAGAGATTGTACTATTCTGTACAATCTCTTTCAATTTATAGAGACATAAATATTTTTCGTTAAATTGGGTCAAGGTATATAATAAGGGCGGGTTTGGAAATGGTTTGTATCTGGTTAAACCTCCGGCGCCGGCAGCGGCGCAAGCAGGCGGTTTACGGACAGCTGGCAGCAGACAATCTGTTGCAGCCATCCGATACAGGGTATTTTCAAACCCGTTCTGGGATACAGTTTTACTATAATTGTTTTGGTGGGAAATCCGTAAAATAATGGAGGAACGAATCTCATGGACAGAGAGATGATTATCGTACTGGACTTTGGCGGCCAGTACAACCAGCTGATTGCACGCCGTGTCCGCGAATGCAGCGTATACTGTGAAGTGCATCCTTATGATATGAGCCTGGAGAAAATCAAGGAGATGAATCCCAAGGGAATCATTTTTACAGGCGGACCGGATGTTGTGTTTGAAGATGGAGCGCCGCGCTGCTCAAAAGAGATATTTGAACTGGGAATCCCGGTCCTGGGAATCTGCTACGGTGCACAGCTTATGAGCTACCTGCTGGATGGTGTTGTAAAGAAGGCTGTAGTAAGCGAATACGGACACACGGAAGTGGATGTGGATACTTCTTCCAAGCTGTTTGAGGGCGTTTCTCCCAAGACCGTATGCTGGATGAGCCATGGTGTGTACATTGCAGAGGTGCCGGAAGGCTTCCGCATCACTGCGCATACAGATTCCTGTCCCGTAGCCGGCATGGAGTGCGCTGAGAAGAACTTTTATGCGGTACAGTTCCATCCTGAGGTGGTTCACACAAAGGAAGGCACCAGGATGCTTTCCAACTTTGTATATAATGTATGCGGATGCTCCGGCGACTGGAAGATGGATTCCTTTGTAGATACCACTATCAAGGCTCTGAGGGAAAAGATTGGAAACGGCAAGGTGCTGTGTGCGCTTTCAGGCGGTGTGGATTCCTCTGTGGCAGCTGTTATGCTGTCCAAGGCCATTGGCAGGCAGCTTACCTGCGTGTTTGTGGACCACGGTCTGCTGCGCAAGAATGAGGGAGACGAGGTAGAAGCTGTATTTGGTCCGGAAGGCGCATATGACCTGAACTTTATCCGTGTCAATGCCCAGGAACGGTTCTACGCCAGGCTGAAGGGTGTGGAGGAACCGGAGGCAAAGCGCAAGATTATAGGTGAGGAATTCATCCGCGTATTTGAGGAAGAGGCAAAGAAGATTGGGGCAGTGGATTACCTGGTACAGGGAACCATTTACCCGGATGTGATTGAATCCGGCCTGGGCAAATCCGCTGTTATTAAGTCCCACCACAATGTTGGCGGACTGCCGGAACATGTGGATTTCAAGGAATTGGTAGAGCCTTTAAGGCTGCTTTTCAAGGACGAGGTGAGAAAGGCAGGACTGGAACTGGGAATTCCCGAATATCTGGTATTCAGACAGCCATTCCCGGGACCCGGACTGGGGGTCAGAATCATCGGTGAGGTGACGGCTGATAAAGTCCGTATTGTACAGGATGCGGATGCGATTTACAGGGAAGAGATTGCAAAGGCCGGAGTGGATAAGAATCTGGGACAGTATTTTGCGGCTCTGACCAATATGCGGTCTGTTGGCTGCATGGGCGATGAGAGAACCTATGATTATGCCATTGCCCTGCGGGCTGTGCTTACATCTGATTTCATGACCGCTGAGTCGGCTCAGATTCCCTGGGAAGTGCTGGGGAAGGTGACCAGCAGGATTGTGAATGAGGTGAAGGGCGTGAATAGGGTGTTGTATGATTGCACGGGGAAACCGCCGGCTACGATTGAGTTTGAGTAACGGACAGAACCCCGGAAATGCTGATAGAATGGGCATTTCCGGGGTCGCTTTTTGCCGTTTGGCTCTAAAATGGCTCTAATTATTTGATGAATACTGGATTTTTTTTGGGGGGGGGGGGGTATCATGATACCTGTCTCTAATATTTTTCAGTTAATTTCTTTTTTGTGAATTACCTTTCTCATGCCGCTACCGCAAAATTCATGGGGTATCTTTTTAAATCCTAAAGTCTCATAAAAGGCTTCTTTCCCTTTTTCGGCAATTAGAGAAACACTGGAGCGTCCGCCGGGCGGCGTATTCTTTTCTACATAATTCAGTAATTTATGGATAACGGCAGAACCAATACCTTGTCCTTGAAAAGCAGGATTTACAATTACATCTACAATAGTGTAATATAATCCGTCCCCGATTAGTCTGCCCATAGCGATAGTTTCCTGTTCGCTTTTCGCAATAATAGAATAAAGGGTATGGTTCAAAGCAAAAACAGTCTGTTGCTCTGAAAAGTTATTCCAGTTTACACTTTGTCGTAAGTGAAAATAATCATCATAGTGTAGTGCATTTTCAAGAAAAGTCATATAAACCCTTTCATTAGGTGTTCTCTGGATAGATACGAACAGAGATACCAGAGGTGCCTTTTTTCACAATTCTATTTGTATCAACTAAATGTTGTTTAATCTGTTCGCAAGTCTCGTTCATTTGCTCCAATTCTTTATTAAATGCTTCCTCACTTGGGAATGCGTCTTTGGAAGCAATCAGATTTTCCTGCAATTTCTTAGCCTTTGCAAATTTGGCAAGCCGGCCGTTGATTTCCGGGTGTTTAAAACGAATACATATCGTGTCGGGGATAAGATTTCCCTCACTGTCTTTTTCGCCGTCGATTTCCATATCTACCTGCTCGTCCATTTTGAAAAGCAGAGTGAGGACATCAGAAGCGGTTTCTATGTCGAAGTCCGTGAATACGTTGATACTCACGCCCAGAGCATTGGCAATCTTCAAAAGTTGGTCGGGCTTTGGCTTCCGGCTTCCTAATTCATATTTGCGAATGGTGGTACCATCTATGCCCGCCAGTTCCCCTAATACATTCTGTGAAATCCCCCGGATAGTTCGGAATGTCTTTATTTTCTCTCCTACTGTCATGTAGTCACTCCTTTAGTATTTAATAATATGAATAATAGGGACATTTGTATTCTAACATATTCATTGAAAATAATCAATTAATTTAAGAATAATATGTTGACAAGGGACAAAAGAGCCTGTATAATAAAAATGCAAATAAGGGACAAAAGTCCCTATATAAAATCAAGGAGGACAATGAATGGAGAAATCAAAAAAGATGTATGTAACGGCAGAGGAAGCGGCAGTAATGCTTGGCGTATCAACGGGCTATGCTTACAAGATTATTCGGGGACTGAATGAGGAATTGAAAGCAAAAGGCTACCGGACAATCAGCGGCAAGGTTCCGACAAAATACTTTGAAGAAAAATTCTACGGTCTGACCGTAGCCATGTGAGAAAGGAGTGCGTATCTATGGCGGCAACAAGAGACGGTAAGATGTGGCGCTGTCAATTCTACTACAAGGACTGGCAGGGAGTGAGCCATAAGAAGAATAAAAGAGGGTTCAAGACGAAAGGTGAAGCTGAACAGTGGGAGCGTGATTTTCTGCAACAACAGCAGAAAAATTTGGACATCAATTTTGAAAACTTTGTCCATATTTATTACGAGGATATGGAACACCGTCTGCGTGAGAATACCATGCGGACAAAGAAATTTATTATTGACTTAAAAATTATTCCTTATTTTAAGAAAAAGTGCATGAATGAAATCAAGGCTTCTGATATTCGAGCGTGGCAAAATGCGCTGATAAAAAAGGGATATTCGGAAACATATCTGAAAACAGTCAATAATCAGTTGTCGGCAATCTTCAATTATGCGGTACAGTATTATGACTTGAAGGATAATCCTTGCCGGAAAGCCGGGAGCATTGGAAAGAGCCACGCCGGGGAAAAGGAGTTCTGGACAAAGCAGGAATTTAAACAATTTCTTGTGACTGTGGAGGACAAGCCGGAAACAAAAATGGCGTTTCTGCTTCTTTACTGGACGGGCATGAGGATAGGAGAATTACTCGCTCTTACCTACAATGATATTGATTTAGAGAAGCGTACCATTTCTGTAAACAAGTCCTATCAGCGGATAGAGGGCAGGGATATTATTACACCGCCTAAAACACCAAAGAGCAAACGTATCATAACAATACCGCTGTTTCTGACGGAAGAATTAAAAGAGTACATTTCACACTTGTATGGAATTATGGCAGATAAAAGAATGTTCCGTTTTACAAAGTCCTATATGGAGCATGAAATTATCAGAGGTATCAAGGCTTCCGGGGTAAAAAGAATACGCTTGCACGATATTCGCCATTCCCACGCCTCTCTGCTTGTGGAAATGGGATTTACGCCATTGGCGATTGCGGAACGGTTAGGGCATGAGAAAATCGAAACAACATTAAACACTTACTCACATTTATATCCCAATAAGCAGGGAGAACTTGCGGATAAATTAGAGATTGAAAACAACAGGGAGGAAGAAGAATGAGCGGAGTACATAAATACCCGACAATTAGCTTTCGTATTTCTCCTAGAGAGAGGGAAGAAATCGAAGCAAAGATTTTAGTAAGCGGACTTTCTAAGAAAGATTATTTTGTCCGTTCCTGCATTTATAACCGGGTGTGCGTGGTTGGTAAAAAAGAGTTGGTTTATCAGTTGGTGGAGGAACTAAAGGTAATGCAGACCAATATCCGAGAAGTAACAGAACAGTTTGAAAAGACTGAAATCGCATTAACGCCGGAGGGGTTGGAAGATATGCGGCACGATTGTCTTGATATGCTGAAAGCAATCCTGTGGGTCTTAGACGGAGCAAAATATCTGTGGCAGGATAGTGATGCTGGAGCAGAAGAAAGCCCCTACAGCGGCAACTGTTAGGGCTGTGATAACTGGAAAACCTCTGTTATCAGTGTTTCACAAAATAAGTATAGCAGAGGTTTTTTCCAGTGACAATGATTTTTCAGAAATGGAGGGCATTATGGAAGAAACAAAAACAGAATTGCAGATGATTAAAATGTCGGAGATACAGTCGCAGGAGGTATCTTGGCTGTGGTTTCCGTTTATCCCATATGGGAAGCTGACAATCGTTCAAGGCGATCCGGGTGACGGAAAGACAACGCTTGTACTTAACATAGCGGCAAAGCTGTCAACGGGCGAGGGACTGGACAGTGAAATGAAGCTGGCAGAACCGCTGAATGTGATTTATCAGACTGCGGAGGACGGGCTTGCCGATACCGTAAAGCCCCGTCTGGAATTGGCGGGAGCAGACTGTGAAAACATTTCCGTCATTGATGAAAGCATAAAATCACTTTCTATGATAGATGAACGATTAGAAGAAGCAATTATAAGGACAAAGGCTAAAATGCTTATTTTAGACCCGATACAAGCCTACTTGGGCGGCGGTATGGATATGAACCGGGCAAATGAAGCAAGGGATATGACAAAGAAACTGGCGGCTCTGGCAGAAAAATATCAATGCGCCATTGTGCTTGTCGGTCACATGAACAAAGCGGCGGGAAATAAGGCGGCGTATCGTGGTATGGGTTCCATTGATTTCTTTGCAGTCGCAAGGAGCGTCCTGTTGGTCGGCAGAGTGGAGAGCGAAGCCAATATAAGAGCGGTTGTCCAGATAAAAAATAATCTGGCGGCGTTCGGACACCCGAAAGCCTTTGAGCTTTCAGAGGGCGGTTTTCAGTGGCTTGGAGATTATGACATTACGGCTGATGAAGTCTTGGGCGGTATCGCTCCAAAAGCAAATAAAATGGAGCAGGCGAAACGCTTACTCCGGGAACTGGCGGAAACGAATAACGCCATGCAAAGCAACGAAATTGTTAATCTGGCGGACGAACAGGGTATATCGAAACGGACATTGGAAAATGCAAAGAAAGAGTTAGGTGTCCGGGCGAAGCGGATAAATAATTCATGGTATTGGGAACTGAATAATATCAGACCGGAGTAGGGAACAGCGCAACAATGCAGAGTATATGAAATTTGTGGACTTTGGACTTGTAAGGTTGCAAAAGATATAGACTTTGTATTGTTGCGGAGTTGAATGAAGCCGGATAAATGGCGGAAGCAAAGCGGCGGAAACAGCCGCTTCCGTCCGAAGGACGATAAGCTGTCCTATGGACAGCTCGCCCCCGCAGGGCGCAAAACCTGCTTGCAGGTCTGCATTTTTGATAGGGAACCTGTCAAAAGTGCTTTTGCGTTACTTTCGACGAAAGTAACAAAGCTATGGCGGCTTAAACGCCGCCCCTGATTTGCTGAAAGGAGGATAAGACTATCGAGAGGACAATCAGCGGTATGGTGGGAAAAGGCTCCCTCACTCACAATAGCAGAGCGTTCAAGGCAAAGAATGTAAAGGAAGATTATACTCAATACAATATAGAATATTGCAACGAAAATATCAAGGCTGTTTATCACGAGTTATTTGATAAAGCCTTAGAACGCTACAATGAAAAGCAGACACGAAATGACAGGAAGATAAATGATTATTATGAAAAGATACGGACATCAAAACAGGAAAAATTATTTCATGAAGTCATTTTTCAGATAGGCAACAAAGACGATATGAATGCCCAAAGCGAAAACGGCGAATTGGCGAAGAAAATTCTGGACGAATTTATGAAAAATTTTCAGCAAAGAAATCCCAATCTTAAAGTATTCTCCGCTCATCTCCATATGGACGAAGAAACGCCCCACCTACATATAGATTTTGTCCCATTTGTATCTGGAAGTAAGAGGGGACTGGACACAAGAGTTTCCATGAAACAGGCGCTTGCTTCTATGGGCTTTAAGGGCGGCACTAAGCAGGAGACAGAATGGAACCAGTGGATAGCTTCTGAAAAACAGGAACTGGCAAAAGTTATGGAGCGTTATGGTGTCATCTGGAAGCAAAAGGGAACCCATAGAAAGCATTTAAGCGTATTGGATTTTGAAAAGCAGGAACGGGAAAAGGAGGTGCAGATACTTACCTCCCAAAAGGAAGAAATTAGCCAGAGCATACAAGAGATACAGAAAAGTGTTTCTAGTGAAACAAAAGACTTGAAACGGTTACAAGGGAAAAAACAGACGATACAGCAGGAAATCATAAAGCTGTCCACTGATAAAAAAGCAACAGAGAAGAATATTCACGTCATTCGTGAAAATCCCGCATGGCAGTTGCCGGAACCGGCGGCTCTGACAACGGCAAAAACTTATCGGGATAAGAAAGCAATGCCCTTGTTAGAGAAAGTCAAGGAATCACTGGTGGCGGTGCTTGTTCGGAATGTCCAGTTGATAGAAGCTGCTGATAAATTAAAACAGCAAGTGGAGCGGCTTCAAAGAAATATCAATTATTTGGATGGACGGGTAAAGCAGGAAGAAGAAAAAAATCTTTCGCTCTCAACAGATTTAAAAGATTTTGAGCGTCTGAAAGCCGGACTTGGAGAACAAGAGGTAAACACTATTATTGAAGGTCAAAAAGCGGCAGAAATGTGCTTGACGGTTCCTAAACAATACAAAAAAACGGAGGTATCGATATGACAGACATGGAGAAAAAAGTCATGCTCCGGCTATGTGCAAAGGTTATACAATATGCAGATTTTGAGACAGACCGGGAAGCGGAGCGGTTGGTAAATTGGGTTATACTGGACAATCAGCGGAAGCAGAACAACAATGAAATCCGTTCTCTGATGGCGGAATATAAAAAGGAGGAGCCGGACCGGAGGAAAAGTATTAGAGAAGCCTTAGAGCGAGGGAAAGAAATTTGTGGCAGGAGGGACGAGTTGTATGAAAAACAGCAGGAAGTAAAGCATAAGCTGTGGAAGTTGGAGCGTGAGATTTGATTTTTCCTTGATTACATATAGAAACATGGCGCTAGCGCCATGTTGGAGAGGGCGAACAACGAGATATTGGTTGTTCCGCCCTCTATGTTTTGACTGTCAAATGGAGGATTTACGAGCAGAAAAAATTATTCTTCATGGTCTGTGTAATTACCTTGATAAACTTCAATCATTATGCGCGCGCCCAGACGGAAGCCTTCAAGGAATGTCCCGGAAAGTTCAAGAGGAACTTCGTCAAGCTGCTCGTCCATGATATCAATGAATTTTTCGTGTAGCGGCGGGTCAAGAGATTTTAACTGTTCAATAAAATCTTCATAGTGTTGGTAGTGTGCTTGACGCATGGAACGATATTCCTCTGTTTTGAGATTGAACTGCTCGGCGGGATAAATCTCACCGTCATACAATCTTAGTAATATGCTTTTCATAAATAGCGTCTCCTTTGCTAAAAAGTATTTTAATGACACTTACTGAATGTCAACTTATTTCATAGTTTAGCATATAATGAAAAAAATGACAATTAGTAAATGTCAAAAATGGGAGAGGACTTTATGTATAAAAATAAGGCAGGGGACGGCGGCAATAATATTTGCGGGCAGAGGATAAAGGAAATCAGAGAGAAGCTACCAGAAAAAACGTCACAAAGAAAGCTGGCGGATATGCTTCAAAGGGCAGGTTTGGACATTGATAAAAATGCTGTGCAGAGGATAGAAAGCGGCAAACGGTTTGTGACGGATATTGAGTTGAAAGTTATTGCGGAAGTTCTGGGAGTGAGTTATCAGGATTTGCTAGATGATTAGAGTGGTGAGTGGAAGTTAAGGAAAAGACAAATATTGTTAATGTTTGTAAAGGTAATACAAAAAGTTCCTAAAATTTTTCGTATGCTGTGTTACGCCTTAGAAGCTCCGTTTTTTTAAGGCATTCAGATGTAGAAAGCGTGTAGATCATAGAAGAAAGGCATACTTTAGAACTTAAAATCAAGTTCTGTTGTGTTACAGAAGAGATTTTAACACTTGAACAGTACCATTGGCACAAATACAAGAACAAAATTTGAAGAATATAGATGATAAATTCAGAAAAATGCAGGGAAGAACAGCCAGTTCAATCTATCTGCCGAGGAGTTATTATGAAACCAGTATTAGATTATAAACCTTTGGAGAAAAAATATGGCATAAAGTTGAACTATCCTAATAAAGCACGTATGACTTATAGGGATAAAATAATGTCTAATATGTGTATATTGTATAGAAATATACGAGAAAAAACAATGTATAGAATTCCTTTAACGAAAAGGGAGGAAAGATATTGGTTATTTAAAGAAAACTATCGCTTAAGAGAAGAAGATAATTCTGCAAAAATAGCTAATGGGGAACCATTTATAAATGTAGATTTTATTCATATGTTTGATTGTTTGCCAAAAGAAAATATACCACAATATTTGAAGCAGTTGGCTGAATTTAGAAAAAAACATGTTAGTTTTGATATGGGTGTTGGAGATGAGGATAAACGAGTTTTAGAAATAAGTGGTTTTGGAACAAATGGGTTCAGAATGCCTGTATATAGTTTTGGAATAAAGGATACATCACCTTTGGCAGAATATATTAAAGCAATATATATAGGATTTCAAGATTTAACAACATCTTTAAATGTGGTACTTTATACAATAGTTTTAAAGCAAGATTTGGTTGATAAGTTAAGCAATATATATGTCGATAAAATTGAAGGATTTTCTTACTTAAATGGACAAAATCTTAAATGTTATGAATTTTATAAAATGGGATGGAATGATTATTCGGGGTATGTGTATAAAAAAGAATTTGTTAATGATTGTATTAACAATATAAAATGGAACATTCTTAGAATAATGAAAAACACAATGACAATATATCTGACTAATGATAATGAACTTTTACCTAGTATAAATGTTTATAGAACGAATATTGACGGAAATGCTAATAGTCATTTTTGGTCTAGCATAAATGTAAGAGCTCCCCAAATATGTGACTTTTTTAAGGATAACTCTGCTTGTATAAGTTGGTCAAATGAGAACGGGGATATAGATTGTATATATAATGGTATGGGTAGTAAAAGAGAGGGGAGTTTTCGAGAATATTCGTTTCCTATGGATATTCGTTATTATTATTCACGGTATTTGGTGGCAAATACTTTTATTAGTCAGACATATGTACGTGTTGGAAAGTATATGGAGTGTATCAACAGATTTAATATACAAAATTTTGGGTTGAGGATTTGGTTGAATTTTAAAAAAGTAATTGAAAAAGAAATTTTATATTACAAAAGATTTTTCAATGAATTTAATGAACATATAAATGCTAATAATGAAATCGTAAATTTTTTATATTCTGGTAAGATAGGAATAGAGCATAGCATTACAGAGCGATTGTTTGGAACCCAATATGTGAAAGTTAAAGAGGCAGCGGAAGTACTTAATCAAATAAATAATTATCTTGATACTAATATAGATTATAGAAATTCAAATGAAAATTTTAGAATACAAAAGAGTGTTCTAATGTTAACTGCTGTTTCGTCGATTATTGCGATTTTAGCATTAGCAGTAAGTTGTATAACTAATCAAGATATTGTTAATTATATATTAAAAAATAAATTATATATTGCATATGCTTTACTGGGATGTATTTTTCTGTTATGTATAGGTAAGCTGGTAAAAATACTAAAGTTCCTTTTTAAACATTAGAGTACCGTGGCGAGCACCATAGTAATAGAGCAAACAAGGGAAGATGCCAGCTTTGACTGGCTCTATTTTGGCTCTAAAAATTTTGACTGATGCAAATATGACAGTTTTTTTAGATAATAAGGATAATAAAATCATAAAAAATCAAAGAAAAACAGCCAGTTCAAGCTATCCGCCGAGGAGTTTGAATAAGCAAAAAGTGGATATGAGGGCCCACAAACCCGCATAAACACTGGGTTTTTGATTTTCAAAATCCCCATTTGATAGCAGATTGATAGCACTCGTCAAATCCCGATTTATTGAGTTTGAAAAGAAAAATCGGGTGGCTTGCGAGTAGCCTAAAAATCCTCATCTTTTTATTCATAAGTAAAAGGTCTAACTGATTTTTGCTGATCAGTTAGACCTTTTTTATTTTGCTCTCATTTATCTGATTTTTCTGATTTTGTGCAACAAACGGCCTCTGCCGTGGCCTACAAGTGAGAGGGGTTAGATCAGACCCTCCGGCGGCATCTTGACGCGGATTTGGCTGCTGTCGTACTCCGGGTAATGGTAACGCCAGCGGTCGTACTCCTCCTGAGAGATCTCTCCGGCCTCCAACTTGGCGGCCTGTTCCCGCCAGGCCCAAAGCATCTCATGCAGCCGGGCAGCATCCTGGTTTTTGCGGAAATCCACCTGTAAGGCAAGCTCACCGTCCTGCTCGGTGACTTTCAGCCCGTACTTGTCCTCCAGGGTGAACAGGGTGTGCATGAGCCCCACATAGGAGTCTATATCCGGAACGGAGAGTGCATGAGGCGAGACATCCAGCACTTCAGCCAGGGCAGCGGCCAGGTCTGCCTTTGGGGTTCTTGATCCTGTTTCGTACTGTGCAAGGCGCACATCAGCAGACTTCTCCGGGAAGCCCAGTGACATGCCAAGATATTTTTGTGTCATCCCCCGCAGGAGACGGAAAAAGTGAATTCGTTCACCAATCGCCATGTGACCAACTCCAATCTATGATTGTTCTTATTTGAAGCATAGCATATTTGTTTAGTTTTGTCAAGATAATCTAAGCAAATTTATTTAATAATATTTCTTTCAATTTCTTTCAAAACACTTGAACTAAGCTTATATGTATAGTATTATAAAAATACTAAGCTAATAAGTTTAGATAATATAGTAAATCAAATGGACCATCAGATTTTTGGTTGCGAAACCGAGAAAAAGTGGCAGTAGCAAGTGAGGAGGTCTTTATGAAAAGCAAAATTAGCAGGCAGAAACGATCAACAAAGAAAGGAAGGTATTTACTATGGCAAATCAGATTTTTATGCGTGTCAACGAAGTGGCGGAGGAGTTGGTGATCTCCATCCCCTTTGCCTATAGGATCATTCGACAGATGAATGAGGAACTGGCTAAAACCGGCTGCATCACCATTGCCGGGCGAATTGACCGAAAGTTTTTCCACGAAAAATTCTACGGTACAAGATCTGAGACAGAAAGGAAGGAGAAATAATTATGGCAGCGTTCAAAAATAAGGACAATGGCACCTGGTATGTTCAATTCCGCTACACCGATTGGAAGGGTGAACGCCAGCAGAAGCTCAAGCGTGGCTTTGCCACCAAGCGAGAAGCGCTGGAATGGGAACGGGAGTTCCTGATGGAAAAACAGGCTGATGTGAACATGACCTTTGAGAGCTTCGTTGCTCTCTATGAAAAGGACATTAAACCCAAGCTGAAACTCAATACCTGGCTCACCAAGGAGAGTATCATTAAGAAAAAGATCCTCCCCTATTTTGCGAATCGAAAACTCTCGGAGATCACGGCAAAGGACATTATCCGTTGGCAAAATGAAATCCGGGAGTTGAGGGACTGCCACGGCAAACCTCTCTCGAAAACTTACCTGAAGACAGTTCACAACCAGCTTAGCGCCATTTTCAACCATGCTGCTCGGTTTTACGGCCTGAACCTCAACCCAGCTCGACAGGCTGGTAACATGGGGGCGGAGGAACGAAAGGAGATGCTGTTCTGGACCCGGGAGGAGTACACTAGATTTTCCGAAGCCATGATGGACAAGCCGTTGTCCTTCTACGCCTTTGAGGTACTGTACTGGTGCGGTGTCCGTGAGGGAGAGCTACTGGCCCTGACCCCAGCAGATTTTGACTTTGAAAAGCGCACTGTCACCATCAATAAGTCTTACCAGCGGCTCAATAAGCAGGATGTGGTCACTACGCCTAAAACACCCAAGAGTAACCGCGTGATCCAGATGCCGCAGTTCCTCTGTGATGAACTCCAGGACTACCTCAAGCAGCTTTATGGAGTGGAGCCGGACAGCCGGATGTTTCCCATCAGCAAAAGCTATCTCCACCGAGAAATGGACCGTGGCTGTAAGCAAACTGGGGTGAAAAGGATTCGCATACACGATTTGAGGCATAGCCACATCAGTTTGTTGATCGACATGGGCTTTACCGCCCTGGCTATTGCAGAGCGTGTGGGGCATGAGAGTATCGACATCACTTACCGATATGCCCATCTGTTCCCCACTCGACAGGTGGAAATGGCTGACAAGTTGGATTCACTGAAAAATGAGAAGGGGGTGTAAGAAGATGTCCAAGAAGAACTATGACAACCACAACCGCTGGAGAAACAAGACGGTGGCTTTTCGAGTATCGGCGGAAGAGGATCTCCAACTGGAAACCCTGGTGAAACTCACCGGCCTGACCAAGCAGGATTACATTATCCGTCGGCTATTGGAACGAGATGTGGTGGTGCAGGGCAACCCAAAGGTTTACAAAGCCCTGCGGGATCAGTTGTCTGCCGTGCTGGACGAGCTGCGCCGAATCGAAGCCGGACAGGGCGTGAGCGACGAGCTGCTGGACACGATCCAAATGATTACAACCATTATGAACGGGATGCAGGAGGAATTCGCCTATGATCGATGAGAAAAAGAAAATGACCGCCCAGGGTTCATCTGTTGGCGCAGATGATGGGCAGTCAATCTCAAAAAACTCTGAAAATAGTATACCCACTTCCGGACAAAAAAGCAACGATGAAATTGTAAACTCCCAGGACAGTCTGGAAGAAATGTACCGCAAGATACAGCGTATGACAGACCCCCGATACCTGCATACACTCACCATGACAGAGCTGTTCCAAACCACCTATAAGAGTAGGCCTCCGGTGGTGGAAGGCCTGCTTTATGCAGGGGCATATATCCTTGCCGGCGCACCCAAAATCGGCAAGTCCTTCCTGGTGGCTCAGATTGCCTACCATGTCAGTACCGGGCAGGATTTGTGGGGATATAAAGTCCATCAGGGGACGGTACTTTACCTTGCGCTGGAAGATGATTTTCAGCGTATCCAGAGCCGGATGTTTATGATGTACGGCGTGAACGATACCCCCAACCTCCACTTCGCCACCGCCGCCGGAAAGATTGGGAATGGGTTGGATGAACAGCTGAAGAATTTCGTGCAGGAGCACCCGGACACCAATCTCATCATCATTGACACTATGCAGAAGATCCGTGAGGTAGGCGGCGAAGCGTACAGCTATGCCAGCGACTATGAGATCATCGGCAGAATCAAGCAGTTTGCCGATCAGCACGGTATCTGTGTTCTGACCGTTCATCACACCCGAAAGCAGCAGGCAGACGATTCCTTTGAGACGATTTCCGGCACCACTGGGCTGCTGGGCTGTGCAGATGGTTCGCTGCTGATGCAGAAGAAAAAACGCACGGAGCTGGACGCTACCATCAAAGTTGTGGGGCGGGATCAGCCGGATCAGATCCTTTACTTAAAAAAGGACCCGCAGACCCAGATCTGGAATCTGGAACGCATGGAAAACGAACTGTATAAAGAACCGCCGGACCCGGTGCTGGATGCGGTTGCAAAGTTGGTTTCCACCGAGTGCCGGGAGTGGATCGGCTCTCCATCCGAACTGGCTGAAGCCATCCAAACGGGAATAGCCTCCAATGCCCTCACTAAGTACCTGAATGTCAAGGCAGGCAGGCTGCTGGAGGAATACCATGTTGGCTATGAAAATAAGGCCAAACACTCCGGTCGGCAAGTGAAATTGACCTTGCTGATAGAGTCAACTGCCTGTGAAGTAACCGAAGAATAAGGGGCGCGACGATAGCGACGGTCGCGACGGTGAAAATGATACCGTCAAAAACACCGTCGCTATCGTCGCAACCGTCGCGGAAAGGAAATGAATATGAAAAGTGTACAAATTCCCTATGACCTTTTTGTAGCTTTGGTGGGGTATCATCTGGCCTATGACGATGATTATGCTGAGGAAATTCATCAGGGGTTGGAGCAAAAGTTGGATGCGATGGTGCGGCATGAACTGTATGCAAAATATAAGACTGCACCCACCGCAGAAGAACGGGAGCAGGCTCGGCAGGAGTATCTGGACAAGCGTGGAGTGTTCCCGGATTTTCGCTGGTAAGATAAGCTTCCGTTTAGACTAATTTCACCGATGAGATTAGCATAAAAGTTTTCTCTATGTTGGTAGGGACAGGAGCGTGACACGCTCCTGTTTTTTCTGCTGCCAGAAGGAATGGCTGACAGCAGTTTGGGCAAAGAAATTCTGCTAAAAAATATCTCGGATGAGGTGGCGTTTTGCCACCCCATTATTCAAGAGGGTACCCCATTTTAGGGTACTCCAAAAGCGCCATAGGATGTCGCGTTTCACGACACACTATGTCCCGAAACAGGATACCGGGTACAGGGCAAAAAGCGTTCGCAGAACGCGCAGCCACAGAATGAAATTCTGTGTTCAAGGGGGCTTGGGGGCGCTGCCCTCAACAAGCAGACGGCAGAAAATGTGAGTGTGTATTAACACTCGCATTGCTTGCCGGATTTGTGTGTGGATAGCCACACGCATTGCTTGCCAGATTCTAAAATTAACGAAACCGACCTTGTGCCTCTGCGGAAAATCAACCGAAATTTAAACATCAGGAGGTAACGACTATGAGAAAGATTTTGTCCTGTGAGTTCAACCTGGACACCGCCTGCGTGGAGCTGCGCCTGGATGATGGGTCACTGATTTCCATCGACTGCACCGCCGTAGAGAACGAAGTGGCGAATAGTATGTATCAGCGGTCAGAGCTAGACTGGCTGATCTACAACGATCCGCTGGCCTATGCTGAGCTGATTTTGAATGGTGAGCCAGAACTGTATCTAAAAACTGTAACAAAGATCGTTCCATTAGATTAAAAATAAAATCCGTTTAGAAGCAATATGCTAAAAGATACGCCTTTGGTGGATTTTTCTTCGAGAGGATAACTAATAGTTGAGTTTTCACGATAATGTGATAAAATAAACTTAAGCATTTATTGTCTTGGAGGAATTAAAATGGCGATTTGTTATGACCGCTTATTCCATTTGATGATCGACAAAAAGATAAGTAACGCACAGCTGAAAGAAAAGGCTGGTTTTAGTGCCAATATTATCACCCGCCTAAAGCGAAACGAGTATGTTTCCATCGAAAGTATAGAACGGATCTGCCATGTTATGGAGTGCGGCGTGGACGATATTCTGGAGTTTGTTCCCGAAGAAAAATAGACAAAGATAATTTGACAACAGGGTTTGATGTTTGACAGTTTCTTTCGATTTATAAGACTATTGCAGACTGAAAAGCCATAAAAGATCGGATAGGAGTGTGGCTGTGATGGCGGCAGCAAACAAAACGGTTTGGGGAATCCATACCATGGATGACCCACTTTTTTTGAATCAAAATTTAATTGCAATCGGATGGGAAGGAATGGGTAACTTGTCGTCCATAATCGCATCCCGTGATGCTTATAAAGAAAAGTATAACGCCGTCTATCCAGACGCTAAAAAGGGTTCAATTGCTACAAGTGCCGGAATGCTGTACCGATTCGTTCATGAGGTACAGGAAGGTGACTATGTTGTATTCCCCTCTAAGATTGACCGTAAGATCAACATTGGAATTGTTGAAAGCTCTTATTTCTATGAGGATACTGCAGCGCTATATCCCAATCGCCGGAAAGTAAAGTGGCTTAAACATTTGCCACGCACAGCCTTTTCCCAGGGGGCTCTGCACGAAGTCGGCTCGGCACTGAGCTTTTTCCAGGTGAAAAACTATGCGGATGAGTATTTGAAAGCTTTGGATAAAAACTTTAAAGGCGATATTGTGGAACCGGATACTGATGAGACGGTTGCACAAACGGCGGATGAAATCATCGAGGCCACTCGCGATTTTATCTTAAAAGAGCTAAGTAAAAATCTCAAAGGGTATGATTTGGAGCCGTTTGTAGCAAATCTTTTGCAAGCTATGGGCTACCGCACGATTCTGTCGCCGCATGGTGGTGACAGCGGTATCGACATTACCGCCTATAAAGACGAACTGCCGCCCCGCATTGTTGTCCAGGTCAAAAGCCAGGATGGAGATATCAAAGAGACTACCATACAGTCCTTAAAAGGTGCTATGCGTGAAGGAGATTATGGCCTGTTTGTGACACTGTCCAACTATACCAAAAATGCGCAGAGATACCTGGATAACACTCCTATTATTCGGGGTATTAACGGCACAGAGCTTGTGGATTTGGTCTTGAAATATTACGACCAGCTCAGTGTCAAATATCGAAAAATGATCCCCCTGAAAATGGTATATATCCCCGTTCCGTTGGAGGAATAAATGGGAACCTGACAGGAAATTAGAAAGGAACGGAGAGATACCGATGGCAATTAAAAAGAGCGAAATTTACAGCCAAATATGGGCTGCGTGCGATAAACTGCGAGGTGGTGTGGAACCCGCCCGTTATAAGGATTACATTCTGACACTGCTGTTTGTAAAGTATGTGTCCGACCGCTTCAAGAGCAGCGATAACTGGGACATTGAAGTGCCGGAAGGCGGTAGTTTTGACGATATTGCTGCGCTGAAATACAAGAAAAACATTGGTGAAGGCATCAATATCATCATTGGCAAGCTGGCAGAAGCCAACGACTTGAAAGGTATTATTGACATTGCCGACTTCAACAGCGAGGAACTGGGCACCGACAAAGAAGCGGTGGATAAGCTCTCTGGTCTCGTGGAAATTTTCCAGAAACCGGAGTTGGACTTCACCAACAACCGCGCTGGCGGTGATGACATTTTGGGCGATGCCTACGAATTTTTGATGCGGAAATTTGCCCAGGATTCCGGTAAGAGCAAGGGTCAGTTCTATACGCCGGGCGAAGTCTCCCGTATCATGGCAAAGGTAATCGGTATTGATAAAGCTACCGACCCCAGCATGACAGTCTACGATCCTGCTTGCGGTTCCGGTTCGCTGCTGATTCGTGCGGCGGATGAGGCCCCCTGCGAGATTTCCATCTATGGACAGGAAAAGGACAACTCCACCGCCGGTCTTGCCCGCATGAATCTGGTCCTACACAACAAGGGCGCTGGCGTCATTGTCGGCAATAAAAGCACCTTGTCTGCACCCCAGTATAAAGATGAGAACAACCCTGAACTGCTCAAAACCTTCAACTACATCGTAGTCAATCCGCCTTTCTCGGATAAATCTTGGATGGACGGTATTACGATCCCTGATTCTTACGGGCGATACAGCGAGGCTGTGTTGGGCGTGCCGCCGGAGAAAAACGGCGACTACGCTTGGCTGCTGCATGTCCTGAAATCCTTGAAATCTACCGGCAAGGCGGCAATCATTCTGCCTCATGGTGTGTTGTTCCGAGGCAATGCCGAGGCTGATATTCGCAAAAAGATCATTGACCGGGGATATATCAAAGGCATTATTGGTCTGCCTGCCAACTTGTTCTATGGCACAGGAATTCCTGCCTGTATTCTGGTGTTGGACAAAGAGGATGCTGCTGATCGTACCGGCATTTTCATGATTGACGCCAGCAAAGGCTATGTAAAGGATGGCAACAAGAACCGCCTGCGGGAACAGGATATTCACAAGATCGTGACCACCTTCCTTACAATGGATGAATCGGACCCCAAGTATGCCCGGTTTGTTCCGAACGAGGAGATCAAAGTCACCAACGAGTACAACCTGAATATCCCGCGCTATATTGATAGCAGCGAGCCGGAAGATTTACAGGACATCAATGCTCACCTAAACGGCGGCATTCCAGAAACCGATGTGGACAGCATGGCGGAATATTGGGCGGTATATCCATCTTTGAAGGAAATCCTGTTTCAGCCGCTGCGTCCGGGATATCTGTGTCCGGCGGTGGACAAGGACGAAGTGGTTTCCACGATTACCTCCCACCCGGAGTTTATCCGCCATGCCGACCAGGTGGACGATGCCTATGCCCAATGGAAGGAGACCGTTACCCACGATTTGATGGAACTCAGCCGGGACATTCAACCCAAAGAGCTGGTTGCCAAAATTTCCGAGCAGCTCCTTGATGATTTTGCCCAGGTACCTCTTCTCAACAAATACGATGTCTATGAAGTGCTGATGGAGTACTGGGCGGAGACCATGCAGGACGATGTGTATGCGGTCTGCTATGACGGCTATGAGGCCGGGCGAGAAATTGCCTATGAGTATGTGACCAAGAAGAAAAAAGAAAACGGCCAGACCATCGAGGTCAAGACCGATAAGATCAAGGGCTTTGAGGGTAAGCTGCTCCCCAAGGCTTTGATTGCCGCACACTTTTTTGAGGAGGATGTTAAGGCGCTTGATACCCTTCGGGGTCAACTGGATGAGGTGTCCGCTAAGTTGGAAGAACTGGCCGAAGAAAATGGCGGTGAGGACGGACTGTTTGCTCAGCTGGATGATCTGAAGAAGGCCACTATCAGCGGCCGGATCAAGGCAATAAAGAAAGATCCCGCCGCCAAGGAAGAATTGGCTGCATTAAAAGAGTATATGTCCTTGTTGGATGCCGAAAGTAATTACAAAAAGGCAATTAAGCAGGCCGAGGCAGACCTGGACACCAAACTGGAGAAAAAATACCCCCAGCTGACGCTGGAGGAGATTCTCCATCTGCTGGTGGAGGAAAAGTGGTTTGCCGCTATTTACAGCGGGATAGACGCCATTCACGAGGCAGTATCCCATCATCTTTCGGCCCGTGTGACCCAACTGGTAGAGCGGTATGAGTATACCCTGAAGGAATGCGAAGATGAAGTGGAACAGTATGAGGCCAAGGTCAAATCTCATCTGGAAAGGATGGGGTTTGTGTGGTGAAAAAGCATTGGATTCCAGGTCATTTAAATGATGTGATTGATTCACTTGTAGCGGGAGTTAGCGTTAATTCTGGCGAGGATGATACTTCAGGCAATTTTTTTATATTAAAAACTTCTGCAATTTCAAAGGGGAAATTAAATCTTTCTGAGAAAAAGCCTGTGCTTCCCCGAGAAGTTGCACGATTGAAGTGCAGCTTGCGGAAAGAAAACATTTTGATTAGCCGTATGAATACCCCTGAATTGGTTGGAGAATGTGCCTATGTGCCATGTGATGATCCTCAAATTTATTTACCAGATCGAATCTGGCAGACCAATTTTAAGAAAGATGTTGATGTCAGTGCCAAGTGGTTGAACTATCTTCTCAGCTCTAAAAAATATCGCTCGTTAATTCAGAACTGTGCTACTGGAACGAGTAATAGTATGAAAAACATCAGCAAAGAGCAACTACTTGGGTTAGAAATTTTGTATCCTTCTTTTCGTGAGCAAACCTCCATCGCTGAAGCCCTTTCCGATATAGATAGCCTGATTTCCTCCCTGCAAAAGCTGATTGAGAAAAAGAAAGCCATCAAGCAGGGGGCCATGCAGGAACTGCTCACCGGCAAAAAACGACTGCCGGGGTTTTCTGGGGAATGGAAAAAATATAAAGTTGGAGAAATCGGTGTTGTTGTAACAGGATCGACCCCACCCCGCAGTAATAGAAATTTATGGGGCGGAAATTTCCCATGGGTGAGTGCGCGCGACTTTATAGGAAAATACATTTCTTCCTCTTATGAACATGTGACAAGCGAAGGAAAGAATTACTGTAGAATCCTGCCTGCTGAATCGGTACTTGTAACTTGTATAGCATCAATAGGATTAAACGGAATTGCTGCTATTCCGTTGGCGACAAACCAACAGATAAATGCTATCGTTTGTAATAATGATTTTTATAATGAAATTGTATACTATAGTTTAGTTTATAACAAAGAGAAATTGAAATTGATGGCTGGACAGACAGCTGTTCCTATTATTAGTAAACAACAGTTTGAAGAGTTTGAGATACTTTTGCCAAGAAACGTTCTAGAACAGAAAGCCATCGCTAAAGTTCTTTCTGATATGGACTGTGAGATTGAACAGTTGGAAAAGAAACTGGCGAAGTACCAACAGATCAAGCAGGGCATGATGCAGGAACTACTTACCGGGCGGATTCGACTGGTAGATGCAGATGGCAAAGATCAGCCGCAGACACAAGCGGTTCAGAAAAAACAGCCTCAGCAGGCACACAATCAGCATTTTGATGATGCAGTTATGATTGCAGGAATTGTAAATGCTTTCTACTCTGAAAAGTATCCTCTTGGGCGTAAAAAAGTTCAGAAACTGCTCTATTTGGTTCGCCGCAAGGAACAAGCGGATATTTCCGCCTTCCATAAAAAAGCGGCTGGTCCCTACGCTGATGAAGTCCGCTATAAAGGCGGTGAGCCGATTGCTCAAAAGAATAAGTATATCTTGGTCAAAAGAAATGAAAAGGGTAGCTGTTTTGAAAAAGGTGCGCAAATGCAGCGGGCACTGGCCTATTTGCAGGACTGGGGGAAACAAACAGATATAGATTGGCTGGTATCCCAGTTCCAGTACACAAATGTTAATGATCTAGAGCTTTTTGCAACGGTAGATATGGCAATCTGTGACTTAAAGCAGGAAGGCAAGGAAATTTCCGTAGCCTCGATTAAGAATTTGATTTCCTCAAATAAAGAATGGATAGCTAAACTGAAAAAGGCCTATTTTTGCGATTCGGAGATTCAGCGAGCAATTAAAAAGTGCCAAGATTTATTTGAAAGCTAATACCTACGGGAGGTGACATATTGAATGCGTCTATTTCTAGATGAAGCGGGAAATACTGGTGACATAATTGATAAGAATGAAAAACTAAATTATGGAACACAGCGCCATTTTTGTTTGGCAGCTGTTGTTGCTCATGATTTGCAAAGTGAGCAGCTGCTTCGTCAGAAATATGCAGCATTTAAGAACCGATTTGCATCTGAGAAAGAACTGAAAGGAAACTCTCTGTTTGCAAAAGAAAATAACGATGCTTTAGAATATTTTCTGAATAATATTATAGACGACATTCATTTTTCTATATGTTTGTACGATAAAAAATTCTATCTGGCATCGCTTTTGTTATTTGCCATTTTGGGAGAACGAGCAAGAGAACAGTTCCCGGTAGAATATTACTCGCTGGTGAGTGACCTTTCTCAAGAAAAAGATGAGTTATTTGCAACATTTTGCAAACTAACAAAACGAGCTACAAAGGCAAGCGTGCATGATCTGTTTGAATACTTAAAAACCTATTCATATCAACATATTCCGCCGGCTGGAAATGGATTGGTTTTTGCTGTTTCAGAGATTCAGAACAAAGGATTCGAAGAAATATTTGCAAATGATTTTCTTAAATTTGGAAGTTATTCGAATCGGAAATTTGCTAATCTTATCAATCTTAATGCCCTATCAGAGTTGCTGGAAGTGATTGAAATTGAACACAACTGTGATACCAGAAAAATTGATATTGTTCATGATAATATTTCAGGCATCGATGAAATGCTAAAGCAAGAACTTAAACATTTCGATGTGGCTGTTAAGTTTGCAGATAGTCAAGCAGAGGAACTGATTCAACTGGCAGACAATGTCGCAAGCATCTTTTGTAAAATAATAAATACCATCGTACGATGCTGGGATACAAAAACGGAGTGGTCACCTGAAAATGAGTGGATATTAACGCAGTCCGCACGATTCTTACAAAAAATAGGAACGAAAAACATAAAGTTTACTGTTCCAATCCAAAGTTGGGCGTTAGCCTTTTGCGTGAAGGATATGTTTGCACCAAAATGCTCAAAGAAAATGCGTAATAATCTGTTTTTTAATTCTGAATACCAGCATTGGTGCCAAGTAATTATTCAAAATATTGCCGAGTCGGATTTTTCGCGGCATGCAGCTTGTTTCGATGAATTATATTCAAGTGGAGGAGGAGAGCCATGAGTATCGGCCAACGGGAAAAAGCCACGCAGAAGCGTGTCATAAATTTATTTGTCCAGGAACTTGGATATACATATCTGGGCGATTTTACCGAGAGGAAAAACTCCAATATTGAAACCGAACTGTTGACGAAATTCCTGACTGGCAAGGGTTATTCGCCGGTACTCATCAGTCGTGCTCTGAAGGAGCTGCAAGATGCTGCCGGAGATCAGTCGGTAAACCTCTACGATCTGAACGAGCAGACTTATAAAAAGCTGCGCTACGGCGTCAAGGTCAGCGAATTCGTCGGCCAGCATAAAATCACCGTCCAGTTTGTGGACTGGGAGCATCCGCTGGAAAATGATTTTTACATTGCCGAGGAAGTCACTATCAAGCACAAGCGTCCTGACTTGGTGCTATACATCAACGGTATCGCTTTTGCTGTCATCGAACTAAAACGCAGCACAGTTTCTATGTCTGAGGGTATCCGTCAAAACTTGACTAACCAGCGCCATGATATGATCATGCAGTTTTTTGCAACCATTGGGCTTGTCCTGGCTGGCAATGATTCGGAGGGGGCTCGTTACGGTACCACTGGCACACCGGAAAAGTATTATCTTTCCTGGAAAGAAGATCCTAATGCCAAAGATGATGTTTCCGTAAAAGTGCGTGATCAAATCGAAAAATATCCCCTGCGTCTGGACAAAAACCTGATTTCTCTGTGCCGAAAAGAACGGTTTATAGAGCTGCTGCACAATTTTATCGTATTTGACAGCGGAGTGAAAAAGACCTGTCGGCCTAATCAGTTCTTTGGCAATATGGCAGCGCGGGATTTTGTGCGGCGTCATGAGGGCGGTATCATCTGGCATACCCAAGGCTCTGGAAAATCCTTGACCATGGTGTGGCTCAGCAAGTGGATCAAAGAGAATATTTCTAATAGCCGTATCCTGATTATCACCGACCGGGACGAGCTGGATGTGCAGATCGAGCAGGTGTTTGCCGGAGTCAATGAGAGCATTGTCCGTATTCGCCGGGGAAGCGAATTGATCCAGAAAATCAATGATACCTCTCCTGTTATGATGTGTTCCCTTATCCATAAATTCGGCAAGAAAAGCAGAGGAAAAAGTGATGAGTCTGATTATGCCGAATTTATTGAGGAACTGAAACGCTCGCTGCCGGAAAACTTCTCTCCCAAAGGCGATTTCTATGTCTTTGTGGATGAATGTCACCGTACCCAATCCGGCAAGCTCCACAAAGCGATGGAAACCATTTTGCCGAATGCTACCTTTATCGGTTTCACCGGTACTCCATTGATGAAAAAGGATAAGGAGACCAGTCTGGAGGTATTTGGCCCTTATATTCATCGCTATAAGTTTGATGAAGCGGTGCGGGATAAGGTAGTTCTGGATTTGCGTTATGAGGCCCGAGAAGTAGAGCAGAATGTTGTCCAGCAGGATCGAATCGACGCCTGGTTTGAGGCAAAAACGCGCGGTCTGACCGGTGTGGCAAAAGCTAAGTTGAAACAGCGTTGGGGCAATCTGCAAAAGATGTTCAGCTCCAAGGCCCGATTAGGACAGATTGTAGCGGATATTGTTTTTGATATGGAGACAAAACCGCGCCTGCACGATGGTCGGGGTAATGCCATGCTGGTGGCTGGTAGTATCTATCAGGCATGCAAATTCTACGAATTGTTTCAGGAAACCGAGCTGAAGGGCAAGTGTGCCATCGTGACTTCATACGAACCGGCGGTGGGCGATATTCGCACTGAAACCGTAGGTGATGATGGCGAGACCGAGGCTGTGGAGCAATACGAGATCTACATGAAGATGCTGGGTGGAAAAGACCCGAAGGCATTTGAAAAAGAGGTCAAGGAAAAATTTATTAAGCAGCCGGAACAGATGAAACTGCTGATCGTAGTGGACAAGCTACTGACAGGATTTGATGCACCACCTGCCACTTATCTGTATATTGATAAGTCTATGCGAGATCATGGCTTGTTCCAAGCAATCTGCCGTGTCAATCGTCTGGATGGTGAAGATAAGGAATTTGGGTATATTATTGACTACAAAGACCTGTTTCGCTCCTTGGAAAATGCGGTTGCAGACTATACTTCCGAAGCATTTGACTGCTACGATAAGGAAGATGTCTCTGGCTTGCTGACAGATCGTTTGGACAAGGCTAAGGAACAGCTGGAGGACTCTCTGGAAGCTCTTCGCGCGTTGTGTGAGCCTGTGGCTCCACCCAAAGATATGGTGGACTACTACCATTATTTCTGTGGTGCCAACACCGAAGCCTTTGACTTGGATGAATTGGAAGAGAATATGCCCAAGCGGGAACAGCTTTACAATCTGTCAGCGACAGCTCTTCGCGCTTTTGGTGAAGTATCGGGCGAATTGCAGGAAAAGTACCACTATACTGTGGAACAGATCAAGGCGCTGGAGAGAGAAGTTACCTACTACATCAAGGTGCGTGACGATGTGCGTCTGGCTAGTGGCGACTATGTGGATTTGAAGAAATATGATCCGGACATGCGCCATTTAATCGATACCTATTTGTCGGCTGATCCCAGTCGTGTATTGACCTCCTTTGGAGGAGCAACACTGGTTGAGCTGTTGGTAGACAACGGGATTTCTGCGCTGAAGGATATGCCTGCCTCTACACCCAAAGAGAAGGAAGCAGTTGCAGAGACTATCGAGAACAATATTGGCAAGGAAATTGTTGAAAAAACCCAAAGTAACCCAAAATACTATGAAAAGATGTCTGCGCTCCTTCGTGAATTGATTGAAAAGCGCAAAAATGATGTGATCAACTACGAGGAGTATCTGCGTCAAGTTGTAGAACTGGCAAGGAAAGTACATAAGCCGGAAAGCGGAACGGAATATCCTCCGGAAATCCGGGAGAGTGCCGCTAAGCGAGCATTTTATGACCATCTTAACGGGAATGCGGTTGTGGCGAATCAGATTTATGATGCTGTCATGT
Source organism: Clostridium sp. 1001283B150225_161107_B6 (assembly GCF_015556325.1). Lineage (NCBI taxonomy): Bacteria > Bacillati > Bacillota > Clostridia > Eubacteriales > Clostridiaceae > Clostridium > Clostridium sp. 1001283B150225_161107_B6. The sequence continues at coordinate 314,250 of NZ_JADNMD010000005.1, read as the reverse complement.
CCAGCAAACAAGATAATTTTCGGGGAAGCAAAATCAAAGAGCGTAAAATCTGGCGTGCTATTCGGGCTATCGTGAAAGATGACCAGGAAGCTGACCGGTTGCTTGTATTGGTAAAGGAGCAGAGTGAGTTTTAGTGGATGAAATACAAATCGGCAACATGAGCATTGCTGTTACAAAAAAGAACATCAAAAATATGTACATTCGCGTTCTGCCTCCTGATGGGAAAGTCCAAATTACTGTGCCGTACTCCGCCGGAGATGATGCTATCCGAATGTTTGCAGTATCCCGAATTTCTTGGATAAAAAAGCAGCGTGCAAACTTTGAAGCACAAGCACGACAAACAAAGCGACAGTATGTGACCGGAGAAACCTATTACGTTTGGGGGCGGCGTTATCGTCTGGATGTACAATACTCAAATGTTAGGAACGGGGTGTCCCTTACAGATGGGCGTTTGATTTTGCAAGTGCGACCTGAAAGCACTACGGAGCAGCGCGAGCGTGTTTTGAATGATTGGTATCGAAATCAACTTAAAAATAAGCTGCCGGAAGTCATACAAAAATGTGAACAAGTTGTAGGTGTTCATGCATCTGAGTGGAAGGTCAAAAACATGCGTACCAAATGGGGAACTTGCAATATAGACCAAAAAAGAATTTGGATCAATCTCCAGCTTGCGAAAAAAACTCCTGAGTGTCTTGTCTATGTCGTAACTCATGAATTGGTACACCTGTTAGAGCGAAATCACAACGAGCAATTCCAGAAGTATATGGATATTTTCTTACCGGAGTGGCGAATAGTAAAGGAAAAATTGAATCAGCAAATGCTTGATTATATGAGTGAGTAATGTCAGATTAGGAAAAGTGAAGTTTCACTAGAAAACTCGACAAAACCATGCTATAATACTTCCAAGCCACCAATTCATCAGTCTCAAGCAAAACCCGTGATAGGATGGCCCAGATAGATTTTTGATAGCAAAAGTCCGAATAGACCTTAGGATAAGGATAATCTGTATCAAATAAAACCACGACGAATTAAATCCTCTATACAAAAAGGTTTAGAAATGGATTTAACTCGGCGAGTTTGAATAGTTATTATTTTTATCCCTCCGGTTCTGTATCTGTTATCCGGCCGAAAATAGAATAAAGTAATACACTCGCAGAGCCGACAGGATTTAAGATCCTGCCGGCTCTGTTTCTGTATCTGTCCCTATTCCATCCAATCGCTCTAAGTATGAAAAAGGGAAGAAAAAAGGACGAAACAAGCTAAAAACAACGTATTTGCAAGGTTTTTCAAGTGGTTCTATGGGATTCTGCATCCATTTCCAAGGATAAATCTGTTGATGAAAACTGGGACGGAACCAGAATCAGAACCAGAATCAGAACCAGAATCAGAACCAGAATCAGACACGTCTAAACATCTAAAAAGCTGAAATAATAAAGTCTATTTTAATCTGGACAAAAGGGCGGTTTTAAATCGCACTTGAACAAGTAGACAGGGAGCCGGGTAACCGCTTGAACAGCGGACTTTCCGGCTCTTTGTGCGTGGCGTAATACCTGTTTGATACCTATTTGCCGGAATTCTATGGAATTACGGACATGATTTAGTCTAACGCTGGATGCAGCACTCTTTAAATCCAGTATATTGTCAATATGTTTGGCAACTGGATGAGCATCAGCAGAAGATTATATTACGCCATTCAAATTTGCAGTTTCTACTTCTGCCTATCCATTTTGTGTAGATTTTTTGGCATTAATACTGCTATGTATAATGTCTGCATTTTGTAATTCTTGTTTAACTAAATCGGTTGAAATATTAAGTGCAGTATTAGAAAATAATCCATAAGTAACATATTTTGTTGAAAGATTAGCTAATCTGAATTTTTATATTATTTTTTCAGGATGAAACCATATTTTATTTAATGAATTTTCATCTGGGTTATATTACCAATTCTATCAAATTATTTTCAGAATCAATTACACAGCAACCATAATATCCGTTGCATGTATCATGTGGGGAGCTGATTAAGTCATATCCATCGGCCTGTAATTGGTCCGAAATATCCCATAACTTTTTTTGGGAGCCGACATTTATCACAAGACGGTTAAAGCCAGTTCTACGAAAAAATTTTTCCGTATCCTTCCTATGGGGATGGGTTATTATTTCAAGCATACAGCCTTCATCGAATGATAAAATATATGCTTTTGCATCAAATGCAGCATTTAAAGTTTTTTCAATACTGGCGCCAAAATATTTGATAAAAAATTCCTTAATGAATTCCAGATTGTTCACATACAGTGTCACATATTCGATTTTCATAGAATCCTCCCGGTTCTATATTGCCCGGTTCTATATTGCCCGGTTCCAAATCGCCCAGTTCCAAATAGCTCATTCCCATATAGCTCATTCCCAAATAGCCCAGTTATTTACGCTCACGCTTCATTAGGTAGAATACGCATATGAGCAGTACAATAGGAAAACAGACTCCGGCTAAAATGCCGGTTTTCAAATTATTACCAGCATTTTGTGAAATCATCCCGATAAAGCCTGGTCCTAATGAACCGCCTAAATCACCGGATAATGCAAGAAGGGCAAACAGGGCTGTGCCTCCAAGAGGCATTGTCTTTGATGAAATGCTGATGGAACCTGGCCACATGATTCCCACGGAAAAACCACAGATAGCACAGCCGGCCAGGCCAAGAGCAGGGGAATTTGATAATCCGGCTAATAAATAGCAGAATAGACACAGTGCTCCTGATATAACCATAAATTTCTTTAATTCTATTTTCTCTCCGTATTTTCCATAGAAAACCCTGCTGGTACCCATTAAAACTGCGAAGCACCCCGGGCCGGCTATGTCGCCCATGCTTTTTGAAACACCCAGTGCGCTTTCTGCGAAGGCTGATGCCCACTGGGCCATGGCAATCTCTGAAGCGCCGGCACAGACCATAAGAAGTGAGAGTATCCAGAAAAGCTTGTTTTGAAACAGTTCTTTCATTGTCATGCTTTTACCCTCTTCTACCAGTGTTTCGATTGGGCAGGTTGCAAAATTGTATATATTGTAAAGCGGTACTAAAGCCCAAATGCAGGCAAGAATTTTCCAGTTGTCCAGTCCAAATACGGCAAAGAAAATGGTTGATACTAAAATCACACATACGGCTCCTCAACAATAGAAGGAGTGCAGTAAACTCATAGTTCCTTCTTTGTTTTCAAAAGGACAAGCTTCAACAATGGGACTGACTAAAACTTCAATGAGACCGCTTCCTATCGCATAAACAATCGTACACAGAATGATGCCAATGAATGGATTTGACAGGACAGAAGGCAGGACCGCAAGGCCTGCGAGGCCCGCTGCAGAAGCTATCTCCGATAAAACGACGCTGGTCCTATATCCTATTTTGTCTACGAACTTGGCGCATGCCAAATCCACCACCAACTGTGTAAAATAAAAGAAAGTAGAGATAAGTGCAATTTTTCCCAGAGGGATATGATAGGTCTTATGAAAGGTAATAAAAAGAAGCGGAGCAAAATTAGCGGCAATGGCCTGAGTAATAAAACCCAGATAACATGCAATAAGTGTTTTTTGATAGCGTTTTTTCACGACAGTTCTCCTTGACAGTATAATATTAATTGCTGTACTATGATTATATAAGCATTTTTACAATCCTGTTAGTTTGTTATAGTCAAATAATATGACAAAATGGCCAATATAGTTAAAAGGTGGAGATTCTATGGCATTATCTGCCTGTAATACAGAGGCGGTATTAGACAAAAATGGAAAAGAAATTATGCAAACAGGCTCTTCTTTATTTCCAATAGCCTGCTTTTTGGATAATGTGAGCAGAATGCCGGTACCATTGCATTGGCATGATGAAATTGAGGCATTTGCTGTTGTTTCTGGCGATATAAAGGTCATGGTTGGTGTTGAGTCAGTAACGTTGTCAGAACATGAAAGTATTATAATCAATTCCGGAATCCTCCATGGCATATCGGCAAACTCAAATAAAGAATGCAGATTAAAATGTATTTGCTGGGAACCCTCTGTCACGGGAGGCAGGGAGAACAGTGTTTTTTGGCAGAACTACACAAGGCCATTTATATCCGATAAACAGAATTTGTGTTATGTAAAAATCGGTATGGAATCGGAAACAGATAGGGAAATGAATGCATTGATATTAAAAGCATGGCAGCAGTGCGCAGATGAACCAAAAGGATATGAGATAGATGTCCGATATGAACTGTCAAAGCTTATTAGTATCATCATCGCGAACAAACCAAAGCATGTAAATGCGCGTGAAAAGAACTCTATAAGGCAGGAAGAACGTTTGAAAATGATGCTGGCATATATACATCTTCATTATGCAGATAAAATCACAATCAGGCAGATAGCTGATTATGCCATGGTCAGCACAAGTGAAGTGCTGCGATGCTTTAGAATGACGCTTGGTATAAGTCCCATAAAGTACACAAAAAACTACAGACTGGAGAAAGCGGCATTAGCATTAGAACATAATTCTTCCGTATCCGAGGTGGCCTACAGCTGTGGATTCAACGATATGAGTTACTTTGCAAAGGAATTTAAAAAGAAATACGGCAAAGCTCCGAATCAGTTTAAGGTACAGTGATTTCCGGAAGTATTTTATTAAATCAGGCCGTCGAGATGCTGCTACATAATGGAACTATGAAACTTTTAATCATAAACGGAGGACGACCCAATGAACATACAAATCTTCGGAACCAGAAAATGTTTTGACACAAAGAAAGCCGAACGCTACTTCAAGGAGCGGAACATAAAATACCAACTAATAGATTTAAAGGAAAAAGGCATGAGCAAAGGAGAGTACACCAGTGTGAAACAGGCCGTGGGCGGCCTGGACGCCATGCTGAATGCTGACTGCAAAGATAAGGATGCGCTGGCACTCATCAGGTACATTGCTGCTGAGGACCGGGATGAAAAGGTTCTGGAAAACCAGAAGGTGCTCAAGACACCTATTGTCAGAAACGGCAAAAAGGCCACAATCGGATATCAGCCGGAGATATGGAGAACATGGGATTAAGACTGGCTGCATCAGCCGCAACCATTGTCCTGCCCCATGGACACAACAATAAGGGGGATTCATCCCATGGATAGACTGCAGGTGGCTGTCTGTGATGATGACCAGATGTATCTGGAGCAGATTGGAGAGGAAATAAAGACGTATACTCCCCAGATGGAAAAACAGGATGCTGTCCTTAAAAACAGGGCGGTAATCCATTACAGCTGCAGGGAAGAACCAGGACGGTTCATTCAGGAAATCGAATTGCGGAACATGGCTGGATAGCCTTCTATAACGGAAAGGCCATCGTTACAATGAATTCATCTGAATCATAGTCAATATTGAGATACCCATTGTAGCGCTTAATGACCCGTTCCATATTTTTAAGGCCCAGACCATGTGCGGAGGTATCTTCTTTGGTTGTCTGTATGGAGTTGTTTTTCACAATGATGTCATTGGATTTTGGATTTTTTATTTCCACCCAGATAAGGACTTTTTCCTTGAAAATCCTGAGGCGGATGCATCTGGAAGACGGTCCGCCCTCTATTCCGCTGCATGCAGTAATGGCATTGTCCAGGGGATTTTCAAAGAGGGTGTACAGGTCGGGAAAAGCGATAAAGGTAAAGTCGTTCGCCTGATTGCCAAGACCGGCGGCTTAAGTGAACAGGAGATACGGGAGTTCGATAAACAGGTTATGGAGCCGGACAGCCTGATTGTGAATCACCTGGGACAGCTGAAATCCTTTGCCGCCGGGATAAGAATAAGGGGAAGCGGGATGGAAAATGATAATATAAACCGGAGAACCGGATTATCATGGAACCAGAGCATGATACCAGAGCGTGAAACCAGAGCATGATACCAGGGCATAAAAGCCCTGTATGAGAGCAAATCATATGAACAGACACCGGGAGGCCCGGATGACGGGGCCGCTATTTCCCGGTGTTTGTTTATTATCTCCCGGTGTTTGCCTTTTGTCCGCCCTGTCAAAACCGCTGGCGCTGGCGCATCATCGGTCCGTATACCTTTTCCGCCCCACTTCAGGCTGAAATGATAAGTGGAGAGAACGTACGTCATTTTTTAATTATACCAAACAAACAGCCAAAATAACATTGATACCAATCAAATAAAGTTATCAAACGCCGAAAAATGTAAATAATGCATAAAAATATATCAATATATTCTAAAATATGTACATATTTACAAAGCCTAAAAAGTATGCTATATTGACATTATGATAGAAACAATAGTAACAATAGAAACAAACAGTCAAACATTATATATGTTGCCCAACAGGAAGAAAGGACAATTGGAATATCTATGATTCAATATGCCGAAGTGTGGAAAATCAACAAGGACTCTAAAATCCCATACACGGACCAGTTGGTGAGGAATATCAGATGGAGCATTTTTACCGGCGAGGTGCGGTGGACGGAAAAGCTTCCTCCCATCCGCGTACTGGCTGATGAGCTGGGAATCAGCATTAATACGGTGCGCAATGCTTATAAGCGTCTGGAGCAGCAGGAGCTGGTGGTTACCAGACCGCATATAGGAACCATTGTGCAGACCGAGTCCATGGATAAGAAAAAGCTGGAGGAGGAGCTGGTCACATCCATTAAGAATGCCATCTACTACCAGCTGTCTGTGGAAGAGGTCCGCAGCATTGTGGACAAGGTCCTGAAGGAGATTGAGGAGAGCAAGAAAAAAAGTGTGATTTTTGTTTATGAGGATAAGAATATCGGCCACCGTTTCGCCATGCAGATTGCCAGGGAGGCGGATGTGCAGGTTGAGGAGGTCCGCCTGGACCAGCTGCGGGATTACCTGGAGGAGCACCGGGACCAGATAGAGCACCTGGATGCAATCATTACCACCTACTTTCAGTATGCCCAGGTGAGAAGCATAGCCAGGAGCTACCAGCCTATTATTTACGGTATGACGGTGGAGGTTGCCCCGGATGTGATGGATGCGCTGCAATCCCTGGAAGCAGGTTCTGTGGCAGCGGTTATCTGTAAAAAGGAGGAGTCCGCGGACGGCTTTGTGAACCTGATTCACAGAATGTGCCCTGACCTGGATGTGGAAGTCTATTACGAGGATAAAAGGAGCGAGTGGAAGAAAATCGCCCAAAAGGCATCGGTTATCTGTGCAAGCCCCCATCTGACGGAGAAGGTCCGGCAGTGTGACTGGAAGATTCCGGTGTATGAGATGTGGGACAGAATCAATGAGCAGTCCATGAACATGTTAAAGGATTATCTTCACTAGTACAGCGTTGTGCTAGGGCTTTAATTAAGATAAAAACAGAATGGAGCTGGATTATGGAAGAAAAGCTGTTGGAAATTAAGGACCTGAGCGTGGAGTACACGACGGACGAGGACATTGTCAAAGCAGTCAATCACGTATCCCTTACCCTGAATAAGGGGGAGACGATTGGCCTGGTGGGGGAGACCGGTGCAGGTAAGACCACCCTGGCGCTGTCCCTTATGCGCCTTCTGCCAAAGGTGTCGGGGAGAATTACCGGCGGGGAAATCATGTTTAACGGGGAGGATTTGGTCAAAGCAGCCGAGGAGGACATGCGGAAGGTCCGGGGGGAAAAGATATCCATGATTTTCCAGGACCCCATGACCAGCCTGAATCCGGTGCTTACAGTGGGAAACCAGATTGGGGAGGCCCTGGAACTCCACATGGATTTGACGCCTGAGGAAAAGCAGGAACGGATTGAGGAAATGCTTAAGCTGGTGGGAATTGTGGAGAGCCGTAAAAAGGATTATCCCCATCAGTTTTCCGGGGGCATGAAGCAGCGCGTGGTCATAGCCATGGCCCTTGCCTGTAAGCCTGAGCTTTTGCTGGCCGATGAGCCTACCACGGCGCTGGATGTGACGATTCAGGCGCAGATACTGGACATGATGCAGGAATTGAAGGAGAAAATCAATACTTCCATCATCCTGATTACCCATGACCTGGGAATCGTGGCTGAGATATGCGACAAGGTGGCAATCATGTATGCCGGGGAAATCATTGAGTACGGCACAGCGGCAGATATATACGAAGGAAAGAACAGACATCCTTATACGGAGGGACTTTTTGGTTCCATACCGGATTTGGAGGTGGAGAGCAGGAGACTCAACCCCATTGAAGGGCTGATGCCTGACCCCACGGATTTGCCCCGGGGCTGCAAGTTTCATCCACGGTGCCCCAAATGCATGGATATATGTAAGAGTGCCCAGCCGCCTGAATGCGTGGAGGGAACCCATATGATTCGGTGCCACCTGTACCAGGATGGCCAGGAACGCGTTTGATAATTCATTCCCGCCGTCTGTCCGCCGTATTCCGGCATCAAATCAGGATGGCAGGACAAGGTATAAGGAGAAATTGGCATGTCTGATAATAAAATTTTACTTGAGACGAAATCTTTGAAAAAGTATTTCCATACGCCTGCCGGTGAACTCCACGCAGTGGATGATGTGAACATGCAGATTCTGCAGGGACAAACCCTGGGAGTGGTGGGGGAGTCAGGGTGCGGCAAGTCTACCCTGGGCAGGACCATTCTGAGGCTGTCGGAGCCGAATTCAGGGCAGATACTCTTTGACGGAAAGGATATATTAAAGTGCGGCAGAAAGGATATGCAGAACCTGCGCACGGATATGCAGATTATTTTCCAGGACCCGTATGCGTCCCTGAATCCGCGTATGACGGTCAGCGAGACCATAGGGCAGCCCATGATGGTAAATAAAATCTGCCGGAAGAAATCCGAAGTGGAAAAGCGGGTGGCGGAGCTGATGGACACGGTGGGACTGGCTTCCCGCCTGTACAATGCATATCCCCATGAGCTGGACGGGGGGAGGCGCCAGCGTATCGGGATTGCCAGGGCTTTGTCCCTGAATCCCAAGTTCATTGTCTGTGACGAGCCGGTATCGGCCCTGGACGTTTCCATCCAGGCGCAGATACTGAATCTGCTGATGGATTTACAGGAGCAGAGGGGGCTTACATATATGTTCATTACCCATAACCTGTCTGTGGTAAAGCATATTTCCAATGAAATCATGGTCATGTACCTGGGCCAGTGCATTGAGAAGGCTTCCAGCAGGGAATTGTTCAAGAACCCGCTTCACCCCTATACCCAGGCGCTTTTGGATTCCATACCGGTACCCAGGCTTCAGGGCAGGAACAGGAAAAGACAGAGCATAAAAGGAGAAATCGTGAGTCCCATTGACCCGGCTCCGGGCTGCCGTTTTGCGCCGAGATGTCCAAGGGCAACGGAAAAATGCATGGGTCATGATATTCCTTTGAAAAATGTTTCAGAGAACCACCAGGTTGCATGTGTATTATTTAATTAAAATAAGGGAGGTAAACAGATGAAGAAGAAACTAATCAGCATGCTTTTAGTGTGCGCAATGGCAGCCGGTACCATAGCCGGATGCGGAGGAGGTTCAGGGAGCAGTTCAGGGGGAGGTGCAGGCGCAGGAACCGAGAAAGCGGCGGATGCAGGTACCCAGGAAAGCGGAAAGGACACCATCAAGATTGCCGTCTATTCCGACTTTGCGGGATTTGACCCCTATAACAGCGGCATGGACCTGGACAAGGTGGTGTACAGCAACATCTTTGACTGCCTGCTGCGCTATTATGACGGCAATTATGAAAATGTATTGTGTAAGGATTACAGCATCAGCGAGGACGGCACAGAGTATACCTTCAATCTGAAGGAAGGCGTAAAATTCCACAATGGGGAAACCCTGACAGCAGGCGACGTGGTTTTCTCCATGATGCGGGCAAAGGATTCCAGCGAGATGTCCAATTTCACAAAGAACATCGTCAAGGCTGAAGCAGTGGATGACCTGACAGTGAAAATCGTTCTGGACCAGCCATATGTGCCGTTCCTGACAGCAGTGGCCTCCACGGTCTGTATCATGAATGAGAAGGCGGTAAATGAGGCCGGCGACAACATCAGGCAGATGCCGGTAGGCACAGGGCCTTATAAATTCAAACAGTGGGATTCAGGCTCCCAGGTTGTCCTGGAGCGTTTTGACGAGTACCACGATGCCCTGCCCCAGATTAAGGAAGCCAACTTTGTAGTGCTGACCAATCCGGAGACAGCCCTTACAGCACTTCAGACAGGCGAGATTGATATGACATACACCATTCCTCCAATCGCTGTGCAGGAACTGCAGAGCAGCCAGGACCTGGTCCTTGACTTGAATCCAACCATGGGAAGCGGGTATATTGTCATGAATCTGGAAGCTCCTTTCTTAAATGACCCCAACTTCCGTATGGCCCTGGCCTATGCCACCAACAGGGAACACATCGTGGAAGTGGGGATGGACGGCGTTGCCAAGGTGTCCAGCCTGTTATGGGATGAGAGGACAGCGGGTTACTCCGGCAAGTACACAACGCCTGAGTTCAATCTGGACAAGGCAAAAGAGTATCTGGCAAAGACAGATTACAATGGAGAGGAAATCCCCTTTGTGGTTGGCTATGAAAACTATAAGAAGATTGGCGTTGTCTACCAGGAAGAGTTGAAACAGATAGGCGTGAATATTTCCGTGGAGCAGCTGGAGGCCAATACATGGGTTTCCGACATGAAGTCCGGTAATTTCGCCATGTCCACCATCGTACAGACCATGGACCCGGATGTGGACTTCTGGAGCACTGTATTTATGTCCAGCGCCATTGGCGGATATAATTTTTCCAGGCTCAATGAGGCGGAGGTTGACAAGGCATTTGAGGACGGTTCCGTATGTCAGGACCCGGAGCAGAGAAAGGATATATACTCTGTTATAGAGAAGAAGCTGTACGAAGATACAATTATTATCCCGATTTATGACCGTGTGGTTACATGTGCATACAATAAGGGAGTCACGGTAGACAGGTCCTATGATTCCGGTTTCTCAACCCTTCGCGATATGCATTGGAATTAAGGCCGGTGGGTTTTAAGCCGGGTGACTGAACTACCGATATCTGAAAGGAAGCATATCTATGATTAAATATGTTTTGAAAAGGTTGCTGCTGATGATTCCGGTATTGCTGGGCGTGTCGTTCATCGTATATGGTATCATGTCCTTTACGCCAGGTGACCCTGCGTCTGCTATCCTGGGAACATCGGCAACAAAAGAACAGATTGATAAGTTAAATGAAGAATTGGGGATGAACGACCCGTTTGTGGTGAGGTATGTACACTATCTGGAGGATGCCCTTCACGGGGACTTTGGTACCTCCTACAGAACCCGTCAGCCTGTATTTGATGAAATCTTTTCCCGTTTTGGCGTGACATTCCGCATAGGTGTGCTTTCTATCTGCCTGGCAGTGATGATAGGTGTTCCCATCGGCGTCATATCGGCGGTGCGGCAATATTCGGGCCTGGATTTTATCAGTACCATATCCGCCATGTTTTTTGCCGCGGTGCCCCAGTTCTGGCTGGCAATGATGTTTGTCATGCTGTTTTCACTGAAGCTGGGCCTTCTGCCCTCTACCTTTACAGGCGTGGTCACCATGAAGCATTTCATCATGCCCGTGGTGACCCTGGCCATGGCCACGGCAGCCAGCATACTGAGGCTGACCCGTTCCAACATGCTGGAGACCATACGCCAGGACTATGTAAGGACTGGGCGGGCAAAGGGTGCATCGGAACACACTGTTATCTACAAGCACGCGCTCAGAAATGCGCTGCTGCCGGTTATCACGGTCATTGGTAATGAATTCGGCTACCTGCTGGGAGGCACCGTGCTGGTGGAATCCATATTCGGAATACCGGGACTGGGCTCCCTTACCATCACGTCCATCCGGTCCAAGGACATACCCCAGACAACGGCCTGCATCCTGTTCCTGGCAGCCCTCAATGTGGTAATCATCCTGATTGTGGATATTTTATATGCATACATTGACCCCAGAATCAAAGCCAAATATGTAGGAGGTGTTAGACGTGCCAAACGACAACCTGCAACCTGATACAGTTAAGAAAGACAGGAAGAAACAGAGCCGTGTGGCTGAAATATGGAAACGCTTCCGCAGAAGCAAGCTGGCCATGGTTGGCTTTGTCATCATCGTAACCGTGGTCCTGCTGGCAGCCTTTGCGTCGGTTATCTGCGACTATGAGGCGGATGCCATTACACAGAATTACGATGCCAGGTTCCTGGGACCTTCCCTGCACCATTTGTTTGGAACAGATGATTACGGCCGCGATATCTTTGCCCGCGTGCTCTTCGGAGCCAGGGTGTCCCTGACCGTGGGCATTGTATCCACAGCAGTGGCCTGCCTGATTGCCTGCCTTCTGGGCTCCATTGTGGCTTATTACGGCGGCAAGGTGGACACGGTGCTGATGCGTATACTGGACGTGTTCATGGGCATTCCCACACTGCTTCTGGCCATTGCCATAGCAGCGTCCCTGGGAGCCGGTATCCGCAACCTGATTCTGGCGCTGATTATTTCCCAGGTGCCGGGGTTTACAAGGGTGGTCCGTTCCGCGGTATTTAATATCGTGGACATGGAGTACATAGAGGCTGCCAAGGCATACGGCTGTTCCCCGGTATTCATTATAGTAAGGCACATATTACCCAACGCAGTGGGAACAATTATAGTACAGGCTACCATGGCTGTGGCGGCGCAGATTCTGAATACGGCGGCCCTCAGCTATCTGGGGCTGGGCCAGCAGCCTCCGGCTCCGGAACTGGGCTCCATGCTTTCGGATGCAAAGGAGTACATGCGCTATTCCGTGTGGGGCGTCCTGTTCCCGGGACTGACCATTGCAACCATTGCCCTGTCCCTGAATCTGGTGGGCGACGGCCTGAGGGACGCTCTGGACCCAAGACTGAAGAACTAGGTCGTGCATTGGCTGGAATGAATGTTCAGACAGGCTCCAGGCCATAATGAATATTCAGGCAGGCTCCAGAACAAAAGGGGGAGTATTCCTTCCCTGCGGCCGGCCGGCACGGGCGGTCCGGGAGGGGGCTCCCCCTGGCCATTTCAGCAGGTGTGAATTGTAAAAAAGGAGGATGAACCAATTGAAATATAATTTTGATGAACCCGTGGACCGCAGCCGTAATTTCTCTGCAAAATACGATGAGTGCGCCAGGAAATTCGGCAGGGACGGCCTGATTCCCATGTGGATTGCGGATATGGACCTGAAGACAGCGCAGCCCATCATGGACGCCATGGAGGAGAGGAACAGGCAGGGCATATTCGGTTATACCACCCGTCCTGCTTCCTATTATGAAGCGGTGTGCCAGTGGCAGGAGGAACGCAACGGCCATGTATTTGACAAGAGCCTGGCAGCCTTTGCGCTGGGCGTTATCCCGGCCATCTGTACCATTGTCCGTGAATTCACGGAGCCGGGCCAGGAGGTGCTGTATTTTACCCCGGTTTACTCTGAGTTCCATGATTCCGTTGTGAACAGCGGCAGAACGCCGCTGACGGTTTCCTTAAAGGAGCAGGACGGGTATTATGAAATTGATTACGAAGCCTTTGAGGAAGCTGCAAAGCGCAGGCCCGGCCTTTTAATCATGTGCAATCCCCACAACCCGGTGGGACGCTCCTGGACAAAGGAGGAGCTGGAGAAGGTGGGGGACATATGCCTCAGATACAAGATTCCGATTATCTCGGATGAGATTCATTCGGACCTGATGCTGTACGGCCACTGCCACACGGTTATGGCGGGGATTTCCAGGGAGATTGCCGGCATCACCATCACCTGCACCTCGGCCACCAAGACCTTTAACCTGGCGGGGCTTCAGGCAGCCACCCTGTTTTTCCCGAACCATGAGATGAAGGACAGGTATGAGAAATTCTGGTTTGGCATGGACGTGCACCGCAACAACTGCTTCAGCCTGGTGGCAGTGGAAACCGCATTCAGGAAAGGCGGGGAATGGCTGGAGCAGCTTCTGGATTACCTGGAGGGAAATATTGATTATACATGGAGCTACCTGAAGGAGAACATACCGGAGATTCATTTCCGGAAACCGGAGAGCACGTATCTGCTGTGGCTGGACTGCCGGGGACTGGGCCTTACAGGGGATGAGCTTCAGGCATTTATGGTGGAGGAAGCAGGACTTGCCTTAAACGACGGACGGGGATTCGGACCGGAGGGAGACGGCTATATGCGCATGAATATCGCGTGTCCGAGGGCGACCATCGAAAGGGCATTGGGACAGTTAAAGGCAGCTGTGGACAGGAAAATGGGCCGGTAGCTTAACCAGCATCCACCTGCAGTTAGGAGCGCAGAAGAATGAAATTTGAGAAGGTAGTCATAAAACCAAAGGAGCGCCGGATTAAGGCAATGCTCCGGGAAAGGGGCCTGGACGGCGCGATTGTGTCATCTCCGGAAAATTTCCACTATGTGACAGGGTTTGCAGGACACCAGCACACGGTTTCCCGGCAGTCCGGCTTTGCACTGGCAGTCATGTCTGCGGATGACGGGGCGGCAACCCAGCTCACTACCATGGATTATGAAGAACTTACATTTGAAAAGCGTGTAAGGGAACAGAAGGAAAGCCTGGGGAAGGACGCCCCGGAGTTTGTGGTGCGCCCCTATGATACCTGGGTGGGAGTAAAGACATGGGATGAAATCACAGGTGCCGGAAAGACTGTTGATAAACCGGTGATGGAATCCTCTTTTGATATGCTGAAGAAGATGGTAAAGGACATGGACCTGGCTGACAAAACGCTGGGCGTGGAGCTTGAGTATCTGAATGTGCCCTATTTCAGGCAGCTTAAAGAGGCATTTCCGGAAGTACGGTTTGTGGATATATCGTCTATGTTCGTGCTGGCCAGAAGCGTGAAGGCGGAGGATGAGATACAGATGTTCCGTACCCTGTGCGGGATTGCGGACCAGGGCTTTTACCAGGTGAGCCGCATGGTGCAGCCGGGGGTAAGGGAGAAGGAAATGTCGGACTGCTTCAGGCAGTCGGTCATCTCCTCCGGTATCTGCGTACCCAGCCCATGGTCCATGTTCTCCACCGGGCCCTCGGGAGCCAGGCTTACGCTTCCGGAGGATGGGGTCATAGAGAGCACCCATGTGGTCAAGTATGACGCCGGGGTCAATGCGGAGTTTGATTTTTATACCACAGATACATCCAGGGCCTGGGTCATGAAGGATGCTGCCCCGGAGCTGTTCCGGCTGAAGGACCGTCTGTATGAGGGGCAGAGAAGGATGATTGCGGCTGCAAAGCCCGGACTTCCCATCTGTGAATTGTTCCGGACTGCCTATGAGTATGTAAAAGAACAGTATCCCTGTTACAGAAGGGGCCACTGCGGCCACAGCATCAGCCTGGGGCCTGCCACGGCAGAGGAACCATATATCAATGCCTCCACAAAGCGGCTTCTGGAGCCGGGCATGGTCCTGGCCATGGAGGTTCCCTGTTATATACGGGGAGTCAACGGATTTAATATTGAGGACATGGTGCTGATAACAGAGGACGGCTGTGAGGTGCTGACGCCAAAGACGCCTCATTATCTGTAGGGAAACAAAAAAGTGGTTTTAGGTCCGGAAAATGGCGGACATCAGCATGGGAATCAAACATAGAATTAAAATTTTGTTAAGATTCAGAGTATAACATTGACAATCCATTGCCTATTTCGTATAATGCTGCATAATGCAGAGGCATCTGCATTCAGACTATTTTTTATACGGCTGTTTTATAAAGCTGTATCAGGGATTGGCAAAAGGAGCTTGGAATAGGGATGGACGACGCTGACAGCGACGGAAACCAGGATTGCAACCATAATAAAATAGGATTATGCACCGGCAGATTTAGGGCATAACCTGCATCTTATACAAGATTGCAGGCTATGTCTTTTTGCGTTGCAGCAATACCCCATCCGGCCCATGGTTTAAAAACAGCAATGACGCAAAGCGGAGGGACACACATGTATTACGGAAAAGATGGATACTGGAAGAAAGTGCAGGAATACCTGCCGGAGGAAAACCGCCTGACAGAGGCCTGTCTGCCGGATGAATATTTTGTGGGTATTGGCAGGTTTGGCATACATATAGACCATTACAGGGTAAAGGAACCAAAGGCGCGAATCATACTGTTTCACGGCGTGGGAGGGAACGGAAGGCTTCTGTCGTTCATAGCGGTGCCTCTCATGAAGCAGGGATACGAGGTAATATGCCCGGACCTTCCCCTCTATGGGATGACGGAGTACTATGGAACGGTGGTGTACCAGGACTGGGTGGACTGCGCGGCCGAGATAGTCATGTATTATCAGACCAGGGAGATAAGCCCCACCTTTTTGTTTGGTCTGAGCGCAGGGGGAATCCTGGCATATCAGACTGCATCCGGTCTGCCCGGGATTCAGGGCGTCATAGCCACCTGTCTTCTGGACCAGAGAAATCCGACGGTCCGTAAAAGCACGGCCGGTTCCAGATGGATGGCAGACCACGGCCTGAGAGCCATAACAAAAGCATCCGCAAGATTGGGCTTTGTAAAAGTGCCTATGAAGTGGGTGGGGAATATGAAGGCAATTGTAAATCATGAGGAACTGGCGGAGGTGCTGATGAAAGACAGGCGGGCTTCCGGAGCAAGAGTGCCGGTAGCATTTCTGCACACGCTTTTGAATCCCGACATCCACCCGGAGCCGGAGCGTTTCCGCAGGTGTCCGGTGCTTCTGGTGCACCCGGAAAATGACAGATGGACGGATGCCGGTCTCAGCAGGCTGTTTTTTGACCGGCTGAATTGCAGTAAGGAGATGAAGCTGTTAAAGGGAGCCGGCCATTTTCCCATAGAAAAGGAAGGGCTGAAGCATCTGGAGCAGTATTGTGTGGAATTTTTGGAGGAATGTCTGGCCCGGCACTGTGTAAGCGGCTTTCGGTAGCGGGCGCTGCAATGCAGGAACGGATAGGGGATGCAGGGGTGTTGTACCAATTGGATTGCCATGTGGTAAATCATATCAAAAGATGGTATGATAATAACCATTGGCATAGGCCACACGATTGTATAGGGGAGTGCGCACATGGAAGAACAGATATTGCAAATCATAAAAGATGAGGACAGTAAGAATCCCCTGACAGACGAGGAAATAGCGTCCCGCCTGCAGGTATTCAGGGAGGATGTGACCACAGTACGCCGGGAACACCATATCCCTGATTCCAGGAAGCGGAGGAAACCGGTCATATTTGAAGATATGAAGCGGATTCTCACGGAACATCCGGACCTGTCGGACCGGGGGCTTACCAGGATGCTGGAGGATGCTGGCTATAAGATAGGAAAATACGCCGCGGGTAAGCTGCGGGAAGAACTTTTGGGGATATGGACTCCTTCCGGTGTCTGCCGGGACAAGGAAAACACAGACCCGTCGCCGGAATATGGGGAACATGCGGAATCCGCATGGGAGGATGACCGGGCAACTGCATTCAGCGCCTTTGTGGGATTTGACGGAAGCATGAAGACACAGATTACCCGCGCCCAGGCAGCAGTGCTGTACCCTCCCAGAGGGCTCCACTGCCTGATATACGGTCCTTCCGGCGTGGGAAAGAGCTTTCTGGCCGAACTCATGCATGAGTATGCCTGCGGCACTGAGAATTTCGGAAAGGATGCCCCGTATTTTGAATTTAACTGTGCGGATTATGCGGATAATCCCCAGCTTCTTCTGGCCCAGCTCTTCGGATACAGCAAGGGAGCCTTCACAGGGGCTGCCGACAATAAAAAGGGAGTGGTGGAGCTGTGCAACGGGGGAATCCTGTTTCTGGACGAGGTGCACAGGCTTCCGCCGGAGGGCCAGGAAATCCTGTTTTACCTGATGGATAAAGGGAGGTTCAGACGTTTGGGGGAAGTGGATACCCAGCGGGAGAGCCATGTGATGGTCATTGCCGCGACCACGGAAAATCCCCAGAGCTCCCTGCTCCTGACCTTCAGGCGCAGGATTCCCATGGTCATAGAGATTCCGCCCCTGAAGGACCGTCCTGCGGGAGAGAAGCTGCAGTTTATCCTGCGTTTTTTCCAGTGGGAATCCAGACGTCTGGGGAAGCAGATAAAAATCAGGCAGCAGGCCCTTTGGTGTCTGCTGTCCGGTGACTGTCCCGGCAATGTGGGACAGCTGAAATCAGATATCCAGGTGTGCTGCGCCAAGGCGTTTCTGGAAGGCCGGGCCAGGAAGGACGGCCGGATTACGGTTTCGTTCGGAAGCCTGACCGAGAACCTGAGAAAAGGGTATGTGCCTGACCGGATTACCAAGGAGATAAGGGAGCTGTGTCCGGACGACTGCTATGTATTTCCCGATGATTCCGGGGAACATGCGGGGGAACCCAGGGCCGAAGCATTTCTGGAGGGCTTTAACATATATGAATCCCTGGAGGAAAAATATGACCAGCTGTTAAGGTCCGGTCTGAGGGACCAGGACATTGAAGTCCAGCTGACCGATGAGATAGAGTCCAGGTTCCAGCGCAATATCCATGAATTCCAGAAGTCAGGTATCCGGGAGGACGAGATAGCCTCCATTGTGGGGGATGACATCCTGCGTATGACAAGGGATATCTGCCAGCTGGCCAGGAAACGGCTTCCGGGGCTGGAGGAACAGGTGGTGTTTCCACTGGCCATTCATCTGAACATGGCCATGGAGCGGATGCGGGGCCATGGACGCATGGTGTATCCCGGCATGGAGAACATACGCCAGCAGTACCATGAGGATTATGAGGCAGCCTGCTATGCTGTGGATGAAATACAGAAAAAGTATTATCTGTCCCTGCCTGAGGAGGAGAAGGGCTTTCTGGCCATGTACTTCAGAAAATTCAGGAAAAAGGACACGGCCCAGGAGGGAAGAATTGCTGTGCTGGTGGTGTCCCATGGGCCGGTTGCCAGCGGAATGGCCCAGGTCGCCAACGCCATCATGGGTACGGAACATGCAGTTGGCGTGGACATGAACCTGTGGGATACGCCGGCCCAGATGGCGGAAAAGACAGTGGATATGGCCAGGCGCATTAACCAGGGAAAAGGCTGCATTGTCCTGGCGGATATGGGGTCCCTCCTGAATGTGGGACAAAAGATTCGGGAGGAGACAGGTATGCAGGTCCGTGTGCTGTCACGCACAGACACCATGATGGTGGTGGAGGCGGTGCGCAAGACCATGTGGACGGATGAATCCCTGAACGAGATAGCGGACGAGCTGGACAGGATTAAGCTCACCGGAAACAGGGAGCAGACAGAGGCCAGGAAAAAGGCGATTCTGTGCCTGTGCATAACGGGCCAGGGAGCTGCGGTGAAACTGAAGGAGCATCTGACGGAACGGCTGAAAAGCAATCTGGCCGGGACTGTTGTAGTGACCAGGGGCTATATTGAGGACTCCAGCATTGAGCGCATCATTGCAAATACGGAAAAGGAATATGAGATATTGGCCATAGTGGGCACCATCAATCCGGATTCAGAGGCATATCCCTTTATATCCGTAAGCCGGATTTACAGCCCCGAGGGCATCCGGCAGCTCCGCAGCATATTGAAGCGGAGCGCCATGTTTGAGGAAAACCAGCTGTCGGAGGTCATTTCCCTGGACCATATCTATATAAGGACAGAGGCGGAGTTTAAGGACCAGATTATAGACCAGGCAGTGGGACACATGGCGGAGGAAGGCTTTGTCAGGCAGGAATTCCTGCTCAGCGTCTACAAGCGGGAGGGAATGATGACCACCCGTCTCAGCCAGGGAATTGCCATCCCCCACGGCGACCCGGGTTTGGTTACAAAACCAGTCATTTCCGTTACAAAATTAGACAAACCCGTTTTGTGGGATGGGGTCAACACGGTGGATGTTATTTTTGTGCTGGCGATTCAGGAGGATTCCAAAAAATATTTTGAACAGCTGTATCAGATTATTTCTGATGAATCCATGGTTTCTGCCATACGCGCCAGCCGGACACGGGAAGAAATCCGGAATCTTTTATGTAAAAATACAAAATCAGTCAATTAGTTGGCATCATTCTTGCTTTATATAATGTCAGAAAGGAGCGAGAATGATGAATATAGAGAAATTTCCGAAAGTGACAGTAATCTTAAGAGGCTATACCTATTCACAGACCCGCACGGTTGTCAAGAACCTGGCCGGGACCTGCTTAGGCTCCGTTGAAATTACCATGAACACTCCGGGAGCCCTGGAATCCATACGGAAAATCAGCCAGGAATTCGGAGGACAAATCATGGTGGGAGCCGGCACGGTCCTTACCTATGAAGAAGCCGTGGAGGCTATTGATGCAGGTGCAGCCTTTTTATTGTCGCCTACGGTATTTGAAAAACGTATATTGGACCTGTGCCGGGAACGGGGCGTGGTGTCTGTGCCGGGTGCTTTTTCACCTTCGGAAATCAGGCAGAGTTTTCTGGATGGGGCTGATATCGTGAAAATATTTCCTGCCGGCAGGCTGGGAAGCAAATACGTGACAGATATCCAGGCGCCCCTGGGTAAAATGCCGCTGATGGTCGTAGGGGGCATCGGAACCGCAAATGTGGCTGAGTACTTTGCAGCAGGGGCGTCATTTGCGGGAATCGGTTCAGGCATCTTCCGGAAGGAGGACATTCTGAATGAGAATGAAGAGGGAATCCGCAGTTCCATAGCAGCCATGGAAGAGAAAATGAAGAGTATGGAGGAAAAAGAATCATGAGCTCTATTGCATTTAATGAATCATTGATTCTGGAATTTGATAAACCTATGACGGACCGGGAAGTTCTGTCCGCCATGACAGATTATCTTTGTGAAAAAGGCATTGTAAAGGATACATACAAACAGGCCATTCTGGAACGGGAGCAGTCCTTCCCCACGGGCCTTAAGACAGGGGGAATCAATGTGGCCATTCCCCATGCGGATATCTGCCATGTGAACGAGGCAGCCATCTGCGTGGCTGTGCTTAAGACACCGGCCCCTTTCCGGGCCATGGATGAACCGGACAATGACGTGCCGGTAAGCCTGGTTATTATGCTGGCCCTGACAGAGGCCCATGGACATATTGAGATGCTTCAGAGAATCGTGAAGCTGATACAGAACCAGGAGGATGTGAAGTTCATCGTGGAGGCAGGACAGCCTGACACCATCCATCAAATAATCAAGCAGTATCTGTTGGAAAATGAAAACTAAAAATCAGATTATCAAAGGAGAATTCAAAATGAAACGTATATTAGTGGCATGTGGAAATGGAATCGCAACATCAACCGTAGTGGCAACCAAAATCAGGGAAAAATGTGAAGATAACGGAATTCCGGTATCCGTAACCCAGTGCAAGCTTCTGGAAGTGGAATCCAAGGCAGAGGATTTTGATTTGCTGGTTACCACCGGAAAGTTTACAGGCGGCAATGTGGATATCCCGGTGGTAGGCGCCATTTCCCTGCTCACAGGAATCAACGAGGACGCAACGCTGGATGAGATTCTGTCCCATCTGAAATAAAAAAGGGTTCAGGAAGACCGTCACTGGCTATGAAAGACAAATGAAATCTTAGGGGAGATTAATCATATGCAGATACTTTATAATATATTCAATACGATTCTGGACGCAGGCGCAGTGGTCATGCTTCCAATCATCATTACCATCATAGGGCTTATTTTCCGTGTAAAATTGTCAAAGGCATTCAGAAGCGGCCTTACCATCGGCATTGGCTTTGCAGGTATCAACCTGGTCATCAACATGATGAAGAGCAATCTGGGACCTGCAGCCCAGGCCATGGTGCAGAATTTCGGTATTAAGCTGGATATTCTGGATGTGGGCTGGGGAGCCATTGCAGCAGTTACCTGGTCATCACCCATTATTGCCATCCTTATTTTCTGTATCCTGGCCACCAACATCGTCATGCTGGTACTGAAGGCCACCGATACCCTGGATGTGGATATCTGGAATTATCATCATATGGCAATTGTAGGAATCATGGTTTATTTTGTGACGAAGAATGTGGCAATGGGAATCGGTGCAACCGTTATCATGGCTATCATCACATTCAAGCTGTCAGACTGGACCGCGCCTCTGGTGGAGGATTACTTCGGCATTCCGGGCGTATCCCTTCCAACCATGTCGGCCCTGTCCTCCATTATCATTGCAGCTCCGCTTAACTGGCTGTTGGATAAGATACCCGGAATCAACAAGATTAATTTTGAAATCAAGGATGCGAAAAAATATCTGGGTTTCTTTGGGGAACCCACCATCATGGGACTGGTGCTTGGATGCGTCATCGGTATTCTGGCCAAGTATTCAGTGGCTGACATCATGGCCCTGGGTGTGAACATGGCGGCTGTCATGGTACTGATTCCCAAGATGACCTCCCTTTTCATGGAGGGACTTATGCCTATCTCAGAGGCGGCCAAGAAGTTCACCCAGGAGAAGTTCAAGGGCAGGAAATTCCTCATTGGCCTGGATGCAGCGGTTGTAGTGGGAAATCCGGATGTTATCACCACGTCCCTGATTGTTATTCCGCTGACCATTCTTATGGCAGCCGTGCTTCCGGGAAATTGCGTGCTTCCCTTTGCAGACCTGGCAGTTGTAACCTTCCGCGTGGCACTGGTGGTTGCAATCACCAGAGGAAATCTGTTTAAGAACATCATCATGGGTCTGGTATGTACAGGAGCTATCCTGCTGGCAGGTACGGCCACGGCACCGGTTCTGACCCAGCTGGCCACGTCCGTGGGACTGGACCTGGGAGAGGGCATGATTACATCCTTTGCAGCTACCAGCCTTACGGTAAGCTTTCTGGTATACGAGGCATTTATCAAGAGGCCGTTTATCTCCGTGCCGGTGCTGATTGCGGTTATGGCTGCCGTATGGGTGTTCATGAACCGGTATAACAAGAAGAAAGCAGTTTTAGCAGGAGGAAATGATGTTGCGAGCAATTGATAAATTGGAGCCGTTCCAGAAGGCTATATCCAAGGCCCATCTGGCATCGGCAGGTGTTTCCATTGATTCCCTGGACCACAAGCCCCTTATTGCCATTGCCAACAGCTGGAATGAGATATGTCCGGGACATGAACCTTTAAAACAGCTGGCGGAGGAAGTTAAAAAGGGAATCCTGGAAGCCGGCGGCGAACCCATTGAATTCAACACGGTGGCCATGTGCGACGGCATTGCCCAGGGGCACTCCGGTATGCGCTACTGTCTGCCCCACAGGGAAATCATCACGGATTCCATTGAGGCCATGGTGGTGGGCGAGGGAGTGTTTGACGGAGTGGTGTATATGGGCTCCTGCGATAAAATCGTACCGGGAATGCTGAATGCAGCGGCAAGGATTGACCTTCCGTCCGTTATCGTCACAGCCGGTCCCTGCTACGCCCAGATAAAACCCAATGAGTCCAAGGAGCTGCGCCAGCAGTTCCTGCGGGGCGAGATAACTGAACGGCAGCTGATTGAGGGAACGCTCAAGTATTATACCGGCCCCGGAATCTGTCCCTTCCTGGGAACCGCCAACACCATGGGCGCCCTCTGCGAATCCCTGGGAATGATGATACCGGGAGGAAGCCTGATTCCTTCCAGCACCAGTATGCGCCGTTTCAGCGCAAGGGAGTCAGGGCGGGCTGTAATGAATATGGTGGAGAAACAGATTCGTCCCAGCCAGATTATGACCCGGGAGGCGCTGGAGAATACCATTACCCTTCTATCCGCCATCGGAGGGTCCCTGAATGCCCTGATTCATCTTCCGGCGCTGGCGGCAGAGCTGGGGATTTCCCTGGACTGGGATGATTTCTCAAAGATTACCACCGCCACACCGGTACTCTGTTCCATTGTACCCAACGGAAACAGGACTGTGGTAGACCTGCACTGTGCGGGCGGAATACCGGCTGTGATGAAGGAGCTGGAGTCTGTGCTGCATAAGGATGTGCTGACCGTGACAGGGGAGACGCTGGGGCAGGTTCTTGCGCGCACGGTTCAGGGAGACAGGGAAGTCATAAAGTCCATGGATGAGCCTGTATCCAGGGCGGACGGAATTCAGGTGCTCTACGGCAATCTGGCGCCCCAGGGCGCGCTGGTAAAGACATCGGCGGTGCCTATGGAAGTGCGGCGCTTTAAGGGCACGGCCAGGGTATTTGAGGGCGAGGATGAGTGCTATGCTGCATTCCGGGCAAAGGAGATAAAGGAAGGCGATGCTGTCATTGTACGCTATGAAGGGCCTAAGGGCGGTCCGGGCATGAAGGAACTGCACCGGATTACGGAAATCATCAAGGGAATTCCCAACACAGCGGTCATCACTGACGGACGTTTCTCAGGGGCCAGCGGCGGTTTAAGCATCGGCTATCTGTGTCCTGAGGCGGCGGAGGGCGGTCCCATTGCCCTGGTAAAGGACGGGGACAGGATAACCGTGGATTTGTATAAGGATTATCTCCATCTGGAGGTCAGCGACGAGGAGCTGGAAGCCAGACGCAGGGAGTGGAAGGCCGTCACACGGCCAAAGGAAAAGGGCCTTCTGGGCCGGTACGCCCGCCTGGTGAATACGGCCCGGTCAGGGGCTACCCTGGGCAGGGAGTAGAAAACAGAGGGATGATAAGGGAAACCATTGTAGAATATATGAAACAATGAGGAAAAGAGTGTAAACCGGTTCCGGAAAGGATCGGTTTATGCTTTTTTGGGATTTAACAGGACCATGGTTTATGGTATACTGGGATGGAGTTATCTTATGGGTATATGACTTGTAAAATGGGTTTAAGATGGCCGGATTAAGAAATTGATTTGTTAATCGGAGGATGTGATAGTGGAAGAATGGGTAACGGAAGAACAGGCAATGGAAGAACAGGCAGCGGAAGAAGGGACAGCAAAAGAGCAGGCGGCGGGGTGTCTGGTATGCGGGGCGCCTTTGGAATATCTTAAAACTCAGATTGAGATGGAATGTACTTACTGCCGCAGGAAGTTTATGAGCAATGCCAGGTGCGTGAACGGACATTTTATCTGTGACAGCTGTCATGAACAGATTGGACTGCGGGTGATTGAAGATATATGCAGGCATACAGCCAGCAGGGACCCGGTGGCAATCATGAAGAAAATCATCCTGTCCCCCCATATCTATATGCACGGTCCGGAACATCATGTGCTGGTTGGCTCCGTGCTGTTGGCTGCCTATAAGAATTCAGGGGGAGAGCTGGATTTGGATGGGGCTTTGGAAGAGATGAGAAACAGGGGAGCACAGGTTCCGGGTGGCATCTGCGGACTGTGGGGGACCTGCGGGGCAGCAGTAAGTACAGGCATTTTCATCAGTCTGATTACCGGAGCATCTCCCTTAAGCGGGGAAGAGTGGGGACTTTGCAATGAAATGACATCCAGAAGTCTTGCAGCCATTGCCAAAACAGGTGGTCCCAGATGCTGTAAACGGGATTCCTACACAGCCATATTGCAGGCAATTGATTTTGTGGAGGAGAAATTCGGGATACGGATGGAGCGTCCCGGAAAGATAGTGTGCGGATTGTATGGACGGAACCAACAGTGCCTGAAGGAAAAATGTCCTTATAACCCGCTGGCGTAGAAAGATGGCTGTATGGAATGGGCTGCCGCATTGTGCATGGGCAGCCCTTTTTGCCGGTCTGTACGCCTTCAGATGGGTTACTGCATTCCTCTTTTAATGGCTGACAGCAGGCTTTTGTCAGAATTGTCCGTGTCCTGGGTCAGTTCCCATATCATGATTCCTCCCAGGTTTTCCCTGGCATACACGGCCTTTTTTTCCATGGTGGAAATGCCGTTGTAAAAAGCATCCGCCCCGTTGACCAGGGCGTGGTCTTTGCTCCAGGCATCCGGGTCTGCCGCCAGAATATCCTCATATCCGGCCCAGCCGGGGCGGCTGTAGAAGGGAACGCCCAG
Organism: Clostridium sp. 1001283B150225_161107_B6; assembly: GCF_015556325.1. Classification (NCBI taxonomy): domain Bacteria; kingdom Bacillati; phylum Bacillota; class Clostridia; order Eubacteriales; family Clostridiaceae; genus Clostridium; species Clostridium sp. 1001283B150225_161107_B6. The sequence goes on along the minus strand of NZ_JADNMD010000005.1, from coordinate 288,504 downwards.
CACCACTTTATCGGCAGGCATCTTTCGTGCGCCGCACCAGTAGGCGGCACAGTTCACTGCAAATTCATAGGAAGAATGGCGCTCACCGTCACCGCCGTCATAGGCCATGACATGAATCCAGTCCACTGCCTCCAGCACGGCATCGCTGTGGGCAGCTGCATCGTAGCAGATATTGCCGTCCGCGCTGACGCCGCTGATGACAGCGCTGGTCAGAAGCTTGTCCTGGGCATGGAGTGTATCAGCCAGATAAAGAATCAGCTCCTGGTATTGGTCCTTGGAGCTGCCGTCCATCCTGGGATGTTCCCAGTCCATGTCCACTCCGTCAAATCCGTATTGGCTGCACATGGCCAGGATTTCATCGCCCAGCTGTCTTGTTTTTTCACTGGTGGATGTGGCGTTTACAAATACAGGCTCCAGTTCGGTCCCGTTATGGCTCCATCCTCCCACGGCCAATAGGACTTTCACCTGGTTTTTGTGGGCGTATTCTATCAGCCGGATTGCTGTTTCCGGGTTTTCCAGAGGAAGCAGTCTGCCGTCGGATGTGGGAATGGCAAATGCATAGGCGATGTGGGTCAGCACATCCATCTGCAGTTTTTTGGGCTGGTAGGATTTCCAGGAAGGGTAATAGCCCACTATTTTTGCGGGGGATGTTGAGGCTTTGCGCACGGCTTCCGGCTGGGCGGGCATTTCCGGTGTGTATTCCCATACATCGGCCTGTCCGGGAATCTCTCCCAGGGTCCACCACCTGGCTTTGTATATTTTACCGCTATAGACAGCCTTGTCCCCGCCTGTATAGGTTGTATGTTTGTCCCATTCGGGATAGGAGCAGCCGGAGGTCACCAGGGCCTGAGGGACAGGGGAACCGGAGACATTATGTGTTTCGGAGGCATTATGTGCTTCAGAGACATTATGTGTTTCGGAGACGTCATGTGCTTCAGAGGCGTCATGCGCTGCAGAAGTATCTGCAATGCCATGTCCTCTGACTGCGCTGGATAGTGTAAAGCCGGATATGAGCCCAAGCAGGAATATGAGAAGAAAAATGCCGGTTTTCCGTTTGTCCATGTCTGTTCCTTTCCAGTGCTTCATCTGAGCTGTTTTCCAGTGCGCTTTGATTTGTTTTATGGTTGATATGAACATATTATATAATAAGTTTGAGGTGAAGGGAACCTGTGCAGGCGGAAAATAAAAATTTGGAAATAGCATGGAGAAGGGCGGGGATATCATGTAAGTGACAGCGGGGAGAGGATGCCGTGTAAATGATAGACGGAACCGGCATGCAGGCCATAGACAGGCGGAAGAGGAGAATGGTATAATAATATGAATACCCGGAGTTTTCCGGGTAAGAATCCAGACAACAGAAATGACACGCAGCCGCCTGCATGGAGGATTATATGCAAAAGGATACTCTTAAACAATTCCTGCCTGCTACTGAAAGCTGGTTTCGGAAAACATTCGGAGAACCTACAAAAATACAGAAAGAAGCATGGCCTGCCATTGCCGATAAAAAGCATGTGCTGGTCAGCGCGCCTACCGGTACAGGCAAGACGCTCTCCGCGTTCCTGGTGTTCATTGACCAGTTGGGCAGACTGGCGGAGAAGGGGGAGCTCAGGGAAGAACTATACGTGATTTATGTCTCTCCCCTTAAGTCTCTGGCAGGTGATATCAGGGAAAACCTCCGTAAACCTTTGGAGGGGATTGAGGCGGAATCCGGTGTGGCAGATGATTCCGGCGCATTGGGAGGCAGTGCCGGCACGCAATCCATAAAGGAGATTCAGGCAGCCATCCGCACTGGGGATACGCCTCAGAAGGAGCGTCAGAGGATGGTAAAGCATCCGCCGCATATATTGATTATCACACCGGAATCCCTGTATCTCATGCTGACATCCAAATCCGGCCGTCAGGTATTAAAGACTGCAAAGGCAATCATATTGGACGAGCTTCACGCCCTTATTGATACCAAGAGGGGAGCGCATCTGATGCTGTCTGTGGCCAGGCTGGATAAGCTCTGCGGACACAGGCTCCAGCGGATTGGACTGTCGGCCACCATTGAACCGTTGGAGCTTGCAGCCTCCTACCTGTCACCGGAACCTGCAGTCATTTGTGCCCCGGCCATGGATAAGCAGGTGGAAATCCAGGTCATTGGCACGGCTCCTGCCGTGGGAAGAAGGAAGGACCCGGTATGGGAAGAACTGGGCATGGCGGTATACCGTCAGTGTCTGAGCTGTAAGAGCGTGATTGCATTTTCTGAGGGAAGGCGTTACGTGGAAAAACTGGCTTATTATGTGAATCTGCTGGGCGGGGAGGGATTTGCCAGGGTTCACCATGGCAGTCTGTCAAAGGAACAGCGGGATGAAGTGGAACGGGATTTAAGAGAGGGAAGACTGAGGCTGTTATGCGCCACGTCGTCCATGGAACTGGGCATTGACGTGGGGGATGTGGAACAGGTATTGCAGGTCGGATGTCCCCGTACCATATCCAGCACCATGCAGCGGCTGGGCCGGGCAGGACATAATCCGGGCAGGGTCAGCGTTATGTACATGTATCCCAGGACCGCGCCTGAGGCCGTATATTGCGGTATGACGGCAGAGGTGGCCCGCCATGGAGGTGTGGAACGGGCAAATCCTCCGCGCCTGTGCCTTGATGTACTGGCCCAGCATCTGGTATCCATGGCTTCCGGAGAAAGTTACAGCATTGATGATGTGATGGAAGTGCTGGAACGGGCTTATCCATTTTACCAGGTAACAAGAAAGGATGTGGAGGATGTCCTTGCCATGCTGGCAGGAGACTATGAGCACAACCGGGAAATACCGGTGCGTCCAAGGATTCTGTATGACCGGATTCATGGCCGGGTGTCAGGGGATGTTTACAGCCGTATGCTGGCCACGGCAGCAGGGGGGACCATACCGGATAAAGGGATGTATGCAGCTAAAACAGAGGATGGGGTGAAGCTGGGAGAGCTGGACGAAGAGTTTGTCTATGAGTCCAGAATCGGGGACCGGTTCATGCTGGGGTCCTTTGGCTGGCGTGTGGTCCGCCAGGATAAGGACTCAGTCATTGTGACCCAGGCTCCGGCAGAGGGAGCCAGACTTCCGTTTTGGAAAGGGGAGACAAAGGGCAGGGACCTCAGGACCAGCCTTGCCTTCGGCCGGATATTCGCAGAGCTGGAAATGGCCAGCCGCGCCGGGGAACTGGAAAAAGCCCTGGGAAAACTGGGACTGGACGAGCCGGCGTCGGCCAATGCGTCCGGCTTTATAAAACGGCAGATTCAGGCCACGGAGGGGCTTCCTGACCACAGGACCATAGTGGTGGAACATTTTAAAGACAGCGCGGGAAACCACCAGGTCATGGTCCATGCTTTGTTTGGCAGACGGGTAAATGGCCCGCTGTCCCTGGTCCTGCGTCATATGATACGCCACACCATGGGGATGGATGTGGGAAGTGTGGATGAGGAGGATGGATTTCTGCTGTATCCTTACGGCAGGGAGCAGCTGCCGGAGGGACTCCTGTATCAAGTTAACCCGGACCAGGTTCGTCCGGTGCTGGAAGCAATCCTGCCTGATACGCCTCTGTTCGGCATGACATTCCGCTACAATGCAGCCCGGGCGTTAATGATGGGCATGAAACGGGGCGGGCGTCAGCCCCTTTGGATGCAGCGCCTTAAGAGTACGGAACTGTTAAGCTCCCTGATGGACCAGCCGGACCATCCCCTGATTCGAGAGACAAAACGGGAATGTCTGGAACACCAGTGGGACATTGGGGGAGTGATGGAAATTCTGGCAAAGATTCGTTCCGGTCTTATTACAGTCAGGGAAATCTGGCTGGATGTGCCCTCTCCCATGTCTCTGCCCTTCCAGTGGCAGGCAGAGGCAGAAGAGATGTACGAGTACTCTCCGGTGACTCCTAAAATCCGCCAGGCCGTGCAGGATGACTTGAAGAAGGCGCTTCTTAAGCCCACGGCTGAGGAATTGTCCAAAGGATGGGCAAGGAGAAAGATGCCGGAAAATGAGGAGGAGCTTCATTCCCTTCTCATGATGGAAGGGGATTTGGAAGCAGGAGAGCTGGATATACCGGCTGATTGGCTGGATACCCTGGCCAGACAGGGCCTGGCCTGCTATGTGGAGCCGGGAATCTGGATAGCGGCAGAGCATGAAGACGAGTATATGAGGGCATTGCAGCAGCAGGACCAGGAGGCTGGAATGCATATCATCCGCCGGATGCTTTACTACCGGGGCGGTCAGACAGCGGAAGATATAAGGGAACGGTATTTTTTGTCTGAAGAAATGGCAGAGAGGCTTTTGGAAAAAATGTGCTGTTCCGGGAGCACAGTGGAAGACAAGGGCGTCTATTATCATGAGAAACTCTATGAACGTGCCAGAGAAGGGCATATCCGCAGCCTGCGCAGCCAGACAGTTACGCAGCCGGCTTCCCATTACGCCGCGCTGATGGCTTCCAGGGCAGTGATACATGCTCCGGCAGAAGAACAGCTAAGGGAAGCAATGGCAAAAGGATGCAGAAAACCATTCCCTGTCCGTTTCTGGGAAAATGTTTATTTTGCCAGGAGGGTGGAGCGCTACGGAGGCAGCCTTCTGGACCGCCTGCTGGCCCAGGGGGATTATTTCTGGAGAATGACACCGGAAGGAAACCTCTTTTTTTGCAGTTATGAGGACATAGATTGGGAGTCTGCCGGAACAGAGGAAGAAGAGGACAAAGGAGATGAGCGAACAGGGGCTGCGCTTAAAGGGGATGAGCTTAAAGGGGATGAGCTCCTCATGTACCAGGAGTTAAAACGCAGAGGAGCCAGTTTTCTTAAATTCCTTACAAAGATACCACAGGAAAGCAGCGCCCAGGAAGTACTGTTAAGCCTGGCTGAAAAGGGCCTGGTATGTGCGGACAGCTTTGTGCCTGTAAGACAATGGCAGAACCAGGATAAGGTGAAGAAAGCTGCTGTCAGGCAGCGGGTAAATACCAGGGTCATGGCTTTGTCGGCCGGGAGGTGGGACATTGTAAGGCCGGTAAGGAAATATGGGCCGGAGGAGTGGCTGCAGTTGTTTTTTGATGAAAACATGATTTTATGCCGTGAAACCTTCCGGAAATCGGTACAGGCAGTATGGGAGTCACCCTATACCTTAAAAACGGATGGAAATAAATGGGAGTGGAGCTGGGCGCAGGCATTGGAGGTTCTGCGTATCTGGGAATACACGGGTCGCATAAGAAGGGGCTATTTTGTGGCAGGGATGTCAGGAGCCCAATTTGTCCGCAGCGAGGATTATGATGCCGTGACAGGTGCATTGAGGGAGCCGGATAACCATACAGTGTGGCTAAACGGAACAGACCCTGACCTGGTGTGGGGAAAAGTCCTGGAGTTTCCGGATGAATGTGGATTTCTGGCAGTGGCCGGAACCGCAGTGGCCCTGAAGGCAGGAAAGCCGGCAGCCGTAATGGAACGCCAGGGCAGGGTGCTCCGCGTTTATAATACTAATGATATGGAGGAAGTGATAACAGAATTTGTCCGCGCATTTAAGCAGGGAGCCATATATCCGGAGCAAAAGAGGATTGTTTTGAAAGAGTATCCGGATGAGGCAGCTGATGTATTGCAGACTGCAGGATATATGCGTGAAATGAAGGATTATGTGCTGTATAAATAGTGTATAGCTTTACGGGATTAAAGTCCTTTTAGGCAGGTGCGAATGCCAGGCGGACATGAAATGTCCGGGAGATTCGCACCGGAAAGTCCGGGGAGATGGATGGATGTGTGGGCTGTGGCAGAAGGAGCGAAGGGCGGAATTAAGGAGGAAAAGTGAAAAATACACAAAATGATGGGGGGAATGCGGAGGGAATGTTAGGCAGATTTGCTGTCGAGGCCCGCGAGGGCCTTGTGGGTTGAAATTTCGCGTATGATGGAAAAGCGATGACTGAGTTGGGTCGAGGCCCGCGAGAGCCTTGTGGGTTGAAATCGCATCGCTATTACAGAGTGTGGCCGGGGACACGGCGTCGAGGCCCGCGAGAGCCTTGTGGGTTGAAATTTCTTCGGTCTGTACCTCCTCCAGCCGTTGGAGCGTCGAGGCCCGCAAGGGCCTCGCAAATCGAAATAAGAAGGGCAGTAGATTTATGATTTTTTGTAATAAGCCAATTCCCATCAGAACCTTACCACCACGCAAAGGAATACAGCTTCCCCAACATTACCCCCATCCCTGCCTGACGCCATCCTCCGCGGTTATTCCTCTGTCATTTATTTAGCCATAGCAGCTTTATCCGCACGCCCCATCCATTCATAATACTTACACCATTCATCTAATGAATGCAGGGGAATTGAGACATTATTTACCATGGCCGACGATGTAATTGTATCAGGGTCCAGAGAACAGTCGTGGTCAATTCCGTCATGAACGATAACAAATCCAGCCATTATGTCAATATCCACGCCATCTATCGTATATTCAAGGAAGTGCCTTGTTTTATACCGCGCATTTGGATTTTTTGGAGACAGGGCGCCGAATTGCTGCATAAGTTCTTTTACACGGGGGACGTCTTTTTCTGATATCAGAAGGTCGATATCATGAAAATCATCTGTTTTTCCATTGAGATACAGCAATAGAGAGGCGCCCACGGCCCAGGTGACCCCTGCGCTGTTAAATTCCTGTCCGATGTCAGATAATACAAGCAGTTTGTCATCTATCGTTTTCATATGAAAGCCCCCTCAAATCCATTCTGAAAAATGGTATTTTAATTTAATATCCTTAAATCAGGTATTCTATGTTACGCATAATATAAAAGTACTAACTTCATACTTAATAATCAGGGCATATTTGGAAGTTCATTGTCTGTCCTAAGGAATCCGCCAGAGGTACCCGCCTTAGGACCACTTTAGGATAAAGTACACCCCGCTTTGCGATATATTTGGCTTAAGTTCAGTCGGAACAGCCCATTACGCCTCCTTCACCGGGACCAAATATCCTGCAAAGTGAGCCTCGCATCTGACGTAAAAGCAATCTTCAAACACGACCTGGTCATTCACTATTTAGATATTATACAAAACTGAAAGTTGTCAATTGAGAAATTTCTTTAAATCTGTTATAAATTGCGTCTGCGCTTTTTTCAAATATGTTTGTTCAAATACGCTTTTACCAATGGGTCTCATTGAAAGTTTTTTCGCTGTTACACACGCTGTAAAGTCGATTTCTGTTTCATTGCCATTGGACGCACTGGTTTTGGACGCAAATACAACAGCCCAGTGACCTTTTGTATGGCTGTTTTCCACATCAAGCTCCCAACGTCTGAACGGTTCAACCACAGTAACCGTAAAGGTTGTTGGGTAGCCATTGGGGGAATATTCTATAAACTGCTTTCCATCTATCAATTCTGTTCTGCTCACATCACTTCTCCATGTGTGATAACGCTCAACTGCTAATACGGTTTCCCATACTTTATGGATATCGCATTGGATAATAACCTTTATATTAGATGTTGTCATATTCAATTCCTCCTTTCAAAACTAAATTCCAGCCTCTTTCTTATAGAATACACTATAAATTGCTGACTATCAATCTTAACCTGCTCTCTATAGGCCGCTCTGGTTTAAGGCCAAAGCTGCCTGCTTTGCCCAGTGGGAGTTTTTTAAAATGGCGCGTCCAATACCTATCATATCTGCTTTTCCTGTTTGCAGCAGCCTTTCCGCTGTCTCTGCTTCTGTAATGCCTCCTGTAAGGATAACAGGAATGCGGACGGCATTTTTTATGGGAGCAGAAAGTTCACTAAAATATCCCTGCTGTTTTACTGTTGGATTTATATATGAGCAGAAACCACCTGAAATATCTAATAAATCAACACCGGCTTTTTCAAATTCCTGGCAGGCAGATACACTGTCCCGGATGGTTATCCCTCCCTCTATATAGTCACAAGCTCCAAGACGTAAAGCGATGGGATAGGAACTGCCTACTTGCTTACGGACAGCCCTGATAATTTCTAAATGAAGTCTGATTCTGCCCTGAAGTGTATTTCCTGTATATTGATCCAGCCTTTTATTTGTTAACGGAGAAAAAAATTGATTCAACAGGTATCCATGCGCCGAGTGTATTTCCACACCGTCGAACCCGGCTTTTTTCACTCTTAATGCTGCCTTTGCAAAATCATTCACCACTTTATCAATATCGCGTTGCGTCATTTCACTGGGCAGCATATCATGTGTTTTAATCCCGGGTATTTGTATGGAACTTGCGCTTAAAAGCCTGCAACCGGTTATTGCTGTTTGGGTCGCTCCGCCGGCATGGCTGATTTGCGCAAAGACGGGTGTATCGTTATTGTGAATAACAGCTGCTATTTTTTTCAATCCCTCTATATCATCATCTTCAGAAACAGACAGCTGGCTGTTGCCGGCTTTTCCCTCCTGATTTACAAAACAATGTTCTGCGATAATCAAACCAATATATCCGCCTCTGGATTTTTCGTCATAATATTGGCAAAGCTTCTCTGTTGCCTGGCCTGTCTGGTCAGCTTTAGCGGTTGCCATGGGCGGCATCACCAGACGATTCTTTAGTTCAATCTTTTTTATTTTTATCGGTGTGTTCATTAAACTCATAAAAATTGCCTCCTGCAAATTTGATATTGTGTAATATTATTATACTGTGTTATAGTAAAAAAGAAAGAACACACATTTTTGATAGATACTATCTAAAAGGAGAGTTAAGGTGGCGGGAGATAAGGATTTTTGTAAAGAGGTAAATGTAAAACCATTTGCATATGCCATTTCATTAATTAACGGAAAATGGAAAATGCATATTCTGTTTTGGCTATGGAAAAAGGAGGTTCTCCGATACAGCGAATTAAAACGCGCATTGGGAAGCGTGACGCATAAAATGCTGAGCAGCCAATTAAAAGAACTGGAAACCAGCGGAATTATCATTCGTACCGAATATCCGCAGGTTCCGCCCAAGGTTGAATATTCACTTTCTGCAATAGGGCAGAGTATGATGCCGATTCTGCAGTCGCTTTGCAAGTGGGGAACGGAGAATATTCCGGATGATTGGGAAATGCAGTAAAATCAGAGTGAAACGTAATCGTATCCAATTTATTTATATTCATTACAATTACAGCACAACCCATTTCTGAAAGGAGGGGTAAAAGGTGATGGAACAGATGTCATTATTCGACGACAGAGAAGTATACAATCCCCTGGCCAGCAGACTGCGCCCGGATGACCTGGACGGATTTGTGGGGCAGGAACATCTTTTGGGAAGGGGGAAGCTGCTGCGCCAGCTCATAGAGCAGGACAAAATTCCGTCTATGATTTTCTGGGGACCTCCCGGTGTGGGCAAGACCACCCTGGCCGGAATCATAGCCAAACGGACCAATGCCCAGTTCATCAATTTCAGCGCTGTTACCAGCGGCATCAAAGAAATTAAGGAGGTCATGGCCCGGGCTGAAAACAGCCGGAGAATGGGAATCAAGACCCTTGTATTTGTGGACGAGATACACCGCTTCAACAAGGCACAGCAGGATGCGTTCCTGCCTTATGTGGAAAAAGGAAGCATTATACTGATAGGGGCCACCACGGAGAATCCCTCTTTTGAGATAAACAGCGCCCTTTTGTCACGGTGCAGGGTGTTTGTGCTCCAGGCATTGACGCAGGACGACCTGGCCCGCCTTATTAAGATGGCGCTGACGAGCACAAAAGGACTGGGCTATCTGAATGTGGAAATCACGGATGATATGGTTGATATGATTGCCGGGTTTGCAGACGGGGATGCCAGGACCGCCCTGAATACGCTGGAGATGGCAGTGACAAACGGGGTAATCAGCCCGGATAAGACCACGGTTACAGAGGATGTGCTGAAGCAGTGTATCGGTAAAAAGAGCCTTTTGTACGATAAGAAGGGGGAAGAACACTATAACCTTATATCCGCACTCCACAAGTCCATGCGCAATTCCGACCCGGATGCAGCTGTTTACTGGCTGGCGCGTATGCTGGAGGCAGGGGAGGACCCGCTGTATGTGGCCCGCAGGCTGGTCCGTTTTGCCAGCGAGGACATAGGTATGGCGGACAGCCAGGCGCTGACGCTGGCGGTGTCTGCTTACCAGGCATGTCATTTCCTGGGAATGCCTGAATGCAATGTACATCTCAGCCACACCGTGATTTACCTGTCCATGGCGCCCAAGTCCAACTCTGCCTATACGGCCTATGAATCCGCCAGGACAGATGCCCAGGACATGCTGTCTGAGCCGGTTCCCCTTACCATACGCAATGCCCCCACCGGGCTGATGAGGGACCTGCATTACGGTGACGGCTACGTATATGCCCACGATACAAAGGAAAAACTGGCGCGGATGCAGTGCCTGCCGGATTCACTGGCCGGAAGGGAATATTACCATCCCACGGACCAGGGGGCGGAGGAACCGATAAAGGAGCGTCTGGAGGAAATCAAGGCGTGGAAAAAAGGGGAATAGCATTCGCGTCACACAATCATCAGCTCCTTTGTCATGGTATTCAGGGATTCGCAGCCCTTATCAGTAATCACAATTAAATCCTCTATACGGATGCCAAAACGTCCCGGCAGATATATGCCCGGCTCGTTGGAAATCACATTTCCGGTTTCCAGTACACCTTCCCCGCCGGCCGAGGCAAAGGGCGGCTCATGGATATCCAGTCCAATGCCGTGTCCCAGACGGTGGGTGAAGAATGCACCGTAGCCGGCCTGGTCAATGACCCTGCGCCCGGCCAGGTCCATATCCCGGCAGGCCGTACCCGGGGCGGCTGTCCTCAGGACAGCCATGTGGGCTTTTAAGACAATGGAATACACTTCTTTAAATTCATCGGATGCATATCCAACTGCGCAGGTTCTGGTCATATCTGCGTGGTATCCCTTATAGGTCCCGCCAAAATCAAACATTACCGTGTCTCCTGCCTGTATCCTATTATCTGACAGCACAGGATGGGGGGAGGCGCTGCCCGGTCCGCTGGCAATCAGGCCGGGCCCCACTGCGTCAAAGCCCTCTTCCAAACGCAGCTTCATGAGCTGCTCTGACAGCTGACGTTCCGTCTTTCCTTCCAGGCCATGCTCCAGAAGCCTGGTAAACGCCCTTTCTGCCATATCCTGTGCTTTCCTAATCATATCAATCTCTTCCGGCGCCTTGACTTTTCTCAGGGGAATCAGGACACGGTCCGCATTGCTCCACAGAATGCCGGGATACAGTTCCATGAGCCGGAGAAGGGAGCTGCTGAGCATCCTGTTTCCAACGGCTGCTTTTATGTAGGATTTTTTGGAAATGCCAACAGCGGACAGGGCGGAAACCATTTTTACAAACGGGTCCCCACTGTCTTCCCAGAGAATGGGTTCAGCCTGGCAGTCCACCTCCTCCAGATAGTTTTTCTCCATGGCGGGACACAGGAAATAGGAGTCATGCTCAGTAAGGAGCAGGGCAGTCAGACGGTCCGTGGCTGGTTTTGAGTAGCCTGTCAGGTACATAAGGTCAGAGGAAGGCGTGATAACCAACAGGGAGAGGCCGGTGTCCTTCATTAAATTTCTTGCTTTTGCAATACGCTGGTTGTAGATATCCATAAAATTCCCTTTCTTACATTCGATAATAATCCCTTTGCTGATAATATTATAAAACATATTAAGTTTAGAATATATGTACAAAATTCATGAATTAATTTATTAATAATGTCCAAATAATACAAAATATACTTGACATATGCCTTAACTGATAATATTATTGATAATATCAACGGAGAGAATAATTGATACATACATGCATCAAAAAGGGAAAGGAAGTAACAAAATGGAAACCATGACAAAGAGGGAACGTATCAGAAATGTATTGGAAGGAAAACCAGTGGACAGGACACCTGTAGGATTCTGGCTTCATTTTCCGGAAGACATGCATCATGGTGAGAAAGCCATTGAGGCCCATCTGGACTTTATGAAGGCAACGGATACGGATATCCTGAAAATCATGAATGAAAATATCCTATATGATGGGAATACAAAAATTGAGCGTCTGGGAGACATCAGCAAGTTCAGGGGATTTTCCAGAAAGGACGCCATTTTCCAGGACCAGATGGAAATTATCAAGAGGATTGCCGACAAGGCGAAGGGAGAGTATCCCATTATGTCCACCATCCACGGCCTTATTGCCTCCACCTTCCATGAAACAGGGTTTGCAGGCAATTATACCAGCATGGGATATCAGCTTACCTTATTTTGCAGGGAACGTCCGGCTGAGATGAAACATGTGTTCAGGACAGTGGCGGAAACCCTTATGGAATTTTCAGACTGTTCCCTGGAAGCTGGCGCGGAGGGAATCTTTTATGCGGCCCTGGGAGGGGAGCGGAATTTCTTTACAGATGAGGAATTTGAGGAATTCGTGGCCCCATACGAGAAAATGGTGTACGACCACATCAAAAAGAGCACGGATTTCAATGTGTTACATATATGCAAGAGCAATATTGACTTTAACCGTTATAAGGATTTGCATCCGGCCATTGTAAACTGGGGGATTTACGGAAATGATTACAGCCTTACCAAGGGCGCCGGGCTTTTCAGTGACAGCATCATCCTGGGCGGGTTCCCGGACAGGCACGGAGTCCTGGTAACCGGAACAGAGGAGGAAATCCTTCAGCATACCAGGGAGGTCCTGGAGGAAATGAAGGGGAGGCCGTTCATCGTTGGCTCTGACTGCACCCTTCCGACAGAAATTGCCTATGACCGCATTAAGTGTGTGGTGGACTCGGTGGAGAAACTGGAGCAGAACTAAGGCCGGCAATTCAGCGGCATACATCCGGCATAAAGCCGGCGTACATCCGGCATCCGTCAGGTCGTGATGCCGGTACCCAGCAGTTCGTCTTCCATGAACAGGATATCCTTTTTCAGGTATTCATGGGCGGAGAACATGTCATGCCGTTCCAGACTGTCCACAAAAAAGTCGTGGTAACTGGCCTTGTTGGCGGCAATCACATCCTTCTTCAGGGTGTACAGCTGCGCATAGGCCCGGCGGTAGGTGGTCATGGCCTGTTCCATGGCATTGTTTACCTGCTCGTTGCCTGCCAGGCGCACCACTGTCATGTGAAACTGGTAATTGTTGCGCCAGGCTATCCACAAATCCTTTTTTTCCGGATTTACCAGGCGCACCTGGTTTTGGCGCTTCAGTTCCCCGATGTCGGCCAGGGTGATGTTCTTCATGACCTTGGGGAGGCTGGACAGTTCCAGGTAGAGACGCAGCTCCGTCACATCCCGGACATTCTTGCTGCTGATGGAAGTCACCTGATAGCCGCATCTGGGAATGCTTTTCAGCACATTTTCATGGCAGAGCTGGATTAAGGCTTCCCGGACAGGGGATTTGCTGACCTTGAAGTAGGATATCATCTGGTTTTCCGTGAACAGGGTATCCGGTTTTATTTGGCCCTGGCAGATTAGTTCAATCAACTGCTGGTATACGGTGTCCTTTAGTGATAATTTCGGTGGCTGGTTGTCCATGTATGGCTCCTTTTGCATTGGAATAAGCGGAGGGAGAGAATCGCTTTTAATATTATAATAGGCCAATATAAAAAATTTGGCAACGGATTTTTCAAAATGCAGCAGTTCAGAAAGGGCATTTTCCTGGACGCCTGCCTGAACTGCCGCATCAAAATTTGAAATGAGGAGGATATGCAGATGGAACGATACAGGTACATTGCGAAACGGCTGTTGACAGCAATCCCTACCTTCTTAGGCATCACCATCCTGGTGTATGTGGTGGCTTCCCTGGCGCCCAGCTCGCCCTTGGAAATCCTGTTTAACGACCCCTATGCCACGGCAGAGGAGATGGCAAGGAAGAGCAGGGAACTGGGGCTGGACCAGCCTGTCATCATCCAGTATATCAGATGGCTGGTGCAGCTGCTCCAGGGAAACATGGGAATGTCCATCCGGACCAACGGACAGGTGCTGGATATGATACTGGAGCGGATAGGCCCCACGCTGATTCTTACGGGAAGCGCCATGGCCCTGACCATCATCATTGCCCTGCCGCTGGGAATCATGTCGGCTTATAAGCCCTACTCAGGCTGGGATTATATTTCGTCGGGACTGTCATTCATCGGGTCCGCCATGCCCAACTTTTTTGCGGGACTGGTGCTGATTTACTTCTTCTGCATCAAGGTAAAGCTGTTTCCCACCTCCGGTATGTACGACACCTCCGGAGTCAGGACCTGGCCCATGTTCTTCCATCACCTGGTGCTTCCGGCCGTGGTTCTGGCCATCCAGCAGATTGGAAGCCTGATACGCCAGTGCAGAGGCTCCATGCTGGAAGTACTCCAGGATGATTATGTGCGCACGGCCAGGGCAAAGGGGCTTCATGAACCGTCGGTGCTGGTGCGCCATGCGCTGCGCAATGCATGGATTCCTCTGGTATCCTGGTTCGGCATGCAGATTCCCTTCCTCATAGGCGGGGCAGTGGTCACAGAGCAGATATTCGGCTGGCCCGGTCTGGGAAGCCTGATGGTCCAGTCCATCAATGCCAGGGACTATCCTGTTATTATGGGCATCACGGTGGTGATTGCCATTGTGGTACTTTTGGGCAACCTGCTGGTGGACCTGGTGTACGGACTGCTGGATCCCAGGATACGTTATGACTAAGAAGAAGGAAGGTGAGAACATGAAACAGGATGAAAGATTAAAGGATATTCCGGCAAATTCTTATTTTCATGACGTACTTCAGAGATTTTGCGCCCATAAACCGGCCATGATAAGCGCCTTTGTACTGACTTTGGAAATCATACTGGTTATTGCCCTGCCCTACATACTTCATCTGGACCCCTATACATCGGATTACGAGGTGATGTTTGGCTCTGCGCCCAGCGCCCTGCATCTGCTGGGGACAGACGACATCGGCAGGGACATCTTTGCCAGGTTTATTTACGGAGGACGGGTATCCCTGAGCGTGGGTATCATATCCGCGGTTATCAGCATGGCGGTGGGCGTGCCTCTGGGACTTTTGGCAGGTTATTACAGGGGAATTGCCGAGACGCTGATTATGCGCTGCGCGGATGTGTTCATGTCATTTCCGGCCATGGTGCTGATTCTGGTGCTGGTATCCGTGCTGGGGCCCTCTGTGGCAACGGTTACCATAGTTATCGGCGTCCTGGGCTGGCCCAAGTTTGCAAGGCTTATTTACGGAAATGTGCTTTCGGCCAGGGAACAGGATTATGTGGAGGCGGCCAGGGCCATCGGCACAAAGGACGGCACCATTCTGACAAAATACATACTGCCCAATACATTTGCACCGGTGCTTATTTCCTTTACATTCCGTGCAGCCCAGGCCATTATTACGGAATCAGCCCTGAGCTTTCTGGGAATGGGAGTCCAGGCGCCGCAGGCATCCTGGGGAAACATCCTCTATGATGCCCAGTCCATCAGCGTGCTTTCCCAGAGACCGTGGCTCTGGTTTCCGCCTGGCCTGGCCCTGCTGATTACCGTGCTCTGCATCAATTTCCTGGGAGACGGGGCCAGGGATGCCCTGGATACCAAGATGGTCATCAAATAAATTTGGAGTAATAAGTTGAAAATCAACGCCGCAAAGGCTTGAATTAAAAAGGAGGATATAGTAATGAGAAAACGTTCAACAAAAATGACAGCTCTTGCCCTGTGCCTTATGATGGCGCTGTCCGGCTGTTCAGCACCTTCAGCGCCCAGCGATACCAAGGCGCCTGCAGCAACCGCAGCAGGAACAGCCGCAGAGGGCGGGGATGCAAAGGCAGAGGGAAATGCCCAGGAGAATACGGCCGGCCAGGAGCAGAAAATTGTGACCATGGCCATGACGGCGCCATGGGATACCCTGATTCCCTTTAATACCACCAACGCCAACACGGACGCTGTGCTGGAACTGATTTTTGACAAGCTGATAGTGGTAAAGGCAGACGGCTCTTTTAAGCCGCGTCTGGCGGACTCCTGGTCCATGGATGATGAGACTCATACCAAGATTACATTTAACCTGAACAAGAACGCCAAGTGGCATGACGGCCAGCCTGTGACAGCAGACGATGTGGTATACACAGCAATGCTCATGTCCGACCCTGACATCAGCGTGGCCCGCCGTTCCAAGGTAGCTCCCTTTGCAGGTACAGAGGACGGAATCCGCGTGGAGGGAGAGGAGTTCGGCGTGAAGGCCATTGACGCCAACACCGTGGAATTTACGCTTAAGGACCCCACCAACCTGGATTATATGCTGGACATTATGTTCCGCGATTTTTACATCCTGCCGAAGCACTGCCTGGAGGATATTCCTGCAGGGGACATGCTGGCAGCTGATTTCTGGAAGGCTCCCATTGGTTCCGGCCCATGTATCTATGAGTCCGAGATATCCGGCGAGCGCGTGGAATTCACAGCCAATAAGGATTACTACATAAATGCCCCTGAATTTGACCGTTTTGTGGTTAAAATTGTACCTGCATCCAATCTGCTGTCCGGCCTGATGAACGGGGAGATTGATATTGTGGCAGGCGCTGGTATCGGAAATATTCCGCTGAATGACTGGGATATGGCGCAGCAGCAGGAGAACCTGACCACAGAGGCAGTGGAATCCCTGGGTTACCAGTATCTTTCCTGCAACACCAAGAATATTCCCCAGGAAGTACGCCAGGCAGTGAACATGGCCATTAACCGCGACGCCCTGGTCAATAACCTGATGAAGGGCGAAGGCGTACCGGCTCCCGGTCCCCTGGCTCCAAGCCACAGATATTTCAATGAAGCGCTTCTTCCCATCCCTTATGACGTGGACAAGGCAAAACAGATGGTGGAGGACGCCGGATTTGATACCAGCAAGACCTACCGTCTCAACGTGTCAAAGGGCAACGAGGTGCGTGAAAAATCAGCTCCCATGATTCAGCAGGACCTTGCCAAGATTGGCATTAACGTGGAAATCATCACCACAGACCACCCAACCCTGCTGTCCACAGCAAGGAAAGGCGAGTATGACTTTGCGCTGATTGGCTCCGGCGGTTCACCGGACCCGGGCGAGAGCGTGATGAACGTGACACCTGGCCATCTGAACAACTTTTCCCAGAATGAGGACCCGTCCCTGGGCGAGGTGGGAAGAAAGGGCCTGAACCAGTTCAGCTTTGAGGAGAGAAAGCCATTCTACGATGAATACCAGATGATGCTCAGGGAGCAGTGCCCCTTTGTATGGCTTTATTTCCAGAAAGACCTGGTTGCCTACAACAAGAAAATCTCCAATGTATGCTTTGAGGATTACAGCCTTTTGAACCGTTCCGTCTGGGAATGGCATGTAGAATAGTCATTACGCAGCACAGGCACCGGGATATTCCCGGTGCCGGCCCTGCAAAGGAGGTAGAATATGGCACAGCCATTATTAGAGGTTAAACATTTAAAGACACAGTTCAGGACCAAAAGGGGGACTGTGACTGCCGTGGACGATGTGAGCTTTTCCGTAAACGAGGGAGACACCCTGGGCATTGTCGGGGAATCCGGCTGCGGCAAGAGCGTCACTTCCCTGTCCATCCTGCAGCTGCTGCCCCATGCAGTGGGTTCTGTGGCAGGCGGTGAAATCCTTTATAAGGGCGAGGATATTGCCAAAAAAGGGAATAAGGAGATGTGCCGGATAAGAGGCAGGGAGATATCCATGATATTCCAGGACTCCATGACATCCCTGAATCCTGTGCTCACCATTGGAAGACAGCTGGAGGAAACCATCTCCGTACACAGTAGCCTTTCTAAGGATGAGATTAAAAGGCAGGCCCTGGATATCCTTACAAAGGTTGGTGTCTCTTCTCCGGAGCAGAGGCTGAAGGAATTCCCCCATCAGCTGTCAGGGGGAATGAGGCAGAGGGTCATGATTGCCATGGCGCTGTCATGCAATCCCTCCCTTCTGATTGCAGACGAGCCCACCACTGCGCTGGACGTTACCATCCAGGCCCAGATTATCGACCTGATGGTGGAGCTTAAGAAGAAAATCAATGCTTCCATCATTCTTATCACCCATGACATGGGCGTGGTGGCTGAGATGGCCGACTACATCATGGTCATGTACGCCGGCAAGGTTATGGAGTACGGCAGTGCCAGACAGATATTCAAGGAGGCCATGCATCCTTATACACAGGGCCTTTTAGCTTCCATACCCCGCCTTGACAAGGATTCGGACCGCCTGTTCTCCATTGACGGTACGGTGCCGTCCCTGGACAGGATGCCAAAGGGGTGCAGGTTCTGCGCCCGCTGTCTCTATTCCATGGACAAATGCAGGGAGCACCAGCCGCCGGTGTATATCACGGATGACGGACACAAGGTGAGCTGCTGGAAGTATGAGAATCTTAAGGAGGAAAAGGCATGAGCAGCAATGAGACAATCCTGGAAGTCAAAGATTTAAAGAAATACTTTTTCTCCGGCAAGAGACGAAGGGGAAAGGAGCCAAGGGCGGTAAAGGCCCTGGACGGCGTCAGCTTTTCCATGGAGTACGGGGAGACACTGGGAGTGGTGGGAGAGTCGGGCTGCGGCAAGTCCACCCTGGGCAGGACCATTCTGCGTCTTCACGAACCAACGGAGGGGCAGGTGGTTTACCGGGGAAACAATCTGGCAGGATACGGCAAGGAAGAGATGCGCCAGATGCGCAGGGAACTCCAAATCATTTTCCAGGACCCCTATTCCTCCCTGAATCCGCGTATGACGGTCAGGGAACTGATTTGTGCCCCATTGGATGTATTTGCCATGGGAACAAAGGAGGAAAAGGAGGCCAGGGTAATCCAAATCATGGATAAGGTGGGACTTCCGCTGGAATTCATGAACCGCTATCCCCATGAGTTTTCAGGCGGACAGCGCCAGAGAATCGTCATTGCCAGGGCGTTGGTGCTGAATCCCAGATTTGTGGTGTGCGACGAGCCGGTATCGGCCCTGGATGTGTCGGTCCGGGCCCAGGTGCTGAACCTGATGATGGACCTTCAGAAGGAGCTGGATTTGACCTATCTGTTCATTTCCCATGACCTGAGCGTGGTGCGGTATATCTGTGACCGCATCATGGTCATGTATCTGGGAAATGTAATGGAAATTGCGGACAAGAAGGCGCTGTATGAGGATGCAAGGCATCCCTACACCCAGGCCCTTCTTTCAGCCATCCCCATTCCTGATATGGATATCCAGTACAATAAAATCCACCTGGAGGGGGATGTACCCAGCCCCTTTAATCCGCCCCAGGGATGCCGGTTCCACACCAGATGCCGTTATGCCACGGAAAAATGCCGCACCCAGGTGCCGGAATTAAAGGATGTGGGGGACAGGCATTTTGTGGCCTGTCATCTGTATGACGAATAAACGCGCCGTCCGAACGGCCACAAATAGAGGGAAGTAAGAATATGGATGTAAAAGAATGGGTATTGGACCAGAGAGACAATATGCTGGATACTGCCATGGAGCTAATGAAAATCCGCAGTGTCAGCGAACCGGGAACAGGGGAACATCCCTACGGGGAGGGCTGCGCCTTGGTATTGGACAGGGCCCTGGAGATTGGACGGAGCATGGGATTTGAGACGGAAAACCATGGCTACCACTGCGGAAGCATCCTTATGCCGGGCAGGACGGGGAAGGAAATCGGCATGTTCGTCCATCTGGATGTGGTGCATGAGGGAAACGGATGGAGTACAGACCCCTACGTACCCGTGGTGAAGGACGGGTGGCTGTACGGCCGGGGAAGTGCGGACAACAAGGGGCCTGCCGCTGCCGCGCTCTACAGCATGAAATATCTGAAGGAGCAGGGAATACGGCTGGAGCACACCATACGGCTGTATCTGGGATGCAGTGAGGAACGGGGGATGGAGGATATTGAGTACTACACCTCCCATTATCCTACTCCGGAGTTCTCTTTTACGCCGGACGCTTCCTTTCCTGTCTGCTACGGGGAAAAGGGAATTCTGGAAGGGGAATTTTCATGCGGGATTCCGGAGGGCCATGGGGCCATGTTTTCCGCCGGGGTGGCATCCAATGCAGTTCCGGCAGAGGCCCGGGTATACCTGGACCAGGTTGCCTGTGAGACGGTCAGGGCCTATGTGGACAGCCTGGAGAACCGGCAGGATTTTACAGTGTCGGACAATGGCGGCATCCTGGTAAAGGCCTCAGGAAAGACTGCCCACGCTGCCTTTCCTGAGGGGTCTGACAGTGCGGCCGTGAAGCTGGCCCATATGCTGGCAGGAGCTCCCTTTCTGACAGAAGAGGAAAGGACCTGCTTCCGGTTTCTGGACCAGGGATTTGCGGATTATTATGGGGAAGGAATGAACCTCCGGTTTGAGGATTCCCTGTCCGGCAGGCTTACCCTGGTGGGAGGCATGGCCCGGACAGAAAGGGGAAGGTTCATCCAGAATTTCAATATCCGCTATCCGGTAACAGCGGATGCGGCATCCCTGGTGGAGCAGATGAGCGCAGCAGCCAGGCAATACGGCTGGATACTGGACTGGAGCCGGGATAACCCGCCCTGTGTCATTGACCCGGAAAGCCCGGTGGTAAAGGAGCTGACCGCCCTGTGCAGCCAGGTGCTGGGGACAGAGGACAAAGCCTACTCCATGGGCGGAGGCACCTATGCCAGGAAGCTGCCTAATGCAGTTGCCTTTGGACCGGGTATCAGGGGACAGAAAAAGCCCTGCCCTCCCGGACACGGCGGAGGCCACCAGCCCGATGAGTGTGTGAGGATTGAGAACCTTACCAATGCCATGGTGATATACATTGAAGCCCTTAAACGGCTGGATGCCTTGATATAGGTATGATGAAGCCCCTATTTTGACCGTAAATATTAAGAAAGCCGTTAGGTCTCTTTCAACTCTTACGTGCTATACTAAGACCATCACATCCTGCGCAGGGCGCGCAGGTTTGTAAGAACATGTCAAAGGAGGTTTGTGAGGGATTGGAAGAGAACAAGGAGAAAAAGGAAAGGGCAGGTTTCCCGGCCCAGGGCAGGTCCGTGCTTATCGCGCTTATTGCCACAATTGGAGCCATTATCTGCGTCAGCATCTTTACCGGCGGACTGGTGAATTATAAGAAGAGCGGCGGAGGAAGCGGAATCACTGCAACCGGTTCAGCCAGCTGTGATTTTGAATCGGACCTGATAGTGTGGAGAGGCAGCTTTTCGGTTCATGGGAACACGCCAAAGGATGCCTATGCCATTATCAAAAAGGATGCGGAACTGGTAAGGCGGTATCTGGAGGAAAACCAGGTGGCGGAGGATGAGATGATATTCAGCTCCGTGAATATTTCCCAGACCTATACGTCCCGATACGACGATGAGGGCAGGTACCTGGGAGATGAGCCGGAGGGATATGACCTGACTCAGAGCCTGACGGTATCATCCTACGATATTGACAAGGTGGAGAATATCTCCAGGGACATCACCAAGCTGATTGAATCAGGAGTGGAGTTTGAGTCCAATCTGCCGGAATATTATTACACCAAGCTGGATGAGGTAAAGCTGGACCTGATTGAAAAGGCCACTGCCAATGCAAAGGAGCGCATCGACATCATGTCCGCCGGCTCAGGAGCAAAGGCAGGCAAGCTGTTAAGCGCCACCTTGGGCGTGTTCCAGATTACGGCCAAGAATTCCGGGTCGGAATCCTACAGCTACGACGGGTACCTGGATACCAGCTCCAGGAACAAGACTGCCAATATTACGGTAAGACTGAATTATGCGGCAGAGTAGGGAATGAAATGTAAGTACAAGATTAAGAAACACAGCAGCATAGCAGAGAGACGGGCCGTCCGGGAACAGTTTACATTCCCGGACAGCCCGTTTTTGTCTGTGAGTTATCTGGATTTAAATCAGCATGCGGACTTAAATCAGCATCCGCAATCATATGGCTCATCCGGCCGCCGTCAGGCGGCAGGCTGTCCCAGGGGCTTTATCTTATCCAGATAAATCTTGCGGAACAGGACGGAACTGAGCACCACGGAGGTGATTTCAGCCAGAGGCAGGGAGAACCACACTGCGTGCAGCCCAAAGGATTGGGCGAAGAACCAGGCCAGGGGGAGGATACATACAAGCTGTCTGGCCACGGATATAATCAGGCTGTATACGCCGTTGCCCAGGGCCTGGAATACAGAGCCTACGATGATGCAGTAACCTGCAAACAGGAAGCTGAGGCTGATGATGCGGAGGGCGGGGACGCCGATGGACAGCATTTCCTCGTCTGCCTGGAAGAGCAGCAGCAGCTGGGGCGTCATGAGATGGAACACCAACAGTCCGGCGAGCATGATGCCGACTGCAATGCCGAT
This sequence comes from Clostridium sp. 1001283B150225_161107_B6, assembly GCF_015556325.1. Taxonomy (NCBI): domain Bacteria; kingdom Bacillati; phylum Bacillota; class Clostridia; order Eubacteriales; family Clostridiaceae; genus Clostridium; species Clostridium sp. 1001283B150225_161107_B6. The sequence goes on along the minus strand of NZ_JADNMD010000005.1, from coordinate 266,278 downwards.
GCTCAGGCGGACCGTCTCCATGATGCGCTTTTTGCTGCGCGCCCCGTAGTTATAGGCTACAATGGGTATCATACCGTTGTTCAGTCCGAATATCGGCATGAAGATAAAGCTCTGAAGCTTGAAATACACTCCGAATACAGCGACGGCTGTCTCAGAAAATCCAATCAGAATCTTGTTCATTCCAAAGGTCATGACAGAGCTGATGGACTGCATGATGATGGAGGGCACGCCCACCTGGTAGATAACAGAAATAGTCTTCCGGTTAGGAGTAAATCCCCTGAAACTGATGCGCACATCCTTGTTTTTGGTATGGTTCAGTACAAGGGCCAGGAACATGGCCACAATCTGGCCGAATACAGTGGCTGCTGCAGCACCCTGAATTCCCATCGCAGGCACTCCGAACAGGCCGAAGATAAGAATGGGGTCCAGTATGATATTGATGATGGCGCCGGTGCCCTGTGTAATCATACAGTAAAAGGTCTGGCCTGTGGACTGGAGAATCCTTTCAAACATCATTTCCCCAAAGAGCCCGAAACTGAAGAGGCAGACAATCTGAAGATACTGTACGCCGTATTCAATGATGACCGGATTGGTTGTCTGGCTTTCAAAGAACAGCCTGGCGCCGAACAGGCCGAAGACTGCAAAGGCCAGGAAGCTTAAGAAGGCCAGGAACAGCCCGTTGACAGCAGCCAGGTTGGCAGCCTTGGGATTTTTCTCCCCCAGGGAACGGGACAGCAGGGCGTTGACACCCACACAGGTACCGGCAGACACCGCAATCAGCAGGTTCTGGATGGGAAATGCCATGGATACTGCGGTCAGGGCAGCCTGGTTAATCATGGATACAAACACGCTGTCCACGATATTGTACAGGGCCTGTACCAGCATAGAGATAATCATGGGCAGGGACATGGATATCAGCAGTTTATTAATGGGCATGACGCCCATCTTGTTTTCTTGGGACATTGTATAGCGACTTCCTTTCTCGTTTGTGCATGAAAGATATTGTAACATTATTTATACAGGTAAGTCAATGATATATGAAGGTATAAAACACTGGACATTGCAGTGTGTTTGTGCTATATTTAAAATAGTAATAATTACTATTATTAAAGGTAAACCAAGAGAAGGGGGAAACAGAATGGCAGTATACCGTTGCAGATTTTGTGGTTCTATTTATGACGAGGAAAAGGAGGGGGTGCCGGTATCTGATTTAAAGGTCTGTCCCGTGTGCATGGTCACGGCTGACAAGCTGGTGAAGACTGAGGACGGAGGCAGGAACCCGGAGAATGGGAAGGGGATGGAGGCGCCGGCCAAAAAGGAAGAGGCTCAGGAAAAATGTGAAGGCTGCGGCGCCGGTACGGGCGAGGCAGAGGCCTATGACCCGGAGTATGCCAGGACCCAGACCGATGCCCGCTATATGGACGAGATTCACGAGATGGCGGTGAAGGGACAGTCCATCATTGCTGCCATGGGAACACAGATGCCCATGCCGGGCTGGGACGATATCCTGTTTCTGGGCGCCCAGCTGAATCCCATGCCATTGGATGAACATGCCCCGGTAAAGACCGAAACCATTATAGGAAAACATGCGGCCAAGCCCATGGTCCTGGACCATCCTGTTTATATTTCCCACATGTCCTTTGGAGCTCTTTCCAGGGAGGCAAAGACAGCGCTGTCCAGGGGAAGCGCCATGGTCCGCACCGCCATGTGCTCCGGCGAGGGAGGCATACTGCCGGAGGAAAAAGCAGCAGCCTATAAGTATATATTTGAATACGTGCCCAACCAGTATAGTGTCACTGACCAGAACCTGAGGGATGCGGACGCCATAGAGATAAAAATCGGACAGGGCACAAAGCCCGGTATGGGAGGCCATCTTCCGGGAGGCAAGGTGACTCCGGAGATTGCCGCCATAAGGAATAAACCTCTGGGCCAGGATGTTATCAGCCCGTCGCGTTTTCCAGGCATTGATACCAAAGAGGATTTGAAAGCCCTGGTGGACAGACTGCGTTTTGTGTCCGGGGGACGGCCCATTGGCATTAAGATAGCAGCGGGAAGGATTGAGAAGGATTTGGAATTCTGCGTCTATGGGGGACCGGATTTCATTACCATAGACGGAAGGGGAGGCGCAACCGGTGCCAGTCCCAGGATTATCAGGGACTCCACCAGCGTGCCCACGGTTTATGCCCTTTACAGGGCCAGGAAATATCTGGACCAGGCGGGGTGCGACGCCCAGCTGGTGATAACAGGCGGTCTGCGGGTATCCTCTGATTTTGCAAAGGCGCTGGCCATGGGAGCGGACGCGGTTGCGGTTGCATCCGCTGCATTGATGGCAGCAGCCTGCCAGCAGTACCGCATATGCGGCACAGGTATGTGCCCCGTAGGAGTGGCAACCCAGGACGCAAAGCTGCGCAGCCGCTTAAGGGAGGACGCAGCTGCGCAGAGAGTGGCTAATTTCCTCAGGGTATCCCTGGAAGAGATTAAGACATTTGCCAGGATTACAGGGCATGACGACATTCACCACATGGATGTGGACGACCTGTGCACCATCAGCAGGGAGATATCGGAGTATACGAATATACGCCATGCTTAAGGCCGTTCAGGAACAATACGCTCCGTAGACCTTTTCAAAAATCTCCACGTGCAGCCGTTCATCCAAAATAATGCGCCGTAAATTCTCTGTGATATTTTCATCCCGTATGTAGGAAATCTGGTGCTGATATTTGCTGATGGCTGCCTTTTCACCGTCAATGACATTGCGCATCAGTGCCCCCAGGTCTTCGGGATACTGGTTGTAGCTGGGGGACCAGTATATCTTCTTGCATCCGTGCTGTGTCCACAGCCGCGGTTCCTCCCCCAGCTGCTGCGCCAATGTTCCGAATATTTCCAGGTGATGCATTTCCACGATGCTGACCTTGTGAAATACGGTGCTGATATCGGGATTGTACCCGGTAATCAGCTGGTTGAAGATATAGAGAGATATGGCGGACATCTCTGAATTGCTTCCGCCTATGTTGTCCAACATCACCCTTGCATAGGCCGGATTTCCGGATTCAGCCTTGATGGGCGGATAGGGTACATCGGAGGAATAATGAAAATCATGGATGGATAACATCATGAGCTCCTTTATGTGTATAGTAATTTCCATATAGCATTTTATGAGGGACAGAGCAAAACTATGACACCCATTGACCTATCATGTCCTGTTTTCCGGCCCTGCCATAGGACGGCGGCTGACACTTTCAATTGTTACAATAAATATTCAGACATGTATGGATTTATTGTCAAATTATCTAAAATTCTTCCCGGAGAAATATTTGCCCTTGACTTTGAATCCGCCATGTACTATTTTAGTAAATAAATAATCAACAGCAATGAAAGAGACTCTGGCCTGAGAAATGTGACAGGAAGGGGGCGTCACCGACTGAGAGCGCCGCCAGGCAGGACTGGGCTAAGGGAACACTCTGGAGCTGGTATATCGAAGCGGTCAGGGACTGAACCGGAGGCTGCCGGGCAGGACGCGGCTGATAGTAGGTATATCCGTTGTACACGTTACGTACATAGAGAGGGGAGCTGGAAACGTATGGCAGTGTGATACGGGACCAGGTCTCAATGCGGGTGGTACCGCGGGAAATGTCTGAAGTAAATCCCGTCCCGGAATGCAGTTACTGTGTTCCGGGGCGTTTTTTTGTTTGTGGGCCAGACAGCCGGCTTGTGTCCATGGAGAAGAGAATGAACCGGAACCGAAACACAGATGTCAAGTGCTCATAGCGAATCACTGCACTAGGCAGTCAAAATACGCCTGCCAAGTGCCAGTGATATGCATCGCGCTAGACATCTTAAAACACAGATGTCAAGTGCTCATAGCGAGGAGAGAGTGCCATGGAATTTATCAGCGGAGTTAAGGAGAAGAAGGTCCTGGATATCAGGGAAGTGCTTGCAGGGGATTATGAGGGCAGGGATATACGGATGAACGGAGCGGTTCACACCATACGCCATATGGGGGAGGTGGCTTTCGTCATTCTGCGCAAGTCCCAGGGACTGGTGCAGTGCGTGTACGAGGCAGGGGTTACGGATTTTGATATCAGGGAATTGAAGGAAGAGAGCACCGTGGAGGTGAGGGGGACTATAAGGGCCGAGGAACGGGCGCCCCACGGATTTGAGATACGGCTGAAGGAAATACAGGTGCTGTCCCAGCCGGCAGAGCCCCTTCCCCTGGCTGTCAGCAAATGGAAGTTAAACACGTCCCTGGAGACAAAGCTCTCCCTGCGTCCCATTTCCCTGCGCAATGTGCGGGAACGGGCCAAATTCAAGATTCAGGAGGGAATTGTAAGAGGATTCAGGGATTATCTTGCCGGACAGGGCTTTACGGAGATACGCACCCCCAAAATCGTGGCAAGAGGGGCAGAGGGCGGCTCCAATGTTTTTAAGCTGGAGTATTTTAATAAGAAGGCGGAGCTGGGACAGAGTCCCCAGTTCTATAAGCAGGCCATGGTGGGAGTGTACGACAGGGTATTTGAGGCAGCCCCGGTGTTCCGCGCTGAAAAGCATAATACCACCCGCCATCTCAACGAATATACAAGCCTGGATTTTGAGATGGGATATATTGACAGTTTTCGGGATGTGATGGATATGGAGACAGGAATGCTCCAGCATGTTATGAGGCTGCTGGAGCAGGAGTATAAACAGGAGCTGGATATGCTGGGAGTGACCCTGCCGGAGGTGGGACGGATTCCCGCTGTCCGCTTTGACCAGGCCAAGGAGCTTGTGTCCCGCAGGTATGACAGGAGGATACGCAATCCCTATGATTTGGAGCCGGAGGAGGAACTGCTCATAGGGCGGTATTTCCGGGAAGAGTACGGCAGTGATTTTGTGTTTGTTACCCATTATCCGTCTAAAAAGCGGCCGTTCTACGCAATGGATGACCCGGCAGACCCCAAATTCACACTGAGTTTTGACCTTTTGTTCCGCGGGCTGGAGGTGACCACGGGCGGACAGAGGATTCACGATTATAAGGAAATAACAGCCAAGATGGAGAAGCGTGGCATGAATCCAGAGGATATTGCTTCCTATCTGATGATTTTCAAATACGGAATGCCGCCCCACGGCGGGCTGGGCATTGGCCTGGAACGCCTTACCATGAGGCTTCTGGATGAGCAGAATGTCAGGGAAGCCGCATTGTTCCCAAGGGATGTGAACAGGCTGGAGCCATAGGAACAGGAATATGACTGAGAGGAGCAGAAAATCATGGCAAACAAAATAAGCGACCAGACAATAGAATACGCGGGCATCCTGGCTAAGCTGGAACTTTCTCCGGAGGAAAAGGAGGAAGCAAAGAAGGATATGGGAAGGATGCTGGATTATATAGATAAGCTCAATGAACTGGACACACAGGGAGTGGAGCCCATGTCCCACGTATTTCCGTTAAATAACGTGTTCCGTGAGGATATAGTAACAAATGGGGATGAGAGGGAGCGCATCCTGTCCAACGCACCCCGGCACAAGGACGGAGCATTTAAAGTGCCCAAGACCGTAGAGTAGGAGGAATGGGAGCATGAGCATATTGGATATGACAGCCCTGGAGCTGGGAAGAAGGATTCAGTCAGGGGAAATCACTGCGGTCCAGGCCGCAGAAGCATCCCTGGCACGGATGAAAGCCGTGGAGCCATCCATTCACGCCTACGTGACTGTGGACGAAGAGAGGACCATGGAACGGGCCGGAAAGGTCCAGGCGGAAATTGAGGCAGGAAGGCTGACCGGCCCCCTGGCGGGTGTGCCTGTGGCCATCAAGGATAACATGTGCACGGAAGGAATGCGCACCACCTGCAGCTCCAGGATACTGGAACATTTTGTTCCAACCTATACGGCCCAGGCCGTGGCCAATCTGGAACAGGCAGGAGCCGTCATCCTGGGAAAGACCAACATGGATGAATTCGCCATGGGAAGCACCACGGAGACATCTGCCTTCGGGGTTACCAGGAATCCCTGGAACACGGAGCATGTGCCGGGGGGCTCCTCCGGCGGTTCCTGTGCAGCGGTGGCTGCCGGGGAATGCTTTTATGCCCTGGGGTCCGATACAGGCGGTTCCATACGCCAGCCCAGCGCCTTCTGCGGTGTCACGGGAATCAAGCCCACCTACGGTACCGTGTCCAGGTATGGGCTCATTGCCTATGGTTCTTCTCTGGACCAGATTGGGCCTGTGGCAAAGGACGTGTCGGACTGTGCTGCAATTCTGGAGGTCCTGGCCTCCCACGACCCAAAGGACAGCACGTCCATGGAGCGCGGGGACTGCGGTTTCACCCCGGCCCTGTCATCGGATGTAAAGGGAATGCGCATCGGCATACCGGAATCCTACTTTGGCCAGGGTCTGGACCAGGAGGTAAGGGACGCTGTGCTGGAAGCAGCCGGGGTACTGGGGGAAATGGGGGCTGTGGTGGAAACCTTTGACCTTAAGCTGGTGGAATATGCCATACCTGCTTACTATGTCATTGCCTCCGCAGAAGCCAGTTCCAACCTGTCGCGGTTTGACGGGGTAAAGTACGGGTACCGTGCGCCGGAGTACGAGGACCTTCACAGTATGTACAAGAAAAGCCGTTCCCAGGGATTTGGCCCGGAGGTGAAGCGCCGCATCATGCTGGGCTCCTTTGTGCTGAGCTCCGGCTACTATGACGCATATTATCTGAAGGCCCTCCGCACCAAGGCGCTGATTAAGAAGGAATTTGACCGGGCCTTTGCATCGTACGACGTAATACTGGCGCCTGCAGCGCCAGGGACTGCTCCGCGGCTGGGCCAGTCCCTGGGGGACCCGCTGAAGATGTATCTGGGGGATATCTATACCATTTCCGTGAACCTGGCCGGCCTTCCGGGAATCAGCCTTCCCTGCGGCCTGGATTCAAAAGGGCTTCCCATTGGCCTGCAGCTCATAGGGGACTGTTTTAAGGAAAAGAACATCATACGGGCCGCCTATGCTTACGAGCAGTCCCGGAAGTGGAAACTGCCTTCTGTGACGGCCGGGACAGCAGAGGTACTGTCCGGCGCCATGACCGGGACAGCAGAGAGGAGGATGAGCCATGAGTAAACAGTACGAGACTGTCATAGGCCTGGAAGTCCATGTGGAGCTGGCCACCAAAACCAAGATTTTCTGCGGCTGTTCCACCCGTTTCGGGGGAGAGCCCAACACCCATACCTGTCCTGTGTGCACCGGTATGCCCGGTTCCCTGCCCGTGCTGAATAAGCAGGTGGTGGAGTATGCGCTGGCAGTGGGGCTGGCTGTCAACTGCCGGATTAACCAGTACTGTAAATTTGACCGGAAGAATTATTTTTATCCGGACAACCCGCAGAACTACCAGATATCCCAGCTCTACCTGCCTATCTGCCATGACGGCTGGGTGGACATAGAGACAGAATCCGGCAGCAGGAAACGTGTGGGAATCCACGAAATCCATATGGAGGAGGATGCAGGCAAGCTGATTCACGATGAGTGGGAGGACTGTTCCCTGGTGGATTACAACCGCAGCGGTGTTCCTCTGATTGAGATTGTATCGGAGCCGGATATGCGCAGCTCCGGGGAAGTCATAGCGTATCTGGAGAAGCTGAGGCTGATTATCCAGTACCTGGGGGCCTCTGACTGCAAGCTCCAGGAAGGCTCCATGAGGGTGGATGTGAACCTGTCCGTAAGGGAGGCAGGTGCGCCTTCGTTTGGCACCAGGACAGAGATGAAAAACCTGAACTCCTTTAAGGCCATCGCCAGGGCCATCGAGGGGGAGCGCAGGCGCCAGATTGAGCTGCTGGAAGAGGGGAAGAAGGTAATCCAGGAGACGCGGCGCTGGGATGACAACAAGGAAAGTTCCAAGGCCATGCGCTCCAAGGAGGATGCCCAGGATTACAGGTATTTTCCTGACCCAGACCTGGCGCCGGTGGTCATAAGCGATGAATGGATTGCCCGGGTAAAGGCCCGCCAGCCGGAGCTGCGCACAGAGAAAATCATCCGCTACAGAGAGGAATACGGACTTCCTGAATATGACGCCAGGCTGCTCACCAGCTCTAAGCACATGGCGGATATCTTTGAGGAGACCACGCGGCTGAGCGGACAGCCCAAGGAGGTATCCAACTGGCTTATGGTGGAGGCCATGCGTCTGATGAAGGAGCAGGAAATGGACCCGGAGGACATGAGATTTTCGCCCGCCCATCTGGCTGCCCTTATCGGTATGGTGGAGAAAAACACCATTAACAGAACAGTTGCCAGGACTGTGTTTGAGGAGATATTCAGGCACGACATTGACCCTGGGAAGTATGTGGAGGAAAAAGGCCTTAAGGTGGTAACGGACGAAGGAACCCTGCGCAGCACCGCGGAGGCGGTAATGGCAGCGAATCCGCAGTCCGTGGAGGATTACAGGAACGGCAAGGAAAAGGCCATGGGATTTCTGGTGGGCCGGACTATGAAGGCCATGAAGGGAAAGGCGGACCCGGCCATGGTAAATAAGCTTGTGAAGGAGCTGCTTGCCGGTAAGGATGTTTAGGCAGGGATGTTTAGGCAGGGATGAACAAGCAGAGACGTATAAGCAGGGATAGAGGCAGAAGGAAAAAGACATAAGCATATCTTTTGACAATATAAGAAAATTTTGTATTGACGGAATGCTTCAATTGGTGTATGCTTTAGTACAATGTACAAAAATGTTGACCGGTGGCTGACAGATGTCTGCCTGACGGACACATTTTATAGAAAATATAGTGAGCCAGGAGGATATTATGAAGCCATATGCAGAGATGACAAAAGAAGAACTGCTTTCACTGCGCCAGGACCTGAAAGCACAGTACCGGGAGTTTCAGGCAAAGGACCTGAAGCTGGATATGTCCAGGGGTAAGCCATGTGTGGAACAGCTGGACCTTTCCATGGGTATGATGGACGTACTGAACAGCGCCAGTGACCTGACCTGCGAGGACGGAACGGACTGCCGCAATTACGGCGTGCTGACAGGTATAGACGAGGCCAAGGTACTGCTGGCAGATATGATGGAGGTGAACCCTTCCACCATTATCATTTACGGCAACTCCAGCCTGAACGTTATGTACGATACCGTGTCCAGGGCCATGACCCACGGAATCATGGGATGCACACCCTGGTGCAAGCTGGATAAGGTGAAATTTCTCTGCCCGGTTCCCGGATATGACCGCCATTTCGCTATCACCGAATACTTCGGCATTGAGATGATTAACGTGCCCATGTCTGAGGATGGACCAGATATGGATATGGTGGAGGAACTGGTGGCTTCCGATGATTCCATCAAGGGAATCTGGTGCGTGCCCAAGTACTCCAATCCCCAGGGCTATTCCTATTCAGACGAGACGGTCCGCCGTTTTGCAAGGCTGAAACCGGCTGCCTCGGACTTCCGTATATTCTGGGATAATGCTTACGGCGTACATCACCTGTATGACCACGACCAGGACCATCTGATTGAGATTCTGGCAGAGTGTAAGAGGGCTGGAAATCCGGACCTGGTTTATAAATTTGCTTCCACCTCCAAAATCAGCTTCCCTGGTTCCGGTATTGCGGCCATTGCCACCTCCCACAATAACCTGGAGGACATCAAGGCCCAGTTAAAGAACCAGACCATTGGCCACGACAAGGTAAATCAGCTGCGCCATGCCCGTTTCTTTAAGGATATCCACGGTATGGTAGAGCATATGAGAAAACATGCAGACATTATCCGCCCCAAATTCGAGGCAGTGGAGGAAATATTGGGACGGGAGCTGGAAGGGCTGGGAATCGGACAGTGGACAAAACCAAAGGGCGGATACTTTATCTCCTTTGATTCCATGGAAGGCTGCGCAAAGGATATTGTGGCCAGGTGCAAGAAGGCAGGCGTGGTCATGACATCGGCCGGAGCCACCTATCCATATGGAAAGGACCCGCATGACTGCAACATCCGTATCGCTCCCACCTATCCCACATTAGGGGATTTGATTATGGCTGCCGAACTGTTCACCCTTTGCGTGAAGCTTTCCTCAGTGGAAAAGCTTTTAAAAACAATGGCATAATTGGAGGGCAGATACCTTCCAAGGAAAATGATTCAAGTGTAAAAATCACCACTTTATCAGATAATGATAGGGAGCGGCGCATCGGAAAAAGATGCGTGCGCTCCCTTCCTCATTGTCCCGGATATCCATGTATAAGGAGGTCCGGGACAGATTTAAGGGCAGGGACCATCTGATAAAGGGGGCAGGACCATGTGGGGCCGGAACATACGGTTTAAAGGAAAATACGACCTCTTCACGATTTATCTGATTCCCGGCATAACCATATTCCTGGCATCCTTTGACAGCTGGACCGGTACCAACCTGTCTGTCCTGGGCAACCGGACCGGCAATAAGCTGCTGTTTGCAGTGTGGGGATTTGCCACCGGCATCTATTACTGTGTGTATGTCCGTTATCTTTTTCACATAGGAAGATACAGGAATCCGGGAGGAAGGACGCTCATGTATACCGCGGCAGCCTTTCTTCTTATGGCAGTTATGATTCCCTACATGCCGGAGGAATATCCCTTAAAGGCAGACCTCCATGTGCTGCTGGCATTTTTTTCGCCTGTGCTTCTGGCCTTCAGCATCATTGGTTTCCTCCGCTTTCTCAGCGCCCGTGACCGGATGCGCTTTCGCAGGGCGTGGGGAATTTTGTGGATGATGGCAGCCTGCTCCGTCCTCTTCCTCCTGGAAGCAGGCTTTATCACCAGCTTTCTGGAAATATTCATCATCACAGGACTGTGCGGATATCTGCGCTATATGGAACAGCTTCTGGCAGCGTAAAGGCGGCAAAATGAAAAGGGTGGGAAAGACGAATTCTTTCCCACCCTTTTCGGGCAGTAAAAACAAACCGTTTATATGGAGTGTATTAACACAAAAGGGGGCTTTTTAAAAGTTCACTTCCTCGTCATAGTAGCAGCATTTCAGCAGCTGTTCCATAACCTTGGGGGTGATGGCCCTTGGATTGGACCCGGTGCAGGCATCGCCTACAGCCAGTTCGGCAACCTGTGGAAGCTTATCCATGAATTCCTTCTCATCAATGATTCCGCCCTCGTAATCCTTTATGCAGGCGGGGATGTCCAGAGCCTTGTTCATCTCTAAGAGACGGGCAATAAGGGCATCGGTCAGTTCCTCGTCCGTGGTGCCGGGAAGGCTGATGAATTTGGCAATCTTAGCATATCTGGCGGCGGCCTCAGGTTCTTTGGAGTTATATTTAATAACCTTGGGGAGGTACATTGCATTAGCACAACCGTGAACAATGTGACCGCCGGAATATGCAGCACCTGTCTTATGGGCCATGGAGTGTACGATTCCAAGCAAAGCATTGGAGAACGCCATTCCGGCCAGACACTGTGCATCGTGCATCTTATCACGGGCTTCCATGTCCCCGTTATAAGAAGGTATCAGATACTCGTTAATCATCTCGATGGCATGGAGAGCTAACGGGTCCGTATACTCGCAGTGAAGGGTTGAGACATAAGCCTCAATTGCGTGGGTCATGGCATCCATTCCTGTATGGGCTGTCAGCTTCTTGGGCATGGTTTCAGCCAGGGCAGGGTCCACAATAGCCACATCCGGTGTGATGTTGAAGTCGGCCAGAGGATATTTGATGCCTTTCTTATAATCAGTAATAACGGAAAATGCGGTAACCTCGGTTGCTGTTCCTGATGTGGAGGAAATCGCACAGAATTTAGCTTTGGTACGCAGGGTTGGGAAGTTGAATGGCGTAATCAGGTCCTCAAAGGATGTATCCGGGTATTCGTAGAATGCCCACATTGCCTTTGCTGCATCAATGGGAGAACCGCCGCCTACTGCCACAATCCAGTCAGGCTCAAATTCCTGCATGGCAGCAGCGCCCTTCATGACTGTATCTACAGATGGGTCAGGCTCAACGCCTTCGAATAATTTAACTTCCATGCCGGCTTCCTTCAGGTAATCAACCACCTTGTCCAGAAAACCAAAACGTTTCATGGAGCCGCCGCCCACAACCACAATGGCTTTTCTGCCGGTCAGGGTCTTCAGGGCATCCAGTGCATCTTTTCCATGGTACAAATCTCTTGGCAGTGTAAATCTCATGATAATACCTCCCATTATATGTAAAATATTGTGTCAGTGTGTTATTTCTTTAACGATTATATCTTAACACCATTGACCGGGAATGGGTAGGTATGAAAAAGGAATACCGGTATTCCTTTTCCGGCATCTCCCTAAAGGAATTATAAAATTATTGGAAACTCAGGGTAAATGCTATCCGGTATGTGAAACTTATGGTATACTTCTCTAAAATGACTGAGAAAGGGGAATACCGGATGAATTTTTTCATGGGTAAGAAGTTCGTGGGACCTGGAGGAGGCAGCAATAAACAGGGACCGGAAGTAGTATTTGACAACGGGGAAGAAAGCAATAAGAGGATGAAGAAGATGCTCCGTCCCATAAAGATAGCCATTGTGGTGGCTGTCCTGGCAATAGCGGCCTTTGATTCGTTCTACACCCTGTCTGAAAATGAAATGGCAGTGCTGACCACCTTCGGCCGTCCCAGCAGCGTAACTACCTCAGGACCCAAGTTCAAGGTGCCCTTCATACAGAAGGTACATAAGATGTCCAAGGAAATAAAGGGTATGCCCATTGGATACGACCCGGACTACAATGCGCAGAATCATGCGGACAGCGAGAACAATCCTGTTTCGGTTACGTCCGAGTCAGAGATGATAACCAAGGATTTTAACTTTGTGAATGTGGATTTTTACATTGAATATCAGATTGTGGACCCAATTAAAGCATACATCCACAGCGACACGGCCATTCCTATTTTAAAGAACCTGGCCCAGTCCTATATAAGGGATACCGTCGGCTCCTACAGCGTGGACGAGGTAATAACCACCGGAAAATCCGAGATTCAGGCAAAGGTCAAGGCGCTGCTGTCTGAGCGCCTGGAGCAGGAGGACATTGGCCTGGGCATCAACAATGTGACCATCCAGGACGCGCAGCCTCCAACGGATGCAGTGAACAATGCATTTAAGGCAGTGGAGGATGCCAAGCAGGGTATGGATACCAAAATCAATGAGGCCAGGAAGTACCAGTCCCAGCAGCTTCCGGCAGCCAACGCAAAGGCCGATAAAGCTGCCAGGGATGCGGAAGCCTACCGCCAGCAGAGAATCAGCGAGGCAGAGGGCCAGGTATCCAGGTTCAACGATATGTACCAGGAATATGCAAAGTATCCGCTTATCACAAAGAAGAGAATGTTCTATGAAACCATGGAGGATATCCTGCCGGGTTTAAAGGTTATCATAAACGGCTCAGACGGGACCCAGACCATGCTTCCTCTGGATTCCTTTGTCACCGGACCCCAGACCGGCACCGGTTCACAGGGTTCCTACAGCAGCCAGGATAATCAGACAAACCAGGCAAACCAGGCCAGCCAGGAGGGTTCAGGCAGCCAAAGCAGCCAGTCCGGCGCCTATGACCAGGATGATACGGATGAAAACAATGACCAGAACGGAGGCGGACAGTAATGAAGACATTGACGAAATTTATGAGAAACATGGGAATACTGGTTATCGTGCTCCTGGCTGTCACCATCTTTAATCCGCTGGTGGTTACCAAATCCAATGAGTACTCCCTGATTATCCAGTTCGGAAAAGTAGTCAGGGTGGAGGATTCGGCAGGTCCCTCCCTCAGGGTCCCCTTCCTGCAGTCTGTGCAGAAAATACCCAAATATAAAATGATATCCGACCTGTACCCAAGCGATGTCACCACAAAGGATAAAAAGGTGATGACCGTTGATTCCTTTGTTATATGGGATATCAACGACCCGGTGAAATATCTGGCCTCCCTGAACGCCAGCAAGGAAAAAGCTGAGGTCAGGCTGGGAAATGTGGTATATAACTCTATTAAAAATGTGCTCTCATCCACCAACCAGGCGGATATCATATCCGGCCGGGACGGGAACCTGGCCAGGACCATTACAGAGAACATTGGCAACGCCATGGATTCCTACGGCATCCACATTTATGCGGTGGAGACAAAGAAGCTGGACCTTCCCGACTCCAATAAGGAGTCCGTATACCAGAGAATGATATCCGAGCGAAACAACATTGCTGCCCAGTACACGGCTGACGGCGATTACCAGTCCTCCCTGATTAAGAACGAGACAGACAAGACAGTAAAGGAAACCATTGCAAAGGCCAATGCGGAGGCGGAAAAAATCAAGGCAGAGGGCGAGGCCAGGTACATGCAGATATTAAGCGATGCCTACAATGACGAGGCAAAGGCTGACTTCTATAATTATGTACGCTCCCTGGATGCCCTGAAGGCTTCCCTGAAAGGGGATAATAAGACCGTTATACTGAACGAGGACAGTGAGCTGGCCAGGATTCTTTCCGGGTCATGGTAATATGGGAGACTGCCTTATATAATAGGAAATAAAGGGCGTTTTCCGGGAACAGAGTATTTCCTTAGATAATAAGCCGGATTACACCGGTTATCACATACTATAAGCCCGTCAGCCGCTGCAATGTGAGAGGCTGACGGGCTTATAGAATATATATATGGAAGGAATGAGGCAAATCACTGACAATCAGTCAGAGAGCCGGCTTATCATACGTGAGAGGCACCGGAGGAATTCCTCCTCTTCCTTGGAAAAACGGTAGCCGTTCCGGTAAATCAGCAGGTCCTTGTGGAGGTTGCCGGGATAACTGCAGGTCTTTTGAATCAGGCCCGAGGTGGTGAGGCAGCCGCAGGGGACCGGGGAGGTCCACATGTAGGAACCGGGCAGCTGGCGCAGCAGCTCAAACTGGCTGCCCCTGTCATAGATGGAAACGGTTTTCTTGGAGTTGCCGCCGGTGGCAGAGGCGTCCTGGGCCTCAAAGGTAAAGGACGGGTTCTGGATGTCCCCCTGGACGATTTCAATGTAATCCGTAAAATCCAGATAAGTCAGCCCGTTCCTGGAAGCCAGGGGGTGGCTGGGGGACATAAGAACATTACAGGAAAACTGCCACAGCTCCTTCCACTCCAGGTTCTCATCCTGGAGAAGCTTCATATAATAGGATTCATACAGGGACTGACAGCGTATGATGCCCACATCAAAGGTCTTGCCGGACACGCCCCGGATAGTATCCCTGGAGTTGGTTTCCATGTAATGCACATTGACGGAGGGACAGGTGTCCATATGCTTAAGGAATTCAGAGAAGGCGTAGGAAATATAGGTGGCTCTGGGAACACAGAGATTCACCTCCAGGGCCTTTTCGCCGTTCTTTACGCAGAGAGCCTCTATCTGTTCCTCCTGCACCAGGATTGCCCTTGCATAGCGCAGGAATTCCTCGCCCTTTTTGGTGGGAACCATGCCGCGGCTGGTTCTGTCGAAGATATCGCATCCCAGGTCCCGTTCCAGTTCACGGATGATTTTACTCAGATGGGGCTGATTCATATAAAAATTCTGAGCCGCCTTTGTGATGGACCCAGTTTTTTCCACTTCTACCGCATATTTCAAATAAGAGAGATTCATAGTACAACTCCTGGATGATTTGTGTTATAATGTCCACGCAGGCATTGAGAAGGCTCCTGCCGGAAAGCAAAGCCTGTGCCGCCGATGATTCGGGGACAATGCATTCTATCCACCTACCAGTATATACTACGAAACTATATTTGAAAAGCTAAAATAACAGGGGGACAAGATGGATAAACTTGACTATAAAATACTGAATATCCTAAAAGAGAACGGAAGGGAGACAGCCTCAGACATCAGCAAGGCCATTCACCTGTCCGTATCAGCCGTCCTGGACCGCATCAAGAAGATGGAAGAGTCCGGCATCATCAAGGGCTATACGGTAAGAGTGGATGCCAAGGCCCTGGGCAACGATGTCACGGCCCTGATGGAAATCAGCCTGGAGCATCCCAGGTTCCACGATTCCTTTACCGAGGTCATCATGGACCATCCCAATATCCTGGACTGTTACTATCTGACCGGGGATTATGACTTTGTGCTGAAGATATCATGCGCCTCCTCCGATGAGCTGGAGCGTATCCACCGCACCATCAAGAGCATACCCGGTGTATCAGCCACCAGGACCCATTTCGTGCTGAAGGAAATCAAAAACATGTATTCCGCCATACCGGAAGAAGAGAAAAAGCGGTTTTAGCTTCATGTTTCAATGAGAATTATTATTAAAAAGGAGATTACATATATGAAAACGCTTGGCTATTATAATGGAAAGTACGACGAACTGGAGAACATGAGTGTTCCCATGAATGACAGGGTGTGCTGGTTTGGGGACGGCGTATACGATGCAGGTCCCTGCCGCAATTACAAGATTTTCGCAATCGACGAGCACATTGACCGCTTCTTCAACAGCGCGGGCCTTATCAAGATTCAGGTGCCCTGTACAAAGGCAGAGCTGAAGGCCCTGCTTCAGGACCTGGTCAATAAGATGGATACAGGGGATTTGTTCATTTACTTCCAGGTAACCCGCGGCACTGCTGTCAGGACCCATGAATTCCCGGATAACGTACCGGCCAATCTCTGGGTTATGCTAAAGCCCATGGGAACACCGGACCTGTATAAGAAGATTCGCCTGCTCACCCAGGAGGATACCCGTTTCTTCCACTGCAACATCAAAACCCTGAACCTGCTGCCCAGCGTTATGGCTGCCCAGAAGGCAAAAGAGGCAGGATGCCAGGAAGCAGTATTCCACAGAGGCGACCGTGTAACAGAATGCGCCCACAGCAACTGCCATATCCTAAAGGACGGCATTCTCTACACAGCCCCTGCCGACAACCTGATACTTCCGGGTATTGCAAGGGCCCATCTGATTCGCATTTGCAAGAAACTGGAGATTCCGGTAAGTGAGACTCCCTATACCCTGAAGGAGATGATGGATGCGGACGAGGTTCTGGTGACATCATCCACCAAACTGTGTGTGGCTGCCAATGAGATTGACGGTACTCCGGTGGGAGGCAGGGCGCCTGAGACTATTAAGAAGATTCTGGACGCTGTAATGGATGAGTATATGGAAGAAACCAATGCCTAAAGCCTCCTGCCTTGACTTTTACAGGGACGGGTGCTAGAATGTAAGGCATGAAAAATACAGGATTAAAGACAATAATAACAGCAGGTTTGATTATCGTGTGCACGGCTTGGCTGGCAGGATGCAGCAAGAAAGTTGCGGATCCTGTCACCAGGTCGTCTTTTTTGTTGAACACATTTGTAACTGTAACCTTATATGATTCAGAAGACCAGACCATACTGGACGGCTGCATGGCTCTGTGCTCCGACTATGAGAAACTGCTCAGCAAGACTCTGGAGGGCAGTGAGATTTATAAAATGAACCACCGCAGACCGGGGGAGAGAACCATTACCGTATCGGAGAAAACAGCCCAGGTTCTGGCGGAGGGGCTGGAGTACTGCCGTGTGTCCCGGGGGGCCTTTGACATTACCATAGAGCCCTTAAGTTCCCTTTGGGATTTTACCGGTGAAACGCCCCATGTACCTCCCAGGGAGGAAATTGAGGCGGATTTAAAAAAAGTGGGATATAAGAATGTGATTCTGGATGGGAACCAGGTCACCTTCCTCAACGACGATACCACCATTGACCTGGGAGCCATAGCCAAGGGTTTCATAGCAGACCAGATGAAGGCGTACCTGGAGGAACAGGGAGTGAAAAGCGCGGTCATTAACCTGGGCGGTAATGTGCTCTGCGTGGGAAAACGCCCGGACGGCAGCCCCTTTAAGATAGGGCTTCAAAGACCCTATGCAACCCATACGGAGACAGTGGCAGCGCTGAAGGTAGACGGTATGTCTGTGGTTTCCTCCGGTGTATACGAGCGTCATTTTGTGGAGGATGGCGTCAACTATCATCACATACTGGACCCGGCCACCGGATATCCCTATGAAAACGGTCTGACCCAGGTATCCATCATTTCACCCAGGTCAGTGGACGGGGACGGGCTGAGCACCACCTGCTTTGCCCTGGGGCTGGAGGAGGGAACCAGGCTCATAGAGTCCATGGACCGCATCTACGGCATATTTCTCACGGATGACGGGGAACTCCATTATACCAGGGGGGCGGAGGATTTCCTGTACAGATAATGGTTTGTTCTTTACAATTCCATGATGCTACCATATAATAGAAGGGATTATTGCTCCAGGGCCGGTCTGCGTACACTCTGGAACAAAGCAGGAGCAGAAGATGTTACGTAAAATATGGGAAAAATGTGTTAACTATGAGACGGTAAGCTACATTATATGCGGGTTCCTTACCACGGCAGTGGACTTTGCCGTATATGCCCTGCTGAGGCAGATTGAGATTGGCGTGGGTCTGTCCCAGGCCATGTCATGGCTGGCGGCTGTGCTGTTTGCCTATGTGGTGAACAAGCTGATTGTGTTCCGCAATTACAATCTAAGACCTTCCTACCTTGTGAAGGAGGTGGGAGCATTTGTAGCTGCCAGGGCATTTTCAGGGGCAGTTACCTGGGTGCTTATGGTTGTCATGGTAAAATTAGGCGGTGACAGGGGAATGCTGTATGAGCTGTTCTGCAAGTTCACATCCTCTGTCATCAACATGGTACTGAACTATATTTTCAGCAAACTCTGGATATTCAAGAATAAGCCTGAATAGAGAAAGGTGACTGTGATGGAACGTGAAGAGATAGAACGGGTTGAACGGGAGCTTGACGCAATTCTGAAGCTTGTGCAGCCAGAACCGACCATGCAGGATAAAACCAGGGAGGAAGCGCTCTCAGAGGAGCCGGTTCCCGACGGGGATAAAAAGACATCAGAGGATAAGAAAACATATGGGGCGGATTCCGGCAGGACAGATTCCCGCAGGGAGGACAGGGGAAACCTCAGGTCCCGCGGCGCGGGGGGATGTTTGCCGGAAGAATGTACGCTGGAGGAATATCTATTCGGAGAGGCCGCATCTGAGGCGGCTGCCTCCCGGGGATGTGTTCCGGTGAATGACAGGCCGGCGGAATTTGCCTCAGCGAGATATGCTTCAGGAGAATATAGTCACGGAGAGCATAATCACGGAGAGTATAGTCCCGGAGGATACGCATCGGATAATTACGCATCAGATGATTATGCATCAGACGAATATACATCAGAGGAAGACGAATACGGAATGGAAGAAGAGAATGAGACTGCCGGACAGGACAGGCAGCAGTACGATGAGAGAAAGACAGGGATGTCACGGACAGGAAACAGGCGCGGACTTCGGTTATTAAAGCCTTCGGACGGTCTGGTGGCAGCATTTTTTGTCCCGGTGGTTGCCATGATTATTATATTTGCCCAGAGAGGTATCTTTCCCTTTGGGGAAGAATGTTTTCTCAGGACAGATATGTATCATCAGTATGCGCCGTTTTTTTCAGAGTTCCAGTATAAGCTGACCCACGGCGGAAGCCTGCTTTACAGCTGGGATATCGGCATGGGGGTGAATTTTTCGGCGCTTTATGCCTATTACCTGGCAAGCCCGGTGAACTGGCTCCTTATACTATGCCCCAAAAAGTTCATCATTGAGTTCATGACCATACTGATTGTCCTTAAAACAGGACTGTCCGGACTCAGCTTTTCATGGTATCTGAAAAAGCACTTTGGAGTCAAGAATTTCGGCGTGGGCTTTTTCGGTATTTTTTATGCCCTCAGCGGATATATGGCTGCCTATAGCTGGAACATCATGTGGCTGGACTGCATCATGCTGTTTCCGCTGATTCTTTTGGGACTGGAACAGCTGGTAAAGGAGAAAAGAGGGACACTCTACTGCATTACCCTGGGTCTTTCCATCCTTTCCAATTACTATATATCCATCATGATTTGCATTTTCATGGTCATCTATGTGATTGCGCAGATGATACTCAATCCACCGAAAAGCTTTGGGGAATTCATGGGAACCGGGCTGCGGTTTGCCTTTTATTCCCTGCTGGCAGGCGGTCTTGCCGCGGTGGTGCTTCTGCCGGAGATTTATGCGCTGCAGGTCACTGCATCAGGGGATTTTGACTTTCCCAAGACATTTTCCTCCTATTTTTCCATTTTTGACATGATTGCCCGCCACATAGGAAATGTGGGAACCGAAATAGGGCTGGACCACTGGCCTAATATATACTGCGGTGTGGCAGTGCTCATGTTCTTCCTGCTCTATCTGGGCAGTAAGAAGATTACGTTCAGGGAAAAAGCAGTGTACTGCACCATGCTGATTCTGTTTTACGCCAGCTTTTCCGTTAATGTGCTGAATTTTATCTGGCATGGGTTTCACTATCCCAACAGCCTTCCCTGCCGGCAGTCCTTCATTTATATAGCACTGATGCTGTTTATGTGTTACCATGCCTACATCCATCTGGAGAATACGCCATGGAAGCATATATGCCTGGCGTTCTGGGGAGCTGTTACCTTTGTGCTGCTGGCTGAAAAGCTGGTGAATAATCCGGAACAGTACCATTTTTCCGTATTCTATGTGGCAATTTTATTCATTGCCATGTATGGCGGACTGGTTTATCAGTACCACAAGGGAAAATGGAGTCTGGACGCCATTCTTCTCACGGCCCTGGCCCTGGTTGCCATTGAGGCGGCTGTGAATACTGCGGTGACCAGTATTCCCACCACCAGCAGGACATCCTATGTTAAGGATAACCAGGATGTGGAAGAACTGGTGTGGAATATAAAGGCGGAAAGCTTTTACCGTGTGGAAAAGACAGACAGAAAGACAAAGAATGACGGTGCCTGGATGAATTTCCCATCTGTATCCCTGTTCTCATCCACTGCCAATGCATCCCTGTCGGATTTCTTCCGCAGGATGGGGTGTGAGAGTTCTACCAATGCTTACAGCATCACGGGAAGCACTCCATTGGTGGACAGCCTGTTGTCCGTGCGCTACGGCATATACGGGGACCAGCAGCCTTCCGACGGACTGAGGGAGCTGTCCGCAAGAAAAGGAAGCATGTGGCTGTACGAGAATAAATTCACCCTTCCCGTGGCATTCATGCTGCCCCGGGATGTGGAAGGAAACTGGATTTTGGATTCAGGGAATCCGGCCCATGTCCAGAACGATTTATGCGATGTGCTGGATACAGAGCATGTGCTTCTGCCCAACGAAAGCGTTACAGAGGGAAAGAAACTTACATTTACAGCCGAGGAAACAGGCGATTACTATGTGTATGTGACCAATAAAAAGGTGAAGGAGGTCACGGCTGTAATCGGCGAGCAGACAGAAAGCTTTGACAATGTGGACCGGGGCTATTTCATGGAACTGGGCCGTATCAACAAGGATGCGCAGGTGCATCTGGAGGCAGGGGATGAGGGCAGCCCAACCCTGCAGGCAGAGGTGTGGCGCTTTAATCCACAGGCCCTGGAAGCTGTTTACGGGAAAATGAATCAGAATCCCCTGGTGCTTTCCAGGTGGACGGATACAGAACTGTCAGGCAGCATTACGGCGGACGCAGCAGGCGTTATGTATACCAGTATTCCCTATGATAAGGGATGGAGTATCCTGGTGGACGGAAAGCCGGCAGCGCCCAGGAAAATGTTTGACACATTCCTGGCAGTGGATATCAGCGAAGGAACCCACCGAATCAGTTTTTCCTATGAACCGGAGGGCCTTAAGTACGGGGCCTGGATTACCGGAATCAGCGCAGCTGTCCTGGGAGCCGCGGTGCTGGCCGGAATCAGCCGGAGGAAGAAAAAGAGCGGTGCGTTAAGCGGATACAGCATAAGTAAGAGCCATAAGGAAAATAGAAAGCGGCAGAAAAAAGAAAGCAGCAAACAGGAAAACAGGACAAAAGAAAATCAGAAATAAGGAGATAACAGCCATGAAATTATGGGGCGGACGTTTTACGAAAGAAACCAATCAGCTGGTACACAATTTTAATGAATCCCTTTCCTTTGACCAGAAGTTCTACCGTCAGGATATCAGGGGCAGCATTGCCCATGTAAAGATGCTGGCAAAGCAGGGAATACTGACGGAACAGGACAGAGATGATATTATCCGCGGATTGGAAAGCATTCTGGAAGACCTGGATAATGGGACGTTGACTATATCATCCGATTCCGGATATGAGGATATCCACTCCTTTGTGGAGGGAACCCTGACTGAACGGATTGGCGAAGCGGGAAAGCGCCTCCATACAGGGCGCAGCCGCAACGACCAGGTGGCTCTGGATATGAAGCTCTATACCAGGGATGAAATTGACGCCATTGAAGCGCTGGTAAAAGAACTGCTGGAAGAGCTGCTGACAGTCATGGAAAAGAATACAGATACTTTTATGCCTGGCTTTACCCATCTGCAGAAGGCCCAGCCCATTACCCTGGCCCACCATATGGGGGCATACTTTGAGATGTTCTCCAGGGACCGTTCACGCCTTAAGGATATACGCAGGCGCATGAATTACTGCCCTCTGGGCTCAGGCGCACTGGCAGGCACCACCTATCCTCTGGACCGGGAATACACGGCGCAGCTGCTGGGCTTTGACGGGCCAACCCTTAATTCCATGGATTCAGTGGCTGACAGGGATTACCTCATTGAGCTTCTCAGTGCCCTTTCCACCATTTCCATGCACCTGTCCCGGTTCTGCGAGGAAATCATAATATGGAATACCAATGAGTACCGGTTTGTGGAGATTGATGATTCCTACAGCACGGGAAGTTCCATTATGCCGCAGAAAAAGAATCCGGATATTGCGGAGCTGATTCGCGGCAAGAGCGGGCGTGTATACGGCGCCCTGGTGTCCATGCTGACCACGATGAAGGGGATTCCCCTGGCTTACAATAAGGACATGCAGGAGGATAAGGAACTTACCTTTGATGCTATTGATACGGTAAAGGGATGCCTGGCCCTGTTTACTGGCATGATTTCCTCCATGAGCTTCCGCCGGGAGGTAATGGAGGCCAGTGCTAAAAACGGCTTTACCAATGCCACGGATGCAGCGGATTATCTGGTGAACAAGGGAGTGCCTTTCAGGGATGCACACGGCATTGTGGGACAGCTGGTCCTTACATGCATTGACAAGGGAATTGCCCTGGATAATCTCAGCCTGGAAGAGTACAAGGCCATCAGTCCGGTGTTTGAGGAGGATGTATATGAGGCCATCAGCATGAAAACCTGCGTGGAGAAACGCCTTACCATAGGAGCTCCCGGACAGGAGGCCATGAAGAAAGTCATTGGGATATATAAAAAGCAGCTGGAAATGGATGACAGCCAGCGGTAATGAATGAGATTTAATCTCACATAAAATCCCTCTTGACGGAAAAATCTCTTGAATATATAATATTTACAGCAAATGAGTTGTAAATGCAACGGAAAGAAGGGTGAATATGGAGGAATGGCTGCCTCTTGTGAAAAAATCTCCGCTATTTTACGGTATCAATGATGATGAGCTCTATACCCTGTTAAAATGCTGTGCCTCGGAGC
Organism: Clostridium sp. 1001283B150225_161107_B6; assembly: GCF_015556325.1. Lineage (NCBI taxonomy): Bacteria > Bacillati > Bacillota > Clostridia > Eubacteriales > Clostridiaceae > Clostridium > Clostridium sp. 1001283B150225_161107_B6. The sequence continues at coordinate 242,876 of NZ_JADNMD010000005.1, read as the reverse complement.
AGGTGCTCTATGAGGATGGAGAGTACATCTTCCGCATGGGGGAATCGGTCAATAAGGTGCTGGTACTGCTGAGGGGAAAGGCATGTGTTGTCCAGGAAAACTTCTGGGGACATCAGGAACACATATACCATATAAAAGAAGGGGAACTCTTTGGCCAGTCCTATTCCTGCGCCAGGACGCCGGTACTGCCGGTGAGCGTGGTGGCGGAAGGCGGATGCGAGGCATTGTTTCTCAATTACCAGCGGATGATTACATTCTGTCCCCTGGCCTGTGATTTTCATACCAGGTTCATTCACAACATGCTGCGTCTGGTGTCGGAGCATAATGTTAAGCTGGAAAACAAGCTGGAGCATGTGTGCCGCAGAACCACCAGGGAAAAGCTCCTGTCCTATCTGTCGGAGCAGGCCATGGCAAAAGGGGGAAGGGATTTCGACATACCCCATAACCGCCAGGAACTGGCTGAATATCTCTGCGTGGACCGGAGCGCCATGTCCAGTGAGCTGGGTAAGATGCGGGCGGAAGGCATACTGGATTTCCAGAAGAACCACTTTGTGCTCCATGACCAGGGGGCAGGGGAGCGCAAGGAAGGGGCATAGATGTATATATTTCAGAGCCGGAATTGAAATAAAATAGATATGATAGCGAAAAGGGAAACAGCAGGCTGAATTGCAGTGCTGTTTCCCTTTCGCAATTTAATGCAACTTTGTATTTGATTCACACTACTATGGATAGACAGCGTTCAGACAACGTTCTGCTTCATCCTTAGATATCAGGTTAACGGCATATGAATCGTCTTTTCTGGTATAATAGCCCTTTCCATCTTCATTGGGGCTTCCAATCATCAATGATACAGTTCCGTTTATGTCTCCGCTTTCATAGGTCCATGAAAGGGTCATCTGCGGCGCAGACAGGCCGAAGCTTCCTAATTCTTCATCACTGGCCTTGTACGATACACAGGATTGGAAGGACAGCCCGCTTATGGCATCCGCAAGATTATTAAGGGCGCCGTTGTCATCCAGACGGCTGGCCTCGTCTTCGCAGGAGTTCCTGTACCAGGCGGTATTGCCTGAATCGTCCGCTGTCTTCTTACAGAACCGGCTGGTCTGCCCATCCCTGGATATTGTTATTTCCCGGATATCCGCGCTTGACACATGGGGAAGGGTTTCTGTTTCCACAAAATCGTAAAGTCCCTTGCCTGCTGTGTCGGCCAGATAGCTGCCTATGATATAAATCCGGCTGTCCCCTTCCACAGCGGCATAGTACCGGGCAGGCGTCCGGGCATTGCCTGCGCTTTCACTGCCGGTCCCCGGGACCTGGCTGCCCAACAGGATGGAACGGGAAGAACCGTCGGAGGATACGGTGTCAAACCTCACGGAAGGATGATCCAGACCATATGACTCCGGGGAATCCGCGCCTTCCAGCTTCCGCTCTGCCTTTAAGTGGGACAGGGTATCTGCCAGGGTGGTCAGGGGATATTGGCGGATAGGGCAGTCATCATCCCCTTTATAGTACCAGGTGCCGTTTTCCTGGGTAAAGGACAGGCTTTTATCATCTGTTTTCCAGGACAGGGCCGAGAGCCCCGGAAGGTCGGTCATATATACCGCAGTGTCTTCCGGTCCGGGTTCTTTTGCCTTTGCACTCCTTCCCTGCTGCCAGGTGATGAAGCCATAGGCGGCGCAGAGAAGGACCAGGGCTCCCAGAGCGGGAACCATTGGCCTTACATGTTTCTTCATGATATAACCTCCTCAGCTTAAAGCTTCCGGCGCTTCATCCAGATTACAAATCCTGCAATCAGGAAAACGACCGGTATGACGATGATGAACAGCGCGCTCCACAGTCCGGCGGATGTTATCATATTATAGGTAATATCCAGGCTTTTGCCGGGAATGGACAGGGGTGTTACGCCGGGCAGTCCGTTGGCAGCTGCATTCATGAACAGGGGAAGGTTGGTGATGCTGGGGAAACGTGACAGGATGGAGTCATCAATCATGCCGGGCGCTGTGATAACGGTAAGCATGGAGGCGGTCCCCTCTTCCTGGTTTACGGTTTCCGTGGCAGTGGCTCCCAGCACATAGGCGCCCTGGGTCTTTTCCTGGGTGACGGGGTCCACCAAAAACGCGGAGTCCGAGGTGGTCAGGAAGGGCTGGACTGTAATGTCCTCCGGGGGATTTTCCTGTATGGTCATGCCCGAGGGCTGAACCAGAAGGGCTGCCGCGGAGGAATCGATTCCCGTAAGGAGGCTGCTGGCAAAATCATAATCCGGAATGACATTAAAGGGATTGTTGTTGTAAAAATGCTGGGGAGCCGGGTCTGCCACGAATCCGTTTTTAAGATCCATTCCGTACTGGGAGCAGAATTCAGTCAGGTTGACCAGGGTATCCTGGGTGCAGCCTGCCAGAAGCATCATGCGGCCTCCGTTTTTCAGGTAATCGGTCAGCATTTCCTTTTCATCCGCGGATATGTCCTTACCGGGGGCGTTCATGATGAGAAGGCTGCAGTCCTGGGGAATAAATCCCTGGGTGAGCAGGTTCAGCTCAGTCACGTTCATGCCGGATTTGTCCATGGCGTCTGTTACGGCTGAGGGGAGCGGGGCTTCTTCGTGCCCGGTCAGTGCATATACGGCGGCAGCCGTATCGCTTGTGACATAGCGGATGGCGCTGGTAATCTGCCCTTCGCCGTCAAAGGCTGTCTCCTTGATTTGCCCGTACTGGTAGTAAACCATGGGGTCAAACTGGATGATATCATCAAACGAAACAGAGGTCTTTTTGCCGGTGGATTCACAGGATACAACCAGGTTTCCCGGCTCCGTGTCCAGGGAGGCAAGCACATCCGGGTGAAGCACCGGGTCGTTGTTCTCCACTGAAATGCGGGGGGAGAGGTCCTTATACAGATTTACAAAGGATGTAATCCGCTCATCCACCGTGTTGGGATCAGCCACAATGTGGATGGTTACATCTCTGTCCAGCTGTGCGGCGATGTCACGGGTGGTATCCCCCAGGGTGAGAATCTTGCCGGAGCTTAAGTCCCGCTTCAGATATTTGGCAGGAAGCTTTCCCACAATCAGGTTCAATACAATGACAGCGGCAATGACCACAAGGGTGAACAATGCCATATAGCTGCCTTTTTTACATTTTCTGGTCATATGATTCAACTCCATCTTCTTTTCTCAATTGACTGAACAGTCAGGAACAGCAATATACCGGCTGCGCTGAGGTAATAGACAAGGCCGCTGACATCCAGCATATGGCTGCTTACAATGCCGTCAAATACGTCTGTCAGGACGATTTTTCCCAGTAGTCCGGTCAGGGCCCGTTCAAACAGGCTCTGCTTTACAAAATAGATTCCCGCAAGAACTGCTGCTCCGGCTGCCTCCAGGCCCAGTGAAAGCGGAATATGGCCGGTAAGCCGGTACAGGATGAAACATACCAGGGACCACAGGATGAGAAAGCCGGCCAGAGAACCGGCTGCACTTACTGGTATGAAGTTCAGGAGCCCTGGCCAGAGAATGCTGAGGAGCAGGATGCCGAAGGTTCCTGCCGCGGCTATGAGCTGGCTTTCCGTAAGGGAGGAGATGAAAAGCCCGATGGCAATATAGACACATCCCAAAAGGAAGAAGACCAGTATGGATGCATAGTCTTCGGTCAGGTAAGCGGTCCCGGCGCTCCGGATGATAAGGGGGCATAGACAGGCAATGGCCATTGGTATGGCAAAAATAGTGACCATGGAAAGGAATTTTCCCATGACAATACCCCACACAGATACCGGGGAGGTCAGCAGCAGCTGGTCTGTCCGGGTCCTGTGTTCGTCCGACATGCTCCGCATGGTCAGAATCGGCACCGCAATCGTCAGTATCATCAGTATGGAATTAAGCGTATAAGAAAAATAGGGGTAACCGTTAATCATATTGTAAACCATGAAATAAATGCCCATGAACGTGGTCATGAAAGCAATGAATACGTAGCCTGTCATGGAGCAAAAATAGGATTTCAGCTCCCGCTTATAGATGGCTCTCATTGGGAATCCTCCTTCTTTCATTGGTCTGGGCAGCTGTTGGTGGCAATGCTGTCCTGGTTTTCGGTATTTTCTGTTAAATCCTCTGTCAGTTCCAGGAATATTTCCTCAAGAGATGCTCTGGAGGGAACCATGGACAGAATAGGAAGCCGGCGGCGGGCCAGGGTATAAAAAATGGTTTCGCGGATATCCGTTTCCGCTGCCCTGTCACCGGTAAACTGCAGATTCACAACACAGGTGCCGTCCTCATTTCCCGTCTCAATTCTCTCTGCCGCCAGTCCCTGAATTTCCTCCAGCACAGGCTGCAGCGCCTCCCTGCTGCCTTTTACAACCAGCTCCAGCCCGGCCGCGCCTTTTAAACGCTGTTCCAGGTTTTCAGGGGTATCGCTGGCAAGCAGCTTTCCATTGGCAATAATCATGATATGGTCGCACACAGCGCTCACCTCGGACAGGATGTGGGAACTCAGGATAACGGTGTGTTTCTTGCCCAGGCTCTTAATCATGTCCCGTATCTCTATGATTTGTTTGGGGTCCAGACCAACGGTGGGCTCATCCAGGATAATGACAGAGGGCTTACCCAAAATAGCCTGGGCCATTCCCACCCGCTGGCGGTAACCCTTGGACAGGTTCCGAATCAGGCGTTTCCGGACGTCCGTGATTTTGACCAGTTCCATTACCTCCTGTATGGCCCCCTTCTGTTCTGCTTTGGGAAGCTTTTTCAGACAGGCCGCAAACTCCAGGTATTCATTCACTGTCATGTCCATATACAGGGGCGGAATCTCCGGCAGATACCCAATGCGTTTTTTTGCGGCTTCTGGTTCCTCCAGTATGTCGTGGCCGTCTATGAAGACCTGTCCCTCAGTGGCGCCCAGATAACCGGTCATGATATTCATGGTAGTGGACTTGCCGGCGCCGTTGGGGCCCAGGAAGCCGTATATCTGGCCGTCTTCCACCCGGAAACTTAAATGGTCCACTGCCAGATGGCCGCCGTAATCTTTCACAAGATTTTTTACTTCAATCACTGATTGTGTCCTCCTGTCAGTTTTTTATAAACATATTCATCAAACAGTTTTAAAATTAAAATGTGATGAAAATGTGTTTAAATTATAATCTTTTTATAACAATTGTTTTTAAATTTGCAAAATAACGCATAGAACCGCAAAATGTTGCACTGATTTTTGCGAGAAAAAGTATTGCCCTGTATGGATGGAATTGGTATAATAAAGGGCAGTTGGTAAAAAAATAACATCTATGATGCGTGGGCCCCCTTGGGGGCACCGGAATGGAGGGAACTATGAATCAGATTGATACAATGTCAGTCAATGCAATCCGCGTTCTGGCAGCAGATGCTGTACAGAAAGCCAAATCAGGCCACCCAGGTCTTCCTTTGGGAGCCGCAGCCATGTCCTTTGAGCTGTGGGCAAAACATATGAACCATAATCCTGAGAATCCAGGATGGGAGAACAGGGACCGTTTTATCCTTTCAGGAGGCCATGGCTCCACATTGCTGTATTCCCTGCTTCATCTTTTCGGCTACGGCCTTACAAAAGAGGATATGATGAATTTCCGTCAGATGGATTCCCTGACACCGGGACATCCGGAGTACGGCCATACAGCAGGCGTTGAGGCCACCACAGGCCCGCTGGGCGCAGGTATGGGCATGGCAGTGGGCATGGCTATGGCCGAGTCCCATCTGGCAGCTGTGTTTAATAAGGACGGATATCCTGTTGTTGACCACTATACCTATGTGCTGGGCGGCGACGGCTGCATGATGGAGGGAATTTCCTCCGAGGCATTCTCCCTGGCAGGCACCCTGGGACTGGGCAAGCTTATTGTATTTTATGATTCCAACCGTATTTCCATTGAGGGAAGCACGGATATCGCGTTTACAGAGAACGTACAGAAGCGCATGGAAGCCTTCGGATTCCAGCTGATTACAGTTGAGGACGGCAATGACCTGGATGCCATCGGCAAGGCCATTGAGGAGGCAAAGGCAGATACCTCCCGTCCGTCCTTTATCACGGTAAAGACCCAGATTGGTTACGGCTGTCCCGCCAAGCAGGGCAAGGCCAGCGCTCACGGCGAGCCCCTGGGTGAAGACAATGTAAAGGCCATGAAGGAATTCCTGAACTGGCCGTCCATGGAGCCGTTCTATGTACCGGATGAGGTATATGCCAATTATAAGGCATACGCTGAGAGAGGCGCCGGGGCAGAGGAAAAATGGAATGCATTATTTGCCGAATACTGCGGAAAATATCCGGAAATGAAGGAATTATGGGATAAATTCTATAATCCGAATCTGGCTGATGATGTTTATGACAGCGAAGACTATTGGGCATTTGAGGACAAGCCGGATGCAACCAGAAGTCTGTCGGGCAAGCAGCTTCAGAAGCTTAAGAACCTGATGCCCAACCTGATTGGAGGCGCAGCGGACCTGGCTCCGTCCACCAAGACCTACATGGCTGACATGGGAGATTTCTCCAAGGACAATTACGCCGGGCGCAACCTGCATTTCGGTGTGCGCGAGCTGGCCATGTCCGCCATCGGAAACGGCCTCATGCTTCACGGCGGCCTGAGGGCGTTCGTGTCAACCTTCTTTGTGTTCAGTGATTATACAAAGCCAATGGCAAGGCTGTCCGCGCTTATGGGCGTGCCCCTTACCTTTGTGTTTACCCATGACAGCATCGGCGTGGGAGAGGACGGACCTACCCATGAGCCTATCGAGCAGCTGGCCATGCTGCGCGCCATGCCTAATTTCCATGTATACCGTCCGGCCGACGCCACGGAGACAGCAGCCGCATGGTACAGCGCCGTGTCTTCCAGGAAGACGCCCACGGCCCTGGTGCTCACAAGGCAGAACCTGCCTCAGCTGGCCGGCTCCAGCAAGGAGGCGTTAAAGGGCGCCTACATCCTGGAGGATTCCGCGAAGGAAGTTCCGGATGCCATCATCATTGCCACTGGTTCCGAGGTGGAACTGGCAGTGGGTGCAAAGGCTGAACTGGCAAAAGAGGGCGTGGATGTACGCGTTGTCAGCATGCCGAGCATGGATGTATTCGAGGAGCAGCCTGAGGACTACAAGGAGAAGGTCCTTCCAAAGGCAGTGAGAAAGAGAGTTGCAGTAGAGGCACTGGGCGATTTCGGCTGGGGCAGATATGTGGGCCTTGACGGAACCACAGTGACCATGAAAGGCTTTGGCGCCAGCGCACCGGCCGGACAGCTCTTTAAGAAATTCGGATTTACGGTTGAGAATGTTGTGGCAGCCGTGAAGTCGCTGTAGAAATATAAGAGCAGCAAAAACAGACCCGTGGAGAACAGGCTTTTTCTTCACAGGTCTGTTTTCCGTTTTATGCAGTATGAAGCAGTATGCGGCCGGCGGGAGGCTCTGTTTTGTGAAATTGACAAATGGGCCGCTCAATAATATAATAATAGTTAAAGCTATTCAAAGTCATGTGGTTTCCGGAAAAGCGAGGTACGGCAGATGAAACAGATACGAAAAAAACATAAGTTTTCTCTGCCTGCGACCATAGCGGTCTGCATCGCTCTCGCGATTGTATTTTACCTGTCATTGTCTTATTTTCTGGAAGGATACCGCAGAGACATCTATGACCGTATCATTAATTCCAATATCTCTGCGCTGAAGGAGACAACCAATACCCTGATTTCCAAAACAACAGAAGGATTCAATCACTGCCAGCATGAGATACGCGTGCTGGGAATCGGCATGTCCGAAGATTTGAAGGAGAACGGCTTTGACTCCATGGACGGACTCAGTGAGGAGGACTGCAGTTATATCCGGGATTTTAACAGGGTGTCCGTATTCGATTACTGTGTGCTGCTGAATGAATCCGGCCGCGGCGTGTACAGCGAGGGAACGGCTGTGAAACCCATCAACCTGTATTCCAGCCAGGCATATGTGGACTGCCTGACCAGTCCGGACGGGGAGGCAATCAGCTTTATATCAGACCCGTTCAGCGCTTCCGGCAAGGATGTGGTTGCATTTTCCTGCCGTACGGGCTCAGTCATACTGATTGGCATCTACAGCCAGGATTCCTTCCGGTCCCTCTATGATTCCACCACCTTTGGGGACAATGCGTCCTATATGATTACCACTGATTCGGGTCTGATTCTCTCCCGCACCCATGTAAACCAGGAGCTGGGGGAATCCCTAAATCTGTTTACATATTTTGAGGAAAATCCTAAAAATGCAGGATTCTTTACTCCGGATGACCAGGGCAGGACGGACTGTGACAGGGTGCTGTGGGATTTCAGGAACGATAAAAGCGGCAGCGCCGAGATTTATTTCGGGGATTCCCGGTATGAGCTTGTGTATGCGCCGGTTCCGGGAACCGGATGGGATTTTATCTCCTGTGTTTCCTATGACCACATTACGGCAGATGCAGTGCAGATTAACCAGGAAACCATCCATCTGACCGTGTTCATCATTGCGCTGATGCTGGGTATGTTCCTGGTGATAGTAATCATGCTGGTATTTGTGGTGCGGGCCAACGCATCCAGGGAAGCTGTGCGCCGCGACCGGATTTTCACCCTTATGACCCATTATGTGCCCAATGTCATTGTCATTGCAGACAGTACAAGCGGGGCCATTGAGTATGCGTCCCGCAATACGGACCAGGTTCTGGGGATTGAGGATGCATTTGAAAATGTCATAGAAGAAAAGTTTTTATGCTGTATCAATGACAGCGACCGCCAGGCGGTTCTGGACCTTATCAGCCGAATCCGTAAGGGGGAGTGTGCCAGCGGCAGCCTGAAGCTGCGCTTTACCCGCCCCGACACCCGCAAGGATATCGTGCTGTCCCTTAATGCCTATCTGATTGCGGAACAGGACAGCAGCCAGCGCTTTATCACCCTGACGCTGGAGGATATCACGGAACGGGTACAGTCCCGCAGGCGTCTGGAGGAGGCGTTGGAGAGCGAGGCGCGGGCCAATGCCGCCAAGAGCACGTTCCTGGCAAGCATGAGCCATGATATCCGTACGCCCCTGAACGCTGTAATCGGCCTGACCAACCTGGCTCTGTATTCACCGGAGGACAGCAAGAAGGTAACGGAATGCCTTCAGAAAATCGCCAATTCCTCCAAGCTGCTGCTGGGGCTGATTAACGATGTGCTGGATATGTCTAAAATTGAATCCGGCAAAATGCAGCTGGCCGAGACTGAGTTTGAGCTGGGCGAATGGCTGTCCGGCGTGGTCACGGTGACCCAGTCCCAGACAAGTGTGCGCAGCCAGCATTTTGACGTCAATGTCTGGAATATCACCCATGAACTGCTGTGCGGCGACACGGTGCGCTTAGGCCAGGTGCTTACCAATGTGCTGGGCAATGCCGTAAAGTTTACGCCGAAGGACGGGGAAATCCGTCTGGATATCACGGAAGTGCAGTCGCCGGAGCCTGCATTTGCCCGCTACGTGTTTCAGGTAAGCGATACGGGCGTGGGTATGAGCCCGGAATATATGAGCCGGATTTTCGATATGTTCTCGCGGGACCAGAATTCCTACAGCCAGGGAATCCAGGGCACGGGCCTGGGCATGGCCATCACCAAGCGCATTGTGGACCTGATGGGAGGCACCATCCGCGTGGAAAGCGAGCCGGGTGAGGGCACCACCTTTACCATTGAGCTTTCCATCCGTCTGGGCAGCCGCCATGTGCCGCTGGCAGCCGGCTGCGCCATGCTGGTTATCGGCGAGCCGGGCAGCGAGGTAAAATGCCGGGATGCAGTGAGAAAGCTGGAGGAAATCGGTGTGGACGGAGCCTGGAAGACAGACTATCAGGCAGCAGTGTCCCTGGCAGCCGGGAAAAGGGCGGTAGGGCATCCGTTTTCCCTGGTATTTCTTCCCTATAAGATGCTGCGTTTTGACCAGGCATTAACCGGAGAAGGACTGAGGCGGGATTTGGGCGGCAGCACCCTTTTGCTGCTGGGACTGAAACCGGATGAGCAGGAACTGTCTGAGGAACTTAGACAGAAGGGATTTAACCATACAATCAGCCTGCCGCTGTTCAGGATGAACCTGTACCGGAAAATCACCGGAATGCTGGGGCAGAGCGAGAACACGTCCGGCGGGCTGGCCGGAGTATTAAAGGGCATGCATCTGCTGGTGGTGGAGGACAATGCAGTCAATCTGGAAATCGCAGTGGAAATGCTCTCAGGACTTATGGGAGCAGAGGTGGATACCGCCAGGGACGGGGAAGAGGGATGCAGCCGTTTTCTGGAAGCTCCTGAGCATACATACGATGTGATTCTCATGGATTTGCAGATGCCTGTTCTGGGAGGGCTGGATGCAGCCCGCAGGATACGGAGAAGCAGCCACCCGCAGGCAGCAGCCATACCCATTATCGCACTGACAGCCAATGCCTTTGAGGAGGACCGCAGGGAGACTCTTGAGGCAGGGATGAACGGCTTTGTTCCAAAGCCAATTGATTTCACAATCCTGGCAAAGGAGATTGCGCGGGTACGGCGCGAGGGACGCTGTCTGCGGCTGCTGCTGGCAGAGGACAATGAACTGAACCGGGAAATTGCAGTGGAGCTGATACGGGCGGACGGCCAGCAGGTGGACGCCGTGGAGAACGGACGCCAGGCCCTGGAGGCATATGTTGATGCTATGGACGGCACATATGACGCCATTCTGCTGGATTTGCATATGCCGGTCATGAACGGTTTTGAGGCAGCGGCAGCTATCCGGGGCAGCCGCAAGAATAGCGCGGGAACCATTCCAATCTTTGCATTTACATCCAGCAGCGAGGATGAGGTGCGGGCGGAGGCAGCCAGGGCAGGATTCGGAGCTGTTCTGACAAAGCCAATCAATATGGAGGAGCTGCGGGGCCTGCTGGGCTAAGGGGCGGCCTGGGGAGCCGGATGGGGGATGGGTCCCTGGGCTGCCATGGCGATGGACAAAATACCCGGGAAAGAGGGAGAAGGATTATGAAGAAACAGGTGGGAATCGGACTGCTTCTGGGACTGCTGCTGATATGGGCTGCAACCGGATGCGGGGCTCCGGGCGATACTGCGGCCACAGAGGATAAGCAGCAGAGCGGGTCTGCGCCGGCTGAGGAGCCGGTGGTGCTTCACGTGTACAATACCATGGGTGAGAACATCAATACGGAGCAGGCTGAGGCATATATCCACCGCACCATGCCGGATGTGAAAATAGAAAGCACCTATGAAATCGGACCTAAGATGGAAAATGCCCAGCTGTCAGCCGTGCGCAGCGGAGGGGGACCGGAAATCCTCTATACACAGGATTATTATACCTATGTCCAGAGCGGTTATCTGAAGGATTTGACATCGGAACCGTTTTTGAAGAATTACATGATTAGCGCCCTGAATGATGCAGAGGTAGGGGGGAAGGTGTATGCGCTGCCTGTGGGCAACGGATACATCTCAGGGCTGATGGTGAATCAGCAGCTGTTGACGGATTTGGGATACAGCATGCCCCGGACCCAGGAGGAGTTCATGGAACTCTGCCGCCAGATTCAGGCGCAGAGGGAGGAGACAGGGGTGCGGGCCTATGCGTTCGGGATGCTTTACAATGACGCTGCGGCAGTGGTGGCCATGCCCTTTCTGCTGGATGCTTACACGGACAGTGAATATGTGCAGTGGCTGAACCGGTACCGGAATAATCCGGCGGAGGTATCCTTTGAAAATCCGGCCTTTGCCCGTGTTCTCAGGGGGATTGAGGAGCTGGAAGGCCTTGGGCTGTACCAGAACGGCGACTTCCTGATGAGCAGCAAACAGAACCTGCGGGAAGTGGTTCGGGGAAACGCAGTCATGTGCTCAGTGAGCTACGTTGATTACGCAATGCATTTTGAGGAAAAAATAAAGGATGTGAACGGTGTCCCAAGCTATAAAATTGAAAAGAACGGCAGGCAGGTATGGGTGCCTGCCCGGGATTTTGTATTCATACCCTATATGGGCCGCACAAAGGAGGACCGCTGGCTGGCCACCAATGGAGACTGGTACCTGGGAATCAATGCGAACATCACAGACGAGGCTGTCCTAAAGGCCTGCCGCCTGTATCTGGAATATGTGGCCTCCACGGAGTTTGCGCCGGAATATTACAGTGCTACGGTTCCGGTGGGCGCAACCACCTATTACCGCCGGGATGACACATTAAAATACGATTATTTTCAGGATACCCATCCTGAGTTTTACCAGTGCCTTACGGAAAATTCCATTGTAAAGAACCCGTACCAGTTTTACGGTTCAGATTTGTTTACCTTTGCCCTGCGCCATTACCTGTGCGGCCAGAAGTATTATGCCGGTCTGGAGGGAGCCAGCTCCTACATGAAAGTCGGCGGCACCGAAGGGATGCTGGATGCACTGGAGGAGTACCGCACCACAGGAAAAAACCGTTACCAGGTGCCGGACCATGTCATAGGAAAAACAGATAAGGCGTACAATTATGTGCGCATATTTTCACGTTCCAATGAATCAGCCCTGGGGAACCTGCTGGCCGATGCCCTGCGCCAGTACACAGGCGCAGACCTGGCAGCCATCAATGCAGGCACCCTGACAGCGGAGCTGGAGGCAGGGGAGATAACAGAGTCTGATTTGGCCACATCCATGCTCTATGGTCTGAACAACCATGTGGTTACCGTGCGCTGCAAGGGCGCCAACCTGATATCCATTCTTTCCACCAACAACCTGACTGACGCAGTGCGGTCGGACCAGTCCGGCGTGTTCGGCGGCATGGTGATACCCTCCGGCTTTACCTATACCATTACCTATGAGCCTGTGGAGGAAAATGCATATGGGGGAAAGGCTGAAATCAGCGATGTGCGCCTGTCAAACGGAGAGCCGGTGGACCCGGAGGCCTGGTATACGGTCACGACCACTGATTATGAGCTGGGGGGCAGCGACAGCTGGGATGCATTCACCATACTTCCGCCGGATAAACCTGCCGCGCTTCCCCAGGGCATTGCCGTCTACCAGACATTTGACCCGGAGAATGAGGCGGCCTGCCGGCTTTTTGACCTGAACACGGACGCCTATGACCAGCAGTACCAGCAGATAACGGACTGGGCCAGGAACCAGCCCAATATTATTGATGCTGTGATTGCCTATATAGAAAGCCACAGTGTAAACGGGGTGCTTGAGCCGGTTACCACCGACGGAAGGATTCGGATTATCAATATGCCGGAAGGGCTGGATGTGGAGAAAAACAGGATACATCTGGATTAATGCGGTTAAATACCTTATAGAAGCAGGAAAGAAAAATGCCCCGGAGCTGGAAATATCCAACCTCTCCGGGGCATTTCTTTTCTGTTTACGCCGTATTTACTGGCCCTTTTTGGCGGATTCCACCTCAGCCATTTTCATGGCCCTGACCTTAAGGGGCAGTCCGAACAGGGTGATGAAGCCGTCTGCGTCATGATGGTCATACAGGTCGCCTGTGGTGAAGGAAGCCAGGGATTCGCTGTATAAGGAGTATGGGGATGTGGTTCCGGCCTTGATGATGTTGCCCTTATACAGTTTGAATTTCACTTCGCCTGTCACATATTCCTGGGTGGACTCCACAAATGCCTGAACAGCCTCGCGCAGAGGCGTGAACCACTTGCCCTCGTAAACAATCTGCGCCATCTTGTCGGCCATGGTTTTCTTAGTCTCCATGGTGGCGCGGTCTAATACAAGTTCTTCCAGCTGCTGGTGGGCTTCCATAAGAATGGTTCCGCCTGGCGTCTCATACACGCCGCGGGACTTCATGCCCACCACGCGGTTTTCCACGATATCCACAATGCCGATGCCGTGTTTTCCGCCCAACTCATTTAGCTTGCGGATGATATCGGAAACCTTCATTTTCTGTCCGTTCACGCTGGTGGGAACGCCTTTCTCAAAGGTCATGGTCACGTACTCGCCTTGGTCCGGCGCCTTTTCAGGCGTTACGCCAAGCACAAGCAGGTGCTCGTAATTGGGCTCCTGTGACGGGTCCTCCAGCTCCAGGCCTTCATGGCTGATATGCCATAAGTTCCTGTCGCGGCTGTAGCTGCTGTCTGCTGAGAAGGGCAGGTCAATGCCGTGCTGCTTGCAGTATTCAATCTCATCCTCCCTGGACTGCATGGTCCATACATCGGTCATACGCCATGGAGCAATGATTTTGATGTCCGGAGCCAGGGCCTTGATGCCCAGCTCAAAGCGGATTTGGTCATTGCCCTTGCCGGTGGCGCCGTGGCAGATGGCTGAGGCGCCTTCCTTGCGTGCAATCTCAACCAGTCTCTTGGCAATGGCAGGACGGGCCATGGAGGTGCCTAAGAGGTATTTGTTTTCATATACTGCATTTGCCTTTACACAGGGCATGATGTAGTTGTCACAGAAATCATCCACTAAATCTTCAATATATAATTTGGAAGCCCCGGATAATTTGGCTCTCTCATCCAGGCCGTCCAATTCACTGCCCTGGCCGCAGTCAATGCAGCAGCAGATGACTTCATAACCAAAATGCTCCTTTAACCACGGAATGATTGCGGTGGTATCCAGTCCGCCGGAATAAGCTAAAACTACTTTTTCTTTCATATTAATATCCTCCTGAGATTGCTGTACTGATTGAACTTTCATAAATATACAACATTATGTGATAAAATGCAAGCACTAAATAAAAATATTTAAAAGATGTTGCATATTATGCATTTATAATGTATAATTATGAAATCCATAAGGGGACCGGAAAATAAGGTTCATGGAAATGCTTCTTTTCATTTAAAGAAAAACTGACTATAATGAAGGCAGCAGCCAATATTTATAAATATAAGGAGATATGGATATGATTAAGGCAGGTATCATTGGTTCCACAGGATATGCGGGAGGAGAGCTGGCAAGGCTCCTGCTCCAGAGGGATGACATAGAGATTAAATGGTATGGTTCCAGAAGCTACATAGACCAGAAATATGCATCCATTTACCAGAACATGTTCCAAATCGTGGACAATGCTTGTATGGATGATAATATGAAGGCGCTGGCAGACCAGGTGGACGTGGTGTTTACCGCAACGCCCCAGGGCCTGTGCGCATCCCTGGTGGACGAAGACATATTATCTAAGGTAAAGGTCATTGATTTAAGTGCTGATTTCCGTATTAAGGATGTGTCGGTTTACGAAAAATGGTATAAGCTGACCCATGCATCCCCCGGGTTCATCGGTGAAGCCGTTTACGGACTGCCTGAAATCAACCGGGAAAAGGTGAAGAAGGCCAGGCTCATTGCCAATCCGGGATGTTTCCCCACCTGTTCCTTCCTGTCAGTATATCCATTGGTAAAGGAAGGGCTCATTGACCCTGATACCATCATCATCGACGCCAAGTCCGGTACATCCGGCGCGGGCAGGGGCAGCAAGGTGGACAGCCTGTACTGTGAGGTCAATGAAAACATTAAGGCTTACGGCGTGGCCTCCCACAGACATACGCCGGAGATTGAGGAACAGCTGTCCTATGCGGCGGGAAAGCCGGTAACTATCAGCTTTACCCCTCACCTGGTGCCCATGAACCGCGGCATCCTGGTGACAGCCTACGCCTCCCTTACAAGGGAAGTGTCCTACGAGGAGGTAAAGGCTGTGTACGACAAATATTATGCAGATGAATATTTTGTCCGTGTCCTGGATAAGGATGTGGTTCCCCAGACCCGCTGGGTGGAGGGAAGTAATTTTGCGGACGTGAATTTTAAGATAGACCCCAGGACCAGCCGGGTGGTGATGATGGGAGCCATTGACAACATGGTTAAGGGAGCAGCGGGCCAGGCCATCCAGAACATGAACCTGATGTTCGGCCTGCCGGAGAATACGGGACTGAAGCAGATTCCCATGTTCCCCTGATGGTCCGGGAGGCTGGTTTAAGGACACCCCTGAGAGAATAACAGAGGGAAAAAGAAAGGAAACATGAAAACATGGCAGGTACGATGGATATCCTTATCCGCGAAATGACCATAGCGGATTATGACCAGGTTTACGACCTGTGGACAGAAATCAAGGGCTTTGGAATCAGAAGCATTGACGATTCCCGGGAGGGGGTGGAGCGCTTCCTCAGAAGGAATCCCACTACCAGCGTGGTGGCTGTCCAGAACGGACATATCATAGGAAACATCCTCTGCGGCCATGACGGCAGGACCGGCTGTTTTTATCACGTGTGCGTGGCGCCGGGATACAGGAAGCACGGCGTTGGATACCGTATGGTGCGCACTGCCATGGAGGCCCTGCAGAAGGAAGGAGTCAGCAAAATCAGCCTGATTGCATTTAAGGATAACGAGGTGGGAAACGCCTTCTGGCAGGGAATCGGGTGGCGGGAACGGGAGGATGTGAATACATACGAATTCATACTGAATGAGGAAAACATCACCCGTTTTGTGCGGTAAGATAACACGGCGGCGCACCGGTACAAAGGCCGGCGCACCGCCATATGACATAAAGGTATGGAGATAAATGGAGGAACCAGAGAGATGGATGAGTCAAGTATGGGAATCAAAATTATAACCGGCGGCGTCACGGCTGCCAAGGGCTTCCAGGCTGCTTCTGCGGCAGCCGGAATCAAATACAGGGACCGTCAGGACATGGCAATGATTTACAGCCAGGAGCCCTGTAAGTCGGCAGGCACCTTCACCACCAATATTGTGAAGGCAGCTCCTGTTAAATGGGATAAAAACCAGGTTACAAGCGGGGCTCCTGCCCAGGCGGTGGTCATTAACGCGGGAATTGCCAATGCCTGCACCGGAGAGGAGGGCATGGGATACTGCGGGCAGACAGCCGATGCGGCGGCCCTTGCCCTGGGAATTCCCGCTGAAAGCGTCCTGGTGGCATCCACGGGAGTCATTGGCATGCAGCTGCCCATGGACAGGATTACGGCGGGAGTCATGGCCATGGCTCCGCTGCTGGACAAGAGCCTGGAGAGCGGAACCAAGGCATCCAGGGCCATCATGACAACGGATACAAAGAACAAGGAGGTGGCTGTCCGGTTTGAACTGGGGGGAGCCACCGTGACCATGGGCGGCATGTGCAAGGGCTCCGGCATGATTCACCCCAACATGTGCACCATGTTAAGCTTTGTGACAACGGATGCGGCCATCAGCAAGGAATTGCTCCAGGAGGCCCTTAGCCAGGACATCCAGGATACATACAACATGATTTCCGTGGACGGGGATACCTCCACCAATGACACGGTCCTTCTTCTGGCAAACGGGCTGGCAGGCAACAGGGAAATCACAACAAAGGATGAGGATTACCAGACTTTCTGCCGGGCATTAAGGATTGTGAACGAGACATTGGCCAAAAAAATGGCGGGCGACGGCGAGGGCTGCACCGCGCTGTTTGAGGTAAAGGTGGTGGGAGCTGAGACAAAGGAACAGGCTAAGGTCCTGGCTAAGTCTGTAATCTGTTCCAGCCTTACCAAGGCAGCTATCTTTGGCCATGACGCCAACTGGGGCAGGATACTCTGCGCCATGGGCTACTCAGGGGCACAGTTTGACCCGGAAAAAGTGGACCTGTATTTTGAGAGCGCGGCAGGGAAGATGCAGATTATAAAGGACGGCGTGGCCGTGGACTACAGCGAGGAACAGGCCACCCGGATTCTGTCAGAGCCGGAGGTGACCGCTGTGGCCGATATCGGGATGGGGGACGCCCATGCCACTGCATGGGGCTGCGACCTGACCTTTGATTATGTCAGGATTAATGCGGATTACCGTTCATAATATGGGCGCTGAGTGCCAGCGTCATGTATCGCATGTAAGCGCTTAAGGGACAGGCGCTAAGTGCTCATAACGGGCCGCTGCACTAAGCTCGTGGAAGACCTCGCTAAGTGCCAGCGTCATGTATCGCACGTAAGCGCCTAAAGGACAGGCGCTAAGTGCTCATAACGAGAGGAGTATGTGAATGAATTTGGAACCTATGCAGAAGGCGGCGGTGCTCATTGAGGCACTGCCCTATATCCAGCGTTTTAACAGGAAAATCGTGGTGGTGAAATACGGCGGAAGCGCCATGGTGGATGAGGAACTTAAGAAAAAGGTGATTCAGGATGTGGTACTGCTTAAGCTGGTTGGCTTTAAGCCCATTATTGTACACGGAGGCGGGAAGGAAATCAGCCGCTGGGTGGGCAAGGTGGGGATGGAGGCCCAGTTTAAAAACGGTCTCAGGGTCACGGATGAACCTACCATGGAGATTGCCGAGATGGTTCTCAATAAGGTGAATAAGAGCCTGGTGCAGCTGGTCAATGAGCTGGGCATCAAGGCGGTGGGAATCAGCGGCAAGGACGGAATGATGCTTAAATGCCATAAGAAATATGCCGGCGGCGAGGACATCGGGTTTGTGGGCGACGTGGAGGAAGTGAATCCCAAAATCATTTATGATTTGCTGGAAAAGGATTTCCTGCCCATTATCTGCCCCATTGGCTTTGATGAGGATTTCCTCAGCTACAACATCAATGCGGACGACGCGGCCTGCGCCATTGCCACGGCCGTGGAGGCGGAAAAGCTGGCCTTCCTCACGGATGTGGAGGGCGTATATAAGGACTACGAGGATAAGTCCTCCCTTATATCCGAGATGACGGTGGAGGAGGCCCAGAGCTTTGTGGACAGCGGAATGCTGGGCGGCGGAATGCTTCCCAAACTTCAAAACTGCATCAATGCCATAAAGAACGGCGTATCCAGGGTGCATATCCTGGACGGCCGTATCCCACACTGTCTGCTGCTGGAAATCTTTACCGACAAGGGTATTGGAACCGCTATCTATAATTCCCAAGAAGACGAGAGGTATTATCATGGCTGAGAAACAGTTGATTGAACGGGCGGAACAGGCCCTTTATAAGGTATATAACCGGTTCCCTGTGGTGTTTGACCACGGGGAGGGAGTGAAGCTCTACGATACAGAGGGCAGGGAGTACCTGGATTTTGGCGCGGGTATTGCTGTCATGGCGCTGGGATATGGGGATGAGGAGTATACAAAGGCAGTGGAGGACCAGCTGCACAGGCTGACCCATATCTCCAACCTGTTCTACAACCAGCCCTCTATTGATGCAGGTGAAAAGCTGCTTCAGGCATCGCAGATGGATAAGGTGTTCTTTACCAACAGCGGCACCGAAGCCATTGAGGGGGCTCTTAAGATTGCAAAGCGCTATCATTACAACAAACTCCATGAAACCATGGGAGACGGCTGCGACGGGTGCGGGGATGCAGAGCCGGACATGACAGGGGAAATCATTGCCATGAATCATTCCTTCCACGGAAGAAGCCTGGGAGCCCTGTCCGTTACAGGCAATGCCCATTACCAGGAGCCTTTTAAGCCCCTTGTTCCGGGAATCCGCTTTGCTGATTTCAATGATTTGGACAGCGTAAAAAAGCTGATTAACAGCAAGACCTGTGCGGTAATTATGGAAACCATCCAGGGAGAGGGAGGCATCTATCCGGCTACGGAGGAATTCATAAAAGGCGTCAGGGCCCTGTGCGATGAACACGACCTGCTGCTGATACTGGATGAAATCCAGTGCGGCATGGGCCGTTCCGGAGAAATGTTTGCCTGGCAGCATTACGGTGTGAAACCGGATGTGATGACAGTGGCCAAGGCCCTGGGAAACGGCCTGCCCATAGGCGCCTTCCTGGCATGGGGCCGGGCAGCCGGGGCCATGGTGCCGGGGGACCACGGCACCACCTATGGCGGCAATCCTCTGGTGACAGCGGGAGCCAGCGCGGTGCTGGATATTTTTGAGAAGCGCCGTATCACGGACCATGTAAAGGAGATTGGCGCCTATCTCTACGAGAAGCTGGAGGAGCTGGCAGAGGAGCTGGATTGCATCAGGGGACACCGGGGAAGGGGATTGATTCAGGGACTGGAGTTCTCGGTACCGGCAGGCCCCATTGTGTCCAAAGCATTGTTGGAGCAGAAGCTGGTATTAATCAGCGCCGGGGCCAACATCATCCGTTTTGTTCCGCCCCTGGTGATTGAAAGGGCGGATGTGGACGAGATGATGAAACGCCTCAGGGCAGCAATTGCAGGGTAAGAATGAGATTGCAGGGGAAGAATAGATTGCATGGCAGGAAACAGATTGCATTGTGAGGAATAGACTGGGGCGGAGGAATATGTCCCACCCGTCAAGGGCGGCAGGAAATACCTGGGATACAGGGTCCGGCCGCCTTTTTTCCATGGCCGGATTCCATCCTTAAGTAAATCTTTCGTTTTCATTTATGAAATGTTATGAAAATACTGGATGAAATATTTATGGGAAACCTCTATAATAGCCTTATTAAATGAACAACAGTGGTATTGGTGTTTATTTTTGTTGTATAAGTATGCCATGTGTGATATAACTGTATTAATATAAATAATACAGTTTGAGCAGGCATTAAGGAGGGAGTCATGGGAACAGAGAAAAAAGCTGGTGATTCTGAGGAAGTCCAGGTTTTGGAGGGCGTGCCGGAGGCAGAGGAGATTGACCGCCGTGTGGAGGAGCTGATGGCTCCGGAGCCGGAAGGAAACGGTAAGAAAAAGAAGAAAAAGCATAAGGCCGGAAACAGGGCATCGGAGGGAGGCTTTCATCCTGTCCGGCGCTTTAAGGGGTTCAGCCGGAAGCGGAAGATAATCACGGTCCTGATACTGGCGGCAGTGGTTTTATTCGGTTTCTCCCGTATGTCCGGGGGAAAGAAGGAGATGGGAATTCCGGTTGCCGTAATGTCCCTTTCAAAGCAGGATATTCAGGAAAAGCTTACGGTCAGCGGTCCTGTATCAGGCACAGACAGCGTGGACGTGGTGTCCAATATCCATGCGGAAATCACGGCCATGAATGTAAAGGAAGGGGATACCGTTACAAAGGGACAGGTACTGGCTGTTGTGGACAGCACGGACCTGGAACGGGAGGTGCAGATTGCCCAGAACGCCTACGACCTTGCGGTGGCTAATAAGCAGGAAAAGGATAAAGAGGCAGCCCTGGGATACGAAAAGGCAGTCCAGGATTTCCAGAAGGCCAGCCTGGACCACAGCAGGAACAGCCAGCTTTTTGCCACAGGCGACATCTCCCAGATGGAGCTGGAAGCCAGCGCCAATGCACTGAATGACGCCAGAAGGCAGATGGAGGGCTACACGGTGGAAAACGGGCGTGGTGTTGCTGACGCGTCCTACGGTATCCAGATACAGAACGCAGCCTTTGACCTGGAGAAGAAAAAAGAAGAACTGGATAATACCCAGATAAAGAGCACCATTGACGGCACCGTGGTCCGTGTCAATTCCAAGGTGGGTCAGTTTGCGGATAAGGTGGAGGATGATAAGCCCATTCTCAGCATCGAGAACCTGGAGCAGCTGGAACTGGAAATCAAGGTAAGCGAGTTTTCCATCGGCAAGGTAAAGGTAGGTCAGATGGCGACCATCACAGCAGATATCCTGGACGGAGAGACAGCGGAAGGCCAGGTTATAAAGATATCACCCACAGGCGAGGAAAAGGGCGGCGGCTCCACGGAGCGGGTTATCCCCACCACCATACGGGTGGACGGCGGAAGCTCGAAGCTCATCGCAGGAATCACGGCAAAGGCGGAACTTTTAATCAGGGAGGCAAAGGATGTGTTCACGGTTCCTTCATCGGCACTTTTCGACGACGGGGAAGTGACATACATAGCCATTGTGCAGGATATGAAGGTCAGACGCATACCTGTGACCACGGGCGTGGACGGCGACGTGGTGGTGGAGGTTATCCCCACGGACGATACGGTGCTGGAAGAAGGGATGCAGGTTATCTCCAATCCGGGCCCGCATCTGGTGGACGGCGCAGCCGTGCTGATTACCCAGTAGCAGGAGGCGCTGTATGAATAAGTGGATAAAGTTTTTGCACAGGGACAGGCAGACGCAGGAAATGGTCTGTGACGGACCTCTGATTAAGCTGGAGAACCTGGTGAAGATATATGATACCGGCGCCATCAAGGTACTGGGACTTAAAAAGATAAACCTTACCATTGAGCGGGGGGAGTTTGTGGCCATTATGGGACACTCCGGGTCCGGAAAGTCCACCCTGATGAATATACTTGGGTGTCTGGACCGTCCTACCCTGGGACACTATTACCTGGACGGCATTGATGTGGCGGACATGACGCCGGATCAGCTCTCCGATATCAGGAACCGGAAAATAGGGTTTGTATTCCAGTCCTTTAATCTGATATCCAGGACATCGGCCCTAAAGAATGTGGAGCTGCCCATGACCTATGCCAGGGTGCCCAAGGCCAAACGGGCGGCCAGGGCCCAGATGCTTTTGGAACGGGTGGGACTGGGGGCAAGGAAGGAACACATGCCCAACGAGCTGTCCGGAGGCCAGAGGCAGAGGGTCGCCATAGCCAGGGCCCTGGCCAATGAACCGCCTCTGATTCTGGCAGACGAGCCCACAGGAAACCTGGACACCGCATCCTCGGTGGAAATCATGGAGCTGTTTTCCAGGCTTCACCAGGAAGGGGCCACCGTGGTGCTGGTCACCCATGAGGAGGATATAGCTGCCTTTGCCCACCGTATCATACGGTTCAGCGACGGACAGATACAGAGCGACAGGCTGAATGCAGCCCGCGGCGCCTCAGAGAAGGGGAAGGGAGGGCAGCAGGATGCTGATTGAAAATATGAAAATGGCATTTTCAGCCATCCGTTCCAATAAGATGCGTTCCGCCCTGACCATGCTGGGAATCATTATCGGCATTGGTTCCGTCATAGCCATTGTATCCATTGGAGATACCATGCGGGGGCTTTTCTCGGATTTGTATAAGGACGTGGGTATTACCCAGGCCTATGTTTCCGTTGGTTACTGGCTGGATGATACGCGGCAGAGCGATTATTTTACCCTGGATGAGATGGAACGGGCCAGGGAGGCCTTTAAGGACCAGATTGCCTATATAGACAGCAACGCCTATACCAGCAGCGATGCGGAGTACAAGCGGACAAAGATTAAATTTGATTATCAGGGAATTGACTACAATTACCAGGACGTCCAGCCGGTGAACGTGGTGTACGGCCGTTACCTCAACCAGGGGGATATCCTGGGCAGAAGAAAGAATGTGGTCATGGACACCAAGAGCGCCCAGATGCTGTTCGGCACTGAGAATGCAGTGGGACGGTCCTTCCGCACCACCTTATATGGCTCCACCGATGACTTTACGGTGGTGGGCGTGTACCGCAAGGAACAAAACGCCCTTCAGGCCCTGATGATGGGCGGCAGCAGTGACAAGGGGTCGGCCTTCATACCCTATACCCTTCTGACCTGGCCCAATGACTATTTTTACCAGCTCCATGTGTATGCAAAGGACGATGTGAACCTGGACCAGTTCTTCAGCCAGTTTAAGGCGTATGCGGCCAAGATGCACGGCAGGGAGCCGGAGGATATGTACATGTACACGGCCATGCAGGAAATGACCTCGGTGGACAGCATGATGGGCAACCTGTCCATGGCAGTGGGCGGCATTGCAGCCATCTCACTGCTGGTAGGCGGCATCGGCATCATGAACATCATGCTGGTGTCCGTGACGGAGCGCACCAGGGAAATCGGTATCCGGAAAGCCCTGGGCGCAAGGACCGGGGATGTGCTGGTCCAGTTTTTGACGGAATCGGCCATCCTGTCAGCCTGCGGCGGCATCATCGGAGTCATACTGGGAGTGGGAACCGTATCCCTGGGCGGTCTGCTGCTGGGATTTGCAGTTGTCATAAAACCAGGTGTTATTGTGGTCGCGGTGTCATTCTCAGCCGTGGTCGGCATTTTCTTTGGGCTGTACCCTGCCTCCAAGGCGGCAAAGGCAGACCCTATAGATGCGCTGCGCTATGAATAGGCGGGAATTTCATCAGCGGAAACCTGGAGCCGAAGCAGGGGAAATCCAAATCCCGCCAGGGAAACCAAGAATCAGACAGGAGGAAAGCAAGTGAGACGGATAAACGGTACATGGAAAAAGGCAGGAGCCGTGGGCCTGGCCCTGATGCTGGCCCCGGTTCCGGGCATACTTGGGCCGGCAACGGCATGGGCCAGCCCGGAGTTTGCCTATTCTGCGGAAAAATGGGCTGCGCTGAGGGACGATGTGCTGGAATACGGGGAACTGGCTGACCTGATACATGAGTACAATGCCACGGTCATTAATAACCGCCTGGAATACGATGAATACAGGGGTAAGGACCATGATGAAATGAAGAATGCCTATCAGGACATTGCCGACAGGCTTTATGATTCCAGCGACAAGATGATGGATAGTGTCAATGAAGACCAGCCGGCATATGCGGGAACAGCGGTGGGAGCCATAAATGCCCGCCTTCAGGCGGAACAGAACCAGGAGCTGGCAGACTCCCAGAACGAGGACGGACGGGTGAAAAAGCTGGAATATGACAGGCAGGAGGCCGTCCTTGTAAAAGATGCCCAGACAAAGATGATATCCTACTGGCAGAAGGCCAAGGCGCGCCCTGCCCTGGAGGAGGATGTGAACCAGACCAGGTCAAAGTATGAAGCCATGGCAGTGAAGGCAGGACAGGGCATGGCCACAGAGGCTGAGCTGCTGGCGGCCCGGGAAAAGATGGAGGCGGCCCAGGCAGCCCTTAAGACCAATGACAGGGAACGGGACGGACTGCGCAGGGAGCTGTGCGTCATGACCGGATGGGACCACGACGCCCAGCCGGATATCAGGGAAGTGCCTGTGCCGGATGCAGATGAAATGGACCGGATAGACCTGGAGCTGGATAAGGAAAGGGCCCTGGAACAGAACTACACCCAGACTGCCAATGAGCGCCGTCTTACGTTTACAGGGAACGGAACCCAGTGGGATGTGATGAATCAGAAGGTGGAGACAGGACGCAGGCAGATTGAGGCGGATGTGGAGGCCAGGTATAAGCTGTTGGAGCAGGCCAGGGCTGACTATGAACAGGCTGCAGGCGAGCTGGAGCTGGCCCGCACCGGCGCTCTTACAGCGGAGCGCAAATACAGTCTGGGTATGATTTCCAAAAATGAATACACACAGCAGCAGGGAACCATGGCCGCCAGCCAGTCCGCATGCGACACAGCAGGGCTTAAGTACAGGCAGGCCCTGGAGGATTACAGGTGGGCGGTCAACGGCCTTGCACAGACAGAGGGGGCATAGGGTATGATGAAAAAATGTGTTCTGCTCTGCATCTGCATTCTCCTTGCAGGCATGTATCCCCTTGAGGTCCGTGCAGAGGAAATGCCGGACGTCATCCGCTATGAGGAACTGGAGACACTGGTAAAAGCCTACAGTCCCCAGATACAGATGGAACAGGCCCGGTATGACAGCCGGCTGGCGCGGTATGAGAACGCCAGGCAGGATATCATGGAAACCAGACGGCTTCTGAGAGAAGAAGCTGAGGATTTGGAGAAGGAGGGGGACATGGACGGCGCCAGCCAGTACCGGTCCCAGGCCAAGACACTGGAGGATGCTGCCAAGGATATGGATAAGCAGATTCGTTCGGCCCAGGGCAGTTCGGCATCCATGTCCCTGCGCAGGATGGAGGACACCGTGCTCTGGACGGCCCAGAACCTGATGGGCACCTACAATACCCTTAAGGCGGACCAGGAGGCTGCCTTGGCGCAGGCTGAGTGGAAACAGAGCCAGTATGAGAAGCTGCAGCGCCAGGTACAGGCAGGAAGCGCTTCTGGGGCCCAGGCGGACCAGGCGGGGAAGGAGGCTGAGGCAGCGGCTGCCAAGGCAAAGGCTGTACGGGATGAGATGGAACGGGTGAAGAAGGAATTGTTTATCCTGACCGGGTATCCGGAAGGCTCCCAGGCAGAAATTGGCCCCATGCCCGCGCCGCAGCCGGACCGGGTCCTGGAAATGGGCGGCAGCACCGACAAATGGCGCGCACTGGGAAACAATTATTCCCTGAGGGAACAGAGGAGCGGGGGAGCCAGCTCCAACAAGGAACTCCACGCCCGTCAGAGGGATATCCATCAGAGTGAGGAGGCAATGTACGGCCAGATGGATACCCTGTACCAGGAAGTCCTGGCCAGCCAGACACTCTGGACCAGCGCTTCTACATCTATGGCGTCCCAGGAAGCCGCATTTCAGGCGGCATCCAACAAGCTGGCCCTGGGAATGCTGTCACGCCAGGAATATCTGGAGGCAAAAGCGGCCTACATGGATGCCGCGGCTGCCAGGGAACGGGCAGACGTGGGCTTCCAGCAGGCCATGGACACATATGACTGGGCTTTAAAAGGCTTTATGACATAAATGATATTGCGGTTCTAAGAATCCCTTACTGCTTCAGCATCCGGTACCCCACTCCCACGTGGGTCTGGATGTACTGGGGCTGTGAGGGATTTTTTTCTATCTTCTTGCGCAGGGAGGCCATAAAGACGCGGAGGGAGGCAACGTCCCCTTCCCAGGCAGCGCCCCATATTTCCCTGGTTATGTAGGAATGGGTCAGGACCTTTCCCGCATTGTGGGCAAGGAGGCAGAGGAGCTTGTACTCATAGGGGGTCAGGTGCAGCTCCTCCCCGTCCAGGCAGGCGCATCCGGCCGCATAGTCAATGGTCAGCCCGCCGTTGGTAAACAGGGATGTCTGCACCTCCTCCAGGGACTGCATGTAGCTTAACCGTCTCTGGGTGGAACGGAGTCTGGCCAGAAGTTCATCCACGGAAAACGGCTTGGTCAGATAGTCGTCGGCTCCGGCATCCAGGGCAGCTATCTTGTCGCTGTCCTCGCTTCTGGCGCTGATGACAATGATGGGGGTATTGGTCCAGGAACGGATTTTGAGAATCACATCCACTCCGTCCATATCCGGAAGCCCCAAATCCAGCAGAATGATGTCCGGTCTCTGGGAGGCAGCGGTCAGTATGCCCTGTTCCCCCTTATCCGCCCATGTATAATGGTAATCGTGCATCTCCAGGGTAGTGGCGATGAGGTTTTTCACTGCTTTGTCATCCTCTATAATCAGGATGGATGGCTTATTCATGTAAGGATACCTCCTTGGCTGGTAAGATAAGCCGGAAAATGCTTCCGGCGGGTTTGTTGTCCAATACTTCTATGGTGCCCTTGTGGGCGCTCAGTATAGCCCTGCAAAGGGGCAGTCCCAGCCCCATGCCGCGCTTTCCGTCCGCGGATTTGTGGCCGGTGGTGTAGAACATCTCAAAAATCTTTTCCTTTGACTCATCGGGGATTCCGGGCCCGTTGTCACTGACATCAATGACAGCAGAGCCGCCCTCCTGGCGGCTGTTCACCGTGATGACGGAACCCTCCGGCGTGTACTTGACGGCATTGTCCACCAGGTTGGTTATGACCTGTATGATTAGCCTGGCGTCCATGTCGGCCAGAATATAGTCCCCTTCCTGCTTTACCTTGATGGTGTGGTGTTCGTGGCGCCGGTTGATATGGCGCATTGCTTCGTCTATGACTTCCTCCAGCAACTCGGTTTCCATGTGCAGGTGGACGCCCTGCCCCTCCATGCGGGTGATGGACAAAAGGTTTTCCACCAGATTGATAAGCCACATGGAATCATCGTATATGTCCCTGTATATCCGGTTCCGGTGTTCGGCTGCAAGGCTTTCGCCGTCGCTCATCAGGACCCCGGCATTGCCGGAAATGCTGGTGAGAGGGGTGCGCAGGTCGTGGGAAATGGAGCGCAGCAGATTGCTTCTGAGCTGTTCAGCCCGGGCCATGGCTGCCTCCTCCTCCCGCTTCCTGGAAATATATTCTTTTTCCAGCGCCATGGAGCACTGGCCTGTGATGGCCACGGCCATGCTGTTTTCAAATTCGCCGGGAGGCGTATCACCCGCCAGGATGCCTATGACGCCGTAAACAGCACCGGAGCTTTGGAGAGGCAGAAAATGGTAGGCTGCAGAGGGGAACAGACCGGTGGAAGCCCCTGTTTCCTTCCCTTCCTGAAAGCATCTCCGGGCAGCGGTCAGTTCCTCTAAGGTGTCCGGGGACGGACCGCGCCCTGTTACCGGGGATGAGTACTCACGGAAACACAGAGGGGACTTAAGTCCGGCGCCATCCTGTTCAAAGCAGGTGATATCCCTCTTAAGCAGCTTGTTCAGCTGCCGGGCGGTGCAGGACAGGATATCTGCCGGGGTGGCTGCTTTCTGGAGCAGCTGGCTGGTGTCCAGAATTACACTGGAGCGGTAGGCATCCTGTTGGGAAAGCCTGGCCTTTTCCTTAATCTGCACCGTGTAGGAGCTGGTGAATACGGCTGCCAGGAACGTAATCAGCAGGGTCAGCTGGGTGCCGGCGTCCTCTGCCTTCAGGACGAACATGGGCTCTGTAAATATGTAATTGAACAGCAGTACGCTGGCCAGGGATGCGCTGATGCTGTACCAGCGGCTGGCTGTGACTGCCGCCACCACCAGGACTCCCAGAATATATACGGTAATGATATTGGCCTGGGACAGGCCCAGGGATTCCAGCAGGAATCCGATGACAGTGGCTGCGGCCAGAACTGCTGCGGTCTTTAGGATGTCAAGAATGCGGGAACGGGTCATGGATTGAAAAACCTCCTTCATTGTCTACCTGGACAGTATACCATATCTTTGAAATAAATGACTGTATCTTTATAGAATCTTTACATAATCTTTATACCGGAGCTGGTTCCGTTATACCTGCTTTATGCCCTTAGTGGTAAGCTGAAGGCACTAGGAGGTGATTACATGAAGTATCTGGAAAGGCAGTCTCCGGCCAGAATCATTGCCATTGGTTTCCTGGCCGTTATCCTTACAGGTTCTTTTTTACTGATGCTGCCGGTGTGCGTAAAGCCGGGAGTAAAGCTTCATTATGTGGATGCCCTGTTTACATCCACCAGCGCTGTGTGCGTCACTGGCCTGATTGCCGTGGATACAGCCGATACCTACACGGCTCTGGGCCAGACCGTGGTAGCCCTGCTGATTCAGATTGGCGGGCTGGGGGTGACCTCTGTGGGCGTGGGTGTGATTCTGGCCCTTGGCAGGAGGGTGAATTTAAAGGAACGGCTTCTGGTAAAGGAAGCACTTAACCTGGATTCGGGCAGGGGAATCGTCTGCCTGGTGAGAAACGTACTGATGACCACTCTTTGCTTTGAGGGGGTGGGGGCAGTCCTCAGCTTCCTGGTATTTTCCAGGGATTATCCGCCTTTTAAGGCCCTGGGAATCAGTCTGTTCCACTCTGTGGCTGCATTTAACAATTCAGGCTTTGACATCCTGGGAGGGCTGAAGAATCTGACGGGATATCAGGACAATGTGCTGCTGAATCTGACCACAGCCGGACTGATTATATTCGGAGGCCTGGGATTTCTGGTAATCATGGACCTGGTGAAGAACCGGTCCTTTAAGAAGCTGTGTCTCCACTCCAAGGCAGTGATTGTGACCACCCTGATTCTTCTGGTATCCGGGACAATCCTGATTTGGCTGACAGAGGACATCACATGGCTGGGCGCATTCTTTACCAGTGTATCTGCCAGGACAGCCGGCTTTTCCACCTTTCCCCTGGGAGAATTTACCTCAGCCGGTCTGCTGACCGTGGCCCTGCTCATGTTCATCGGAGCTTCGCCGGGTTCCACGGGCGGCGGTATCAAGACCAGCACACTGTTTACCCTGTTTCACACTATAAAAGGCGCGGCCTGCAATGAGGAGCCGCATGCCTTCCATTACCGGATTCCCCAGGAGGCATTTTACAAGGCCGCCATTGTGACGGCCCTGTCGGCCCTGGTGGTGTGTCTTGGAACCTTTTTCATGTGTATCCTGGAACCGGCCATTCCCTTTGAGGATATCCTGTTTGAAATCACGTCCGCCTTCGGCACCGTGGGCCTGTCCACCGGCATAACGCCGGGACTCAGCTCCCTCAGCAAGCTTCTGGAGGTACTGGTGATGTATATCGGCAGACTGGGACCATTAACCATCGTAACAATCTGGGTATTCAAGCCCACGAAATCAGTTTCCTATGCAGAGGGAAGCATTTCCATCGGATAAAAGCGGAGCTTTGACAGGTATGGGATGGCATACCTGACAAAGCATTTTAAACATTTATGAAATTAAATAATAAGCACATTTTGAATGGATAGAGGAGGTTTTAGTATGGCACGAAAACAGACAGAGGCAATGTCCTATGGAATCATAGGTCTGGGACGGTTTGGAAGCGCCCTGGCGTCAACCCTGGCAGAGGCGGATAAGGAGCTTATGGTGCTGGACCGCAGCGAGGAAAAGATACGGCAGGCCAGGACTTATACGGAACACGCGTATGTGGTAAAGGATTTGCAGAAGGAGACGCTTCGGGAGACAGGAATACAAAACTGCGATGTGGTGGTGGTCTGCATTGGCGATAAGGTGGATGTGAGTATCCTCACCACTCTCAATGTAATCAATCTGGGCGTGCCTCAGGTGGTGGCCAAGGCCAACAGTCCGGAACAGGGCGAAATTCTGGAGAAAATCGGAGCCCAGGTGGTATATCCGGAAAAGGATATGGCGGTTCGTCTGGCAAGGAGGCTTATCTCTAAGCGCATATTCAATCTCTTTGAGCTGGACCAGAATGTGGATATATCTGAAATAAAGACCACCAGAAAGCTCACAGGCCAGTCTGTGCGGGACGCCCAGCTGAGGAACCGGTATGGCATTAACATCATCGCCATTACCAGAGGCGGATGGCTGACCACCGATGTCAGCCCGGACTATGTGTTCCAGGATGATGACACCGTGATTGTGATTGGGGAACGGGAGAAGATTAAGGGTCTGGCAGATGATTTGGTCCGGTAGAGGGAAATGGTGCGGTATTGTTTGCGTGAAAAAATGCCTTGGAATAGCTGCGGCTTTCAGCGGTTTCCAGGGCATTTTTTCAGCGCTGCCTCTTAGGGGCTGAATTTCCCGGAACAGAATATCCTATATTAGAATCCTGCATCAGACCGCGCCGTTATGTTTTTGAAAGAATATTGGTTTCGCACAAAGAAAAGGGAGGGATTTCATATATCTGCCAAAATATTTAGACAAAATGTAGAAAATGCACAAAAAGCACAAGATATATTGACATTAAGTTGTCTAATGTGATAGACTCAAGATGTCAGAAGATGACACAATTGAATAGACGTATAAGTATTCAAAACTTATATATGCTCAAGATAGGTTGAGCGTTTCTACCAACTACCGTAATAGTTGACTATAAGTTTTCACATCAGGTACTGCCCGGGGCGCCGGAGACAGGCTGATGTGGAGCCTTAGGAACAGCGGTGGTTTTTTTGTGTGCAAAAATGCATATGAAAGCCCGGGCCCGCCGCTGTACGGGTGAATACAAGGATGCGCCGGTTACCGGCGTATCACGGAAAAGGAGGAGCATATGGCAGAGAATTTTGTATTAAAAGGCAATATCTGCTACAGCCAGGATTCCCGCACACTGATATGTGTGGAGCAGGGATATCTGGTATGTACGGATGGCAAGTCAGCCGGCGTGTACAAAGAGCTTCCGCAGATGTATGCAGGATTTCCTCTGACGGATTATGGAGACAGGCTGATTGTGCCGGGTCTTACGGACCTTCATCTCCATGCCCCGCAGTATTCATTCAGGGGACTAGGTATGGACCTTGAACTGTTGGAATGGCTGAACACGCGGACATTTCCTGAAGAGGCCAAGTACAGCGATATGGAGTACGCCAGGAAGGCATATACCATATTTGCGGAAAACATGAAACACAGTGCAACCACAAGGGCTTGTATATTTGCAACCATGCACAGGGAGGCCACGGAGCTTCTCATGGATTTGATGGAGGACACCGGACTTAAGACCATGGTAGGCAAGGTCAACATGGACCGGAACAGCCCGGATATCCTGGTGGAGGAGACAGAGGAATCCCTGAGGGAAACCAGGCAGTGGCTGGAGGACATAAAGGGAAGGTACAGGAACACGGTTCCCATCCTTACGCCAAGGTTCATTCCCACCTGCTCCGACACATTGATGGAAGAGCTCAGGAAGATTCAGATTGAGTATGAACTTCCGGTCCAGTCCCATCTGTCGGAAAACAAGGGAGAGATTGACTGGGTGAAGGAACTGTGCCCGTGGTCTGAGTTTTACGGCGACGCATATGACCATTTCGGCATGTTCGGCAATGGCGTGAAGACCATTATGGCTCACTGCGTATGGCCGCCGGAACAGGAAGTCCGGAGGATGAGGGACAACGGCGTATACGTGGCCCATTGTCCGCAGTCCAACACCAACCTGTCCTCGGGCATTGCGCCTGTCAGGGCATATCTGGAGCAGGGAATCCCCACAGGACTGGGAACCGATGTGGCCGGAGGTGCGGGAGAGTCCGTATTCAGGGCCATGGCCGACGCCATCCAGGTGTCAAAGCTGCGCTGGAGGCTGGTGGATGAAACACTGAAGCCCCTTACGGCGGAGGAGGCATTTTACCTGGGAACAAAAGGCGGAGGCGGGTTCTTCGGAAAGGCCGGAAGTTTTGAGGAAGGCTATGAGATGGATGTACTGGTGCTGAACGACGAAAGCCTTAAGCATCCTCAGCCTCTGAGCCTGAAGGAACGGCTGGAGCGGTTTATCTATCTGTCGGATGAGCGCCACATTGACGCCAAGTATGTGGCCGGAAACAAAATATTTTAATGGAACATATAACGGTACATGTTTTAAATGAAAACTGAATAAGTACAAAAGGAACGGAAAGGGGTACCGTTCTTTTAAATAGAAACAGCGGAAAACTATAGGTAAGAATTCAAGGAGGTATGAAGTATGGAGAACAAATCAAATCAGGGATTCCTGGAAAAAGTATTTCACCTATCGGAAAATCACACAGATGTCAAGACAGAAATCATTGCCGGTATTACTACATTCATGACAATGGCCTATATCCTTGCAGTGAACCCGAACATCCTGAGCGCCACGGGAATGGACAGAGGTGCTGTCTTTACAGCCACCGCCCTTGCATCCCTGGTTGCCACCCTGCTGATGGCCGCATTTGCCAATTATCCCTTTGTGCTGGCGCCCGGCATGGGACTGAATGCTTACTTTGCTTACACCGTAGTACTCCAGATGGGTTATACCTGGCAGATGGCTCTGGCAGCCGTATTCGTGGAAGGTCTTATCTTCATTGCACTGTCCCTTACCAATGTGCGTGAAGCCATTTTCAACGCCATTCCCATGAATCTGAAACATGCAGTATCCGCAGGTATCGGACTTTTCATTGCATTCATCGGTTTGCAGAACGCTAAAATCGTGGTGGAGAGCGCCACTCTTGTATCTGTATTTTCATTCAAAGGCTCTCTGGAAGCAGGAACATTTAACTCGGTTGGAATCACTGTATTGCTGGCCCTGGTTGGTGTCCTTATCACCGGTATCCTGGTTGTTAAGAACGTAAAGGGAAACATCCTCTGGGGTATTCTCATCACATGGATTTTGGGTATTATCTGCGAAGTGACCGGGCTGTACCAGCCAAATGCAGAGCTGGGAATGTTCAGCGTACTGCCTGATTTCTCCAGCGGTTTCGGTATCCAGAGCATGGCTCCCACCTTCTTTAAGATGGATTTCAGCGGCATCCTGTCCTTAAACTTCGTAACCATCATGTTTGCATTCCTGTTTGTGGATATGTTCGATACCCTGGGAACACTGATTGGCGTTGCATCCAAGGCCAATATGCTGGATAAGGACGGAAAGCTTCCTAATATCAGAGGCGCTCTTCTGTCTGATGCCGTCGGTACCTCCCTGGGCGCTGTATTCGGTACCTCTACCACCACCACATTCGTTGAGAGCGCTTCCGGCGTTGCTGAAGGCGGAAGAACAGGCCTTACAGCCGTAGTGGCAGCTATTTTCTTCGGACTGTCCCTGTTCCTGTCACCGATTTTCTTAGCCATTCCGTCCTTTGCAACGGCTCCGGCTCTGATTATCGTAGGTTTCCTGATGATTAGCTCCATCCTGAAGATTGACTTCAACGACTTTACAGAGGCAATCCCAAGCTACATCGCTATCATCGCCATGCCTTTCATGTACAGCATTTCCGAAGGTATCGCAATGGGCGTTATCTCCTACGTGGTTATCAATGTGGCAACAGGCCATGCAAAGGAGAAGAAAATCAGCCTTCTGATGTACATTCTGGCAGTACTGTTTGTTCTTAAATATGTATTAATTTAAAACGTGTCACATATATAATGCAGACGCCTGGTATACAGGCGTTTGCGCATTCAAGATAAGGAGGTAGAGCACACCATGGGAATTGGTAAAAACATGACCCGCGTTGACGCATTTGATAAGGTCACAGGCAGTGCCAGGTATACAGCCGATTTAGAGCCCCAGGGACTTCTGGTGGCAAAGGTTATACGCAGCACCATCGCCAACGGCGTGGTAAAAAGCTTTGATTTGGAAGAAGCACAGAAGGTGCCGGGGGTAGTGAAGATAGTCACCTGCTTCGATGTACCGGATATCCAGTTCCCCACCCCCGGCCATCCATGGTCCGTGGAAACGGCCCATCAGGATATTGCGGACAGGAAACTGCTCAATACAAGGGTGCGGGTTTACGGCGATGATATTGCCGCTGTCATAGCAGAGGATGAAATCGCGGCAGCCAGGGCAGCCAGGCTGGTGAAGGTGGAGTATGAGGAATACGCCCCCCTGCTGACTGTGGAGGATGCCATGGCAGAGGGGGCTGCACAGCTTCACGATGAAAAGCCGGGAAATGTCATTGCCCATTCCTCCTTTGTGGTGGGCCAGGGGACCTATGAGGAAGCAGTGAAGGCGGAGGAGCTGGTGGAGATAGAGAAGGACTACCGGACCCAGAGCGTACAGCACTGCCATATAGAGACGCCCATTTCATTTGCCTATATGGAAAAGGGAAGAATTATTGTCACAACCTCCACCCAGATACCCCATATTGTGCGGCGTGTTATCAGCCAGGCGCTGGGACTTCCCATGGGCCGTATCCGCGTCATTAAGCCCTATATCGGCGGAGGCTTCGGCAACAAGCAGGATGTGCTCTACGAGCCCTTAAATGCATTCCTTACCACCCAGGTGGGAGGACGGGGCGTAAGGATGGAGATATCCAGGGAAGAAACCCTGGGCTGCACCAGAGTGCGCCACGCCATTGAATTCAAGGTAAAGGCAGCTGCCAGGAAGGACGGCACCCTGGTCGCCAGGAAACTGGAGGCATATTCCAACCAGGGCGGGTATGCATCCCATGCCCATGCCATTGTAGCCAACTCATCCAATGAATTCAAGCAGATTTACAAGGATGAAAGGGTGCTGGAATCCGATGCCTGGACCGTGTACACCAACCTGGCCACAGGAGGCGCCATGAGGGGATATGGAATCCCCCAGGCTGCGTTCGCGGCAGAATGCATGGCAGACGACCTGGCTCTGGCCCTCGGCATGGACCCTCTGGAATTCAGAAAGAAGAACTGTATGAGGCCGGGTTACGAAGACCCTCACACCCATGTGAAATGCAATACATACGGACTGGCAGAATGCATGGAAAAGGGACGGGAATTCATCCATTGGGATGAGAAACGGAAGGAATATGAGAACCAGACAGGAACTGTGCGCAAGGGAATCGGAATGGCAATTTTTTGTTATAAGACAGGCGTATATCCCATATCCCTGGAAACAGCGGCCTGCCGCATGATATTGAACCAGGACGGCTCCATGCAGCTGCAGATGGGCGCAACGGAAATCGGCCAGGGCGCTGATACCGTGTTCACCCAGATGGCAGCGGAGGTAACGGGCATTACGGAGGACAAGGTAAATATTCTGTCCACCCAGGATACGGACGTAAGTCCCTTTGACACCGGCGCTTATGCTTCCAGACAGACCTATGTCAGCGGCATGGCAGTGAAAAAAACAGGCGCTATATTTAAGGAAAAGATACTGGATTACGCTGCATATATGCTGAAGATGCCCCAGGATACTCTGGATGTGGAGGATAACCACATTGTGGATAAGGAGACCGGAAAGCAGCTGCTTCCCATGGAGGAGCTGGCCACCACGGCATTTTACAGCCTGGACCGCTCTGTACATATTACGGCAGAGGCCACCAGCCATTGCAAAATCAATACATTTGCCACCGGAGTCTGCTTCGCGGAGGTGGAAGTGGATATGCCTTTGGGCAAGGTGAAGGTGACCAACATAGTCAATGTACACGACAGCGGAAAACTGATTAACCCCAAGCTGGCAGCCGCCCAGGTACACGGCGGCATGAGCATGGGTCTGGGATACGGCCTTAGCGAGGAACTGCTCTTTGATGCAAAGGGAAGACCCTTAAACGATAACCTGCTGGACTATAAGCTTCCGACAGCCATGGATACGCCGGATTTAAACGCGCTTTTTGTAGAGTTAGACGACCCCACAGGTCCCTTTGGAAACAAGGCGCTTGGCGAGCCGCCGGCCATACCGGTTGCGCCGGCTGTGCGCAACGCTGTGCTGAACGCTACAGGCGTGGCAGTGGACAGTCTGCCCATGGACCCGCAGAAGATGGTGAAGCATTTCAAAGAAGCAGGATTAATATAGAAAGGGCGGTGAAACAGCATGTATGATATAGAAAAATTTTATCAGGCAGCAGATGTGGAAGATGCGGTGCGCGCCCTAGTGGAAGACCCTGAGGCAGTGGTCATCTCCGGAGGCAGCGATGTGCTGATAAAAATCAGGGAAGGAAAGCTGGCAGGCTGTTCCCTGGTAAGCATTCACGGAATTAAGGAACTGGAAGGCATAAGAATGGAGGAGGACGGAACCATTGTCATTGGCCCGGCCACCACATTTTCCCATATAACCAATAACAGCATCATACAGAAGCACATTCCCATGCTGGGAGATGCAGTGGATATGGCAGGCGGTCCCCAGCTGCGCAATATCGGGACCATTGGCGGCAATGTGTGCAATGGCGTGACCAGCGCCGACAGTGCCAGCAGCCTGTGCTGTCTGGACGCGGTTTTGGTCCTTAAGGGGCCGGACGGCGTCAGGGAGGTGCCCATCAGCCAGTGGTACACAGGACCGGGAAGGACTGTGAGGAACCATGACGAAGTTCTGACGGCCATCCGGATAAAGAAAGAGAACTACCAGGGCTACGGCGGACATTACATTAAATATGGCAAGAGGAACGCCATGGAGATTGCCACCCTGGGATGCGCTGTCAGCGTGAAGCTGTCAGAGGATAAGAAACACATCCAGGATATCCGTCTGGGATACGGCGTGGCTGCGCCCACCCCAATCCGCTGTCATAAGACAGAGGAGGCTGTAAAGGGAATGGAGACAGGGGAGGCCCTGGCCCAGGCTGTGGGAAAGGGTGCTCTGGAGGAAGTAAATCCTCGTTCCAGCTGGAGGGCTTCCAAGGAGTTCCGGCTTCAGCTGGTGGAAGAGCTGGGCAGACGTGCCGTAAGGCAGGCCGTAATCAATGCAGGAGGTGAGTGGGATGCTTAATATTGTGCATATGACTGTTAATGGAAAAGAAGTGGAGTTGGCAGTGGACCCAAGAGAATCCCTACTGGAAACCCTGCGGAACCGTCTGGGGCTGACCAGCGTGAAAAAGGGCTGTGAAGTAGGAGAGTGCGGCGCCTGCACGGTGCTGGTGGACGGAGAGGCCATAGACAGCTGCATCTACCTGACCATGTGGGCGGAAGGCCGCAGCATCATGACCGTGGAAGGGTTAAAGGGGCCAAACGGCGAACTGAGTCCCATCCAGAAGGCATTTATCGAGGAAGCAGCCGTACAGTGCGGCTTCTGTACGCCGGGATTAATCATGACAGCGGTGGAGATTGTAGGTACCGGAAAGCGGTATAACCGCGATGAACTGCGCAAGCTCATATCCGGACATCTGTGCAGGTGCACGGGATATGAAAACATCCTTAACGCCATGGAACGGATTGTGGAGGAGACGTATAAGGTAGTGGGGAAATAAGGGGGGATGTATCCGGAACGCAAAGAAGGCATTAAAACGCAGGTGTGGTGAAGGCGGCAGCCCTGAGGAAGCTGCGGTCAGCACCTGGATATATAAGGGTTTTAGGATAAGAAACCAAAGACCATAGTGAAAAGAGAGGCTCCGGGGATTGAACGGGGCCTTTCTTTTTACTATGGCGGGTTACAAACCTTGGAAGAACGGATTAAAAAAGTAAATAAAATAAACCAGTTGAAAATTTACGTATTTTAGGTAAAATAGGAGGGGCATTATTTGCATTTTAGTATGTATACAACTGGTCTTGCAATGACATTTATGTTAACATATAGGTAGGCCCTGATGGTTGCGGAGGAGACAAAGAGAAGGTGATTCTCTTTGAATATGGGATGATAGGTGAGCATGAGTCATGTTTGATATAACGTCGGATAAGGTATATGTAAAAACCTTTGGTGGGTTTGATTTGTATTATAAAGGTGAGCTGATATACTTTTCCAGCAGCAAAGCCAAAGAACTTCTCGCAGTACTTGTGGACTGGAGCGGTAAGGAAGTAACATTATCTCACCTGGCTGAAATTTTAAATGAAGGAGAACGGGATGAGACTGCAGCCAAGCAGGCGGTCCATTTAGCGTGGCATAGACTGAAGCAGACCCTGAAGAAATATGGGATTGAGAAAATCGTTGTAAAGGGCAGGGGAACCTATGCCATTAATAAGGAAGCAGTGGTCTGCGACAGCTACGATATGGTCCGGCAGGTCAAGGGGGCGTCTAACTTTTTTGTTGGGGAGTATATGCCGGAGTATAGCTGGGCAGAGGTTACGCTGTCGAATTTGATAAGGGATTATTTTGATGAAGGGGAATCGGGGGATAAATTTAAATAAGAGTGGTTGACCAGTATTCAGAAAGAGGTGTTCCGTAATGGATGCCTCTTTTTTGTTGTATTAAATGAAATCATATGACCAGTTTCATGATATGACGGTATAAATGCATTCTTCCGGGGTTTGTGTCCCCCCTCAGATTGGCAGGAATTGGTAATAATGATATGATGATTCAACACATGAAACTTAGATTTCAGTGTATGGGGTGACTGTGTAAATGG
The DNA here is from genome assembly GCF_015556325.1 of Clostridium sp. 1001283B150225_161107_B6. Classification (NCBI taxonomy): domain Bacteria; kingdom Bacillati; phylum Bacillota; class Clostridia; order Eubacteriales; family Clostridiaceae; genus Clostridium; species Clostridium sp. 1001283B150225_161107_B6. The sequence goes on along the minus strand of NZ_JADNMD010000005.1, from coordinate 204,019 downwards.
GGAGAGACTGATGTATGGAGATGGCATGGAGATTGATTCTGTCAAGAATGGAACAAATTAAGGAAAAGCATATTGAGGTTTAAACACATCTAAGATAAACCACATAATTTGGATTATGTGGTTTTTTGAATTTTATTCCTGGTTTCCTGTTCATGTTATATATCCTTTGTTATTAAATGATTCATATAATTCTGCTTGCATGTCTGGTAACGTCATGAGACTGGCGTTAGTTTTATGCAATTTATAGATTGCTAAAATATATGAAAATTATACATAAAATGACAAAAATCCCATTTTATTACATATTGAAACGGTTTTGTAACGAATTTGAAAGCAATTGAGTGGTATATCCTTACAAAGAACAGTGGTATGCGGCTTGAAATAACGGGAGAAATAACGCTGATGGCAGAAACGGAGAATGCAACTATATTTATAAAGACCTTTGACGGATTTGATGTTTATGTAAATGGTAAAATGGTTTATTTTCCCAGCAGCAAAGCAAAAGAGATGCTTGCAATCATGGTCGAAAAACGTGGAAGCAGTGTTTCCTTATCCCAGATGACGTATCTGCTGTATGAAAACATTAAAGAGAGCACGGCGAAAAACAATTTAAGGGTTGTATATTATCGTCTTCGAATGAGTCTGATGGAATATGGAATTGAGAAAATACTGATAAAAAAACGAGGCAGCTATGCGGTGGATACAGAGCAGTTTGCCTGTGATTTTTATGAATTCATCAAGGGAAATCCGGAGTATATCACACTGTTTTCCGGAAGCTATATGCCTGAATATATATGGGCTGAGGACATGATGCCCTATCTGAAAAACCTGTACCGGAAATATAATGGGGTGATGATATGACGGGAATCATTGATATGCATGCACATATCCTTCCGGGAATTGATGACGGGTCCAGGGATTGGGATGAGAGCAGGAGGATGCTGGAAGAATCCTACAGGCAGGGAATCCGGTACATATTAGCCACACCTCACTACTCCAGGCGCGGTTTACCTTCCAATCTGTATGAACTGTCGGAACGTATGAAGGAGGAAGCACAGAAAATCGCGCCGGATTTCATGACGGGCCTGGGACAGGAGACCTATTATCACGAAGGATTGGTGGACCATCTCAGGACAGGGAAGGCCCTTACTTTAGAGGAAAGCCAATATGTGCTGGTGGAATTTGACCCCCTGGTGCCCTATGAGAAGATGTACCAGGCAATAAGGAAACTGACCATGGCCAGATATATACCAATTATAGCCCATGTGGAACGTTATGAATGTCTGAGAGAAGGGGCCAACCTGTCGGAACTGGCACAATGCGACTGCAGGCTGCAGATGAATTTTAGCAGTCTGAATGGAAAGGGTATATGGGATAAAGAGGTCCGCTGGTGCAGGAGACAGGTTATGGAGGGCAGAATTTTTTGCCTGGGAACTGATATGCACCGTATGGACTATAGAAAGCCGGATATTGAGGAGAGCTTTCGATGGTTGGTCAGACATCTGGAGGGGCGCAGGCTCCACAGCCTGCTGCGGGGGAATGCGAAGAAAATAATACTGAAAAGATAGTACGAATACTGAAAAGATAGCACGGTAAGATAACATGATTAAGAAGACAGGAGAACAGGAAGACGCATGGAAAAGACGTATGATGACAACGAGATTGAGATAGACCTCTTGGAATTGCTGGGGGAGTTCCGACGCAAGATATGGTTTATATTGGGAACCATTATATTGTTTGGAGGAGTGGCAGGCGCATTCAGCGCATTTGTACTTACCCCGCAGTATAAGTCCACTGCAATGGTTTATATTCTCTCAAAAGAAACCACGCTGACATCACTGGCTGACCTTCAGATAGGAAGCCAGCTGACCAAGGATTATAAAATCATCGTGACAAGCAGAAGGGTTCTGGGCCAGGTCATTGAAGATATGGAACTGGACCTTACATATAAAGATTTAGTAGAAAAAGTCACCATTGACAATCCTCAGGACACACGAATCCTTTCCATCTCTGTGGAGGACCCGGACCCAGCCATGGCAAAGCTAATCGCAGACAAGATTGCAACCACATCCTCTGATTATATTGGGGATATTATGGAGATGGTGCCGCCTAAACTGATTGAAGAGGGTGAGGTTCCCATACTCAAATCAAGTCCCAGCAACGTAAAGAATGCTTTGATTGGCGGTCTGCTGGGAGCCGTACTTGTATGCGGCGTTATCACTGTGAATGTGGTTATGAATGATACAATCCGCACTGAGGAAGATGTTACAAAGTACCTTGGGTTATCTGTCCTGGCATCTGTACCGGAACGGGAGGGGGAAAAGCCTGAGGATAAGGAGGCCATGATTTCCTCTAAATCAAGGAATAAGCCGGCAGTAGGGAAATCCAGAAAGAAGAAAAGGGGAGGCCATGTGTCATGAGACAGTTTGTTGCATTAAACAGGGAGATGAAGGATGACTATCACTATAATGAAGCCATCAAGACATTGAGGACCAATATACAGTTCTGCGGAAACGGCATCAAGACAATTATGCTGACCAGCTCTCTTCCTGATGAAGGAAAAAGTGATATCACATTTGCCCTGGCATCCTCTCTGTCCCAGATTGGAAAGAGAGTAGTGATGATAGATGCTGACATCCGCAAATCCGTTCTGGTTTCCCGTTATCAGCTGGAACGGGAGGTGGCCGGTCTGTCACAGTACTTAAGCGGACAGCGGTCTCTGGAGCATGTTCTTTATGATACAAATATAGAAAATCTCAGCATTATATTTGCAGGACCCTATTCGCCCAATCCGGCGGAGCTTTTGGAAGAAAGCTTATTTGGAGATATGATATGCAAGCTGCGGGAGCTGTATGACTATGTCATCATTGACACGCCTCCTATGGCCAACCTGATAGATGGGGCAATCGTGGCCCGCCAATGTGACGGAGCGGTGATGGTAGTTGAGAGCGGGTCCATAAGCTACCGTCTGGAGCAGAGGGTTAAGGGGCAGCTGGAAAAAAGCGGATGCCGAATTCTTGGGGTTGTGCTTAACAAGGTGAGCATGGAACGCAACGGATATTACAGCAAATACTATGGGCGCTATGGCAAATACGGGAAATATTCCAAATACGGTCATTACGGTAAATATGACAGGTACGAGAAGGCAGAGGTATGAGTTGGTTTCGAAACCATAAGCGGGCACTGTGCAGGGCTGCTGTGGGGGCAGCAGCAATTTCACTGACTTGTTTCATATGGACGGGGATGAATCTGTACCGGAACAGGAAAATCCTTGAAGCGGAGATTGCAGCCAGGAATTATGCAGACCTGGGAAATGGTCAGGGAAGCAGTCAGGAAAATGGTCAGGATAACAGTCAGGACAACAGGCAGGTCAGCGGGCAATGGGACGAATGTCTCTTTGACAGGGACGTGGTTGAATATGACGGAAAACAGTACAGACGCAACAGCTATGTGAAGGCCATCCTGTGTATTGGCGTGGACCGGTCGGGAGAGATGACCGAGAAGACCACCACGGGATTTGGCGGACAGGCGGACGGGTTATTTCTTATAGCCCAGGATACGGCGAGGAATACCATAAAGATATTGATGATACCCCGGGATACAATGACTGATATTATGCTTACTGATTTGAGCGGAAATGAGCTGGGGAAAGATGTGCAGCACCTGACGCTGGCTTATGCTTATGGTGATGGGAGAGAGAAAAGCTGTCAATATATGGTGGACGCAGTATCAGAATTAATGGGAGGATTAGAGATAGAATGGTATATGGCAGCTGATACCAGTGTCATCCCTGTGCTGAATGATGAAATAGGGGGAGTCACCGTAACCATTGAGACAGGTGGAATGGAAACACGGGACCCAGCTCTGGCAAAGGGGGAAACTGTAACACTGAAAGGGAAGCAGGCGGAAGTGTTTGTCCGCTACCGGGATACGAATGTGGAACACTCAGCATTGTATCGTATGGACCAGCAGCAACAGTATATAAAAGGGTTTTTCCAGGCTGTCCAGAAGCATTCGGCTCAGGACAGCGGCCTGGTGGTAAGGCTGTTTGATAGGATTCAGGAATACATGGTCACTAATATGACTAAGGACCAGTATCTGAAAGTTGCCATGGACGCAGTGGCGGGGGGAAAACTGGGGGATGAGGATTTCTACACGGTTCCCGGGGAAGGTGTGGTAACCCTTCGGTTTGATGAATTTTATGCGGACCGGGAAGCACTGATACCCATACTGCTGGAATTATTTTACCGGGAGATTGGGTAAGCGGGGATGAAACGCCGCAGTATCCGGTGTTCGGAAGGAAAATGGGCGGCATCTGGCAGCCAGTGTGTGTAACCATGCAATATCCAGCATGAAACCATGCTGTTTATTGAATATAACTACTCTTAGGAGAGAAAGGAGAGGTGAAGGATATGAAAAAGAAATGCATAGCAGCTTTAGTGCTGGCAGTTGCTTTGGCTTCACAGCCTGTATGGGCGTTCGCGGCAGGCAGTGCGTCCAGCAATGGTTCCATAAGTTCATCCAGCGGAAGCGATGGCAGTGGTTCCATCGGCTCGTCCAGCAGCAACAAGAGCACTACAAGCTCAAAGTCCAACACCACAGTAACTGTGTCAGCTACTGGCGTCAAGACTACAGGTGCAACAACCAGTGCAAGCCCAACCGGCAGCACAATTGGCGTTACAGTAGACACAGTAACAACCACAGGACAGCAGGTAACAACCAATTCCAAGGGAGAGGCTGTTATCGGCGATACTGCTGTTGCATTTGCAGACAGTGAGGCAGCAACCGCAGGTCTTCCTTCAGATGTGGTATCAGCTATTAATGATATCAATGCAGGAAAGCCGTTAAATGAGGTTGTACAGGGCGTGGACCTGACGGGCTTTAATGCCTTGACAGGAACACACGCAATCATTACAAAGGATGCTGCTACAGGCGCTGTTAAGACAGGTCCTGTAGAGGTTTCCCTGTATGTGCCAAATCTGGTTGCAAATATCAGTAACGTACAGTTATTGTTCTATAACAATGCGACAGGGCAGTGGCAGTTGATTCCGGCTGTCAAGGTGGACCCGGTTACTAAGACGGTGGCTGTAAGTGTTCCGGGGTCTGGGACGTTATCGGTGGTGTATAAGTAGCAGCATTAACTAAATGCTGGCCGGGGGTAATAGATGGCGAAGGCCGCGCCCCCGGTCTGTATTGAAAAATGGTATGTGAATGATATTATTCTGGGTTTACACAGGGCTGTATAACGATAAAGAATGCTGTTCTGTGTAAACATAGAAAAACTTAATATAATTTGGAGGAAAAATTAATGGTACACGAAAGAATTAACGTAACACGTTCATCAATGCCGGAATTTGATGAGTATATGGAAAAGTTAAAACCGGTGTGGGATAGTCGATGGTTATCCAATAGGGGGAGCGCTTCTGTTGAATTTGAAGAGAGTTTGAAAAAGTATCTTGAGACAGACAATATATATCTATTTGCTAATGGTCATTTAGCTTTAGAAGTAACTTTAAATGCTTTGCATATGAAAGGAGAAGTGATAACTACCCCATTTACACACTGTTCTACAATCCATGCTATAGTACGTAATGGATTGAAACCTGTATTTGTGGATATTAAGGAATCCGATTGCACGATAAATCCTGAGTTTATAGAGGCTGCCGTTACAGAGAATACGGTGGCAATTGTTGCCACACATGTATATGGTTTTATATGTGATGTAGAAGCAATTGAAAAGATTGGGCATAAATATGGTCTGAAAGTGATATATGATGCAGCTCATGCATTTGGTGTTACATACAAAGGTGTCGGCTCTGCTAATTTTGGTGATGCATCTATGTTTAGTACACATGCAACAAAAGTGTTTCATACGATTGAAGGCGGTATTGTAGCTTATAGGAATCAGGAACTTTTTAAGGAATTAAGACATTTGGTAAATTTTGGATTTACCAGTCAGGATGATATTGAATATGTAGGAACAAATGCAAGAATGAATGAATTTGAGGCTGTAATGGGTATTTGTAATCTTGAACATATTGATGGAGAAATAGCAAAACGAAAGATGGTTTGGAATAGATATATGGAACGTTTGTCGGAAATTAAGGGGTTGAGATTCATAGTTCCAAATTCCAATCTAAAATGGAACTACTCGTATTTTCCTGTTTTTTTTGATGGGTATAAAGAAACACGGGATGAAATTAAAACAAAATTAGAGAAAGAAAATATATTTGCCAGAAAATACTTCTATCCTATTGTAAATAAAGCAGGATGTTATAAAGAAGATTATGGTATTGCGGATGTACCGGTGGCTAATCATGCTTCTGAGTGTGTGTTGACATTACCCATGTATGCAGAATTAACCATGCAGGATGTTGATTATATATGCGACATTATTATAAGATGATGGAGTGTATTAATAATGAAAAAAATTTTACTTTTGGGTGGCTCGGCACAACAGATAGTAGCTATTGAGACAGCAAAGAGATTGGGATATTATACAGTCCTGTGTGATTATTTAGCAGATAATCCCGGTAGAAATTTTGCTGATAAATTCTATTTGAAAAGTACAACAGATAAAGAAATAATATTGAATATTGCTAAAAAAGAAAATATAGATGGTGTAGTGGCCTATGCTTCAGAACCTGCAGCGCTTACGGCTGCATATGTGTCAGAAAATTTGGGTTTACCAGGAAATCCATATAAATCCGTAGAAATTCTTTGTAATAAGGACAAGTTTCGTGAATTCCTTACAATTCATGGTTTTTTTACACCGAAGGCCCAATGCTACGGGACAATAAAAGCTGCATTTGAGGATATTATGGGTAATATTTTCCGAAGGTCTGTTATTGTAAAACCGGTTGATTCATCAGGAAGCAAAGGGGTGAGTCATATTAAGAAGGGGGAAAGTAATAAGACAATTTTAGAAAAATTAGAAAATGCAATGAATAATTCTAGAAGAAAGTATATTATTGTTGAAGAATTTGTTGAAAAGTACGGTTATCAGATAGCAGGAGATGGTTTATCCGTAAATGGGCGTTTAGTATTTCGGTGTTTTGGCAACGACCATTTTGATTTAGATGCACCTAACCCCTTTGTGCCTATAGCAGCCAGCTTTCCTTACAATATGCCAGATAGAGTTCAGGAAAAGATTCACTCAGAGATACAAAGGTTGTTGACATTACTGGGGATGAAGACAGGCACTTATAATTTTGATTTACGCATTGACAAAGATTTCAATGTATATCTTATGGAAGTTGCTCCTAGAAATGGGGGGAACTATATACCACAGGTCATACGATATGCTACAGGAGTGGATTTGGTAGAATGTGCTATTAAGGCAGCAATGGGCGATGATTTGAGTCATATAACCTTAGGTATTCAAAATGGATTTTGGTCATATTATGCAGTCCACAGTAATTATGGAGGAATATTGGATAATATTGTTTTACGGGATAGTGTAAAACAAAATAATATTGTTGATAACTATATAAAAAAGAAAAAAGGAGATAAGATTAATGCGTTTTCAGGAGCAAATGATACATTGGGATGTCTGATTATGAAGTTTGATAGTATGAATCAGATGCTTGAAATGATGGATAACAGCCACAATTGGGTAGAAATAAGGGGAAAATAAAAGGTTAGATAGTGTAGGTGATATGTTTACGATTCCTTGTTTAATACGAGAGGGACAAAGGCATGGAAAAATCAAAGTTAACAAAACAGATGCGATGGGAAATAGCAAATCGACTAGCTAAAGAGAGATTAAACCAAGTCAATATGTTATGTAAAAAGGTAGAGCCACGAAACAGTATTTATACGCGATATGTGAAAAGATTACTGGATATTGTAATATCAATAATTGCATTATTTATTACACTGCCAATTAATTTGTTGATTGGCATAGGTACATATTTAGATGTTGGTTTACCAATTTTTTTTAGACAGGAACGAGTGGGAAAGAATGGAAGGATATTCAGCATAATAAAATTTAGAAACATGCGTGATACAGTAGACGAGCGAGGGGAGTTATTACCCCCCATGTACCGAGTGACGAGGTTTGGTCATCTCATCAGAAAGACATCGTTGGATGAGTTGTTGAATTTTTGGAATATTCTGAAGGGCGATATGAGTTTCATTGGTCCGAGACCTTTAGTTCCTGAATACACGGAACGATATAATGTACGGCATAAGCAACGCCTATCTGTACGGCCTGGTTTGGAGTGTCCGCCTAGAGAATTAACGGACCACGTATGGACGTGGCAAGAACAGTTTGAAAATGACATATGGTATGTAGAACATATAAGCTTTCTTACGGATTGCCGGCAGATAATCAGGTTATTGCAATTTGCATTCAATAAAAAATGTGCAGATGCTCGGGCAAGTGTTTCAATTCGGGGAACCTTTATGGGTTATAGCACGGATGGTAAAGCAATAAATATGGAAGATGTACCACAAGAATATGTAGATGTATATGATAACGTGAATAAAAAAGATAGATTGGTTCATCCGGAGTGGTGTGCTGACAGTGAGGATGCTGAACTGCAGAATGCCGTAATATGAGTTTATGAATCACATAATATCTTAATCGGAGCATTGGACAAATGAAAGAAATTGGCGGCTACATTGAATTCGAGCAATGTTATAAGACAATGTTACACGAAAGTGCAAAAAAATTAAATTGTGGAAGAAACTGCCTGGCATACCTGATTAAGGTGAGAGGTATTACTAGTATTGCACTTCCATTCTTTCTATGTGAATCAATAAAAAATATCTGTAAAAAATATAATGTTAATATACGCTATTATGATTTGAATGACAGTTTAATGCCGAAAGACCTGATTCTCAAGAATGATGAATGGTTATATGTCGTCAATTATTATGGACAGATTGATTCGATACAAGTCAAGAGCCTTTCGTTGCGCTATAAACATATTATTGTTGACTATGCTCATGCATACTTTGATATGCCAATAGAGGGAGTCGATTCCATATATACATGTCGCAAGTTTTTTGGAGTCCCTGACGGAGCTTTTTTGTATACAGATAGTGACTTATTAGAACCGATTGAATGCGATGAATCATTTGAACGCATGCATTTTCTGTTAGGCCGGTATGAGCGTTCTGCCTCTGAATTTTATAATGAATATATTGAGAATAACCGAATCTTTACTACTCAGCCAATCAAGTGTATGTCCAAATTGACACAGAATTTACTTCGGAACATTGATTATGAACGGGTGAAAATGGTTAGGACAGAAAATTATACATATCTTGCTTCACGCCTTCATGACTTCAATCTCTTGGATATTCATAAAGTTGAGGGTGCGTTTGCCTATCCTCTTATGCTGAAAGAAGCACAAAAAGTAAGGAACCATTTAATCCAGAATAAAATATATATCCCTGTATTATGGCCAAATGTAATAAATGATGTGGATGAAGAATCATATGAGTGTCAGCTGGCAAAAAATATATTACCGTTGCCATGTGACCAACGATATGGAATAGAAGAAATGGAGTATATGGTTGAGCTTATCTGCCAGGTAATATGAAATAGGGAGGAACGTTGTGATGGACAATGAGTTTCAAGGAATGAAGCTGCTTATTCTTGGGGGAATGAGAATTTCATGTGAGATTATACGCCAAGCCAAGGCAATGGGGATATACACGATTGTTGCTGATTATAATAAAGTTGAAGATTCGCCGGGTAAGAACATTGCGGATGAACATTTTATGATAAGTACCACAGATGTGGATGGAATAGTAAATCTTATAAAAGAGCAAGAAATTAATGGGGTGATAGTTGGTTTCAATGATTTTATGCTGCCTTATTATGCGGAAATCTGCGAGAAATCGGGATTACCATCCTATGGAACTAAAGAGCAGTTTGAAATTTTTACGAATAAAAACAGATATAAAAAATTATGCCGTAAATACAATGTCCCCACAGTCGAAGAATATGATGTAAATCAAATTCTGAGTGGAGAATTAGCTGATAAGATAAGGTTTCCGGTGTTGGTGAAGCCGACTGACAGCAGCGGGGCGAAAGGAATATCAATATGCCAATCTAAGGAAGCATTGAGTACCGCATTAAAAAAGGCTGAAGTATATTCACATTCAGGTCAAGTTTTGGTAGAGAGATATGTGGAGGGGAAAGAGGTTACGGTTTTTTGGCTATTTGTAGATGGAAAATACTATTTGACAGCAATTGGAAACAGGCATGTTAAACAAAATCAGGAAGGAGTGATTCCGCTTCCTGTAGGCTATACATTCCCTGCCGCTGTGACACCGAAATATTGTTCCGAGATTGAGAAGAATGTTAAGGATATGCTGTGCTCTGTTGGAATTCAAAACGGAATGATGTTTATGCAGTGTAAGGTGGAAAAAGGGGAGTGTGTAGTTTATGATATCGGTTATCGTTTGACGGGCTCTTTGGAGTATAAGCTATTAAAAGAGGTATGCGGATATAATCCTTTGGAGATGATGATTAGGTTTGCATTGACTGGTCATATGGGGGAGGATATTATCGCGGGCAAGATAAATCCGAAGTTCGATAAATACGCATTCAATGTATCTGTTTTAACTAACCCAGGGAGGATTGAGAAAATTTATGGGATTGAAGAGATTCTTAATTTACCACAGGTAATAGATGCAGTTTTGGCCCATTATCCGGGAGAAGAGATTACAGAGACTATGAGAGGGCTATTGGCGCAGATATCGCTCCGTGTACTGGGGGTTTCAGATAATGCGAAAACAATGCAGGAGACTATGTTGAAAATCCAGAGGTTGATACATATTGAATCAGATAAAGGCGAGAACATGATTTTACCTGGGATTGAAGAAACCGATTTTGTTGATGCAGTTATTTAGGTACATTTAAGAGGAAATAAGGTCATGGATGGTAAGAAAACAGTTATGATAACAGGCGCAGGTGGATATTTTGCATGGTCATTAATTCATGAATTAAAAGAAAATACAGATTATCGTGTTATAGCTATGACATCAGACCAGAAAACCACCTTAGATAGATATTCGGGAATTAATCTAATTTGCCTATCTAATAAAGAAGTGTTCAGTAATCCGGAATACTTAAAATCTACAGATATCCTGATTCATACAGCTTTTTGCAGAAAGTCAGATGGAAAGAAGCTGGTGGAGAGCCTGCGGTTTTCAAAAACCCTGTTTTCGGAGGCAATGAAGAATGGGGTAAAAAGAGTAATTAATTTGTCTTCTCAATCTGTCTATGGACAAGATTATGAAAATTTGCCTGATGAAACAATGTCTGTGAGCCCAAGATATCTTTATGCGTTAGCAAAAGCAGCTAACGAAATTTTAATAGGCGGAATTATGGAAGCAGCTAAAGGGATGGTTGATAATAGTTTATATACCAATATACGACTAGCTTCTCTGATTGGAGTTAACGACACAGTACCAGATGATATAATAAATAAATTTGTTGATGATGCTATATATAAAAAGACAATTCGGATAATTGGAGGGAATCAGAAATTTTCTTTCTTGGATATAAAAGATGCTGCAAATGCTGTATGCAGGCTGGTACAAAGCGAGAATACAATATGGAAAAGAGAATATAATCTCGGGAATAGTTATCAGGTAAATATTATGCAAATTGCACAGGAGGTAAACTTCTGTCTGGAGAGACTGGGTATGGAGAGAGCGAAAATTATTTTAAATCCATCAGATATTCAACTTAATTCAGGCATGAATTGCGAGAGAATTTATAGAGAACTAGACTGGTTACCTCAATATTCGTTTCACTCAAGTGTAATGGATTATGTAAGATATAAAATAAAAGTAAAAAGGAAAGATGAGGAAAAGAGCGATGCCGAAGATTAGCATTATTGTTCCCATATATAATGTTGAAAAATATATTGCACAATGTTTAGATAGCCTTATCACGCAGACATTTAGGGATATTGAGATTATTTTGGTTGACGATGGAACACCGGATAATAGTGCAGAAATATATAAAAAGTATGAGGATAAGGATAGCCGGATTAAAGTAATAAAAAAAAGAAATGCAGGAGTAGCTGAGGCTCGGAATACTGGTATTGAACATGCAATCGGTGAATGGTTGATGTTTATCGACTCTGATGACTGGATGGAGAAGGACGGGTGTGAGATATTGTATAAGGCATATGAAACAAGCCGGGCTGATTTAGTGGTTGCAGATGCTTATACAGTAATAAATGGGACCAAACACTTGAAGAGAATTTTTAAAGAAGAATTTGTCACAGAGGATATTGACTTTATAAAACAGTATCAGGCAGCCTGCATAGGATATGGATATAATCCGCTGCCGGCGGATAAAGAGAATGTCACAGGTCTGGGAAGCCCTTGGAATAAACTGTATTGCAGAAAGATTATTGTTGAGAATGGTTTACGATTCGACTCGTATGTGAGAGGTATATATGATGATAATCTTTTCACACTTTATTATTTGAATAAAGTTAGAAAGGTCGCGTATGTTTCTGTACCAGTATATAATTATAGAATTGTATATGGTTCGTTGACACAGTCTTATAAGGCAGATACGTTAGATATTAGTCGTAGGATTTTTGAACGCATTAAAAGTTTTATTGATACACAGGATGACAAAAAGGTCTTTGAAAAACCATTTTATATGTATATAGTCAGAAGATTTAGTGCAGAACTTGGTGTGTATTATTTTTCCAAGAACAATGGGAAAACGTTAAGAGAAAACTTGAGAGAATTGAAAAATATGATTCATCAAGAGCCATATTGCACTGCGATTAAAGAGGTTGAATCTGGTAAATTGATGAAACAACAAAAATTAACCTGCTGGACTGCCAGGTTAAATTCTCCTATTGGTATATGGCTTACTTTTAAGGTCAGGAGAAAGATAAAAGCATGGATGGGATTATAAATAAAAAGGGAGAGTCTATATCAAATGGGATTTACAAGATTAGTGTATATAACTAAAGCAAAAATCAGCCTTGTTGATATATTAGAGTACATTTTAATTACTTTGGTAATTACTACAACAGGGGCAATATGGTTCCGATATGGTTTTTTGTGGTCTGTTTTTACATACATCAAATTAAGCTTATTGGCAGTTGCGATATTAATTATATATCTGGAGTCTATTTTATATGCCCCTAAATTAGGTCGGAGGTTCATTCGTTATAGTGTATTTTATACAATATGCATGTCTGTTTATATGCTTGGTAATTGGAATACCTTTTTTTATGCTTTTACATGGGTTTATGTGCCACTCATGGTTTTTCTTGTTTTAAGTGGTGTTTTAACTTGGAATGCAATTATTGAATTCTGGAATAAATATATAAGGATTATGGTAGTGATTGCATGTTGTTCTTTGTTTTTTTGGCTGTTTGGCAGTGTACTTAAAATTATTTCTTCAGCAGGAAGTGTAACGTTTGAATGGGATTGGATAAGAACAGCCACTTCGTATCACAATTTATATTATGAACCTCAGACTATAAATTTTATCTTTTTTAAAGGTATACGAAATTGCGCCTTTTTTACGGAGGCACCGATGTATGCCTTTTTATTAAGCACAGCATATATTATTCAAAGATGTTATCTCGTTGAAAATAGGATTATTACAATAATTTTATTTATAACAATTATAACAACATTTTCAACAACTGCTATAATAGCTGTACTTTTATTTGAAGGGCTGGATTTCATCATGAAAAAGAACAGCAACAAGCTATTAAATTCAGTTAAGCCACTTTTACTTCCATTTGCTTTTGCAATAGTGGTGGGTACAATTGCATTTATGATTATGGATAAAACAACAACAGGTTCGTACAATGTCAGAACAGACCATCTTTTTGGTTGCTTAGTTTTGTTTATAAAAAGTTTTCCCTGGGGGATAGGATTTGGCAACAGGAATTTGATTATTGAACAATTACGTTATCAGCAGGGCTTATCAGTAGGAATCCCATATTTTATTGCAATGGGAGGCTTAAGTGCGCTGTTGATTTTTTTTATTCCCTGTTTATTCTATTTAATCAGCGCTGTCAAAAGAAAAAGGTGGAAAAATGTAGCATTTGTAATGACCTTTTTTTGGATTTTTATGTGTACAAATGTTGTATTGACTTCAGTTTTACAATGGATAATTATGAGTTTTGTTTTTGTCAAAGATTCAGGCTGTATCGATTTTTAAATAGAAGTACACATCTATACACAGCGCTTATTTGAAGTGGTTTGAAAGGAGTTCTGCATTTTATGTATAAATCAACATGTGTAAAGAATCATATAGTAAAAAACTATATCTATAATTCAGTATATCAGATATTTGCAGTCATTGCTCCTCTTCTAACAATGCCATATGTATCACGCGTTCTTGGAGCGACAGGTATTGGAATCTTTGGCTATACAGAATCAATAGCAAAATATTTTATTCTATTTGGAACACTGGGCAGTAATCTGTATGGGCAGCGAGAAATAGCTTATGTTCAAGACAATATCAAAAAACGTACAATTGTATTCAAAGAAATTATTTCGTTTAGATTCCTGACTGTATTTATTGCAGGAATCATATATCTGGCTATATTTTGCTCCACTGGTGAGTACAAACAAGTGTTTCTTATTTTAGCTTTAGAGGTTTTTGCATCTGCTTTTGATATATCTTGGTTTTTTCAAGGAATACAGGAATTTAAAAAAGTGGTCATGAGAAATATCATTATCAAGTCACTCAGTATTTTTTTTGTATTTTTATTTGTGCAATCAAATCAAGATGTGAGTATATACGCTTTATGTTATGTTCTTCCTGTTTTAATTAGTAATCTTTCTTTATGGGCATATCTTCCCAAATACTTGACACACGTTAAGTGTAATAAATGCGTTACTCTTAAACATATGATACCACTACTAACTTTATTTATACCACAAATCGCTACAGAAGTTTATACTGTACTGGATAAGACAATGTTGGGAATATTTGCATCTGATATTAATCAGGTTGGCTACTATGAACAATCATCTAAGATAATCAAAGTTCTCGTCTATTTCATAACTGCTCTTGGTATCGTGATGTTGCCACAGATGTCAAAACTTTTCGTTGAAGGAAAAACAGCTGAGATACAAAAAAATATTAAACAGTCCTTTCAATTTGTCTTTTTTCTTGGTTTCCCTCTAATGTTTGGAATTATTGGGGTAGCTGGTAACTTTGTCCCATGGTTCTATGGAGAAGGATATACACCAGTTATATTGCTGATGTCGTCTATATCTCCTATCATTGTTATTATTGGAATCAGTAATGTGATTGGAAAACAATACCTGCTGCCAACCAGACATCAGCAGACATACACCATATCTGTAATCTTAGGTGCCATAGTAAATTTTATATTGAATTTATTACTTATACCAACGTACAATGCCTTGGGTGCAAGTATTGCTACAGTAGCAGCGGAACTTAGTGTGACCATAATTCAGATATGGTTTGTTCGTAAAGAAATACCAATATTTCCATATTTAAAGAAGGCAACTTCATATTTGTGTGTTAGTATATTTATGTTCATCGCCATATTTGGCGTTGGAATTGTAACTTCATCAGGAATTATAGGAATAATAATACAGTCGTGTATTGGTATGCTGATTTACTTTAGTACTTTAGCACTTATGAAAGATGATATGATAAAAAAAGGTTTGAATATTATTAATGGCTGGTTGCTTATGCATCGTTAATAGTTTTAATAGCGATTCTAGGATACCTTACCCAATATCCCTTCATGCATCCTCCTAAATGCCGCCGGCGACACATTATACACCTTATGAAACGCCTTAAAAAAGCTGGAATAGTCATTAAATCCACATGTGAAACAAGAATGGAAATCCATGACGCCCGGGAATGAACCTGTAATCTGGCGCTTTACGCCATCGGTGTGGGCGTCATGCCTTTGGTGGTGGCCCTTCACGAAAAGGGAATGCGGCTGGGAACCGCCAAGATATCACTGGATGCAGTGTGTGTGGTTCTGGCGGTTCTCTTGGGAGGGGAGATTGGTATAGGCACCATTGTATGCACCTTTGGCCTGGGTCCGGTTACCGGTCTGTTCCATGGAGGAATCCGCAGGAAAATCCGGGTCTGGCAGGAAAGCGGAAAAGCAGTTTAAAATACAAAGTGAGAAATAAAAAACACGGCAGTATGTACCTTGGGTACAGCATGCCGTGTTTTGCAGTTCCAGATGGTTCCTATGCCGGGGTATCCCTATACGGAAGTGTTTCTATTCCACCCCGAACATGACAGAGGTGGCTTTGATTACAGCCACAGCTTCCTTGCCTGTTTCAAGGCCGAGTTCCCTGACAGCGGCCATGGCATGTCGCTGGCCGTAATGTTCCAGGGCATCACTGCTTCCTTCCTTATCAGGGTGCCGCTGTCCTACCTGTTCAGTCTGAAAGAGGGTGCCAGTCTCTTTTATATTGGTCTTGCTGTGCCGGCGGCATCGGTTTATGGAATCATATTCTTTACCGTGTGCTATGTGCGGCATTTGCGGAAGAATGGCAGATGCCGTGCATAGCAGGGGATTTGCGGCTTTCTTTTTTCCTATTTTCTGGACTCCCTGTATTTGCGGAGAAATTCCAGCTGTGCTTCATCGTCAGCCTCCCTGTCATAGGGTGCTGAGCCTGCCACAAAGCAGCAGACCAGTATGGACAGAACAGTCAGTATGAGGAATATGATAAGTATAATCATGTCAGGTCCTTTCTATCAATGTACATTGATAAAGATACAGCTGTTAACATGGAATAATGGGTCTTTTATCTTACTGTCTCACTTATAGTTTATCCGTTTTTTCGTTCTTATGTTCATGGAAAATAAAAGAAAAATCCCTGAAACACCGGAAATGACTCATATTTCATATCAAACCGGTATTCAGGGATTTTTCATATTATAACCTACTTCTCATCGCAAACCTGAAAAATATAGAATTTCAAATAATAGGACTCATCCGCTGCCCACAAAATGGGATGGTCTGCTGCCTGGGTCCTGTACTCCACCTGTCTGAGCCGCTTGTGTACATTGCCGGCTGCCTCCCGTATGGTTTTGGTAAACAGTTCCGGGTCCATGAAGTGGGAGCAGGAGCAGGTGGCCAGATAGCCGCCGTCCTTAACCAGCTTCATGCCTCTCAGGTTGATTTCGCGGTAGCCCTTGACTGCATTTTTAATGGAATTTCTGGACTTCGTAAATGCAGGCGGGTCCAGGATAACCACGTCGTATTTATTGCCTTCCTGCTCCAGCCTGGGAAGAAGGTCGAAGACATCGGCACACTCAAACTGAACCTGCTCCGTCAGACCGTTGAGGGCCGCATTTTCCCTGGCCTGGTTTACTGCCAGCTCCGAGGCGTCTACACCCAGCACATGAGCGGACCCCGCCAGACCGGCGTTGAGGGCAAAGGAACCTGTGTGGGTGAAACAGTCCAGCACCTGCTCCGGCTTGATGCGGCGGCAGAGATTCTGGACTGCCAGCCTGTTGTACTTCTGGTCCAGGAAGAAGCCGGTTTTCTGGCCATCCTCCACATCCACCATATACCGGACCCCATTTTCCTGGATTTCCACCTTGGTGTCAAATGCTTCTCCGATGAATCCTTTATGGCGCTCCATTCCCTCCTGCAGCCGGACCTTGGCGTCGCTGCGCTCGTATACGCCCCGGATGTTTACTCCGTCCTCTGCCATGACCTTTCTGAGCTTGTCCACAATGACCGGCTTCAAGCGGTCGATTCCCAGGGCCAGGGATTCCACCACCAGCACATCTGAAAATTTGTCTATGACAATACCGGGCAAAAAATCGGCCTCTCCGAATATGACGCGGCAGCTGGAGGTGTCGGTCACCGCCTTCCTGTAATCCCAGGCATTGCGTACCCGCATTTCCAGAAAATCGCTGTCAATGACCGTATCCTTCCTGCGGGACATCATGCGGACCGTCAGCTTGGACCGGGTGTTGATGAAGCCGGTGCCAAGGGGATATCCGTCAAAGTCCTCCACTGTCACCATGTCGCCGTTTTCAAATGCTCCACTGATACTCTCTATCTCATTGTCGTAAATCCATGCGCCTCCGGCCTTCAGGGAACGTCCCTGCCCTTTGCGGATACGGACAATTGCTTTTGGGCTGTATTCAATTCGTGCTTCCATTGTATTCTCCTGTTTTCTGTTGTGATGTATTTCCCATCATATCATAACATGGAGAAAAATTCATCCGGTTTATGGCCATACATGACACTATATATTAAGAAATTATCTATAGGAAATGGTAACTGTTCAGACGGCATTATACGTAGGGGTCGATTTCCAGGACACCAATTCCCTTGGTAATGATGTGTTCTGTCAGCTTTGCCATCTGTTCCGGCGTTTCTTTGAGGCCGGTCTGGAGCCAGTACTGTACCAGGCCGATGCACCCTGATACGATGAAGGAGAAGAAGGCGTCAAAAGCAGCAGCATTGCCGGAGCGGAATACTTCCATCCAGTCCTTCAGGCATTTTTCACGTATAAGCTGTTTCAGACGGTTTAGAAAATTCAAGTCTCCGTTCTCACCCAGAAGAATCTCAATCAGGTCCGCATTATCATATACTAAGGAATATATTTCATTGAATATGACGGATGGACGCTGTTTTAAATCCACAGCTCCGTGCTTACAGACCAATTGATTGAAATCTTCCTGGAGTTCTGCTTCTGTTTTTTCCAGAAGGTCAAACACATCCTTATAATGGAGATAAAAGGTCCCACGGTTTAAGTCGGCCATGTCAGTCAGCTCCCGGACCGTGATATCCTGGACCTTTTTCTCCTTGAGCAATGTTATTAGACATTCGCGAAGCTGTCTGCGGGTCTTGCGTACCCGGCGGTCCACAGGTTCCATGCCCATTATCTGTTCCTCCTTTTGTTTATATAGGTTTGCGCATATTTACAAATATTTAACAATTGTATTCTGGACAAAAATGGTAAATTTGTTGATTAACCGTCAAAATAATGGAAATTAATCATTGTATTTTTGCCATAATTTATTATAATCCATTATAGTCAATAAATAAACAAAAGTCAATTAACAAAATAGAAGTTGTTTAACGGTATAAAAGATGTATAATAGATATATATATAAGAAACGGGGGCAGGGGGCATGAAATATAGAACATATGCAGTGATTCTGGCTATGGCGGGAGTTCTGTGGGCCCTTGATGGGTCCGTGACCGTTACGGCCCTGGCGGAGGAACAGACACAGGAGCAGGCACAGGCAAGGGCTGCTTCGTTTGTTCCGGGCTGGAACCAGGCAGATGGAAAATGGTACTGGCTGGACCAGGACGGAAGTTTACATAAGGGGTGGCTCAGTGCGGACGGAAGGTCCTATTATATGGACGAGAGCGGGGCCATGGCTGCCGGCTGGCGGGAGGTGGACGGAGAGTGGTATTACTTCCATGAAGACGGAGGCATGAACCTGGGAGAGCTGATACTGGATAATGGAAAATATGAGTTTTCAGCACAGGGAGCCCTGGTTTCAGCCGGCTGGGTGGAGAATACAGGCGGAGGGGCCTACGATGCAGGATGCTACGGCCATATGGCCCAGGATTTATTTGACCAGCTCAATGAGGAAAAGAAGGATTTATATTTTGAGGAATACCCTGACCGCGAAGATGAATATGACGGTGACATGCACCGTGTTTATGACCGGTATGCAGGCTTTCAGATGGATATGGCCCTCAACAAGGCGGCGGACCACAGACTGGACGGAGCCATGGAAGGGGGATATGCAGATGACAGGATTCCCGGAGAGGGGACTATTAACGATTACCTTTCCCTTATTAATTACAGAAGGAATGCCTCCTGCCTGGAGCTGTATGTAAGGGACTGCGGGGATGCATCAGAGGCATTTGACAAAATAAAAGAAAAGCTGGATAAGCGCCGCCAGTCCAAGAACGACCGGAAGTATTCCATGGAATATTACCGCCGTCTGGGCATGGCTCACAGGGAGAAGGACGGGAAACAGTATTTTATGGTGATTCTGATGCGGTAGGCGGGGGAATGCGCAGAGCGGCGGGCGTATGGGGCAGGAACGCGGTCAGCGGGAATGCAGAGGGAAGTATAAGGCCGCGGGGCATGGCCGCCATGAGGCGGCGGCATAAGGAGCATGGAATATGGGACAGAAGCTGTTTGGCAGGATAAAGGACAGGATGCACAGGGTAAAAGGGCAGGAGATGCAGGCAGGGGATAAGTTTTCCTTCCGCATGGCCAGATTTATCATACATAAAAAAGGATGGATTGAGAGCGTATTTGTGGCAGGGTGTGTCTTTTCACTGATAGCGATGCTCTTTGTAAATGTAAATTATGACCTGACAGAGTACCTGCCAGCATCAGCCAGGTCCTGTATCGGGCTGGACCTGATGGAGGACGAATTCGGCTATCCGGGCACTGCCAGGCTTATGATTAAGGATGTGAGCCTGTATGAGGCAAAGCAGTATAAGGATAAGCTGGAAGCAGTGGATGGTGTGGACCAGATTCTCTGGTGCGACAGCACGGTGAATATCTATTCAGGCGAGGATTTTATACGCCAGGAGGACATTGAGGACTACTACAAGGACGGCTGCGCTGTCATGGATATCACCTTTGATGAGGGGGATACGGCAAAGAAGACATCCCAGGCCATTGACGAGATGAAGGCCATCACAGGAGATAAGGGATATTATGTGGGAATGGCGGTTCAGAATAAATCCCTGACGGAAAATGTGGAGAGCGAAATGAATCTCATTCTTACCGTTGCCGTCATCATGATATTTGTGGTTCTGTGCATCAGCACCACGGCATGGTCTGAGCCCTTCCTTTTCCTGCTGGTAATGGGAGTGGCCATTCTGTTAAACCGGGGCACGAATATTTTTATTGGGACAGTCTCGTTCCTGACCAACAATGTGGCTATGGTGCTGCAGCTGGCAACCTCCATGGACTACTCTATTTTCCTTCTGGATGCATTTTCAAGGGAAAAACAGAAGGGCTGTTCAGAAGAGCAGGCCATGGTCAATGCCATTGACGCTGCCATCAACTCCATATTTGCCAGCAGCCTGACCACCGTGGTGGGGTTCCTGGCACTGGTATCCATGAAGTTTACCATTGGGTTCGATATGGGTCTGGTGCTGGCAAAGGGAATCGTGTTCAGCCTGATAACCGTGCTGTTCTTTATGCCGGCCATGATTCTCAAGTTTTCCAAGTGGAATGATAAGACACGGCACCGCCCCTTCCTTCCACCTTTCCGGAAATTCAGCGAATGGGTTTACAGGGTGCGCTACGCATCCCTTATCATTATGCTGATTCTGGCGCCGCCTGCTTATGTGGCCCAGGGAATGAATGATTTTCTGTACGGCAACAGTGCTGTGGGGGCCAGCGAGGGAACCCAGGTCTATGCGGACGACCAGGTAATTGTCCGGGAATTTGGGCGAAGCAACATGATGCTGGCCATGTATCCCAATACTTCGGCAGTGACAGAGCGGGAAATGTCCGATGAGATAGAGGACCTTCCCTATGTAAAGACTGTGACCTCCCTGTCCAATACACTGCCGGAGGGCATACCGGAGGATTTCCTGCCCTATTCCATTACCAGTGAGCTTCACACAAAGGATTACTGCAGGATGCTCATTTACATACGGACAAAGACAGAGAGTGAACAGGCATTTAAGGGAGCGGATGAAATCCGGGATATCCTGGAACGGTATTATCCGGAGAATTCCTATCTGGTGGGGGAAACGCCTTCCACCCAGGATATTAAAACCACCATCACAGCGGATAACTCCAGGGTGAACTTGTTATCCATGCTGGGTGTGTTCCTGGTTGTCATGTTCAGCTTCCGGTCCTTTGCCATACCAATGATTGTCATGGTGCCTATTGAGGCGGCAATCTTCCTTAACATGGCCATGCCGTATCTGGCAGGGGATACCATGGTGTTCATGGGTTATATCATAGTGAGCAGCATCCAGCTGGGGGCCACAGTGGATTATTCCATACTGCTGACCAATAACTACGTGTCCTGCAGGAAAACCATGGAGAAGAAGGAAGCGTGTATCCAGGCCCTGATGCTGTCCTGTCCCTCTATTTTTACTTCGGGAACCATCATCATACTGGCGGGATATATTATACATTTCATATCAACCACAGCGGCCATAGGGGACCTGGGACACCTGATTGGACGAGGAGCGCTGTTCAGCGTAATTCTGGTGCTGACCGTGCTGCCGGCTCTCCTGGTGCTCTTTGACCGTATCATTACCAGCAATGAGTGGGACCGCCTGCAGAAACATCTGAAACGGCGCCATGAAAAGCGGAAGGCACTGATAAAGGCGGGATTAGGCGCCGTAGTCAATAAGGCGTCTGCGTTGAGACGGACAGATTTTGAACCAGCGGAGGTGGAAAGCGATGAGAATGAATTATAAGAGAATCATGGCAGCGGGAATGGTCTTTGTCATGCTTTGCACCGGCACCGGCGGCGTACCAGCATACGGAGCAGAAGCCACCGTTGACGTGGATGAAACCATGTATGTGAACCTGGATTATTACGGCAGGGTAGATAAGATTAACGTGGTAAAGGGAGTGGGCCTCAATGGACAGACCGAGTTTACGGATTACGGTACCTATGGGGCTGTGATTAACATGTCCAACAGCATTGAACCGGTGCTGGGGAACGGGACCGTCACATGGAAGCTTCCGGAGGCCCAGAGAGGAAGATTTTACTATAAATGTGCTGTGGATAAAGACAGGATTGTGCTGCCCTGGGATTTTGACGTATCCTACAAGCTTAACGGAGTACCCACAGACGGCGATAAGCTGGCAGGGGCTTCCGGGCTTATTGAAATCAATGTGAAGGCAGAGCCCAATGACAATGCCAGGGAGTATTACCGCAACAATATGATGCTCATGGTGGCTGTGCCTGTGGATATGAGTAAATGCTACAGTGTGGAGGCGGAAGGCTCCCAGACCCAGAACCTGGGGGATACCACGGCTGTGGTATTTACAGCCCTTCCGGGCGAGGATGGGGATTATACGGTGCGCATCGGTACGGACAGCTTTGAGACCATAGGTGTCATTATGGCCATGGTGCCGGGAACGGTTGAGGATTTGGAGCATATCAAGGACCTGAAGGAAGCCAAGGATACCTGGCAGGATGCGGGAGATGAGCTTTACGACAGCCTGGAGCAGATGGCTGAGTCTGTGGAGAACATGCGGCAGGGTGTGAACCAGGTTCGCCAGGGCATGGATTCAGCGGATAACGCCAGACAGAAGTGGAGCAATTCCAAGGACAGCATACTGGCCGGAAATGACCAGACACTGGCAGCGCTTACATCCGTGTCACAGCAGATGGATACCATGATTCCGCACCTGCAGACAGCCAAGGACTGTGCTGAAGTGGTTCACAGCAGCATGAATGATATTGTCAATACATTGGGAGACATGCAGGACCCCTTGAGAAAGCTGCAGACCAGACTTAAGAACATTGAAAACAGCGCAGGGGGTATCAGCAGCGACCTGCCGGAGCTTCAGAAGACCATGGAATCCATTATGGCACTGGACACACAGCTTCAGGCATCCCAGGACACGCTGCTTACGTATCTCAGCCTGTATAAGAGTTCCAGCGCCAAGGCCAGAAGACTTTATGATGAGGAACTGGATGCGGAAGAGCTGGAAGACATGGATGATGCAGATTATGGAACTTCCGGCGGTGGAAGCCATTCATCCTCCGGCGGAGGCGGCAGCCAGGGAAGTGACCAGAATAGCAGCCAGGACAATGGTCAGGGGAATGACCAGGGCAGCGGAAATTCCGGCAGCAGTGAGGATGGGAAGGATAATCCAGATGGAGGTGCCGGCGGAAACGGGACTGAAAGCGGGAGTACCGGCGGAAGCGGAAATATCGAAAACGGAAGTACCGGCGGAGGCGGAAACACCGAAAGCGGAAGTACCGGCGGAGGCGGGAGCACCGAAAGCGGGAGTACCGGCGGAGGCGGGAGCACCGAAAGCGGGAGTACCGGCGGAAGCGGAAATACCGGCGGAGGCGGAAACACCGAAAGCGGAAGTACCGGAGGAAGCGGAAACACCGAAAGCGGAAATACCGGCGGAAGCGGGAACGAAGGTGGGAGTACCGGCGGAGGCACAGCCGAAAGTGGAAATACCAGCGGAAGCGGGAGCACCGAAGGCGGGAGTACCGGCGGAAGCGGGAGCATCGAAGGCGGAAGTACCGGAGGAAGCGGGAGCACCGAAGGCGGAAGTACCGGCGGAAGCGGGAGCACCGAGAGCAGAAGCACCGGCGGAGGTACAGCCGAAGGCAGCAACACCAGCGGAGGTTCATCTGCAGATGGAAATACCGGCAGCAGTACCCCGGATGCAGGTACAGTCATTGGTTCCGCAAAGAATACAGGAAAGTCCGGCTTGTCCGGTTTGATGGCAGGCGCGTCCATAGAGAAAAAGAGCGCCCCGCTGTTAAGCAGTCCCAATCCGGCGGATGCAGCGGCAACCATTGAACAGTCCCTGTATGAAAAGGTAGAGGTCCTCAAGGATTTATCAGCCCAGAGCAAATCATTGACAGTGAAGATGTCAAATCTGATGGACGATACATCTGATTCAGCAAAATACAGTGCAGAGATAGTTGACAACATGGATTATCTGATTGAGGATTTGAAGGCTCTCAACGATTCTCTGGATGTATATTATCCGGACCTCCAGACAGCCCTGGATGATTCCCAGGAACTGGTGCGCCGCACCACCGACGCCCTGAACAGCGGAATCAGCACAATGACCATCATCCAGAACACACTAAAAGACAGCAGTGATGATTTTGACGCAGCTGCCAGAGACAGTCTGCGCGGCAGTATGGAACTTCTGGATAAGAGCCTGAACATCCTGGACAGCACCACAGTGATGCGCCAGGCAGGACGCACCATGAAGGATACCATTGACAATGAGCTGGATAAGTTTGATACAGATAACCGTTTCCTGTTTATGGACCCGTCTGCAGACAAGGTATCCTTTACTTCGGACCGGAATAAACCGCCTAAGACACTTCAGATTGTCATGCGCACCGATGAAATCAGTGTGGATGATGACACGGCCAAGACCGCGGACGCGGAAGTGGCCAAGACCAAGGAAAGCCCCTTAAGGCGGATGTGGAACGTGTTGGTACAGATGTGGAAGGCAATGGTAAGCATTTTCAAAAACAGGTAGAAGACGGACTGAAAATTTGATATACTGTCCATAGAAGCAGCGGGCAGTGCAGCAGGACTATGGCTGCACTGCCTGCTGGCGTGAAGAGATAGTTACAAAAGGACACAGGTACCAGGGCCTCACTATGCAGTACCTGCCTCAGGAGGAATATCATGGCCGTAACAGGAAAGCAGGAGAAAACAAAATACAAGCTGGCGGAATCCGTCAAGGAGTGCATGAAGACAGCGCCCGTGGATAAGATTACGGTCAAGAACATTGTGGAGGGCTGCGGTGTGACCCGGCAGACCTTTTACCGGAACTTTCTGGACAAATACGACCTGATAAACTGGTATTTTGATAAGCTGGTGCTCCAGTCTTTTGAGCAGATTGGCATGGGGCACACGGTGGGAGAGAGCCTGACACAGAAGTTTGAGTTCATTCTCAATGAAAAGGTGTTTTTTACAGAGGCTTTCCGCTCCGATGACAGGAACTCGCTGAAGGAACATGATTTTGAACTGATTCTGCAGTTCTATACGGACCTGATTGCCAGGAAGACCAGCCAGCCCCTGGGCCAGGAGCTTCAGTTCCTTCTGGAGATGTACTGCCAGGGTTCCGTATACATGACTGTGAAGTGGGTTTTGGGAGGAATGAAAGACTCGCCCGTGGAAATGTCCGATAAGCTGGTGGAAGCCATGCCGCCAAAGCTGGCGGAGGTTTTTGAGAAACTGAAGCTTCTTTAATCCATGGACATCTGCTGTTGAAACAGAGACGTAAAATAGTAATTGTGCATAATTCCAGATGGTGAAACTGCACAAACCTTTAAGGAAAGTGACAGACAGGGATGTTTGTCACTTTTATTTTAAATTCCGTGTTGTTATAATATTAACAAAAGCAACCAAGCAAATCCGCCGACACATGAAATGGGGCCGGCGGCGTACCGTCAAAGTAAAGGAGAAGAGAATCATGGCAAACAGAATCGTATTAAACGAGACATCCTATCATGGCGCAGGCGCAATCCAGGAGATTGCAAATGAGGCAAAGGCAAGAGGTTTTAAGAAAGCATTTGTATGTTCCGACCCTGACCTGATTAAGTTCAATGTAACCTGCAAGGTGACAAAGGTGCTGGAGGATGCAGGACTTGCCTACGAGATTTATTCCAATATCAAACCAAATCCAACCATTGAGAACGTGCAGACCGGCGTTGCCGCTTTCAAAGCATCCGGCGCAGACTATATTATCGCCATTGGCGGAGGTTCCTCCATGGATACATCCAAGGCAATCGGCGTCATCATCACCAACCCTGAATTTGAGGATGTAAGAAGCCTGGAAGGCGTTGCTCCCACCAAGAATCCATCCGTGCCGATTATTGCAGTTCCCACTACGGCAGGCACCGCGGCGGAAGTTACTATTAACTACGTAATCACGGATGTGGAGAAAAAGCGCAAATTCGTATGTGTGGATACCCATGACATCCCGGTTGTGGCAGTGGTTGACCCGGAAATGATGTCCTCCATGCCAAAGGGACTGACAGCCGCCACCGGTATGGATGCCCTTACCCATGCAATTGAGGGCTATACCACGAAGGGGGCCTGGGAGATGACTGACATGTTTAACTTAAAAGCCATTGAAGTCATTGCCCGCAGCCTGAGAGATGCGGTGGAGAATAAGCCTGAGGGCAGGGAAGGCATGGCTCTGGGCCAGTATCTGACCGGCATGGGATTCTCCAACTGCGGTCTGGGAATTGTGCACTCCATGGCTCACGGACTGGGCGCTTTATATGATACCCCTCACGGCGTTGCCAATGCCATCATCCTGCCAACGGTTATGGAATACAATGCACCCTGCACCGGCACCAAGTTTAAAGACATTGCCATTGCCATGGGCGTAGAAGGCGTTGAGAACATGACTGAGGATGAATACCGCAAGGCAGCAGTGGACGCAGTGAAGAAGCTGTCCTCTGATGTAGGTATCCCGGCTGACTTAAAGGAAATCGTAAAGCCTGAGGATGTGGATTTCCTGTCACAGTCCGCAATGGATGACGCCTGCCGTCCGGGCAATCCAAAGGACCCGTCCTTTGAAGACATTAAGAACCTGTATCTGTCATTGATGTAAATACATAAGCAGCCTATGGCATAAAAACCATGGCACAAGAAAAGCCGCAGGACACCCCCATATCGGGATATGTCCTGCGGCTTCGATATTGTCTGCCCATAGCTCAGCTACCGCCCGCGGCCCAGCTTTCGCCCGTGGCCCAGCTTTCGCCCGTGGCTCAACTTTCGCCCGCGTCCCAGCTACCGCCCCGCGGCCCGGCTCTGCCTTACAGCCAGGCCTGCCCCGGCGCCAGCTCCTTGCTGAAAATACGTCCCCGGTCTTTTTCGTATTTTGCCTGATGATATTTAAAAAGCATTTTTCCATCCTCCATAAGACCCAGGATTTCGATTTTGCCGGTGACATGGGACATGGCGTAGCGGATGCATTTGCCCTGTCCGTTCTGCATGTTCTTAGCCCCCTCCACAATACGGCAGCCTTCTGCCAGGGGAACCTGGAACTGGCCCTTTACACCGGATACGGGACGGCACTGGAAAATGTAATAGGGAATGACGCCGTATCTTGTCAGGTCCTTTAGAAGGTTTCCAAGTATCCGCACGTTGTCATTGATTCCTTTTAAAAGTACGGTCTGGTTTTTTACTATGACGCCTGCCTCATTCAGGCACCGGACGGCTTTTACTGCCTCGGGAGTCAGCTCATTTGAATGGTTAAACTGGGTCACCACATAGATTTGCTTGATTTTTGCATAGGAGGCCAGAATATCCAGAAGTTCCGGGTCATCGTAAATCCGCATGGGAAGCACCACAGGAGTGCGGGTGCCGAAACGGATTAAGTCCAGATGGCTGATGGAGCTGAACACCTCCAGATACCGGCGTATGGTTTGGTTGCTGTTCAGAAAGGAATCCCCGCCGGAAATGAGCACATTGGTGATTTCCGGGTGAGAACCGATGTAGGCACCCATCTCATCCACGTTTCCGGCTGTCTCGTCATCGGATATTCCCACCAGCCGTTTGCGGAAACAATGCCTGCAATACATGGCGCACCGGTGGGTGGACAGGATAAGCGCTGTCTGCATATATTTGTGCTGCAGGCCGGGAAGCACGGTGTTGTCCGCTTCCCCGCTGGTATCAAAGTCCCCGGACAGGTCGGTTTCACGAATGGAGGGAATGGACATCCTGAACACTGGGTCCTGTTCCGGATTGTTCCAGTCAATGAGGGACAGATAGTATCTTGGGACTGTCATGGGAAAGAGTTCCAGGATTCGGGTCATGTGTTCCTCCTCCTGGCTGCTAAGCCTCATATACGTTCTCAGTTCCTCGGCGCGGGTTACGTTGTTTCTCAGTGTTTCATTCCAATTCATCCAATCATCCCCTTCATTCATTATTTTTTCTATTATAACATCAGAAACAGCTGCCCGGATGAATAAAAAGTAAAAATTTTGTAAATAATAGAATATTCGGCAAAGCTTAAAATTCAGCTTAAAATTTTATATCATTTAAACTTTTTTGTATATGGTATTCCACGGCGCTCCATGGTAGAATGAAAGAATCTGAAAAATCGATATAAAAGGAGTGTGCGATATACATGGGAATGCAGATTACAGTAAAGGATAAAAACGGTGCGGTGAAGGCAGAGGCCGCAGGAAAAGAACAGGCTGTCCTGGCGTGGAAGGGCGAATACGGGGAGGGAGACAGGATTATATTCTCCCTGCCGGAAAAGAACTGTTTCTATATCATGCGTGTGGATGATACCATGGACGAGTCATTCATTTACGCGGCCGGAGATGAGCTGGTCTATGAGGTTCCCTTCGCAGAGGGCAAGACATCCTATAACCCTAAGTCATTTACAGGGGAGCGCCACTATCTGACAGTGCGCTATGCCTTGGACTATGAGATTAGCTCCTACCGCAACCTGGCAAAGAACGTCATGGACCAGCACAAGGGCCAGGGCTTTTATCCCCATGCCCACGCCAATGTTGAGACAAGGGGAGAGGCTGTGTTTGCGGCCCGCAACGCCATTGACGGGGTGACGGCGAACCTGTCCCACGGAAAATGGCCCTATGAGTCATGGGGAATCAATATGCAGGATGATGCCCAAATGACACTGGAGTTCGGCCGTCCCGTTGATTTTGACCGGATTGTCCTCTATACCAGGGCGGACTTCCCTCATGACAACTGGTGGGAAAGGGTGACATTTACCTTTTCAGACGGAACCTCTGAGACAGTGGAGCTTGAAAAGAGCGTGGAACCCCACATCATCAGTCTGGAGCGCAAAGGCATTACATGGCTTACCTTTGGGCAGCTCATCAAGGCGGACGACCCCTCTCCTTTCCCTGCCCTGACACAGATTGAGGTCTATGGCCGGGAACATGAGGCCGCCCGTTAAGGCGTTCCTGCCCGCTTTTGGAAAATCAGCATAAAAATGGAAAAACAATATACTCAATAATCGGATAATACTGCGGTTCCGTTCCGGAGATTAATTGTAAATATATGTATCTCCGGGAGAAATTTTACACATAATTTACATAGACTTTACATTACTGGCGGGAAACGATATTGACGACATATGAAATATCCCGTATAATGAGTATGTGTAAAGAAGTCGTAAAGATATGGTAAATAATCAGGAAAAGAGGCTATAGATATCATGGGAAAGGCCCTGTGTGACGGATGCCGCAAGCGTGTGATAAAGGAGGCATAACCTGCAATTTTTGGTTTGGGATAGCGGGCTATGCCCTATTTTTGCCCATTTTTACCGGAAATTGCCGGGAATACACCGGATTATCCATTAAATGATAATATAGTAAAAGCTTATTTCCTCGGACAAAAGGAGAAAACACATGGGAGTAGAATTGGTTTTAAGCCTGCTGGGCGGCCTGGCCCTGTTCATGTACGGCATGCAGATGATGAGTACCAATCTGGAGGCTGTGGCTGGAAACCGTATGAAGCAGATATTGGAACGCCTTACGGCAAACCGTTTTCTGGGAGTGCTGGTGGGCGCCGGAATCACGGCCCTGATTCAGTCGTCTTCAGCCACAACCGTCATGACCGTTGGATTCGTTAACTCAGGTCTTATGACACTTAAGCAGGCTGTATGGATTATCATGGGTGCCAATGTGGGCACCACTATTACGGGACAGCTCATTGCCCTGGACATAGGGGCGCTGGCTCCGTTAATTGCCTTTGTGGGCGTTATGTCCCTGATATTCGTAAAAAATAAAAAGGTACAGCATGTGGGAGGCATCATTGCCGGTATCGGTGTCCTGTTCATCGGCATGGGCATGATGAGCGATGCCATGGTTCCGCTGAGGGATTCTGAGACCTTTATCCATATGGTGACCAAGTTCTCCAATCCTCTTTTGGGAATCCTGGTAGGCGCGGTGTTCACGGCCATCATCCAGTCCTCCTCCGCGTCTGTGGGTATTCTTCAGGCCCTGGCCATGGGCGGTGTTATCAACCTTCACAGCGCCGTGTTTGTGCTGTTCGGACAGAATATCGGTACCTGCATCACGGCCCTTCTGGCCTCTGTGGGAACCAGCCGCAATGCAAAGCGCACCACGCTGATTCACCTGATGTTCAATGTGATTGGCACAGCCCTGTTCGTGACCCTGTGCATCCTGACTCCGTTTACGGACTTTGTGATTGGCCTTACCCCTGATAATCCGGTGGCCCAGATTGCAAATGTCCATACCATTTTTAATATCAGCACTACCTTGATTCTTCTGCCCTTTGGCGCGCTTCTGGAGAAGATTGCCATTGCAATCCTTCCGGATAAGGCTGTGCCTGTTAAGGATGCCGACCAGTGGTTTGAGGGTCTAATGGCTTCCAAGCACCACCTGGGTATTTCCACCATTGCCATTAACCAGATTCACGATGAGATTCAGGTGATGCTGGCGACAGCGGCAGAAAATGTATCCCAGAGCTTTAAGGCGGTGGAGGACGGGGCCTCAGAGGGAATCCAGGCCATAACGGACCGGGAAGAGGAGATTGATTTGAGCAATATGAGACTTTCCCAGAAAATCTCCAAGATACTCGTATTGGACCAGACGCCCAAGGATATTGACACCCTGAACCGGATGTATACCATTCTGGGAAATATTGAGCGAATCGGCGACCATGCCATGAACCTGGCGGAATATGCTGAAACCATAGAGGAAAAAGGACTTCAGTTTTCAGAATATGCTAGGAAGGAATTCGCCACCATGGAAGGAACCTGCCGGGAAGGCATGGAGCTATTGATGGCAGCCGCTGCCGGGGACGCGGAATCACCGCTGTCCAGGGTGGCTGAGATTGAACAGAGGATTGACGATATAACCCGCAAGTTCCGCCAGAACCAGATTGACCGTATGCGGGAGGGCAACTGCAATGTGGAGTCCTCCATCCTGTATTCGGAAATGCTTACTGATTATGAACGAATCGGTGACCATATGCTGAACATTGCCCAGGCCTATGACGCCATAGAGTGGTCCGGGGACAGGGGACAGACCGCTGCGGCGATTGCGTGAGCCGTGTGACAGGGCAAAAGCCCGGATAAATGGCGGGTCAGCCGGAGTGGACGGCCCGGCAGCAAGCAAAAACGGGAATTTGCCCGTATCAATTAAATCATTGTTTGACCAGGCCCTGGGGGCGCCGTGATTTTAACGGCCCTCCGGGGCCTTTTTATGCTGCCGCTGATTAGCCGCAGCCATATTTTTTTGCATTGTGCAATATGTACATGACAAATGTCATAATGAATATTACCTATGTAATAATTGTACACAAACCATTGGATTTATGTTTGAAAACTGCTATGATTGGGGGCGGAAGGGGGAAGTAAGATGGGAGAAAAAAATAAAAAAATAGCAGTGGCCGGGCATATTTCCCTGGACATTACACCGGTTTTCCAAAACAGCGGAAAACAGAAGCTGTCTGAGCTGTTCCAGCCGGGAAAGCTGCTTAAGGTGGGAAAAGCCATGATGTGCACGGGCGGCGCTGTTTCCAACACTGGCCTGGGGCTTAAGCGCCTGGGAGCGGACGTGGTTCTGATGGCTAAAATCGGGGATGATTATTTTGGAAACGCGCTGCAGGACATGATAAGGGCCCATGGCTGTGAAACCTGCATCACCCAGGTTCCGGGAGAGAACACATCCTATACCATAGTGCTGGCGCCCAGGGGACTGGACCGCTTTTTCCTACATGACCCGGGCTGCAATGATACCTTTGGCTATGAGGACGTGGACCTTCAGAAAGCAGGGGAGGCAGTCCACTTTCATTTTGGTTATCCGCCAATCATGCGCAGGTTTTACCAGGATGACGGGGAGGAACTGGTAAGGCTCTACAAAAAGATAAAATCCATGGGGCTTACCACGTCCCTGGACCTGGTTGCAGTGGACCCGGACTCAGAAGCAGCGGGCAAGGACTGGGAAACCATACTGGAACGGGTTCTGCCCTATGTGGATTTCTTTGTGCCCAGTATTGAGGAACTGGGATACATGCTGGACCGCCCCATGTACTGCAGATGGCAGGAGAGGGCAGGGGGAGAGGATGTCACAGGAATATTGTCGCTGAAGGAGGACGTGGAGCCGCTGGCATCCAGGGCTCTGTCCATGGGGGCCAGATGCGTCCTTCTGAAATGCGGGGCAGCGGGCATGTACCTTAAGACAGCTCCTGGACCGGTGTGGAAGGAGTGTCTGCCGGATTTTGCGGGCTGGGAAGATGTGAGCCATTTTGAGGACAGCTATGTGCCGGACTGCGTTCTGTCCGGCACAGGGGCAGGCGATACCAGCATCGCTGCCTTTATAAAGGCCATGCTGGACGGCTGCGCGCCGCTTGAATGCGTCCGGCTGGCAGCTGCCACAGGCGCATCCTGCGTCACGGCATACGATGCCCTCAGCGGCCTTCTGTCCTTTGATGAGCTGCGGCAGAAGATAAAGGCAGGATGGGAAAAGCAGAAGGCTATCCGGCCATAAGAAAGGAGATTATAAACATGTTAGTTTCAATGAAAGCAATTTTAAATTTGGCAGATGCAAAAAAAATAGCGGTGGGCGCCTTCAACATTACGTCCCTGGAGGGCATCCAGGCTGTATTGGGTGCGGCTGAGGAACTGGGGCAGCCGGTTATCCTGCAGTTTGCTCCGGTTCATGAGTCCATTATCCCCCTTAAGGTCATCGGCCCTGTAATGGTGATGATGGCGGAAAAATCTTCCGTGCCTGTATGTGTCCATCTGGACCACGGCGATAAGCTGGAAATCCTGGAGGAGGCGCTGGAAATGGGATTCACCTCAGTGATGTACGACGGTTCCGTCCTGCCCTTTGAGGAAAATGCGGCAAACACAAAGATTGCCGTGGAAATGGCCGGAAACCGGGGGGCCTCCGTGGAGGCTGAGATTGGCGCCATGGGAAGGCAGGAGTTCTCCAGTGTGGGGGAAGGAGAGCAGGCAGAGGCGGTGGAAGGCTGCTACACGGACCCGGAACAGGCCCGGGCTTTTACCGCCCTCACCGGGATAGATGCCCTGGCCTGCTCCTTCGGCACGGTGCACGGCCTATATCTGACCGCGCCCAGGCTGGATTTTGACAGGATACACAGGATTCGGGAAAGCATCGGCATTCCCATTGTGATGCACGGCGGCTCCGGGGTCAGCGACAGGGACTTTAAGAAATGTATTGCCAACGGCGTCAGGAAAATCAATTACTACACATACCTGGCCAAGGCAGGGGGCATGTATGTAAAGGAGAAATGCAGGACAGCCGGGGAACATGTATTTTTCCACGATGTGACGCGGTGGGGAATCCAGGCCATGAAGGAGGATGTGCTTCACACAATCAGGGTATTTTCCCATCTGGAATGAGACGGAAAAGGAGGAAAAACATGAAACGTTCGGAAATTAACAGGGCCCTTAAGGACATGGAGCAGATGGTTGGCAGATGTTCCTTTAAACTTCCCCCATTCTGCTGTTTTACGCCAGAAGAATGGAAGGAAAAAGGACATGAGTATGATGAAGTCAGGGATAACATGCTGGGATGGGATATCACGGATTTTGGAATGGGGGATTTTGACAAAGTGGGGTTCTCCCTTATCACGCTGAGAAACGGCAATGTGTCCATGGATAAGTATACAAAACCATATGCGGAAAAGCTGCTGTACATGAAGGAAGGACAGTCTGCCGCCATGCACTTTCACTGGAATAAGATGGAGGATATCATCAACCGGGGCGGCGGCAATGTACTCATAGGCGTATACAATGCCGATAAAGAAGAAGGTCTGGCAGATACGGATGTCCTGATACACAGCGACGGACGGGAATATACGGTACCGGCAGGCACGCAGATACGGCTGCGCCCCGGGGAGAGCATTACCATCCAGCCTTTTTTGTATCATGACTTCCGCCTGGAGCCGGGAACAGGACCCGTGCTGCTGGGGGAGGTATCCATGTGCAATGACGATAACCGGGACAACCGTTTCTATTTGCCGGCAGGCCGTTTTCCAGTCATAGAGGAAGATGAGCCGCCTTACCGCCTTCTGTGCAATGAGTACCCCGGGGCGGGCAGTTGTGCAAAACGATGAAAATTTGCGTCAATGGAATCTGAAAAAGTAAAAGTGATGGGAAAATATATGACAAATGTCATGTAAAAATGATTACATTGTGCACATGTGTTAAAAAGAAAAGCGTGATAAGATTTGATTACGGCAAAAACAACAAAACATTTTGCAGAAGGAGGCAACTTATGAAAAAAAGTACTAAGAAGCTGTTGGCAGTGATGATGTGCGCAGCAATGGCAGGTTCTGCACTGGCAGGATGCAGCAGCGGGGACTCCCAGACAACGGCAGCCGCCACAGAGGCGGCCGCACAGGCACAGACCACAGAGGAGGCCAGGGAGGCGGCCGCTGAGCCTGAAAAAGCAGGGGAGAGCAAGGAAGAGACAGAGGCAGCTGCGGCGCCGGCAGTGACGGATATGGCATCTGCCGATGTAAAGAAGAAGGACCCGGACAAGCATTATAAATTCGGCTATACCTGCATGGACGGAACCAACCCGTTCTTTGTCACCATTGAGAAGAGGATGAGGGAGATGGTTGAGGCCAACGGGGACGAGCTGATTGCAGTAGACCCGGCCAATGACGTTACCCTTCAGATTACCCAGGTAGAGGACCTGATTTCCCAGAACATTGACGCCATGTTCATGAATCCGGCAGAGGCAGAGGGAATCCTTCCGGCCCTTGACCAGCTTAAGGAAGCAGGAATCCCCATTGTGGGCTTTGACACAGAGGTAGCGGATATGTCCTACCTGATTTCCTACACCGGCTCCGATAACTATAATGCAGGCAAGGTCTGCGGCGAGGACCTTGTAAAGAAATGCCCGGAGGGCGGGGATATTATTGTACTGGATTCTCCTACCATGAATTCCGTTACGGACAGGACCAACGGATTTTTAGATGCAATTGAAGGAAAAGGCTTTAATATTGTTGCACAGCAGGATGCAAAAGGCAACCTGGAGGTTTCCATGGGCATTGCAGAAGACCTGCTGCAGGCGCACGGCGACGTGGTTGCCATCTTCGGCGGCAACGACCCAACTGCACTGGGAGCGCTGGCAGCAGCCAATGCAGCCGGTCTTACAGACTGCATGATTTACGGCGTGGACGGCTCTCCTGACATCAAGGCAGAGATGGCTTCCGGAGAATCCCTGATTGAGGGAAGCGGCGCCCAGTCTCCTGTTAAGATTGCACAGTCTGCAGTAAATATCATGTATACATACTTAAATGGCGACAAGGTAGAATCAAGATATCCGGTAGAAACCTTCCTTATTACATCAGAAAATGTAGATAAGTATGGCACAGATGGATGGCAGTAAGAGAGTAGTCTGAAAAGTGCTGGGCCCCTTCGGGGGCCAGGCACTTTTTAACTGACAGGCCAAAACAGCAGCGTACGGCAGGAAACTCTGTCACGAACCATATGAATAGAAGAACAGGCAGGTGAGATTATGAGTGAAACAGTTCTGCTTCAAATGAAGAACATCCACAAATCATTTCCGGGCGTCAAGGCGCTTCAGGGGGTGGACCTGGAACTGAGGGCCGGTGAGGTCCACGCATTGCTTGGTGAAAACGGGGCAGGTAAATCCACACTGATTAAGGTCCTGGGCGGTATTTACATTGCGGAACAGGGTGAAATTTTCATTGACGGAAAAAAAGCAGCCATTGATGGGGTAAATGCATCCCATAGCAACGGAATTTCCATTATCCACCAGGAATTGGTACTGGTGCCTCACATGACTGTGGCGGAAAATATTTTTCTTGGCAGGGAGCCGTCAAAAGGGCTTTGGGTCAGCCACGACACCATGGAGAAGGAAGCCCAGGAGCTTCTGGATGCATATCATATGGGCATTGAAGCGGGGACGCTGGTTAAGGACCTTACCATTGCCCAGCAGCAGATGGTGGAAATCGTAAAGGCCATCTCCTATCATTCCAGGATACTGGTAATGGATGAGCCCACCTCATCCATATCGGACAAGGAAGTGGAATTTCTGTTCAGCACCATGCGGGAGCTGACAAAGAAAGGCGTTGGAATCATCTATATATCCCATAAGATGGACGAACTGGAGCAGATATGCGACCGGGTGACCGTGCTGAGGGACGGAACTTACGTGGGCACTGAGGTGGTAAAGGATACCACAAGGGACCATCTTATCGCCATGATGGTGGGCAGGGAGCTGACCAAGTATTACACCAGGGATTACATGGAGCCAGGCAGGGTGGTACTGAAATGTGAGAATATTGCAGACGGAAAGATGGTCAAAGGGGCCAGCTTTGAACTGCATGAGGGGGAAATCATTGGTTTTGCGGGGCTGGTTGGCGCTGGAAGAAGCGAGACAATGAAGTGTATCTTCGGACTGACGCCCGGTTATACGGGGAGTATCAGCGTGGATGGGAGGCCGGCGTCCATCAAATCCCCTATTGACGCCATGAAATACGGTATTGCACTGGTGCCTGAGGACCGGAAGCAGGAGGGACTGTATAAGGTGCAGAGCGTCCGGTTTAACTCCACCATCGAGGTGCTGAAACGCTTTATAAAGGGCATCTGGGTGGATGCGGACAAGGAGGAGGAGATTACCCGGCAGTATATTGAGATGATGGATACCAAGACCCCGTCCCAGGAACAGCTTATCGGGAATCTGTCCGGCGGCAACCAGCAGAAGGTAATGATTGGAAGATGGCTGGCCACCTCCCCTAAGATACTGATTCTGGACGAGCCCACCAGGGGCGTGGACGTGGGCGCGAAATCTGAGATATACGGAATCATGAACGAGCTGGTGAAAAAGGGTATGTCCATCATCATGATATCATCCGAACTGCCTGAAATCCTCAACATGAGCGACCGGGTCTATGTCATGTGCGATGGCCGGATTACCGGATGCTTCAGCCATGAGGAGTGCGTCACCCAGGAACAAATCATGAAGCTGGCGGCAAAGTAAGAAAAGGGGGAAAGTCAAATGACAACCAGATTGCAGAAAAATGTAAAACAATATTTTAAGGATAATATCGGCATTATCGGGGCCCTGCTTATTTTGTGTATTTTCTTATCCGTGTTCCCAAAGACCAGCGGCTCCTTCCTGACCCAGAAAAATATATTCAACGTATTGCGTCAGATATCGTCCAACCTGTTCCTGGCCTGCGGCATGACCATGGTTATCATCCTGGGCGGCATTGATTTGTCCGTGGGTTCCATTATCGCCCTTTCGGGCTGCTTTGCAGCGGGCTGCGTGTCCCGTTACGGCCTTCCCATAGCAGCGGGCGTGCTGTGCGGCGTGCTGGTGGGCATGGCGGTGGGTATGTTTAACGGCGTTGTCATATCAAGGACAACCATACCGCCCTTTATCGTGACCCTGGCCACCATGAATGTGGCAAAGGGGCTGGCCTATGTGTATACGGGCGGCTCTCCGGTGCGGGTGGTCACAAAGGAGTGGCAGTTCTTAGGCGCCGGGTATGTGGGCGGCGTTCCCACGCCGGTCATACTTCTGGCAGCAGTGCTTATTATCACGGCTATCATCATGAATAAAACAAAGCTGGGACGCCATATCTACGCGGTGGGCGGAAACTCCCAGGCAGCCAGGTTCTCAGGCATCAGTACGGCCAGGGTAAAATTCCTGGTACATACCTATTCGGGAATCATGGCAGGACTTGCGGGCGTGGTCCTGGCATCCCGTATGTATTCCGGCCAGCCCACGGCTGGCGACGGAGCCGAGATGGACGCCATTGCAGCTGTTGTGGTGGGCGGAACCTCCATGGCAGGCGGCTCCGGTAAAATCGGAGGAACCATCATCGGCGGCCTGATTATCGGCGTTCTGAACAACGGCCTGAACCTGCTGAATGTGAATTCCTTCTGGCAGTACGTTGTAAAGGGAACCGTTATCCTCCTGGCTGTTTTTGTGGATTACCTGAGAAACAAAAAGGCGGAATAAAGCCTGGTTTGCGGCAAAAGCGTTTCACGG
This sequence comes from Clostridium sp. 1001283B150225_161107_B6, assembly GCF_015556325.1. NCBI lineage: Bacteria > Bacillati > Bacillota > Clostridia > Eubacteriales > Clostridiaceae > Clostridium > Clostridium sp. 1001283B150225_161107_B6. Next base: position 165,351 of record NZ_JADNMD010000005.1, on the reverse strand, counting down.
CAGTGGGGCGCTTTTTGTCGAAGTCAAAGTTTTTCAAAAAGTTACCATGAGATATTACAGATACGCATGTTTGCGGTATAATGGGAAAGGACCGGACCGGGAGCGTGACCGGGCAGCCGGGGATATGACCAGGCATCCGGGAAATGAAGTCAGAGACAGGGAGGCGGGAAGCAGATGAAGATAGGAACAGGTTTGTTAATCCTGACAGCGGGCATCATGCTCCTGGTGGAGGGCTGCGGCCGCCCGGACGGAAGCGGGCGCCAGCATGAGGCCAGGCTGTTCGGGGCAACCTATATGACCAGGAATAATCCATATTTTGATGTCCTCAACCAGGGGATAGAAGAAGTGGTGGAAGCCAACGGCGATATCCTTCTTACCAGGGACCCCCTTCAGGACCAGGAAAAGCAGAACCAGCAGATTCAGGAGATGATAGACGAGGGTATCCAGATGCTGTTTTTGAATCCTGTGGATTGGGAAAAGGTGCAGCCTGCCCTGGATGCCTGCAAGGAGGCGGGGGTGGGCATTATCAACGTGGATACGGTGGTGAAGGACAGGGATTCCGTGATTTCCATTATAGAGACGGATAACTACCAGGCAGGCCAGCTCTGCGCCCTGGATATGATGAAGCGCAAGGACAAGGCGAAAATCGTGATACTGGACAATCCCATACAGACCTCCATTACTAACCGGGAACAGGGCTTTTTGGACACCATAGAGGGCAATGACAACTACCAGGTGGTATACAGGGAGGCAGCGGCAGGAGAGATTGAGGTGTCATCCCATGTGATGGCTGACCTTCTGCGCCGGGACATTGATTTTGACGTAATATTGGGAGGCAATGACCCCACGGCCCTGGGAGCCCTGGCAGCCCTGCAGCAGGCCAGGAAGGAGGAGGGGGTCCTGATATATGGAATCGACGGCTCTCCGGATTTTAAGGCAATCCTGGATGTGGGGTATGTGACAGGAACCAGTGCCCAGAGTCCCAGGTCCATAGGCAGGAAGGCGGCTGAGACTGCTTACCGTTATCTGGACGGGGAGACGGTGGAGAAATACATAAGCCTGCCCAGCACCATGATTACCAGGGACAATCTCCATGAATTTGAAATAGACGGGTGGCAGTGAGGATATGGATACGAATATGGATAACAGGCGGGTACGCATCCTGCAGCTGGGAATCCTGGCGCTTAATGTGATATCCGTAATGGGACTCAGCATATTTATATATGCCACAATTGAAAACATACGGCGCAGCTATGTGGCCAGGGAGTTTTTAAGCGGCATCCAGGCCATTGTCTGGTATCCCTGCCGGAACATCTGGCTCTGCGCCCTTCTTCTGGCTCTGCTGGCAGGCAGTATGTTTGTGCGGGACCGGCTGTTCCCGGACAACAGTAAGGTGATTCTGTTCAGCCTTGTGGCTGATTTTGCCATTTGTTTTGCCATTATTATACTTTTGAATTTTAATTATAACGGTATCCTGCTGCTGGTATTTTCCAATGTCATTCTCTATGCCAAAAACGGGAAATCCAGGTATTTCCTGGCGGCGGTGGCTATCGGCAGCTTTATCCTGGCTGATTACGAACTGCTTTCCATTTCCTACCGCCTGTATTCCATACAGGATTACATTGCATTTTACAATGCCTCCGCCCAGCAGTACCTGCTCAGCAGCTACAATATCCTGATATCCCTGAATGTAATCATGTTTGTGGTATACTGTGTGAATATCATCAACCAGCAGCAGGGAAACCTGGACGAGATACATGCCCTTAACGAGCAGCTTCAGGAAGTGAATGAACAGCTTAAAGAGTACTCCGTGATGGCGGAAAAAATGGCGGAGACAAGGGAGAGAAACCGTCTGGCCAGGGAAATCCATGATACCCTGGGCCACACCCTGACCGGCATTGCCGCGGGCATAGACGCCTGCCTGGCCACCATAGGCACGTCGCCCCGGCAGACAAAGGAGCAGCTGGAGCTTATTTCCAAGGTCACAAGGGACGGCATCAAGGAAATACGGCGCTCTGTCAGCCAGCTGCGCCCCGATGCCCTGGAGCGGTTCAGCCTGGAATACGCCATCAGCAAGATGGTATCGGACATGAACGCTGTGTCCGGCGCCAGGGTGTACTTTGACTGCCAGGTGAAGAACCTGAAATTTGACGAGGACGAGGAAAACGCCATTTACCGGGTCATCCAGGAGGGAATCACCAATGCCCTGCGCCACGGCCATGCCAGCCAGATATGGATTACCATAAAGAAGGAGGATACGGACATCCTTCTGCAAATCAAGGACAACGGCATCGGGTGCAGGGAAATAAAGAGCGGATTCGGAACAAAGCACATGAAGGAGAGGATTAAGATGCTGAGCGGTGTTGTGACATTTGACGGCAGCGGCGGTTTTACTGTAAATGCAAGGATACCAATCCGATGGGGGGAGACTTATGATTAAAGTATTGATTGCGGACGACCAGGAGCTGATTCGCCAGAGCCTGCAGATTGTGCTCAACAGCAGGTCCGACATAATGGTTACAGATGTGGCGTCCAACGGCCAGGAGGTTATCCGCTGCGTAAGGAAGAACAAGCCGGATGTCATACTGATGGACATCCGGATGCCCAAGCTGGACGGGGTGCAGTGCACGAAAATCATAAAGGAAAATTATCCTCAGATTAAGATTATTATACTCACCACCTTTGACGATGACGAGTATGTCTACAATGCCCTGAAATACGGGGCCAGCGGGTATCTGTTAAAGGGCGTGTCCATGGATGAACTGGCCAATGCCATTACCACGGTATACAATGGATGGGCCATGATTAACCCGGACATTGCAGCCAAGGTGCTGAGGCTGTTTTCACAGATGGCCCAGGCGGACTATACCATACTTGTGGGTGATAAGAATGTGGACGAGCTTACAAAGACAGAGTGGAAAATCATAGCCCAGGTGGAAAAGGGGGCCAGCAACAGGGAGATAGCGGAAACCCTTAAGCTGTCTGAAGGGACGGTGCGCAATTATCTCAGCACCATACTGAACAAGCTGGATTTGCGGGACCGCACCCAGCTGGCAATCTGGGCTGTCCAGACAAATGTAAGGAAACGCCTGGGCACCTGAAGTCTGGCCGGGACAGCAGGCAGAAGCAGGACAGCAGGCAGAAGCAGGACAGCAGGCAGAAGCAGGACAGCAGGCAGAAGCGGAGCGGCAGGCAGAAGCAGAACAGAGGCAGGAGAGAGGCAGAAGGAAGGGTGAGATTGGGATGAAGGGATGGAAATGGACGCTGGGGCTGGGAACAGCCCTGGTCCTCCTTTTTGGTCTGGCGGGATGTATATACATGTATCATGATAAGGAGATAGTCCTGGAATTCGGCATGTTTACGGGAAGCAACTGGGACGTTGCCAGTGCCAGCAGCTTTGTCATCATGGACAAGGCGATTGCAAGGTTTGAGGAGGAGCATCCCGGGGTGAAGATTCACTATTACAGCGGAATCAGCAAGGAGGACTACTCGGAGTGGTGCGCCAGAAAGCTGTTGGAGGGAAAGATGCCGGATGTGTTTATGGTGCCGGATACGGATTTCAACCTGTATTCATCTTTGGGGGTCATGAAAAACCTGGACGAACTCATTGAGCATGATGACGGGTTTGACCGCAGTGACTTTTTCACCACAGCCCTTGACGCGGGAAAATACGATGGACACCAGTGCGCCCTTCCCTATGAAACGGTTCCGGTCCTTTTATTTGTCAACAAATCCCTTTTGGCCAGGGAACAGATTGAGGTGCCGGGGGAGGACTGGACATGGGATGATATGTATGAAATATGCAGGAAGATAACAAAGGATGTGAATGGGGATGGATTGCTGGACCAGTTCGGCACCTATAATTACAGCTGGAGGAACGCGGTTTACACCAGCGGGGGGAGATTTTACGGCGGGGACCAGCAGCAGTTGTCCTTTACGGACCCCCATGTCCTGGACGCCATCAAATACATGAAGCGCCTTAACGACCTTAACCAGGGACAGAGCGTGACCCAGGAGGACTTCAACAAAGGGAACGTGGCCTTTATGCCCCTGACCTTTGCAGAGTACAGGACCTATAAGACCTACCCCTACCGGATTAAGAAATACACAAAGTTCCAGTGGGACTGCATCACGTTTCCTGCCGGAAAAGAGGGAGAGAACCGTTCCAGGGTGGATTCCCTTCTCATGGGCATCAACAGCAGCACAAAGCATGAAAAGCTGGCGTGGGAATTCCTGAAACAGCTGACTGGAAATGAGGAGATGCAGATGGACATATTCCGGTACTCACAGGGCGTGTCTGTGCTGAAAAGCGTTACCGGCTCCGGCCAGGCAGCGGCCATCATACAGGAGGACATGGATGAGGGGGAGCAGGTCATTAACAGCAGTCTGCTGTACAATGTAATTGAGAACGGGGTCATAGAGCCCAAGTTCCAGCAGTATGAGCAGGTCATGAGCCTGGCGGACGGGGAGGTATCCAAGATACTTATGGAAAACAGGAATGTGGACAGCAGCATGAAGATATTCCAGAGAAGCATTACCAAGTATTTGCAGCAGCAGAGATAGAGAGAGGGGAGAAAAGGCCGGGCCCCGGTCATTTGTACACGGTTTGTACAATGATTGGGGCCCGGGCTTGTTTTTTATTTGTTTTTGGTGTGGTAGGCGGTGGGAAGATTCCAGTCGTACTTTGTGGCCAGAAGGCGGATGAGCACCACCAGGATTGCGCTCAATATCATGGAGGCGTCTCTGGAGAGCCAGCCGTTCAGGCAGACATAGCAGACAGCCCCGGCAATGGAGGCGGAAGCATATACATGCTTGCGCAGGATATACGGGGACTGGCCGGCCAGAATATCCCTGAGGGCGCCGCCTCCCACGCCTGTAAGGACGCCCAGGAACACGGAGAGAAAATGATATTCCCCGTAACCGGCCGTCACAGCTGTGTTGATGCCTGTTACCGTGAAGGCTCCCAGTCCAATGGCGTCAAACAGGTTCATTATCTTCTCATAAGCCGAGATATACCGGCTTTCCAGTATCCTCTGGTTCAGCCAGACCAGGACAAAGAGTACCATGGCCGCCAGAAAGGCCGTGTACACGTAAACCGGGTTCATGAACAGGCTGGGCGGTACGATTCCCAGTATAATGTCCCGGAGCATTCCGCCGCCGACAGCAGTGGTGACGCCCAGGACCACCACTCCCAGCAGGTCCAGGCGCTGTTTGATGGCCACCAGGGCACCGGACGAGGCAAAGGCCACGGTTCCGACTATTTCTATGATAAAAAAGATTGAGATATTGGATTCCATAATACGCTCCCGGCCAATGGCTACAGCAGATATATCTTGTTTTTTCCGCAGATATCGCGCATTTCCCTGGGCCAGATACTGGCCTGGACTTCACCTATATGGGCGCGGTCCAAAAGCAGCATGCACAGACGTGACTGTCCGATACCGCCGCCGATGGTGTAGGGAAGTTCTCCGTTTAAAAGCATTTTATGATAAGGAAGACTGCGGCGGTCTTCGCATCCGGCTTTCCTGAGCTGGTCCTCCAGGGCAGCCTCATCCACACGGATACCCATGCTGGAGATTTCCAGGGCGCACTGTAAATGCTCAAACCAGAACAGGATATCGCCGTTCAGCTTCCAGTCGTCATAGTCAGGCGCGCGTCCGTCATGGGGCTTGCCGCCGGCCAGTTTATCGCCAATCTGCATCAGGAATACGCAGCCATGTTCCCTGGTTATCAGGTTTTCCCGTTCCTTAGGCGTATTGTCCGGATACAGGTCCTCCAGCTCCTGGCTGGTGATGAAGAAGATATCCTTTGGAAGGTGCTTCACTGCCTCCGGGTATTTATACCACACCTCATGCTGCATGTGCTTGATAATTTTAAAAATCTCCCGCACCGTGTCCTTTAAGGTATCCAGATTGCGCTGTTCCCTGGTGATGACCCGTTCCCAGTCCCACTGGTCCACATAACAGGAGTGAAGGTTATCCAGCTCCTCGTCCCTGCGGATGGCGTTCATATTGGTGTAAAGCCCCTCGCCGGGCTGAAAGCCGTATTCCTTTAGGGCCATACGCTTCCATTTTGCCAGTGAGTGCACAACCTCCAGGGTTTCCCCGGGAAGTCCCAGCATGTCAAAGGACACGGGGCGCTCAGTACCGTTTAGGTTATCGTTAAGACCGCTGCTTCTTTCCACGAACAGGGGGGCGGAGATACGCTCTAGATGCATCTCCCTTCCCATTTCCTTCTGGAAGGTGTCGCGTATGTATTTGATTGCGTCCTGCGTCTCACGGATGGAAAGACGGGGGTCGTAATCCTTAGGTATGATTAATTCCATCTTAAAAACCTCCAAACTAGTTGAATTCATTGCATATGTTTCTTATGGTATCATCATTGGGAAAAACGCGCAAGTGCTTACATCATTTTTTTATGAGGGAAATGGCGTAAAAATGCGAAAATACCCTGGAAAGATGTTGAAATATAAGGTTACACACAGATGGAAACATGGTAAAATAGAGTTGAAAATGAAATCGGGAGGTATGAGATGAAACGAACGGTAAAGGTATGGCTGGCAGCGGTTATGAGCGGAGTGATTCTGGCAGGAGGGGCAGGAACAACAGGACAGGCTCCGTGGGAAATGGAGTCCCAGGCCCATTCGGGCCGGACAGATGCCAACGGAGGACACCGGGATAACAAAAATGCCAGCGGGTTGGGAAGCTACCACTACCACTGCGGAGGACATCCGGCCCACCTGCATCCCAACGGCGTGTGTCCCTATGCAGGAGGTGCCCAAACTAAGGCCCAGACCCAGACACAAGCCCAGATTCCAACAAAGGCTGCCAATATGGTTCAGGAAACCCAGGCCGGGGACCTGGATATTCCGGCTGTCCGGGCAGTTTCCCGGGAAAGGGCGGCAGATACAACGGGATGGAACCAAAATGGGACACAGTGGAATTATATCTGTGAGGACGGAACACAGCTGATTGGATGCTGGAAACAGATTGACGGTGTGTGGTACTGTTTTGACAGCGACGGAAACATGCGGACCGGATGGTACAGGGAAAATGGCTGTCTTTATTACCTGGGGACGGATGGGAAGATGGTTACCGGAACCTGTATGGTCGATGGAACAGAGTACCAGTTTGACCAGGACGGGAAGATGATAACAGAGAAGCAAACGGGCCTGCATTGATAATGTCTCAATGCAGGCCCCCGGCTGTCTGTGTGCTATCTGGATTTACCCGAATAAATCCATAAGCTTCTTTTTCATTTCTTTCCGTCTTTTATCTGTTTCTTCGGTATCCAGGGAAAACAAACCATCCTCTGCCTGTAATACGTCGCCTTCCTTAACATTCTCCGGAAGATGGCTGACGGGAACCGTTATGCGCTCTCTTGCTTCTGTTTCACATATGGCCAGACCCTCCTCCAGCCGGTCAATGATATATTTCATATAGAATATCCTTTCTGTGTGTTTTAAACATGCTCCAGCCCAGAGACCGTATTGACAGCATGTAACAGCTGGTGTTTGGGTTACGGTTTACACTGTTTACAGGGCTCGTATCCCTCCTGTATCAGTTCCTCCCTGGAAGAGGTTACATCCTTCCGGTTTTCCGTCTTCATCTGTGGGACCGAGGCACAGCCGGGGCTGTGGAACTTGCCGGTGTTAACATTTATGACATAGGAGGAAAGGGAGGAGGCACTGCCGGAGCTGTGTTCGGCGGTATTGCCAGCCTGATGGGTGGCGGTGCTCCATGTGATTGTACTGCCGTCACTGAAAGCGGCAATGGTCCCTTCCTCATCTGTGCGGAGTACCTGGCAGCCTGCTTTTTTTAGTTTTTCCATTGTCTCCTTATGGGGGTGTCCGTAGGAGTTGCCTTCCCCGCACTGGATTACCACCCAGGAGGGTGATACCTTTTTCAGAAATGCATCGCTGGTAGCGGTGCGGCTGCCGTGATGGCCTGCCTTCAGCACATCTGCCTTTAACACTGCGCCGCTGTTTACAATATCTTCCTCCGCCTGGCTTTCTGCATCGCCGCACATGACAAAGCTGTTATCGCCGTAAGTAAGGCGGATGCCCACGGACCAGTTGTTCAGGTCGGTGCCATAGTCTTTTACCGGAGAGAGTATGGTAAAGGAGGCGCTTCCCAAATCATAGGAGTCCCCCGGCACCGGTTTGGTGATTTTCAGTCCTTTGGAAGCAATGGAGTCCAGTACATCCTCAAAGGTCCTGGTGGTATGCTCCACCGGCGGCAGGAAGACTCTGTCCACGGGAAAGGTATCAATTACCTTGTCCAGGCCGCCGATATGGTCGGAATGGGGATGGGTGCCAATCACATAATCCAGTTTTTCCACTCCCTCTGCCTGCAGATAAGAGATTACGGTATTGGCCTGGTCATTTTCCCCTGCATCAATCAGCATGTAGTGTCCGCCTGATTCGGCCAGTATACTGTCTCCCTGGCCCACATCAATGAAATGTACAGCCAGTCCCGGCCCGGATGGGGCGGCTGCGGAGTAACCTTTGTCCTGGGAAAGGGCTGGGGCGGAATCAGCGCATCCTCCCAGCAAAAGCGAGATACTGCAAAAAATGGATATTATCAATATTCGGATACTATTTCTTCTAGTCATAAACGAGTCAGCCTTCCTGTCTTTTGTTGGTTTTAGTTTTATATCGGAACAATTATTTGGATAATTGCGGTACCCATGTACTGTTTCATTGCAGGGCCGCCTGGGCCAGGACAGCCCTGCTGAATGCGGTATCCCACTGCGGGTAGGAACGTTTCAGGGATACAGGTCTGCCGTCTGTACCCAGGAAACAGTGTTTGCTCTCACCTGTGGTTTTAAGTTCACCTGTGGCGGCATCGCGCATCTCATAAGCAAGCGTCATGCGGATGGCGTTATATTCCTTTACCCATACATGTATTTTTACATGGTCATCAAAATGTACCATGGACCTGTACTGGCAGTGTACCTCCAGAACCGGGCTCATGACGCCTGAGGCTTCCATGGCCTTATATCCGCAGCCCATCTGTTCCATCAGGCTGACCCTTGCCTCCTCCATCCAGCGGATGTAGTTGGAATGATGTACACAGCCCATCTGGTCTGTCTCATAATACTGTGCATGATGTTCGTAGTCTTTAAACATGATGTCCTCCTGGTTTTATTCTGAATCCATCTGGTCCTGATACCAGGCCGTGAATCCTTCATCACTCATATTACTGGTGTTTGTCTGGCAATACCCTTTCAGCTGCTCCTTGAATTGTTCCAGGTCCTCCCGGTAGCTGTTGGAAGGGAGTCAGCGGTTTCATACTCCTTTTGGGCATCGTAAATCCGCGCTATACGGATGTAGGACCAGGTCAGGTCGCTTCCGTTGTGTTCCTGGATTTTAAGGGCCTGCCGGTAATGTTCCATGGCTTTTTCATAATCCTCTGTTTTCTTGTACGTATCTCCTATATCGCATAAAAAGACTGCCGTATAGGCGGAGTCCTTTCCGCAGGCTTTTTGGATGGCTTTCAGACCTTTCTCATAATAGGCCAGGGCCTCATCCATATTGCCTGCATCCCTGTGCACATCGGCTATGGCGCTGTAATCCCCCGCCCTCATTTTGACATACATCCAGACCTTTATCTTTCTTATTCATCACTATTTTCCTTTCAGGCAGTCAGGCGGCATACAAAAATATTATACCATGAATTGTCCCAAAAAACGAGTGCATGGGAATGGATTGGTGTTCCGGCCGGAACCAGAGGCCGCCATAGCCGGCGGACCTAAAACAACAGAGGATTTTAAACAGCTTATGTATATTTTGAAATATGGTTACATATACTGGTAATAAATGGACCTGTCCTATGGGTATATACCCGGAAACAGATTCAGACCAGATATTATCAAGAAGAAAAGGAGCACATGATTATGGCACGGGGAGTAAGAAAGTCACCGGTTGAAAAACTGCAGGGAGAGCTGGCGGATGTACAGGCATCCATAGCACAGTATGAGAGCTGTCTGGAAACCATGAGGGAAAAGGAAAAGGCTCTTATGGAACATATCCAGCTGGAGGAATTTAAGGTCGTGAATGAGATGCTAAAGGAACGGGACATGACCATGGATGATTTAAAAGAAATGCTGGCAGGGGACATGACTCTCAGTGCATGAGCTATGTAATCCTGTATATACAGTAAGTCCATATGGGAATAAGGACGCCTGGATGGAAATCTGCGCGTTCTTATTTTTTTAACTTTATTTTTTGATTTATCTTTCAGCTTCTGTTTTTTGAAGGCTTTGTTTGATTCCTCATGTTGTAGTTGACCGCTGTTTTATGGTAGAATGATAAAAAACAACAGGCCTGAAGGAGGTACATAAGATGGTGGAAGTCACGCTAGGGAAAACAGGTATCACTGTGAATAAGAATGGGTTTGGGGCCCTTCCTATCCAGAGGATACCGGAGGAGGACGCGGTACGCCTTATAAAGAAGGCATATGATGGGGGAATCACGTTCTTTGACACAGCCAGGAATTATACGGACAGCGAGGAAAAGCTAGGAGCTGCACTTGAGGGAATACGTGATAAGGTGTTCATCGCAACCAAGACAGCGGCTAAGACAGCAGAGAAATTCTGGGAGGACCTGGAAACTTCCCTGAAAAACCTGAGAACAGACCATGTGGACCTTTATCAATTCCATAATCCGCCTTTCTGTCCAAAGCCGGGAGACGGAACCGGACTGTATGAGGCTGTTCTGGAGGCCAGGGCCCAGGGAAAGGTACACCATATAGGAATCACCAACCACAGGCTGGCAGTGGCGGCGGAGGCAATTGACTCCGGTCTTTATGAGACATTGCAGTTCCCATTCTGTTATCTGGCTACGGACAAGGACCTGGAACTGGTGGAGCGCTGCAGGAAGGCGGACATGGGTTTCATTGCCATGAAGGCATTATCCGGCGGCCTTATCAATAATTCACGGGCAGCCTACGCATATCTGGCCCAGTTTGACAATGTGCTTCCAATCTGGGGGGTCCAGAGAGAAGGGGAGCTGGATGAGTTCCTGTCCTATGTGGGAAATCCGCCTCAGATGACAGATGAGATACAGGCATTGATTGATAAGGACAGGGACGAGCTTTTAGGTGAATTCTGCAGGGGCTGCGGATACTGTATGCCATGTCCCGTTGGAATCCAAATCAATAATTGCGCCAGGATGTCCCTTATGATACGCAGGGCGCCTTCCGCTGCCTGGCTGACACCAGAGGCCCAGGAGAATATGAAGAAGATTGAACAGTGCCTCCACTGCAACCAGTGCAAGGGAAAATGTCCTTATAATCTGGATACGCCAGCATTGCTGGAGAAGAATCTGAAGGACTATCTGGAGATTCTTGACGGAAAGGAATATTAGGAGAGGGATACGCAGGAAACAGCGCCCGCTGTCATGGTGGCAGAGGAAGCGCTGTTTCTTTCGTATACCATAAATACGTATATTGGCAGGATTTAATCGCGGTAGCGGTTGATGCAGGCGTATATTTCCTGGATTCTCGGCATGGAAAGGCCGCAGGCCGCATAGGAGCTGTCTCCCATGGCGCACAGACCGCCCTTCTGTATCTCCTTAAGCAGCAGGGAGACAGTATCCTTCACCGTATAGCGCTCCAGGAGCTGGTGTTGCGCACAGTAGCGCAGCATCTGCGCCAGGGTATTGGTCTGCTCGGAATCAACGAGCTGTTCCACGAACCGGAGGTCCACAGGGGACCTGCCGATTTGCAGGGAATCCTTGCCGTATACCTTGACCTTGATGCGCTCGTCCCGGCCCCCGTCATGGGAACCCCGGCCCCTGTAACCGCCCCGGTTTGGAACAGCGGAATTCCTGGATGCGGTCTGGGAACCGCCCTTACTGCTCAATAGCCTGCGCCCCTCTGTGGGAAGAAGGAAGCCTGGGGCAGAAGTAATGGGTTCGACGCCGTAGCCGGAACAAAAGGCTTTGGTCTTATCCGTGATGTCAAAGGGCTCATAGCAGTCCATCTGCAGGATGGTATCTGCAATATAGAAGTAAGCGCCTGAACTTCCTGCCACCATGACAGTGGAAATACCGGATTTTTCATACAAATCCCTGGCTCTTTCAATGAAGGGGGTAATGGGCTCCTGGTCACGGCTGATGATTTTCTGCATCAGGTCGTCCCTGACCATGAAGTTGGTGGCAGAGGTATCCTCGTCAATCAGGAATACACTGCTTCCGGCTTCAATCCCCTCAATGACAGCAGCTGCCTGGGAGGTGCTGCCGCTGGCATCCTCAGTGGAGAAGCAATGGGTGTTCTTTTTGTTGGGCAGGTCGTTGATGAACAGGGAAATGTCCACGTTCCGGACACTTCTGCCGTCTTCTGCCCGCAGCTTCATGGCAGTGGAATCCGTGATGACATATTCCCGTCCATCTCCGGCCACATGGTTATAGACACCGGACTCCAGGGCTTTCAACAGGGTGGATTTGCCATGATATCCGCCGCCTACAATCAGGGTAATGCCCCGGCGCAGTCCCATTCCGGTGATTCTGCCATGGTGGGGAAGGTTTAATTCCAGCCGGAGGGAATCCGGTGACTGGAAGGGAACGCTGCCCTTCATGGGGCTGCTGGAAATGCCGCTTTCCCTGGGAAGGACGGCGCCGTCCGCAACAAAGGAAACCAGTCCCAGGCGTTCCAGCTCACAGCGGATGAAATACTGGTCTTCCGCCAGGTCGGCTACGTCCTTTACTTCCCGGGCCGGCCTGCTCTTATAATAAAATACAGTTTTAACGCACCGGGGCAGGAAATCGAACAGAATCTTAACCAGCTCGCCGGAATTGATGGTTCTGCCATTGGCCGGGAAACCGGCTTCAAAGCGGGCTGTGATGCCCCTGGTGCTGCATTCACAGGCTGTCCGGCTCAGAATCTCAGGCCCCGGATGGCTGGTGGCAATCAGGCCGCTTTTGCCGGAACCTTTTGCCTTGAAATTATATTTGGCGATTTCCTGGCAGAACTGTCTGACCAGATAGTCCTCCAGGGCAGTCTGCTTGTGGGGGGCGTCGAAATATTCGCAGGGATAGGATGCCCGCTGCTGCGGAATGAATACGCTTAATTTGGAAGGGGATGCAAAGGGGTCCCCCTGTACATGGTCGATGGAAAGTACATAATCCCCAAAGTCATAGGAACCCCGCGTATCTTTATAGGCCGGATATCCCTTCCGGTCAATGGATTCCAGTAATCTTCTCAGGTCTTGTGCTGATTTCATGCTGCTGCTTCACCTCTTCGCCTGCGCCGCCAGGCCGGAATCCAGGTCCGGTCTGCCTTTTGACAGGCTCCTTTTTCTGTATTTGCTTTCTATATTTTATAGCAGGTCCGGCGAAAATGCAACCAAGAACAGCGGGCGGTATGGGCTTATGGGGTGCATATATATCCGGCCGTCCCGGGGCGGCAGCGTTGAAGGGTCCTGCATTTTATGGTATGATAGCATGAGACGGGCGCCAGGGCCCGGAGTGGTAAAGCAGGCACACTCCGGTCCAGGGCGGCTCTGCCAATGACAGGAGTGAAGAATGAATATGGACCAGCAGAAAAAGGAAATGTTAGAAGCACTGTCCGGTGCAGAAAAGGTACTGATAGGCATCGGAGGGGAATGGAAATTAAAGGACGATGGAAGGGATGTGCGGCTGCGCTGTCTGGCGGACGAAGCTCAGAGGGAGCTGAAAGCTGCCTACGAAGCCTTATGGGACCTGGTCAGGGACAAGGATTATTATGTGGTGACCACTGTGACGGACGGGGCTGTCTATGACACGGATTTTGACAGCAAACGGGTGGTGGCTCCCTGCGGGAATATCCATTGGAGACAGTGCTCTAAAGCCTGTACCAAGGATATATGGGAGGAGGGGGAGGTGCCGGAGGATACCTGCCCCCATTGCAGGGCTCCCCTGACAGGCAATACGGTTGAGGCAGAGAACTATATCGAGGAAGGCTATCTGCCCAGGTGGGAGGCCTACAAGAAATGGCAGACAGGAACCCTGAACCGCAAACTGGTTATTCTGGAACTGGGGGAAGGCTTCAAGACGCCTACCGTCATGCGGTGGCCGTTTGAGAAGATTGCATTTTTTAACCGTAAATCCGCATTTTACCGTGTCAACAGACAATTTTACCAGATGCCCCGGGAGATGGGAGAGCGGGCCGGGGGAATCCAGGCAGATTCAGTTTCCTTTATCCGCGGCCTGGCAGAGAGAAACTAATAATTTCTGAAAATAGTAGTTCCTGAAAGGGATAATTCCTGAAACAATATAAAATGATTACAAAAACAGGTTGCCTTTATCACGTTACAATGCTAAAATATTAAATCATAGGAACGAGGTCGAATATATGATTGCTATCATTGATTATGACGCAGGAAACCTGCGCAGTGTGGAAAAAGCCCTGTTATCACTGGGGGAAACGCCTGTCATAACCAGGGACAGGAAGACAATACTGGAAGCGGACAAGGTTATCCTGCCCGGAGTAGGTTCGTTCGGCGATGCAATGGGAAAGCTGGAGCAGTATGGTCTGTCGGATGTGATTCGTGAGACAGTGGACCAGGGAACCCCGTTTTTAGGAATCTGCCTTGGACTGCAGCTTTTGTTTGCAGGCAGCGATGAGAGTCCCGGGGCCGCGGGGCTGGGGATTCTTCCGGGAACAATATATAAGATACCGGAGCATCCCGGGCTCAAGATTCCCCATATGGGCTGGAACTCACTGGACATAAGGCCGGGGGCAAAACTGTTTAAAGGGATTGATAACGGAGCCTATGTTTACTTTGTACATTCCTATTACCTGAAAGCAGGGGACGAATCCATTGTGGCGGCTTCCGCAGAGTACAGCACCCGGATACACGCTTCAGTGGAGCAGGGAAATGTGTTTGCCTGTCAGTTCCATCCGGAGAAAAGCGGGGAAGTGGGACTTGCCATTCTTAAGAATTTTATGGGACTGTGAAGGTCCTGCGGTGTCCGGGGAAGGAGTGCCGGGACAGCGCCAAGCCAAATAAAACAGGAGACAGGAGAGGCGATATGTTTACCAAAAGAATCATACCATGCCTGGACGTGAACAATGGCCGTGTGGTAAAGGGCGTGAATTTTGTGAACCTGCGGGATGCCGGGGACCCGGTGGAGATAGCTGCGGCTTATGATAAGGCAGGGGCAGACGAACTGGTATTTCTGGATATCACGGCATCCTCAGACAACCGCCGTACCGTGGTGGATATGGTGCGCAAGGTGGCAGAGACTGTTTTTATTCCGTTTACCGTGGGAGGCGGCATACGCACCGTGGAAGATTTCCGCATGCTTCTCAGAGAGGGAGCGGATAAGATATCCATCAATTCCTCAGCCATTGACAATCCCCGCCTTATCAGTGATGCAGCGGATAAATTCGGCCGTCAATGCGTGGTGGTAGCCATAGACGCCAGGCGCAGGGAGGACGGAAAGGGCTGGAATATCTACAAACACGGCGGACGTGTGGATGTGGGGACAGATGCCCTTAAGTGGGCCATGGAGGCAGAGCGCCTGGGAGCGGGAGAGATACTGCTCACCAGCATGGACTGCGACGGAACCAAGAACGGATATGACAATGAACTGACCTCCCTCATTGCTTCCCATGTATCCGTGCCGGTCATTGCTTCGGGAGGCGCCGGGAATAAGGAACATTTCTATGATGCATTGACTAAAGGCAGCGCAGACGCCGCACTGGCGGCATCCCTGTTTCATTATAAGGAACTGGAGATACGGGAACTTAAGGAGTACCTGGCGGGGAGAGGGATTGCAGTCAGGATGTAGCCGGTGCTTTTAATTGGTTTCTTCCCGGTACACGCGGATAAGAACAATGGAAGAAAAAATAGTCACTTCATCCTTAGTGGCTATTTTTTAATTGGTTTATTCATGTTAGCGCTTTTGCGCCCAATAACCCGAATCCTTTTACCCGGCCTTTTCGGTCTGCTGTCCCGGCCTCTTTCTTAAATTATTTTGTCGATATCCGTTGTTTCCTGCGGTTTCCTATGCTAAAATATGAAAATGTGAATTATATGGTGAAAGAAAAGGAGAAGCAGGATATGGCCGCGATTACCAATGACTGGCTGGGGCCTTTGAGCAGTGAATTTAAGAAGCCCTATTATAAAGAATTGTATAAGACAGTAAAGCATGAATATGAGACCAGAAGGGTGTTTCCCGAACCGGATGATATCTTTAATGCATTTGCATTTACACCGCTGGCAGACGTGAAGGTAGTGATACTGGGACAGGACCCTTACCACAATTACGGCCAGGCCCATGGCCTGTGTTTTTCGGTGAAGCCGGATGTGGATATTCCTCCCTCCCTGGTGAACATCTATCAGGAGCTTCACGACGATTTAGGGTGTTATATACCGAATAACGGTTATCTGAAGAAATGGGCTGACCAGGGCGTTATGCTGTTAAATACAGTGCTTACGGTGAGGGCGCACCAGGCCAATTCCCACCGGGATATCGGATGGGAGAAATTTACGGATGCAGCCATAGGCATTCTCAACCAGCAGGACAGGCCCATGGTGTTTATTTTATGGGGGCGTCCTGCCCAGACGAAGAAGGCAATGCTTAATAATCCCAGGCATCTGATTCTGGAGGCGCCCCATCCAAGTCCGCTGTCAGCGTCCAGGGGATTTTTCGGGAGCAGGCCCTTCAGCAAGACCAATGCATTTTTGACAGAGCATGGCCTTATGCCTGTTGACTGGCAGATTGAGAATATATAAAACAGGTATAGGGTTTAGTAAGAATACATAAAATGTACAGCAGGCAGGAGCTTGTGCGGCCGGAGGGCAGCAGGGCAGGGACCCTTAGGGTGCCGGGAAATGGAGCCTGTCTGCGGTAAGGAGAGCTTATGAGTTTAGTTGAAGTGTTAAAAATCATTGTACTGGGCATTGTGGAAGGATTTACGGAGTGGCTTCCCATCAGCAGCACGGGCCACATGATTCTGGTGGATGAAATCATCCGCCTGAACCAGCCGGACGCGTTTAAGGATGTGTTCCTGGTAGTGATTCAGCTGGGTGCCATCCTGGCTGTGGTAGTCATGTTTTTTCATAAGCTGAATCCCTTTAGCCCAAGTAAAAGCAGCCGTCAGAAGGACGCCACATGGGCCCTGTGGATTAAAATTATCATTGCCTGTATTCCGGCAGCCATCCTGGGGCTTTTGCTGGATGACTGGATGGAGGCCCACCTGTTCAATGCCTATGTGGTGGCAGCGGCCCTGATTGTATACGGCGTACTTTTTATCGTGCTTGAGAACAGCAGCGTGTGTTCAAATCCCAGATTCAACAAGGTGGGACAGATTTCAGCCAAGACAGCGTTCCTCATCGGCATGGTGCAGCTGCTGGCTCTGATTCCGGGAACCTCCCGTTCCGGCTCTACCATTCTGGGCGCCATGGTCCTGGGCTGTTCCAGGGCTGCCGCTGCAGAGTTTTCATTTTTCCTGGGAATCCCGGTTATGTTTGGGGCCAGCCTGTTAAAAATCGTGAAGTATTTCCTGGCAGGAAATGTTTTCACAGGCCCGCAGATATTCTACACCATACTGGGAATGCTGATTGCCTTTGTGGTTTCCATTTATTCCATCCAGTTCCTTATGAGCTATGTACGCAAGCATGATTTTAAGTTCTTTGGATACTACAGAATCATTCTGGGTGTGATTGTACTGGCGTATTTCGGTATTACGGCCCTGGCCAGCTAGGAACCAACGATATTCCTCAGCTGAAAGCAGCAGAATCAAATCAGAGTCAAATCAGAAGCAGAATAGGAATCAAATCAGAATAAGGATTTTCAGAATAAAAAGGGCCTGCCATGCAGAGGGAGATTTCTGCATGCAGAGCCCTGTTTATGTGTTTAGAATGTTACGCGGCCCATGACTTTCTTAGTCCAGGTTATCCGCAATTTCATACAACAGCCGTTGTGTATCATCCCATCCAAGACAGGGGTCGGTGATGGATTTGCCATAGCAGTGTTCACCGATTTTCTGGCTGCCGGGTTCGATGTAGCTTTCAATCATAAGGCCCTTTACCAGGTTCTTTATATCCCCGGAATGACGGCGGCTGTGGAGCACTTCCTTGGCAATACGAATCTGTTCCTGATACTGCTTGTTGGAGTTGGCATGGTTTGTGTCCACGATGCAGGCCGGATTCTGCAGCCCGCGCTTGTTATACAGGTCAAATAAAAGCTTTAAATCCTCATAGTGGTAGTTGGGGTTGCACTGGCCCCTCTTGTTCACAGCACCACGCAGGATGGTGTGGGTCAGAGGATTGCCTGGGCACTGTACTTCAAAGCCGCGGAAGATGAAGTCGTGGGGAAGCTGTGCAGCCACCACGGAATTCAGCATAACAGTCAGGTCGCCGCTGGTGGGGTTCTTCATGCCGACCGGCACGTCGCAGCCGCTGGCTACCAGACGGTGGAACTGGTTTTCCACGGAACGGGCGCCTACTGCCACATAGGACATCATGTCGGAGAGATAGTTCATGTTTTCCGGATAGAGCATTTCGTCGGCAGTGGAAAAACCTGTCTCCCGCAGCACCCTCATGTGCATATGGCGGATGGCCAGTATACCCTCGAACATATCGGGCCGCTTCTCCGGGTCCGGCTGATGAATCATTCCCATATATCCCTCGCCGGTGGTCCTGGGCTTGTTGGTGTAGACCCGTGGAATGATGATTAGCTTGTCCTTTGTCTTTTCCTGGATTTTCACAAGGCGTCCGGCGTAATCACATACAGATTCCTCGTTGTCAGCAGAACAGGGACCGATGATGACAACGAACTTGTCGCTCTCACCGGTAAATACCTTTTTTATTTCCTCGTCCCGCGCATGCTTGATTTCTGCCAGCTCAGGAGCCAGCGGGAACTGTTCCCGGATTTCTGCCGGTGTAGGCAGTTTATTGATGAATGTGAATCCCATTTCTTCGTCCTCCCATTATGTAAACACTGGGCTGCGGTGTAAGATGCATTTCAATGCTTCATTATAGTATAGAAAACCGGATTCGTAAATAGTGAATCCCACGAAAATATTGACAATAAGGCATTTTCCAAGTATAAATAGATACATGATTGGTGCAGGAGATTAATGTGTGAGATGAAGAATGACAAGAGACAGACCGCAGGAACCATAATGGCACTGGTGGGAGGAACCTGCTGGGGATTTTCAGGCTGCTGCGGGCAGTATTTATTTGAGCAAAAGGGAATCGAGGCCCCGTGGCTGGTGGCTGTCAGGCTGTTTTTTGCAGGCATCATACTGGTGCTGGCCGGGTTTAAGCTTCACGGCAGGGAAAACCTGAGGGTGTTCCAAAAGAGAAGGGATACCGTCCATTTGCTGGCTTTTGCCATTTTCGGCATTACCTTCTGCCAGTTTACATATTTTATGGCCATCCAGGCGTCCAATGCAGGAACGGCAACCGTGCTGCAGTACCTGTCGCCTATCCTGATTCTGGCCGTGGTGTGCATGCGGGAGCTGCGCCTTCCCAAGGGGCTGGAGCTGGCAGCCATCGCACTGTCCCTGCTGGGCACCTTTGTCATCGGCACCCACGGGGATATACACTCCTTTCACATCACAGGGGAAGCCCTGTTCTGGGGCCTGCTGGCAGCTGTCAGCTCCATGATTTACACCATTATACCGGGCGGACTTATCCTGAAGTATGATATATATCAGGTGCTGGGATTCGGCATGTTCTTTGGCGGGATTGCCATGGGAGCCGTGGTGCGTCCCTGGAATTACGCGGTTGCCTGGGATGCGGGCACCGCAGGAGCCCTGGCGGGCGTGGTGGTGGTCGGCACTGCCGTTGCATTCGGCCTGTATCTTCAGGGGGTCAGCATGATTGGACCTTTAAAGGGCAGCATTATGGGAAGCGTGGAGCCGGTGTCCGCTGTCATTATATCCGTATTCTGGCTGGGAACCCGCTTTACACTGCCTGATTTTCTGGGCTTTGCCCTGATTCTGGGAGCCGTATTCGTACTTACCTTTGCCCACCGTCCGGAGGGGAAAACAGCAGAGGACGGGATTGACTCTTGACAAAACAGGAGAGTCTGTCTATAATGGTCATAATTTCATGAATTGGCTACGACGGGAACAAGTAGTAGCCTGCAGGAACAGACAGAAAGCAGCCGGGGGATGAGAGGCGCATGTGATGCAGGCCATGAATACATCCCTGAGCTTCGCACCCAACGGCGCTGCTGCAGACAACAGGCCCAGTAGGCTGCGACGGGTCCTGCATCCGTTATCGTGCTAGAGTATATGAGAGTGTGGATTCAGCGGGATGCCGGCGCAGGGAAGAGGCAAGGCGGTTCCCATGTGTGATTCCGGCTTTCACCAGTACTCGAAGAGGCAGGCAGCGCGAGCTGTCTGTGAACATCAGGTGGTAACACGGGGCTTGCGGGCTTCGTCCTTTTGGAAAAGGGCGGGGCTTTTTTTAGTTCACAAAGGGAACTCCGGGCCCGCGGCGCCCTGGCGCCCCCCCTGCCTTTCCTGTATAAAAAACGTAAGAATCAAGCCCTTGCATGAAAGCAGAAGTATGGTAAAATAAATAAAGTAAGAAGAGGAGAGAAACACCATGCAGATTTACGAAGAACTGGTTGCCAGAGGCCTCATTGCCCAGGTGACCAACGAAGAAGAAATTAAGAAAATGGTCAACGAGGGAAAGGCCGTGTTCTATATCGGCTTCGACCCCACAGCCGACAGCCTCCATGTAGGACACTTCATGGCCCTTTGTCTGATGAAGCGCCTTCAGATGGCAGGCAACAAGCCCATTGCCCTGATTGGCGGAGGCACAGGCATGATTGGCGACCCGTCCGGACGTTCTGACATGCGTACCATGATGACTCCTGAAATCATCCAGCATAACTGTGACTGCTTTAAGAAGCAGATGAGCCGTTTCATCGATTTTTCAGAGGGAAAGGCCATGATGGTAAACAATGCAGAGTGGCTCATGGGCCTTAACTATATTGAGTTCCTCAGGGAAGTGGGACCGCATTTCTCCGTCAACAACATGCTGAGGGCTGAGTGCTACAAGCAGAGGATGGAGAAGGGCTTAAGTTTCCTTGAGTTCAACTACATGATTATGCAGAGCTATGACTTTTATGAGCTGTTTAAGCGGTACGGCTGCAACATGCAGTTTGGCGGTGATGACCAGTGGAGCAATATGCTGGGCGGAACCGAACTGATACGCCGTAAGCTGGGCAAGGACGCCCATGCCATGACCATCACCCTGCTTCTTAACTCCGAGGGCAAGAAGATGGGCAAGACACAGTCCGGCGCAGTATGGCTGGACCCTGAAAAGACATCACCCTTTGATTTTTACCAGTACTGGAGAAACGTGGGGGACGGGGATGTGCTTAAGTGCCTCCGCATGCTTACCTTCCTTCCTCTGGAGCAGATTGACGAGATGGATAAGTGGGAAGGCAGCCAGCTGAACCAGGCCAAGGAGATACTGGCATTTGAGCTAACAAAGCTGGTGCACGGCGAGGAAGAGGCTGCCAGGGCGCAGGAAGGCGCCAGGGCCTTATTTGCAGCAGGCGCAAGCACTGAGAACATGCCCACCTTCCAGCTTTCCGAAGAGGATTTTACAGAAGGAACCATTGATATCTTAAGCATCCTTAACAAGTCAGGACTGGCGGCATCCCGTTCAGAGGCCAGAAGGAATGTGGAACAGGGCGGTGTTTCCGTGGACGGAACCCCTGTGAAGGATATCAAGGCTTCCTATGCCAGGGACCAGTTTGCCGGTGATGGCGTGGTGGTAAAGCGCGGCAAGAAGAACTTCAAGAAGATTGTTTTAAAATAAGGGTTGACGGATGCACCGGGAATTCACCCTGGATGTCATCATGAGTAGTCCAAAGGTTTGAGAGGAGGGTACCGGATGAGACGGTATGGTTCTGTTAAGCGGTTAGGCGCGCTGGTCCTGGCGGCAGTGCTCAGTGTGTCGGCTGCATTTGTCTCAGAGGCAGCAGCTTCATTTAAGGCTGAGGTGCCTGTTACCCTGCATTTGGATGTTAACAGCAGAAGGACCACGATTTACGATGGATATTCTTCCTACCTGCTGGGGTACAGGGTATCGGAATACGATACGTTCACAGTTACAAAGGACAAAAGTGATGTGGACCTGAATGAAGTGACACTGAATTATTATCTTGTCACCTATAGGGGCGAGACCCAGAAGTATCTGGAGTGTACGGTGTACGGCTTGAAGGAAGGGACCCATTACCCTGTAATCCGGCCGGAGACGGTTGAAAAAGAGCAGTCCGTTGAAGGGGATTACAATTATCTGGACCAATGTTACATGGTAGAGTTCAGTTATCAGGACAAAAAGGAAAGCCGGTATTTCATGCTGCTGCCCGAGGAGGACATGGGCAACTACCGCAACATCCTGCTGGGCAAGTGGAGCAAGGACGTGCGCGGCTGGAGATACCTGTACCAGGATGAGTACCTTACATCCTGGGCCATGATTAACGACAAGTGGTATTTTTTCAGCACGGACGGCTACATGAAGACCGGCTGGCTGGAATACAAAGGCCAGTGGTATTATCTGGACCCTGAAAACGGAGTGATGCAGACAAACCGCACCATTGACGGTTACCAGCTGGACAGCAGCGGTGTCAGAATCTGAGGCGGCTGAAGCTTGGAGACCAGGGACGGATTGCAGGACAGGAAAAGATAAAATAAAAGACGGTGGGGCAGCGTATTCTGAGAGGACGCTGCCCCACCGCCTTTATGGGAAAATGGCGGCGCTGTGCGGGCCGGCAATACAGTATGAGGAGAACGCCCTGGAATGGACGGCCGGGTTCTTATGTACGGCTTACCGGAACAAAATCCCCAGGTGCTCCAACAGAATCTTGAATCCCATGAGGATGAGGATGGAGCCGCCTGCCAGCTCTGCCTTGGATTTATAGCGGCATCCAAAGGCGTTGCCTGCCTTTACGCCTGCCAGGGACAGAAGGAAGGTGACGCTGCCGATAAAGGACACGGCAGGGAGGATATCAACATTCAGGAAGGCAAAGGTTACGCCGACAGCCAGGGCATCAATGCTGGTGGCAATGGCCAGAAGCACCATGTTTTTCACATCCAGGTCCGCATTAGGACATTCCTCCTCCTTGCTGAAGGATTCCTTTACCATGTTGGCGCCGATTACAGCCAGCAGGATGAAGGCTACCCAGTGGTCGTAAGCACGTATGGCCAGGCTGAAGCTGGAGCCCAGGAAATACCCGAAAAGGGGCATGGCGGCCTGGAACCCGCCGAAGTACAGACCCACTAAAAGGGCGCCCTTCCAGTTCATTTTAGGCATGGCCAGGCCCTTACAGACAGATACGGCAAAGGCGTCCATGGACAGACCCACAGCGATAACGAACAGTTCAGTTAATGACATAATGATTCCTCCCTGGTGATGTTTTAATATATGGATTGCGGTATAAAAAAAGACCCACCTACAGCCTGAGAAGGCTGTAGATAAGTCTCATTGTTTCAAATAAAGCCAGATAGAAACTATCAGTATGTTGACCTTATTACATGCCCGGCAGGGCGGGGCATGCCAATTACTCCCTTATCACTTGCTCCATTTTAATGGACGGGCATGGAATTGTCAAGAAAATTCGAAGGTTTTCCCGGCCTTTTAACCCATTGTAAAAAACACGGCCCTGTGATATAACTGATAAGAACGTATGCCATGGATTGGCAGAAAGAATGAATGACACAGGGAGTTAGCAGAAGATGAAAAAGTCCTATGAGATTGATATGACAAGCGGCCCGCTTCTGGGCAAAATCCTTTTATTTTCCATTCCATTGATGCTGTCAGGCATACTGCAGCTGCTGTTCAATGCAGCGGATATCATTGTGGTGGGCCGCTTTGCCGGCAGCGGGGCGCTGGCGGCAGTGGGCTCCACCTCTTCGCTCATCAACCTATTAATTAATGTATTCGTGGGACTCTCAGTTGGTGTCAATGTGCTGGTGGCCCGTTATTACGGGGCGCAGAGTGACAAGGATGTCAGCGAGACTGTCCATACGGCGGTGACCACCAGCATTGTGAGCGGCCTTATCCTGGTGGTGCTGGGAATCCTTCTGGCAAATCCGCTGCTGCGCCTTATGGGGACGCCTGAGGATGTGCTGGCCCAGTCAGTCCTTTACATGAGAATATATTTCCTGGGAATGCCGGTACTTATGGTCTATAATTTCGGCGCAGCCATTCTGAGGGCCATCGGGGATACCAGAAGGCCCCTGTATTTTCTCTTTGCCTCCGGCGTGGTAAATGTGTGCCTGAACCTGTTCTTTGTGATTGTGCTGGGGATGGGCGTGGACGGAGTTGCCTGGGCCACGGTTATATCGGAACATATCTCCGCATTTCTGGTCCTGAAGAGCCTGATGGGCGCTCCGGGTGCCCTGAAGCTGGATTTAAAGCAGCTGCGGATTCATCCCAAAAAACTGAAGCGAATCGTGAAAATCGGACTTCCGGCAGGTATGCAGGGAGCTATATTTTCCATTTCCAATGTTCTGATTCAGTCCTCTGTCAACTCCTTTGGCTCCATTGCCATGGCGGGAAACACGGCCTCATCCAACATTGAGGGCTTTGTCTATACGGCCATGAATGCGGTATACCAGACCAATCTGAGCTTTACCAGCCAGAATCTGGGCGGCAGGAAATACAGCAGGATTAATAAAATCATGTACATATGCCTGGGGGTGGTGACGGCTGTAGGCGTAGTCCTGGGACTGGCCGCAGTGGCCGCCGGAAACGGTCTTCTGCATATTTATTCCTCAGATTCCGAGGTGCTGCACTACGGGATGCTGAGGCTGGAAATTATCTGCAGCACCTATTTCCTGTGCGGCATTATGGACTGTATGGTGGGAAGCCTGAGAGGGCTGGGATATTCCATTATCCCCATGTTTGTATCCCTTACAGGCGCGTGCGGTTTCAGGGTGCTGTGGGTCTTTACTGTGTTTGCCGCCTACCGTTCCCTGGATGTGCTGTACCTGTCCTATCCTGTTTCCTGGGCCATTACAGCCCTTGCCCATATGGTTACATTCCATAAGATACGGCGCAAGATTCCAAGGCAGGACGCTGTTCCTGTGCAGCCTGCGCCTTAGTTATAAATAATTGACAAACTTTGATAGAAAGGGAATTTTCCTCAATATGCTGTTCAGTTCACTTACGTTTGTTTGGTTTTTCCTTCCGGCCCTGGCCCTGATATACTACATCTCGCCGG
Organism: Clostridium sp. 1001283B150225_161107_B6; assembly: GCF_015556325.1. Lineage (NCBI taxonomy): Bacteria > Bacillati > Bacillota > Clostridia > Eubacteriales > Clostridiaceae > Clostridium > Clostridium sp. 1001283B150225_161107_B6. The sequence continues at coordinate 140,165 of NZ_JADNMD010000005.1, read as the reverse complement.
GGAGAAAATTTAAGAATGGGGTTCTGCTCATAGCCAGCCTTATTTTTTACAGCTGGGGCGAACCACGGTATGTGGTCCTGGTGATTCTGTCCATTCTGCTCAACTATGGGTTGGGCCTTGCCCTGGATGGCTGCGGGGAAAAGAGGGGGCTTAAAAAGGCTGTATTTGTCCTGGGTATTCTGGTTAACCTGGGGCTTCTGGGGTACTTTAAATACTTCAACTTTTTCCTGGAACTGGCCATGACGGTCCTTGGGCGCGAGGGCTTTGCGCCAAGGGATATTGCGCTGCCCATCGGCATTTCCTTTTATACCTTCCAGTCCATTTCCTATCTGGCGGACACCTTCCGGGGGGAGAATCCCGCCCAGAGAAATGTGTTTCGCCTGGCCCTGTACATCTCCCTGTTCCCACAGATTCTGTCCGGTCCCATTGTAAAGTATCATGAGCTGGAGCCCCAGATAAGGGAGCGGCAGGAGAGCCTGTCCATGCATGCCTACGGCATCAAGCGCTTTGTGTACGGCTTGGTGAAGAAAATGGTGTTTGCCAACATGTTCGGCCAGGTGGTGGACCGGATGTTTGACCTGCCCTTGGAACAGCTGGGCACGGCCACGGTATGGCTGGCCGTGATACTGTACAGTTTCCAGATTTACTATGATTTTTCCGGGTATTCAGACATGGCCATCGGCCTGGGAAGGATGTTCGGCTTTACCTACAGGGAGAACTTTAATTATCCGTATCTGTCGGCCTCTGTCAGCGAGTTCTGGAGGCGTTGGCATATCTCCCTTTCCACCTGGTTCAGGCAGTATCTGTACATACCCCTGGGGGGAAACCGAAGAGGACTAAAACGTACCTGCGTGAATCTCTTCCTGGTATTCCTGGCAACGGGACTGTGGCACGGAGCCAGCATGAATTTCATATGCTGGGGCGTATATTACGGCATTCTCATTGTGGCGGAACGGCTGTGGATTGGCAGAATTTTAGAAAAAAATCCCCTGAAATTCCTGAATCATCTGTACACTCTGGGAGCTGTGGCAGTGGGCTGGATGCTGTTTCGGGTGGATACCCTGCACAATGGCAGGATACTGCTAAAAGCAATGCTGATTCCAAGCAAAGGCCTGTGGAATCCGCGGATTTTTGCGGATAACCGCATCCTGTTCCTGCTGGTGCTGGCAGTGGTATTCTGCGGGCCTGTCCAGCAGCTGGCGCCCCGTCTTAAGGAGCGGCTGTTTGACGAGGAGAACATAACAGCGGGGGATGCGGCCGTTATGGCGGTGCTGTTGCTGCTGGGAACCCTTCTCATGGTCAGCAGTACCTATCAGGCGTTTATTTACTTCAGATTTTAGTCCATACGGAAAGTGAGCAGTACCTATGATGAAAAAGATTATGATTGCAGGGTTCTGGGCCCTGCTTCTGATACCTAATCTGCTGTTTCCCTTTGCAAAGGAAAGCGGTCAGACCGGCACCGGGGAAAACAGGAACCTGGCGGAGTTTCCGGTGTTTTCACCTGATACATACGAGGCTTATCCGGCTGCGGTCAACAGCTATATCAATGACCATGCGGCATTTAGAAATCTCTTCCTGAGCATGAACTCCATGATTAACTTAAAGCTGTTCGGCTATGCGGATTCCCAGGATGTGATTGTGGGAAAGGAGGGCTGGTACTTTTTTGCCGGGGGCATGAGTCTTTACGACGCCCTGGGAACCCAGCCCTTTTACCCGGATGACGCTGCCTGGATTGGCGGCCAGGTCATAAAGGCGGCCGGCTATTATGAGAGCCGGGGCATCCCATTCCTCATGATGATTGCTCCCAACAAGGAAGGAATCTACGGGGAATATATGCCGGATGCGTATAAGCGGGTCAGGGAGGGGAACCGGCCTCAGCAGCTGGAGGATTATATCCGGGAACATTCGGATGTGACGGTTCTGGACCCCAGGGAATACTTTAACACAAACCGGGATTTTGTGTGGTATTATAAGACGGACACCCACTGGAACAGCGCCGGGGGTTATGCGGCCGGCCAGATGCTGATAGAGGCATTGGGAGGCACACCTGTGCCTATAGAGGACGTGCAGGTGGATTATATCAAAGGAGCTCCCGGGGACCTGGCCAATCTGTTCCACCTGCCTGAGAAATACTGTGATGACCGGATTGCCCTGGTAAGCGGGTACCATGAAGACCTGGAGGTCCAGGTCCGGGACGTGAACGGGGATAAGAACATCGTCCATACAAGTACACCCGGTGCGCCGGATAAACGCCGGATAGCGGTAATCCGGGATTCCTTCGGCACAGCCCTTATGGACGTTCTGCCCAGGTATTTTGCCAATGTGGACTTTTATCATTGGCAGGCATTTGACCGGTCCCTTCTGGAGGAGAATCCTCCGGATGCAGTGATATATATGATTGTGGAACGGGACCTGACCCGGATTCCCCAGGATGTGGGGAAGATGGTGCCGGAAGAATAAAAAACAGATGAATGGAAAGGAGAAGGAGAATCATGAAGATACTTAATTACGGTTCACTGAACATAGATTATACCTATAGTGTGGACCACTTTGTCAGGGGCGGGGAGACTATGTCCTCGGAGGAAATGCATGTGTTTTCAGGCGGTAAGGGACTGAACCAGTCCATTGCTTTGAGCAAAAGCGGGGCAATGGTATGGCACGCAGGCGCCGTCGGCACCGGGGACGGAGACTTTCTCATCCGCCAGCTAAAGGAAGCCGGGGTACATACGGAGTACATTTCCCAGCTGGAGGGGAAGACAGGCCACGCCATCATCCAGAAAGCAAAGGACGGAGGCAACTGTATCCTTCTCTACGGCGGCGCCAACCAGCGGATTACCAGAAACATGGTGGATGAAGTCATGTCCCACTTTGAGAGGGGGGATTACCTGGTACTGCAGAATGAAATCAGTGAGATTGGCTATATCATGGAGAAGGCCCATGAAAAGGGCATGATGCTGGTACTGAATCCCTCTCCTATGGATGATAAAATCAGCACCTATCCTCTGGAATATGTGGACTATTTCCTGCTCAATGAGATTGAGGCAGGCGATATATGCGGGGAGCAGGGCAGCGGTGAGGAGCTGCTTCAGAAGCTTTCATCCAGGTTCCCCGGGGCCAGAATCGTCCTGACACTGGGCGGGGACGGCTCCCTTTACTGGGACGGCGGACAAATCCTGACACAGGGTATCTACAAGGTTCCTGTGGCGGATACAACGGCAGCCGGGGATACCTTTACCGGTTTCCTCATTGGAGGCCTGGTGCAGGGCCTGGATGCCGGGGAAGCCCTTGACCTGGCGGCAAGGGCGGCTGCGATTGCGGTTTCACGTCCCGGGGCAGCCCCCTCCATTCCGTCCAGAGAAGAAGTGGAAGCGTTTCGTGGCTGATGAAAACAGCTAAAAGTAAGTAATAGGAAAAAAGATGCCTGTATCTGTGAGATATAGGTATCTTTTTTTGGAAAAAATCAGAATATTTAAATAATTACTACAAATAAAACATTAAAATGTGTATTAAAATAGGAACAATTGTAATTAAATGGATTAAAATATTAATAAACTAAAAAAATAATAAAAAGATTAAAAAAGTGTTGACAAATGCGGGGGCATTTACTATAATGAAAACAACAAAAGAACAGAGAACAAAAGATTTCAAGGAACTGTAGACAATCAGTTCACAAGTAATAAAATCTAAGCAAAGGAGGTACGGACCGCCAAAGACTTAAATTTTGTTTCATTTATAATATTAAGAAATTAAATTATAAATGAGACCAGGAAAAACCAATCTACCTAAGTGAAACGCTCAAACAGAAACGTAATTTTAAGAAATTGATTTAAAGAAACAATCATCCAATCGGTTGGTAAACAGTTCAAGAAGTAGCAAGTTTTCATGAGTTAATGAAGTTCATATGTGAATGGGTAAGTTCACAAATAGATGATTTAATAAACGAAATACAAGTTATATAGATTGAATGTTTTAAGAGCAATTGCAGTTATTTAAAGATATGAATTAAAGATACAAACTGTTGAGTGAAGCATTTATAAACAAATGAATGATTGAATTTGTAACACTATCTCAAGTGTATCAAAAAATGTAAAGTCGGTTTAGTGATATGACGAGAAAGTATTATTAGAACGAAAGATGATACCGGATAGTAAAGAAAAAGCAATAAAAGAAATGAATCAGACATAAGTGAAGAAATGCAGAAGTAGGAGCGAAGTAGCGGAACGTAGAATGGTGTAACAACTTAATATAGAAAAAGCCAGAAATAATTAAAAAGATTGTTTCGGAAAAGTGAGGTTTAGTCCAATGGACGAAATAGTTAGAAGACGGATATCGTAATCTGCGAACGTGGTTAGTCAAAGATTCGATATCCGTCTTCATGTGTTTTATGCTAAGTCATGAAGGGGCTTTGGCCGTGAGAGGCTTTGTTGGATGAGTTGGGACGGGATGGCGCAGCCGGATAGGCAGGCGCTTTTTTTGCGGTCAGGGCTGCGGTTTTTCCAGGTTTTTGGGTTAAAGCCCCTCTAAATCAAAGGGAGGCGTATACTCTTCCCTGGCGCTGCTTTTTTCCTGCATGAATCCCTGGGTGAGTCCCAGCCGGATGGCGGCATCCACCACCTTGTCATATTCGTAGGAGGTGATACGGCGGTTCAGCTCCGGGTATTCCTGGTTCCTGACATAGGGCGTGTACTGGCTCATAAGGCTAATCATATACCGGCCTCTGGGCAGATTGGTGCTCATCCATTCCAGCAGGGCAATGGAGTCGCTGCGGTGTCCCGGCAGGACCATGTGACGGATGATGACGCCCTTTGCCAGCAGTCCGGAATGGGAGGACTGGTAAACCGGGGCGCCGGTTTGGTCAATCATCTGCCGGACGGCAGCCGCCGCTGTCTCAAAATAGTCCTTTGCCCGGGAATATCTCTGGGCCAGACGGTTATCATAGTACTTGAAGTCAGGAAGCCATATGTCCACATAATCCTTCAGGGCCTTTACTGTCTCCACACGTTCATATCCGCCGCAGTTATAGACCACAGGGATGGTAAGCCGGGAGCGCACCTGGTCCAGGGCGGAGATGATATGGGGCAGGTACTGGGTGGGTGTCACCAGATTTATGTTATACGCCCCCTGGTCCTGGAGCCGGAGGAATACCTGGGCCAGTTCCTTAGAGGTCAGCTCACGGCCGAAATGTCCGCTGCTGATTCGGTGGTTCTGGCAGAAACAGCATCCCAGGGTACACCCGGAGAAGAATACGGCGCCGCTGCCTCCGGGGGACGGGATACCGCCGCCCGGTACAGGGGCACCTCCGTCCGCTGCCGGGATACCGCCGGAATCCCCACCGCCGCTGATACAGGGCTCTTCCCAGTGGTGGAGGGCGGCCCTTGCAGCTGTAAGGCAATGGCTGCAGCCGCAGAACCCGGTGGTGCGGCTGCGGTCGATTCTGCACATCCTGGGGCAGAGGCAGCAGTTTGTGTATGTGTCAAAGGAAAGGATATCGGGTGTATTCATGTCGGTTAAATCCCCTTATATGGTGTAATCCTGCTGTTCGGGCAGGCGGTGCTGCTCCCTGTACTCCTTGGGAGAAACGCCGTACTCTTTTTTGAATGCCCGGAAGAAGCTGGTGTAGTCCTTGAAGCCGTACTGGAGATACACATGGCTGATGGGCTGGTCGGACAAGATGGCGTTTTTGCTGGCATGCAGCCGCTTTTTCAGGATGTACTGGTGGAGCGGAATGCCCATGTTGTCCTTGAATATGTGGGAAATATGGTATTTGCTCACATAGAAGAAGGATGACAGGCTGTCCAGGCTTAAATCCTCTTCCAGGTGCCGGTTGATATAATCGCAGATATTCAGGTACAGAACATTTTCATAGACAGCTGATTTCTGGTGCAGACTGTCATAGAGAAGGCGGTTCACATATACCAGGAAGGAGACTGCCATAAGCTCTGAGACAAGCCGGTGGAAGGAGCGTCCGCCCACCCGTTCCTCCATCAGGTCGGTAAGCTTTCCCTGAATCTCCTGGGTGGTGATGGTATCTGTGTGGAACCGGTAGGTCTGATGGCTCTGGGCATAGTCAAAGCAGTAGGTCAGCTCTTCATCGGTCTGGCGGAGCCTGTTATGGTAATCCTGGTTCAGCCAGAATACGAATCTGCGGTACGGTTTATCATGGGAATGGAACTGGGGATAATGGGGCGTATCCGGCGGAATCAGCAGGCAGTCCCCGTATTCCAGATGATAGCTTTTATCACCAATGTGGTATTCCACATCGCCTTCCAGGAAAAAATAGAACTCGTAGTAGTCATGCTCATGGGCATCCACGGATTTCAGCGCGGTGTCATTGTAATAGAAGAGTTCAAAGTCTCCGGACTGCATATATTGCCGCGTGTTAAAGTCCATGGACAGCTGTTTTTTCACGGGAGTCCCTCCTCTCGGGAAACATGATTCATCATGATTTTATCCCCATCTTAGCATGAAACAACAACATTTGCAATATGGACGGCAAGTATCACTATGGACGGAAACAGGGTTTCTGTTATAATAAAACCATAGGTTAGGGAACGTAAAACAACACTTTTTAGGAGGAGTTTACACATGAAATTATCATTCAGATGGTACGGGGAAGACGACAAGGTAACACTGGAGAACATCCGCCAGATTCCGGGCATGCAGTCCATCGTTACGGCTGTATACGATGTTCCTGTAGGCGAAGTGTGGAGCAGGGAGAGCATTGCAAAGCTTAAGAAGCAGGTAGAGGATGCGGGCCTGGGCTTTGACGTGATTGAGAGTATTCCGGTCCATGAGGATATAAAGCTGGGTAAGGCATCCAGGGACAAGTACATCGAGAATTACTGTGAGAACATCCGCCGTGTTGCGGAGGCAGGCGTTAAATGTATCTGCTACAATTTCATGCCTGTATTTGACTGGACCAGAACCCAGTTAGACCATGAACTGGCTGACGGCTCCACATCCCTGGTGTACTATCAGGAGCAGGTGGATGCAGTAAATCCTCTTAACAGCGACAGCGACCTGACACTTCCCGGTTGGGATTCCAGCTATACTAAGGACGGCCTTAAGGCTGTGGTGGAGGAATACCACAACCTGACAGAGGAGAATCTGTGGGACAACCTGAAGTATTTCCTGGAGCGCATCATTCCGGTTGCAGCTGAGTGCGACGTGAACATGGCAATCCATGAGGATGACCCATGCTGGAGTATCTTTGGCCTTCCAAGAATCATTACCTGTGAGGAGAACCTGGATAAGTTCTTAAAGCTGGTGGATGACAGGCACAACGGAATCACACTGTGTACCGGCTCCCTGGGCTGCTCCGCCAAGAACGATGTGGTGAGACTGGCCGGTAAGTATGCTGCCATGGGAAGAATCCATTTTGCGCATCTGAGAAATGTGGCTGTGCTGGACAACGGCTTTGAGGAAAGGGCCCATCTGTCCTGCTGCGGTTCCCTGGATATGTTCGGCATTGTAAAGGCGCTGGTGGAGAATGGGTTTGACGGATATGTAAGACCTGACCACGGACGTATGATTTGGGGCGAGACAGGAAGAGCCGGATACGGCCTGTATGACAGAGCCTTGGGCGCCACCTATCTCAACGGCCTGTTCGAGGCTGTGGAGAAGATGGGCCGGTAATGTCCGGACAGCGCAAAATCAGACAGAAAATATAGTATGAGTCAGGAAAGGGCCGGGAAGAGATTTCTCAGGCCCTTTTTCTCCCTTATCCTGCAAGGATAAGCGGAAACAGAGAGAGGAGGAAGGAAAGGTGGTATTGGGGACGGATTTGACAGGAAAGATGGCGGTGGTGACCGGAGCAGGGGGAATCCTCTGCGGCATGTTCGCCAGGACCCTGGCCCGGGCCGGTGCTGCGGTGGCCCTGCTGGATATAAATCTGGAGGCGGCCGAGGAGACTGCCAGGGACATACGGGAGGCCGGCGGTACGGCTGCTGCCTACGGAGTGGATGTCATGGACAAAGAAATGCTGGAAAGCGTACACGCCAGGGTGCTTGCCCAGTTAGGACCCTGCGATATCCTGATTAACGGCGCGGGAGGCAACCAGGCCAGGGCCAATACAACCAAGGAATATTTTGAGATGGGGGATATTGAGGCCGATGTGGCCACCTTTTTTGACATGGAATGCAAGGGCGTACAGGGGGTTCTGGATTTGAACTTTTTAGGCGGATTTCTCACCTGCCAGGTTTTTGCCAAGGATATGGTGGGACGGGAGGGATGCAATATCATCAACATTTCCTCCGCCAGTGCGGCCAGGCCCCTTACCAGGATACCTGTATACAGCGGGGCAGTGGCTGCCCTCAGCAATTTTACCCAATGGCTGGCCGTGCACTTTGCAAAGGCCGGAATCCGGGTCAATGCCATTGCGCCGGGATTCTTTGTGACCAGGCAGAATGAAGGACTTCTCTATGAGGAGGACGGAAGGCCGGCGGCCAGGACCGCCAAGGTTCTGGCCGCCACTCCCATGGGGCGGTTCGGTAAGCCTGAGGAGCTGAACGGGGCCCTCCTGTTCCTGCTCAACAATGAGGCGGCCGGTTTTATCACGGGAATCATACTTCCGGTGGACGGCGGGTTTTCTGCGTACTCCGGGGTGTGACGAATGGACTTCGGAGAGTGCATTGGAGGGGCTAAGGACTGCATTGGAATAAGGAATGTATTTGTATGAACCCTGTGATTATTTCCGGTACAGATATTTTGGCAGTCCGTTCTCCATAATGTGGTCCGGCTGTCCCTGAATCAGGGGAAGGGCATAGTCCAGGAATTCCGGTCCGATGTCACAGCCGTTCTCCGTAATCCACTGCGCCGGAAAGGATTTTTCACGGTTGCACACATTGCCCACCGGGGTGAGTCCATATTCAAGTACATATCCAGGCCCTGACAGGCGGGAACAGGTAACCATTTTGCCGGTTTCTCCCTGCAGGGCCTTTTCTACAGCCTTCCTGCCGGAACACTCTGCTTCCATGACATCGGCGGCAGAGGCCAGAAGACTGCTGCACCGCTGGTTGACATTCAGCTCCACGGAGCGGACCTTGACATGGAAACGGTTGCGGATGTAGCTTTCCAGTATTTTGGCGCAGCCCGTGAGCATCTTGTGGCCAAAGGTGTCAATCTGGGCGTCGTTGGTGTACTCACAGATAAAACGGCCTTTTCCGTCGCGGATGCCTTCGGATACGCAGATTACCACATTGGGCTGCCGTGACAGGGCCTGCTCCACATCCCCAAAGAACTGCTCCATGGAAAAGGGTGTTTCCGGCATATAGATTAGAAGGGGATTGTCACCGGGGTATTTTCTGGCAAGAGCGCTGGCAGCTGTCACCCAGCCGGCATGGCGGCCCATAAGCTCCACAATGGTTACAGCCGGCTGCTGGTACACGGAGGCGTCCAGGGAAATTTCCCGGACCGTGGATGCCACATACTTGGCAGCGCTTCCGTAACCGGGCGTATGGTCTGTCACAGGCAGGTCATTGTCAATGGTCTTGGGCACTCCTATGAAGGAGATGGATTCATGGCGGATTTGGGCGCACCGGGAGAGCTTGTCAACCGTGTCCATGGAATCATTTCCGCCGATATAGAAACAGGCGCCTATGTTCATGGATGCAAATTTTTCAAATAAAAGACGGTAGATTGGTGCATCCAGGTTTTCTGGCAGCTTGAACCGGCATGAGCCAAGATAAGCGGCAGGGGTCTGCTTAAGCAGGACCAGCTCCTCAGTGGTAAGAGAGGACAGGTCTGCCACATGGCCTGAGAGGAAGCCTTCAATGCCGTTTACCATGCCGTATACACGGCCGGTCTCATCAGGCCGGGCCATCCCCTCTGCAATGACTCCATATAAGCTGGCGTTTATGACGGCTGTGGGGCCGCCGGACTGGCCCACCAGGATATTTTTCTTCATATTCATTCTCCTCGCTGTAATGTTTCATGGTCAAACACGGTCAAGTATATAATAAACAGTCACACAACGCAAGTCTTACTGTAGTGAACATGCATAGAAAATCCCTGCAATTTTGTAGAATATGCCCATTGCAAAAGATATACTACTATGATAATCTGTATACAGATTCAAAAAGTTGTATACAAATAAAAGGAAACAAATACAAATCAAAGGAAGTCAAGTTTAAAGGAGGAAACAAGATAATGGATATTCGCTATTCTGCAAATCAGAGGGATGTAAAGCGTTACACCACCCAGGAGCTGAGGGATGAGTTCCTGATTCAGAACCTGTATGTGGCCAATGAGGTAGTGGCAGTGTATTCACATGTGGACCGCATGGTGACATTGGGATGTATGCCTACCACAGAGACTGTTTCCATAGATAAGGGAATTGACTGCTGGAAAAACTTCGGCACCCGCTATTTCCTGGAGCGCCGTGAGATTGGCATTTTCAACATTGGAGGCAGCGGCGTGATTGTGGCTGACGGACAGGAATTTAAGATGGGATATAAGGACTGTCTTTATATCACAAAGGGAACAAAGGAAGTATATTTTTCCAGCGACGACGCCTCTGCACCGGCTAAGTTCTACATGGTAAGCGCACCGGCCCACACTTCTTACACCACCACCTTCATCCCCATTGCAAAGGCAGCCAAGAGGCCCTGCGGAGCATCTGAGACAGCCAATAAGCGTGTTATCAACCAGTTTATCCATCCGGACGTACTTAAGACCTGCCAGCTGTCCATGGGCATGACCGTACTGGAAGAGGGCAGTGTATGGAACACCATGCCGGCCCACACCCATGAGCGCCGCATGGAGGTATATATGTACTTCGAGGTTCCGGGAGATAATGTGGTATTCCACATGATGGGAGAGCCTACCGAGACAAGGCATATCGTGATGAAGAACGAGGAAGCTGTTATCAGTCCTTCCTGGAGCATCCACAGCGGGGCAGGTACATCCAACTATACATTTATCTGGGCCATGGGCGGAGAGAACATGGAGTTTGACGACATGGACACCATGATGCCAAACCAGATGAAATAATTAAAACGAGGAGGAAAAAGAAATGGCAGATTATTTAAATAACTTTTCACTGGAGGGCAAGGTAGCCCTGATTACAGGCGCTTCCTACGGAATCGGCTTTGCCATTGCAAAGGCCATGGCAGGCGCAGGAGCCACCATCGTGTTCAATGATATCAAGCAGGAACTGGTTGACAAGGGACTGGCGGCTTACAAGGAAGAGGGAATTGAAGCGCACGGCTACGTATGCGACGTTACCAGTGAGGATGCTGTCAATGAGATGGTTTCCAAAATTGAGAAGGAAGTGGGCGTGGTGGATATCCTGGTGAATAACGCAGGGATTATCAAGAGGATTCCCATGTGCGATATGACGGCTGCTGAGTTCAGACAGGTCATTGATGTGGATTTGAATGCCCCGTTCATCGTGTCCAAGGCAGTTATCCCCAGCATGATTAAGAAGGGCCACGGAAAAATCATCAACATCTGCTCCATGATGAGCGAGCTTGGCCGCGAGACCGTATCCGCATACGCGGCAGCAAAGGGCGGACTTAAGATGCTGACCAAGAACATTGCCTCCGAGTACGGTGAGTTCAACATCCAGTGCAACGGCATTGGGCCCGGCTATATTGCAACACCCCAGACCGCTCCGCTGCGCGAAATCCAGCCCGACGGCTCCAGGCATCCATTTGACCAGTTCATTGTAAGCAAGACTCCGGCAGGACGCTGGGGCGAGGCAGAGGACCTGGGCGGGCCTGCTGTATTCCTGGCTTCTGATGCATCCAATTTCGTCAACGGCCTGGTGCTGTATGTGGACGGAGGAATCCTGGCTTACATCGGCAAGCAGCCTAAATAATCCGGCTTGAATTTTGCAGGGGAATCATTTATAATATAGACCAGTTGACAGTCCGGCAGCTTTTGATGCGGCCGGACTGTTTGATAAGAAAAAACGTACTTTGTGCTTATGCTGTGTGCAGGTATTGATAAGGGGGTCCAGCCATGGGAGAGATGAACTTCAAGAACCGGGGAGAGCTTGTATACGAGACACTTAAGCAGGAAATCCTGGATTTAAGGCTTAAACCGGGCCAGATGATTAGTGAGAATGATATATGCGAGCGCTTCGGTGTGTCCAGGACGCCGGTGCGGGATGCCCTGCGTCTTTTGCAGGAGCAGGGGTTTGCGGAGACCATTCCCTACCGCGGCACCTATGTGACCCTTCTGAGCCTGGATAACATCAAACAGATGATATATATGCGGGTGGCTGTGGAAACCATGGTGCTGAGGGACTTCCTGGAGGTACAGACCCCCATGGTTATTGAGGATATCCGCCACAGCATTGCCCAGCAGCGGGCCATTATCAGGGAACCGGGGTTTGAGCCGGAGCAGTTTTACCGCATGGATGCACAGATGCACTCCATCTGGTTTGGGGCGGTCAGGCGCCAGAAGCTGTGGGAAATGCTCCAGGCCCAGCAGCTCCACTATACCAGGTTCAGGATGCTGGATTTTATCACGGAGACGGATTTCATGCGCATCATTGGCGAGCATGAGGATTTGTTCCGCCTGATTGCGGATAAAAATGAAAAGGCGCTGGAGGAAGCCCTGAAGGAACATCTCTATTACAGCATGAAACGTATGCGTCATTCCATTGAGGTGGACTATAAGGATTACTTTGAGGAAGAAAATGAAGAAGGGCGGTTTGTCATTTGACAGGCCGCTCTTTTGCGTGAGGAACAGGTTTGACGGACACCTACTTTTTCAGGTAGATTCTTTCATCCGGGTTTTCCTCCAGATATTCTTCCAGCTCCTCCGGTGACAGGCGGGAGCGCACCTCCTCGAAATAGGCCGCTCCATCCATGGCCATGAACTCCGTCAAACGGCGGACTACCTCTTCATCTTCCAGAAGCTTTTCCATGCCTTCCTTTGTGAAATAATCCATTTGTCTTGTCCTGCCTTTCAGATATGTAAATGAGAGTATTTACATTTATATAGTATATTCGTAATTGCGAAGATATTCAAGATGTGAAATCTAACTTATGCTTAATCTATCTAAGAAACCAGCCCTTCGGCGGCTTGAGCGTATACAGGAGATAGAGATGATAGATTATTCACCATTCTGGAAGACACTGGAGCAATCTGAGGAAAATTGGTACACACTTACAAAGAAGCACCGCGTGTCAGACAGTACCCTGCACAGGCTGAAGCACAACATGGATATATCCATGAAGACTGTGAATGACCTTTGCAGGATACTGGACTGCGATATTGAGGATATTGCAATGTATGTGCCTTCCGAAAAGGACCAGCTGCTGTGATGGTTCGCGGCTTATGGCTGGAAAGCCCAGAAATAAGCTGGGGAATGCAGAAAAGAGCAGGAAAAGCAGAAAACGCAGGAAAACGCCCATGCCGGTAAATAGAAGATTATATTACCGGCTGCAGGCGTTTTTTGCTGTGAAAAATTGCAAAGTTCCGTCATGTTTTTGGTTTGTCTCTTCCAAAATGGTAAAATCTATTATAGAATAAGCTATGAGCGATGGAGGTAGACTGCATGAAAGGAAGGCAAGGAAGAAAACTGCATGGTATTTGGTTGTCCTGCTCCCTGGAACGGAAGGTCCGATGGATTACCATTTCCACGGCCGCCGTGGTCATCCTGTCCATAACAGCGGTAATGCTGGTTGCGGGCTATGGAATGAAGGGATTCGGGGATTTGCTCATGGGAAATTCACGGAGTCTGGCTTTTTGGTCGGCCATGGATGCTGAAAGCAGCTCCTTCCGGTATTATGCAGGAGACAGGACGCCTGAGAACAGGGAGAAGTATGAGATGTCCTGTGCCAGGACCCGGACAGCCCTGAAGTCCCTGCCTTTTGACTATGAGGAGATTGGGGCGGAACGGTACGGCGCCACCTGGTCTATTTTAAATATGTATGAGAATTACGCCAAAACCAGGGATGCGTTTCTGGAGCTGGAGGAAGATGCCCCGGATTATCTGGACAGGCTCTACACCGTTTACCGGGTTCAGGGGTATCTGGAAACCCATGCAGGGCGCCTGGAGCAGATGACTGTGGAATCAGGCAATGAACGGTATGAGATGCAGCGTCCCCTGTTCATCATCGTGCCCGTGGTCAGCATCCTGTGGGGTGCGGCAGCCCTTTTGATGGTGAGATGGCTGAACCGCTCCGTACAGAGAAGCATTGTCCGCCCCATGGTGGAGCTGGCAGAGGATTCCAGACGGATTGGGGAAAATGATTTCACAGGCCCTGACACCCATGCGGAGGGGGAGGATGAGATTGCCAGTCTGGTCAGGGCCTTTTGCACCATGAAGGCCAGCACCAGGGGATACATCGAAGCCCTGACGGAAAAGCATAAGATGGAAAAGCAGCTGGACGAGGTAAGGCTTCAGATGCTGAAGAACCAGATTAATCCTCATTTTCTGTTCAACACACTGAATATGATTGCCAGCACGGCACAGATTGAGGATGCGGCCGCCACGGAGAAGATGATAAATGCCCTGAGCCGCCTGTTCCGCTATAATCTAAAATCCACGGATTCCGTGATGCCCCTGGGGCGGGAGCTTAAGGTGGTGCAGGACTACATGTATTTACAGCAGATGCGTTTTGGGCAGAGAATCCGCTATGACACGGACTGCAGCCCGGACACCCTGGAGGTGCTGGTGCCTTCCTTTGCCCTGCAGCCGCTGGTGGAAAATGCCATTATCCACGGCATTTCCCCCAAAGGCCAGGGGGGGAGGATACATGTGCGCTCATGGATGAGGGGAGCGAGGCTATGGATATCGGTGGCGGACACGGGCCGGGGAATGGCCCTGGAACGGCTGGAGGAAATACGCATGGCCCTGGAACAGGGGGATGAGAAGGCCACCGGCGTCGGGGTTGGGAATATATACCGCAGGGTCCATGGCATGTATCAGGACGGCGAGGTTTTCATATACAGCAGTGAGGGACGGGGAACGGTCGTGCAGATGGCCTTTACACCCTGATGTCAGGACGAAAGGATGGGATATATGTATCGTGTATTGCTGGCGGATGATGAACAGATTGAACGGATGGCGCTGGCCAAGCGTCTAAAGCGGCATTTTGGCGACAGCCTGGATATCAGCGAGGCAGTAAACGGGGCAGAGGCCCTGGAGACATATAAAAGGAAAAAAAGCCAGATTGTGGTTATGGATATATCCATGCCGGAGATGAACGGGGTGGAGGCAGCCGAGCACATCCGCAGCCTGGATGAGGACTGCATCATCATTTTCCTGACAGCGTATGACGAGTTTTCCTATGCAAAGAGAGCCATTGTCATCCGGGCACTGGACTATCTGCTGAAGCCCTGCGAGGAGGAGGAACTGGTAGCTGTCATGGAGGAGGCCATGCGGCTGACGGACAAACGGCTGACGGATAAGCGGCTGGCAGAAGCGGGGAAAGACAATGAGCCGCCGGATGGGGATGAGAGCCCGGAAAAAGCCTGGCCCGGCAGTGGACCGGCAGAAGGCCAGCCCAGGGACGACGGGGACGGGCGTCTGGCCCAGGTGGCGGAAACCATACGGGAATATATAAGAAATAATTATATGAAGGAGATATCCATGCAGGATGCGGCCAGGATGATGAATTATTCGGACGCCTATTTCTGCAAGCTGTTTAAACAATGTTTTGACCAGAATTTCACATCCTACCTTACAGGCTTCAGGGTCAATGAGGCCAAGAAGCTGCTGAGGGACAGGCGTATCAGCGTCAAGGACGTGAGCATGCAGGTAGGGTATTACGATTCCAATTATTTTGCAAAAGTGTTCAAGCGCATGACCGGAATGATACCATCCGAGTATAGGGATAGTGAGACTGCACAAAAATAGACGCAGGTTTTTGTGCATTTGTGCGAAGGTGGCTAGAAAAAAATGGGGGAGGACAAAATCTTCTTCCCGTATGACAAACTTTTACGGTACAAATTAAAAGCCCTTGGCTATATAATTAAGAAAGTGTTAAGAAGGCGCCAATAAATCTTAACGTTTTCTGGTTGATAGCCAAGGGGCTTTTGCTGTGGAGGAAATGGACCGGGACTCTTAGGGAGTCCGGCAGCAGGCAGTAAAAGGCCGCTGTTTTGCAGTATGGGAAACAGTATTTCAGACCAGAATAAACAGGAACGCAGGTTTCAAGGATGCATTGAAACAAAAGAATTCGCCGTATGAAGGGAAAGGAATGAAAAAAGTGAGAAAATTCATAAAGAGAGTGGCGGTTGCCGCGCTTGCGGCTGCTGTGGCAGCAGGTCTTACAGGCTGTGGCTCAGTGACTTCCGGAAAGCGGATAATCCGCGTATCCCATGCCCAGTCAGAGACACATCCGGAGCACATAGGACTTCTGGCTTTTAAGGAATATGTGGAGGAACGGCTGGGAGACAAGTACGAGGTTCAGATATTCCCCAATGAAATCCTGGGTTCTGCCCAGAAGGCCATTGAGCTGACACAGACAGGGGCCATTGACTTTGTTGTGGCCGGAACCGCCAATCTTGAGACGTTTGCAGGCGTATACGAAATTTTCAGTATGCCCTATCTTTTTGACTCGGAGGATGTGTACAAGTCTGTTATGCAGGATACGGATTACATGGAAAAGGTTTATGAGTCCACGGACGAAGCCGGATTCAGGGTAGTTACCTGGTACAACGCAGGCGTCAGGAATTTTTATGCCAAGACCCCCATCCATACCCCTGATGACTTAAAGGGAAAGAAGATAAGGGTTCAGCAGAGCCCGGCCAGCGTGGCCATGGTCAATGCCTTTGGAGCAGCAGCAGCCCCTATGGGATTTGGTGAGGTATATACGGCCATCCAGCAGGGCGTCATTGACGGCGCGGAGAACAATGAGCTGGCGCTTACCAACAACAAGCACGGCGAGGTTGCCAAGTATTATGCCTACAACAAGCACCAGATGGTGCCGGATATGCTGGTTGCCAACCTGAAGTTCTTAAATGGCTTAAGTCCTGAGGAGTACCAGGTATTCAAGGACGCGGCTGCCCTGTCCACGGAGGTGGAGCTTAAGGAGTGGGATAAGAGCATTGAGGAAGCCAAGGACATTGCCATGAATGACATGGGCGTGGAATTTATCGACGTGGACGTGGATGCGTTCAAACAGAAGGTCCTGCCTCTGCATGAGACCATGCTAAATGATAATCCTAAGATTGTGGATTTGTACAACCATATCCAGGAAATAAATGAAAAAGCGAAGGGAGGAAAGTAGAATGGAGACAATGCATAAAGTGAGAGCCAGAATCATGCAGGTTCTGGGAATTTTCATCATCTGCCTGTTTATGCTGATGACTGTAATCGGAACCTATCAGATTGTTACCCGCTACTTCTTCAACAAGCCAAGTACTGTTTCCGAGGAACTTCTGACCTACAGCTTCACATGGATGGCGCTGCTGGCCTCCGCCTATGTGTTCGGCAAAAGGGACCATATGAGGATGGGATTTCTGGCAGATAAGATTAGCGGTACCGCAAAGAAATACCTGGAAGTCATCATTGACCTCCTGACCTTTGCCTTTGCCGGTGTTGTCATGGTGTACGGCGGTATTGCCATCACAAAGCTGACCATGATTCAGACCACCGCATCCCTCAGGGTGCCCATGGGATATATCTATGTGATTGTACCTGTGACAGGCATCATCATCATGATGTTCAGCCTGATGAACGCAGCAGACATGCTGCACACGGATTTCAGCAAAAAGGAGGATGCAGGGGTATGAATATAGCAGTAGTCTGCGGACTGATTATTTTAGTGCTTTTGGTTGTGATGCTTTTGGCGGGAGTTCCCATCGCAGTGGCCCTGGCAGTGTCATCTATCTGTGCAATCCTTCCGGTGCTCAATACAGGGGCAGCCGTGCTTACGGGCGCGCAGAGAATTTTTTCAGGCATATCCGTATTCAGCCTTCTTGCCATTCCGTTTTTCATCCTGGCAGGAAATATCATGAATAAGGGCGGTATTGCCATCCGTCTCATTAACTTTGCAAAGCTGTTTACAGGAAGCATACCAGGCGCCCTGGCCCATACCAATGCTGTGGCAAACATGCTGTTCGGCGCCATCTCCGGCTCCGGCACCGCAGCCGCCTCAGCCATGGGCTCCATCATTGGACCGATTGAGGAAGAGGAAGGATATGACAGGGATTTCTCTGCGGCGGCCAACATTGCCACAGCTCCCACCGGCCTTCTGATTCCTCCAAGCAATGTTATGATTACCTACTCCCTGGTCAGCGGCGGCACATCCGTGGCAGCCCTGTTCATGGCAGGATACATTCCAGGCATCCTCTGGGGGCTTGCCTGTATGGCGGTTATCTTCTATTTTGCAAAGAAGAAGGGGTACCGCAGCACCAGGAAATATTCCAACAGTGAAAAGGTGAAGGTATTTTTCCAGGCCATTCCCTGTCTGCTGATGATAGTTATTGTTATCGGCGGTATTATCAGCGGTATTTTTACGGCTACAGAGGGAAGCGTGGTGGCAGTGGTGTACAGCCTGATTCTGTCCCTGTTCTTCTATAAGTCCATCAAGTTTTCTGAGCTGCCTAAGATTTTCCTGGACAGCGCTGAGATGACAGGCATCATCATTTTCCTTATCGGTGTGTCCAGCATCATGAGCTGGGTCATGGCCTTTACGGGAATCCCCACAGCCGTATCCGAGGCAATGCTGGGTATCAGCAACAACCGGTATGTGATTCTTTTCATCATCAACATCCTTCTGCTGATTATCGGTACATTTATGGACATGACGCCTGCCTGTCTTATCTTTACACCCATTTTCCTGCCAATCTGCCAGGCCCTGGGTATGAATACCGTACACTTTGGTATCATGATGATATTCAACCTGTGTATCGGAACCATCACGCCTCCGGTGGGAACCACGCTGTTTGTGGGTGTTAAGGTGGGTAAGACCAAGATTGAAAATGTAATTAAGCCGCTGTTATTGTATTTTGCAGCCATATTCGCTGTGCTGCTGCTTGTATCCTATGTTCCGATTCTGTCTATGTGGCTGCCGGGACTGCTGGGATATGTATAGGCGGTACAGGAGTTCTTAGCATGAAACAGCCTCTGCGGAGGGTCGCGGACCGGGACGCATGTAAGGCTGCGCGCATTATTTCATAAGGGTTTGGAAAGACCGGCGCCAGGTGGGGGCCGGTCTTTCCGGCTTTTAGGCGGGTTCTTGTTTTGTTATTGCAGTTTGCCGCTGTTTTTGATATTATTACTAGGGTGCGCAGATGGCAGAAATGAATTTTCGAACAGGCCCTAATACCTGCGCAGTTGAGTGATGCGGCAGAAGGGGAATGGAAATGGGTAATGCAAACGTGAAATGTAAATATAGAATGCTTATATTGGGGCGGATAGAGTAAACGGATGGGAGAATTGGCAAAATGGCAGAAGTGTTGATGAAGGCCGGGTCCTTTGTGGCCGTAATAATTATGGGAAATCTGCTGAGAAGGGCAGGTTTTTTTAAAGAGGAGGATTTTTATGTCTTATCAAAAATCGTACTTAGGATAACCCTTCCCGCAGCAATCATATCTAATTTTTCCGGAATTGACCTGAAGCCCTCCATGCTGGTGATGACGCTGTTGGGATTTGGCGGAGGAATTCTGTATATCAGTATGGCATTTATAATGAGTATTGGGAAGAAACGGGAAGAATGGGCATTCAATACCTTGAATCTGCCCGGATACAATATAGGCAATTTCACCATGCCCTTTGCCCAGGGTTTTCTGGGACCCATGGGTGTGGTGGCTACCAGTTTATTTGATACCGGAAATGCGTTCATCTGCCTGGGAGGGTCCTACAGCGCTGCAGTGATGATTAAGGAGAAAAATACCAGGTTCAGCATTCTGCCGGTTATGAAGACGCTGCTTAAATCCGTACCCTTTGACGCCTATCTGCTCATGACCGTGCTGTCGCTTCTTCATGTGGCACTGCCTGCGCCCATTACCACATTTACCGGAGTCATTGGAAATGCAAACGCATTTATGGCTATGCTCATGATCGGGGTTGGGTTTAAGCTGAATGGTGATAGCAGCCAGCTGGGGAAAATCGTGAAGATACTTGCGGCCCGGTATTCGGCGGCCATTGCGTTGGCCCTAATCTTTTACTTTCTTCTGCCATTTAGCATGGAATACAGGCAGGCATTGACCATACTTGCCCTTAGCCCCATGTCCTCTGCTGCGCCTGCATTTACAGGGAACCTGAATTCGGATGTGGGACTGGCAAGCGCGGCCAACTCCATATCCGTGGTAATCAGCACACTGCTGATTACCGGAACACTGCTGATGATATTGTAGGGATTCTGGGAGGGGTGACCGGGGAAGATACAGCGGGGAGTCCAGAATAAATTGGGGAGAAAAAATAATTAAAAAAAGTTTTGCAGGTGTGTATAATTCTTTGGAACGGGGCCATAATAGGAGTATACACGAAAGAGAAAATAATTAATACTTATCCTCCCCTTTTTAAATCAGCTCCGGCGCAATGGCGTGTCGGGGCTGATTTTTTGCGGGGTGAGTGCTATTTGTTCTCATGCAGCTACTGCGAGAGCGGAATGTCATGTACGCAATCCCGTGTTGGACCCAATTCCATATATGAATACATGTTTCAGACTGCCATGGTACATACTATCCCAGAGGTGATGATTATGAAGCAGGGAGAACAGAAATCCACAAAAGAACTGGAAGAGCAGGCAAAGAATGTCGAGACATTCAATCCACGTTGGCACGACGGAGCGTTTTTGGGGCCTAATACACTGAGACAAAAGGCAGATAGTGATGTTTATGGGAAAATGGAAGGGGAGCCGTAGGGCTTCTCTTTTTTTGCGGTGAAAGTCCTGTCAAATTCTGTTCTGATTAATATACTAATGGTAAGACAAGTAATAGGAGGGGAACATATATGCAGATAACAGATTATATCAAACCGGAATTGATTGTGGTGGCCCTTGTGCTGTACTTTGCCGGCATGTGGATTAAACAGAGTGAGACGGTAAAGGACAGATTTATCCCTTTAATCAACGGAGGGCTGGGGATTGCCATTTGCGGGATTTATGTCCTTGCCACAAGCACATGCCAGTCAGGGCAGGAAATTTTTATGGCAATATTTACTGCAATCACCCAGGGAATCCTGCTGGCAGGGCTCAGTACGTATGTCAATCAAATCATAAAGCAGATGGGCAGGGATGAGTAAAATGCAATAGATTTGCCCTGAATCTGTTAAGATATAACCTGGATACAAGATACAGCAGGCGCGGCGCTGCAAGGTGATAATTAAGGCATGTGGACCTGCAATGAATGAGGAATGTATGAATAAGATATCGTAAAAGGCTGCGGGTGTTAGTATGATTACAGAGCAGTATATAATCACATTTTTTGGGATTGATACAAAATATTACACAGACGACTTTGTAGGAAGATGCTGGGAGATAGCAGCAGATGAGGAATACGGTGCTACAGGCATCTATGTCACAGGAACAGTGACAACACACAGCCTGATATGCGGTGAGATACGCGGCTGTAAACTGGGAAAAGTAGGTCATTGTATCTCTGCTGTCAGGAACCCGGTGGAGGTAGCTGAAAGCGGGACCTTTAAGAAATCGCTCATAAATGTCATAAACAGGACAAGAAGTATGCTGGACAATCCGAATATGAGTATCATTATCAATGAAATGGAATATTTTTATTTTTGTCAGATATAAATCCGGGGAAGGTGTCAGATGCCGTTTGAGTCTGAAGCCCTCACCCCCCGGTTGGACAAGATGTGGGGCATGGGGCCATAAAGACCTGTAAATAAAGACCAGTAAAAAGGGAGGAGCCGGTCAGGATTTCTCCTGCCGGCTGTATTATGAAAAAAAGTCTGATTAGCAATATCAACTTACAATATATAGTATACGGGCCAAATATGAGCAGCCTGTAGCGAAAATATGAACGATTTGTAAGAAATTTGTGAATATAAAAAACAGAAAACCAAAAAGGAACCTACTCGGTTCCTGTCATGACCTCTTTCATTTGCTGGGTTACGGGACGGTATCCGTCATTGCTGAAAAGACCATTGAATATGCTGTCGCCTAATGCGAATAAAATGATGATAACCGCCAGGATGATGAGTGCTTTTATTAAGAATTTCATTTTGATACCTCCTGTGGCTTAAAAAAACCAGTCTACTGATAATATATCCTAATCATACTACATTATAAATCATGGGGCAATGGTTTGTGGTGGTAAATGAAATGGGGCCAAACAGAGCCTGGGGAGTGGAAGTGGCAACAGCGGTTTTGCTTTACCCGGTTAAAAGTTGATTTATTAGATATTAATTTCAGATATTTAATATCTAATTTGCATATTTGACTTTTACTTTAAGAAAAATTAGAATGATATCAGAATTAGAAAGGAGAAGTCAATATGCGAAGCTTTGAGGAACAGAAACGTATTAACATCGGGTGGGCAATTGATAGTCTTGTTACACTGGATTTTCATTCGCGGGGAACCATTCGGAATATTTATTCATGTATGGCGGAAAAATGCGGAATGCCCCTTACCATGAACGCAGCAGTGCAGCTTTATGACGCGGTTCAGCGGTCTGAACGGAAGATTGTATTTATCGGGACAGGATTTCTGATTAAACCAACCATGAATCCGGAGACAGACGGTCCTATTTCGGCTGCATTGATCGCAAGGGCAATAAGTCTTCTGGGAGGCGTACCGGT
The DNA here is from genome assembly GCF_015556325.1 of Clostridium sp. 1001283B150225_161107_B6. Taxonomy (NCBI): domain Bacteria; kingdom Bacillati; phylum Bacillota; class Clostridia; order Eubacteriales; family Clostridiaceae; genus Clostridium; species Clostridium sp. 1001283B150225_161107_B6. The sequence goes on along the minus strand of NZ_JADNMD010000005.1, from coordinate 117,498 downwards.
CATTATTTCCCAGCGGGAAAGCAGGAAGGCATTGATGGCAACCTGTGCTACAGCAGAACTGAATTATTGTGACAGCATTGATACAGCCCTGGAGACGCCATATCCGGTTACGATTGTGGACATGCCGCGGGTTGGTGAAAAAGAGCGCACCCGCAGGATAATGGATGATTTACTGAAATATGAACCAGCAGGAATGATAAGTATTGAGCATCCGGGAAAAGGTGCTGATGGCAAATATTACAGTGTCATGGGGTATGAATTAGAGGGATGGCCAGGCCCGGTGGATGACCTGCTTGAGATGGTGGAGAAACAAGGCGGTGTCACAATCGGTATCGGTGATGCCGGGAATGAAGCGGGAATGGGTTATGCAAAACCGGAAATTGATGATATGACCCCTTACGGGAAACTGACGTCCTCAAAGGTATCATGCACAGCCCCAATCATAGCATCCGTGTCGGAGTTGGGGGCGTATGGCCTGATTGCAGCCCTTCAGGTGGTAAGCGGTAAAAAGATACTGCAGAAGCCGGATTTACAGGAAAATGTCATCCGGGCAGCCGTGACGGCAGGATGTGTGGATGGCTGCTCGGGCAGACCGAATCCCGCATTGGATATTGTGGATGTGGAGTATGTACGTTCATTCATCCATCTCCTGGACGGGATTCTTGTCTGCACAGAGGACTTTTGTCCTACCAGACCATTTTTCCTCGATTACTGCAGAGGAGCAGATATAGGAAAACCAGGGCAGTATAAAGGCGGACATGGAAAATAGAAGGGGATTTCAGCCTTCCAGCTGGCCTTGGTACATTTCTAAAAAAGAGGACAGACAGGCTTCAAATATTTCAAGACCTTTTATACCGGCGGACCGGGGATGCTTTTGTCTCAGCAGATAACAGGTTTTATTGGGTGGAGGATTGGTCAGTGTAAAAATATCCAGGGGTCTGTTGGCCAGAAGCATTTTAGCGGCAGAGAGAGGGACAATGGCCCAATGCCGTTCATCTTCCAGAAAATATTCAATCATAGGGGTGGCATTCATCTTTACAACAGAGGATTTATTAGGATTCCACCAGTAATCATGCCATTGCTGGTATTCCGGGAACCATATGTGGTAAAGTTCCATATCCGGGTCTAAATCATTGGGATGGATGATGCCGGTTTTCGGCTCCCCGCCGGATTTTCGGATGACACAAAAACGCTCATGTATGATAGGTTCAGCAACAATGTTTGGGTAATCAGCAACATTGTTGACAAATCCAAGGTCCAGCTTTCGGGAGTTCATCATATCATATATCTCCCATGTATGATGGGTGTATAGTGATAATTCCACTGGGGGCTCATTGCTTACAAGGCTTTGATACAAAGGACCCAGAACATGAAAATTAAGACTGTGGACACCTGCAACAGACAGTTCGATTTTGGATTGCCGTTTGTACAGGGTAAGGGCCTCATCGTAGGTATCCAGCCACTTTTGGGCAATCTCAATAAAATCCTTTCCCCGGTCTGTTAATTCGATTCCGTTCTGCCCTTTACAGCGGTTGATAAGCTGTACACCGATTTCTTCCTCCAGAAGTTTCAGCCGGCGGCTGATATTGGACTGGGATAGAAAAAGAAAATCAGCCGCTTTGCTGATACTGTTATATTTAACAATTGCAAGATATATCTGCATGTCGGTCAAGTCCATGAGACTATGTCCCCCTTAAATCCAATGATAATTGAATTATAGCATGGCATGGGGGCAGGCGCAAGAAGGGGGAGGTATCCTGGACTGGACAGGCATGGGAACGTATTTAAATACAAATATTTAATAGAAAAGAGAGGGAACGTTATGCGTTTAGAAAATATTGAAACACCAGCACTGGTTCTGGACATGGATGCAGCAGAACATAATATGGAGTTAATGTCAGATTATATGAAGGATACAGGACTTTCGCTGAGACCCCATTACAAATCCAGTAAATGTACATATATTGCGCACATGCAGATTAAGGCAGGAGCAAAGGGAATCACCTGCGCAAAAGTCAGTGAGGCGGAGGACTTGATTCTTTCGGGAGTGGAGGATGTGCTGATTGCCAACGAGGTTATTGAACCGTCTAAGATTGCGCGGATAGCCTATCTGGCGGGCTGCTGTTATCTGACTGTCTGTGTGGACAGGGAAGAGAATATCCGGCAGCTGCAGGTTGCTGCGCAGGCCCAGGGAACAACGATTCATGTACTGGTTGAGTATGATGTGTTTCTTAGGAGATGCGGCGTAGACACACCGGAAGAGTTCTGCGCGTTGGCAAAAACAGTGGATTCCTGCCCAAATTTGGTTTTTGAGGGAATTCAGGCATATGCAGGACATCTGTCCCATGAAGAAAATTATGAGGTGCGCCGGGAACAGGCTGAGAGAGTGGAAAAGCGGGTTTCTGATTTAAAGGCATATGCAGAGGCACAGGGATTAAAGGTAAAAGAGGTAAGCGGCATCAGTACCGGGACCATTGCCTTTAAGAATAAAGATACGGTATATACGGAGGCCCAGACCGGAAGCTACATATATATGGACACTTCTTACGGTGCGCTTAATCTGGATTTTCGGAGTTCATTGTTTGTGTTGACACAGGTGATGAGCAAAAATGAATATATTATCACGGATTGCGGAATGAAGTCCATTTCAGTTGACCAGCATCCTCCTGTATTTTACGATTATCCGGAGCGCCCTGTAAAGATGAGCGAGGAACATGCCCGCATATCTGCGGAAGGCTTAGATGTGAATATTGGCGACAAACTTCTGGTGGTTCCCAGCCATTGCTGTACTACCATGAATATATATGATTATTTATATGTCATTCGGGATGGCAGGGTTATTGACCGGGTACAGATAACAGGGAGAGGAAAGAGCCTTTAGAAATGAAAGGGCCAGGAGGTAAGTGATGGGGAATAAAGTGGAAGATAAAGACAGTTTGAAAATGGGGTTTCTGGATTATTTGAGGGCGATTGGACCAGCCATTGTCATATCTGCCGTGGTGATTGGACCGGGCTCCGTGACCACAACGTCATCAATGGGAGCAAGTTATGGGTATAGATTGCTCTGGGTAGTGGTACTGGCGTCCATTGCAGCCTTTTTCTACCAGCTGCCTGCAATCCGGATTACATTTTCGACTGGAAACAGTATTTTGGAGTCTATCCGTATACAATATGGAAAAAAGGTGTCGGTTCCATTCTTTTATATGCTGTTATTTGGAACTTGTGTGTTCCAGGCAAGCAACTTTCTCGGCGCAGCCATGGCAATGAATTATTTTGTACCAAATATTTCACTTACAGTGTGGACTGTAATCATGGTTGTATTAGGACTTGTCCTGGTATGGATAGGAAGGTATAAAGTACTAGAGAATTTTACAAAGGTATTGGTATTGCTGATGGTGGTTTCCTTTGTGTTTACAGCCATTGGCTCCAGGCCGGATGTGGGGGAGATAGTTACCACTGGCTTCAGCTTTGTGGTACCGGAAAATAACTGGTTTATAATACTCGCTGTAGTTGCAACTACGATGACGCCTGATATACCCATATCACTGTCCGCTCTTTACAAAAATAAGTATGACATTCCCAAAATACCATCGGATGGCGGAGAAAAGGTGGGCGGATTTAAAAAGCTGGCACGCATGGATTTGATTGTTGGCTGCAGTGTGACAGCAGTTATTTCCTCTGCAATTGTTATCTGTTCCGGTGCCAATCTCCATCCTCTGGGGATTACAGTCAGCGGAGCAGCGGATATGGCGGGACAGCTGACTCCGATTCTCGGTAAGTACGCCGGAATACTTTTTTCACTGGGTTTATGGTCAGCAGCCTTTTCATCAGGAATGTTCAGAATGGAATTAATGCCAATGCTGTACAACCAGGCAAGTGACCAGGAACAGGATATGAGAGCACTGAGAAGCCGGTCATTGATGATTCTGACGGGTGCGGTTCCCATTGTTATTGTAGTTTTATTTGGCTCAGCCCCTACATCACTGATTATTACTGCCCAGGCTATTAATGGTGTTTTACTTCCCTTTATCTGCGGAATGATATGGAAAATATCCAGCGACAGAAAATATCTTGGCGAGAATGCAAATAAAACATGGTTCAATGTTGTGTTTGGCCTGATTTTCATTGTTACGTTGCTGCTCGCCATGAGGACATTCATAAGTCTGCTGGGATTCATTTAGCCGAAAGGAGCATTTAAATCATGAGAGATTCCATACAGAAGTATTTTCAGATAGGCACAATCCAGTGGATGAGCCATCCATCCTATGAGCTGCTTGAATCCATCCGCAGATTTGCCTGTGATGAATACTTTAATGTTTTAGAGATTACCCATATTGAGGACCAGGATACCAGGGACAAGGTGAGAGATATGCTGTCTCAGGCCCATATGGGCGTGTGCTACGGCGCCCAGCCCAGGCTGCTGGGACCAAAGCTGAATCCAAATGACCTGGATGAAGCCGGCAGGAAGACGGCGGAGGATGTACTGAAGGATTCCATTGACGAGGCTGCGTATATGGGAGCAAAAGCTATTGCATTTTTGGCAGGAAAATGGGAACCCGAGACAAGGAATCAGGCTTATGGACAGCTGCTTAAGACGACCAGGGCTGTATGCGGTTACGCATCTTCAAAAGGAATGATGGTGGAGCTGGAGGTGTTTGATTATGACATGGATAAGTCAGCCCTTATGGGACCTGCTCCCTATGCAGCCAGGTTTGCGGCTGACATGCGCACAACACATAATAATTTTGGATTGCTGGTTGATTTGTCACACTTTCCAACTACATATGAAACTTCAAAATTCGTGATTCAAACCCTGCGCCCGTACATTACCCACCTGCATATTGGAAATGCAGTTGTAAAAAAGGGATGTCAGGCATATGGTGACCAGCACCCCAGATTCGGATTTCCGGAGAGTGCAAACGATGTTAATCAATTAATTGAATTTTTCCGTGTGCTGAAAGAGGAAGGATTCTTTAGCAAGGATAATCCTTATGTACTGTCTTTGGAAGTAAAACCATGGATAGGTGAGGATGCTGAAATTATATTGGCTAATACGAAGCGGGTCATTAACCGTGCGTGGGCCATGGTGGAGGATTCAGTTTAGGGACAATATGAACCAGGAGGAGCAAGTTCAGGAGGAGCAAGTTATGGAGGAGATTGTTGTATTAGACGGATATACGGAAAATCCGGGGGATTTGAGCTGGGACGGTATTGCAGAGTTTGGAACGCTCCGGGTCTTTGACCGTACATCTGTGACGGACGAAGCGGAAATCATAGAACATATCGGGAATGCCGGGATTGTGCTCACCAATAAGACCCCAATAAGCAGAAATGTAATTGAAGCCTGCAAAAATATCAAGTTTATTGGTCTGCTGGCCACGGGGTATAATGTGGTGGATTACAAATTTGCTGCTGATAAGGGGATTCCGGTGGCCAATGTACCATCCTATGGAACGGCATCGGTCAGCCAGTATTCGATTGCGTTACTGTTGGAAATCTGTCACCACATAGGACACCATGATGCTTCTGTCCATGCCGGAAACTGGGAGAAGTGCATTGACTGGTGCTATTGGGACTATCCCCTGATTGAATTAGAGGGAAAGACAATGGGCATTATCGGGTTCGGAAGGATTGGACAGGCGGAGGGGAGGATTGCAAAAGCTTTGGGAATGCGTGTTCTGGCCTATGACTGTTATCCAAATGCCGCGGGAGAGGAAATTGCAGACTACGTTGATTTGGAAACTTTGTATAAACAGTCGGATGTCATAACGCTTCACTGTAATTTGACGCCTGAGAATACGGGAATGATTAATCAATCAGCAATAGCAAAGATGAAAGACGGCGTAATCCTTATTAACAATGCAAGGGGCCAGCTGATTGCTGAGCAGGATGTGGCAGATGCATTGAACCGCGGTAAGATAGCCGGAGCTGGATTGGATGTGGTTTACACGGAACCCATTCGTGGTGATAATCCTTTGCTTAAAGCAAAGAACTGCATAATAACGCCGCATATTTCATGGGCTCCAAGGGAGAGCCGACAGCGTATTATGGATTGTACAATTGAAAATATAAAATCATTTATTGCGGGAAAACCGGTTCATGTAGTTAATTAGTGACTTTTTTCAAAACAACATGGGATGCAGACAGGCATAAACCCCAACCTTGCTTACTTGGCGTTAGCGAGGGTGGGGTTTATGCCATTATTGTGTCCAGTTTTGGCGGTTATTGCTTGCTTGGTTCTGATAGAAGAGGGCGAGGGGGAAAATATAATGAAAGAGTACTTGTCATAAAGAAGAAAATGGACTAAATTATAGATATGAGTGCAGGCTGTTTTATTAGACAATGATTGAACATTGCGAAGATTGTTTTAATGATGTATGAAACATCCCTGCGCAGATATATAAAGGTAGAATTGATTTTAAGAATATGTTATGATGAAAAAATGTGAATCAAAAGAGTCTGTTATGTATTGCAGAATTGCGACGATAACGGATGAATCGGATTAATGTTCATAACTGAAAATAATGATGGAGAGGTTGAAAAATATGGGAAGGAAGGATAAAAGCCTCGAGGATAAGGCATACAATTACCTGCATGACTTGATAATTCAGCATAAACTGCAGGCAGGCAAGCGTATAATCGAAAGTGATATAGCAGATTGTCTCGGAATGAGCCGAACGCCGGTACGCGCTGCTTTGCGGCGTCTGGAGGATGAAAAGCTGGTTTATAGTTTGCAAAATCTGGGTACATTTGTGGAGCAGTTAACGGTTAAGGATGTTCTGGAAATGAATGAACTTAGGATTATACTCGAAGTTAAGGCGCTGGAATCATGTATCATGAAGGCCAGTGATGAAGAAATTGATGAATGTATTAAAGTGACGGAGTCTATTTCAATAGCGGATTCTGCTCAGGATATCAAGTCTAAAGATGAATATTTTAATAAGTTTATAATTCGTTACTGTGCAAATTCTCGAATACTTGATATTTTGAATTCTCTGAATGCTGAGCTATCCCACCCGCGCCATTTGGTTGCATTTACTGAAAAAAGGCTGAATCTTATGAAGCAGGATCATCTTAAAATACTAAAATATATCAAAGACAGAAATTATACGCGGGCAGCCAAGGCATTGGAAAAGCATCATAATAACAGATATTATGGTTTTATGGAAGAATATATGAAGATGATAATAAAATAAACGTTGATTTCCATATAAGAGGTACTGTGCAGATTAAAGCGCAGTACCTCTTTATTTTGGTATATTAGTGACAGAAAATAAGAATTGTTAAATATAGCCAAAAAAAATATTAAAAACATAATAAGTACAATATAAATACAATTGATATTGACTTTGTACTTTTTGAGTAGTATACTTTTTATAAAAGACGGGAGGAGATACCGCAAATGATTGTTGATGTACATGCTCATTATATCCCTGCTTGCTTAGCTGAAATTGATAGGTTTAGTGATTTTTTCAAAGTGGAAGAAGACAAAAATGAAAAAAAAATATTTATTAAAAAAAGAGAACTAGGACCATTGAACAGAGGATTGATTAATCTTGATGAACAGCTTATTGATATGGATAAAGCTGGTATAGATATGAGATTTATCTCACTTCCTCCGTTCGTATTGAACTATGAAGACAAGCGATGCACGGATTGGGCACATGAATCAAATAAAGCGTTGTCAAAAGATGTGGCCTTATATAAGGACAGGTTTAGATATCTGGCCACGCTTCCCATGAAGGATATGGATGGCGCCATACGTGAACTGGATAGTGCAATTAATGATTCCTTGTGTTCTGGCGTTGAAATAGCAACTAACATTGCCGGCATGGAGTTGGATGATGAGTATCTGGCACCTTTCTGGAAGATGGCAGACCAAAATGAGGTTTTTGTATTGCTGCATCCCCACTACACAATTAAATCAACCAGGTTAGAGAGATATCACTTGAGGAATTTGATGGGAAATCCTTTGGATACCACTATTGCTGCATTTGCTCTTATGACAGGGGATATAACAAATAAATATCCTGGCGTAAAAATATGCTTCTCTCATTCAGGGGGATATACGCCATATGCGATTGCCAGATTTGAGCATGCAAGAAAGGTTAGGAAGGAGTTCAGAGAGATACACAGAAGCTATGGTGAATGCTGCAAGAGCTTTTACTATGACACTATTTTACATGATGCTGAGACGCTGCAGTTTGTGGAATCGAAAGTAACCTCCTCCCATCTTCTCATGGGAACTGACTATCCTTTTGATATGGGAGATGATGAACCTGTAAATACTGTTTCTTCCATGAGTATAACTAAGGAGGAAATTGCGGACATTTTGGGGGGGAATATTAAACGGCTGATAAAAAAGAATATATAAATTTTTACCAGAAACATGATAAAACGTAACATAAAAAGTATGAGCGGAAACATTTGGAGGTGATTAACATGATAGGTGACGTTTATGAATATGTGAAGACACATCATTCCGGGATATTGGACACGTTTAATACACTTCATTCTATGCCTGAACCAGCATTCAGAGAGCTACATACAGCAGATTATTTAAAGACACAGTTAGCGAAAGCCGGATTTACTGTAAAAGGAGATTTTGCAAAAACAGCTGTGTTAGGTATATGGGATACCGGAAAAAGCGGAGCAGCTATTGGAATAAGGGCAGATATGGATGCGCTTGAACATGAGATTGATGGAAAAGCGGTTTATATTCATTCCTGCGGTCATGATGCTAACTGCACAGCTGTTCTTTGGGCGGCAAAGGCCCTTATGGAAACACAACAGCTAAAGACAGGAAGCCTGAAGGTTTTGTTTCAGCCAGCTGAGGAAACTTTGCAGGGAGCAGAAGCAGTCATTGAATCAGGAGTATTAGATGGTACGGAGTATCTTGTAAGTACACACCTAAGACCTCAGGAGGAGCTGCCGATGGGTAAGGTTTCACCAGCAGTTCTGCACGGGGCATCTGGACATATCAGGGTAAAAGTTTACGGTCATGAAGCCCACGGAGCAAGGCCGCAGCAAGGTGTGAACGCAATTCTGGCTGCTGCAAATATTATAGGGGCAGTTAATGCACTGCAGTTTAATCCCACTATACCGCATTCGATAAAACCAACAAAGATTAGCAGTGGAGCCAATCCGTTTAATGTAATCCCTAATTTTGTTGAAATAATGTTTGATATCAGGGCGCAGACAAACGAGCTGATGGAGATGCAAAAAGAAAATATAATGAGAGCTGCTGTAAAGAGTGCAGAGTCTGCAGGCGCAGAAGCAGAAGCAGAATGGCTTGGCGGTGTGCCGGCGGCAAGCAGATGTGATGAATTGATTACAATCGCGGAAGATGCTATTAAAAAATCATTGGGGGAAGATGCATTAGGCCCTACAATTGTAACACCCGGAGGTGAGGATTTCCATAATTATCCTGTTGCAATTCCAGGGCTAAGGACTACAGTATTAGGAATAGGAGCCGGGTTGACTCCGGGGCTGCATATGTCTGACATGACATTTGACACAAGTGCCATTTTTAATGCTGTTACTGCTATCAGTTCTACAGTTGTTCATATATCAAAGCAAACATTTTAAATCAGGGGGTTAGTCATGAAAGAATATTTAAAGCAGCTGGAAATCATAGAAGACAGCCTTGTGGATAGCGTAGATGGTGAAAAGTTGATGGGGTATACTTCTGACATTGCGAAATGGGTTCGTATTTCCGGAACACAGGAGGAAGTAGACAGTCTATTGTATTGTGAAAAGGTGATGCAGGAAATTGGTTACAATACTAAACTTACATATCATGATGCATTTATCAGCGTTCCTGTTGAGTCACATGTTGAAATGCTGTCACCTAAACAGATGAGTTTTAAATCACTGACGCATTGCTTTACAAAGTCAACGGCGGAAAACGGTATGGAAGGTTTTGCAGTTGAGGCGGATTGTCCTAATATACGTGGATTGATTGTGATGATAGATGGCCTGCCTAATGCTGACCAGGTAAGGGATATGCAGCAAATGGGGGCTGCTGCAGTGATTTATGTACAGGACAATCATTTGCATAATTCACCGGTATCATCTCTTTGGGGGGGCCCCACAGAGAAAACAGAGAAGCTGTTACCGCAAATACCAGTAGTGTCTGTCGTACGCCAGGATGGCGCAGCCATACGGGAGCAAATGAAAAAGGGGACTGTAAAGATATGGATACAGACTGTGGTAGATACAGGCTGGAGAAAAGTTCCTCTTCTTGAGGCAGAAATGAAAGCAGAAGATACGGATGATTTTCTGCTATTCGGAAGTCATATAGATTCTTGGGATTATGGTGCGATGGATAATGGGGCAGCTAATGCTACAATGATTGAATGTGCAAGATTACTTGCCTCAGAACAGAGGTCATGGAAACGGGGCCTCAGACTTGCATTTTGGGCTGGACATTCACAGGGAAAGTTTTTCAGTTCCGCATGGTATGCAGATAATCATTTCGAGGAATTAGAAAAGCACTGTGTGGGCTATGTGTATGTAGACTCGACCGGAGGTAAGGATGCAGTAATTATTGATGAGGCGCCTGTAATGCCACAGACGAAAAAACTTGCAGCATCTGTAATCGAAAAACAGACCGGAGTAACATTTATTGGAAAACGGATAGGACATTTCGCTGACCAATCATTTTACGGTGTGGGGCTTACCTCCATATTTGGGACATTTTCTGAGCAGGATATTGAAAAGACACGGGATATACTTTCATTCCGTACCGGCACACCTAAGCATGCCGGCGGACTTGGCTGGTGGTGGCATACCCGGCACGATACCATGGATATCATTGATAAGGACATTCTTGTAAGGGATACAAAAGTTTATGTTGGAGTAGTGTGGCGGCTCCTTTGTTTTCCTATACTGCCCTATGATTTTAGGGAAGCGGTAAAGGAAATGAAAGAAACGGTTAGGTCCCTTAGCAGTTCCTTGGGGGATAGATTCGATTTAATGCTTCTTGAAGAGCGGATTAACCAGTTGGCAAGCAGGTTGGATAATCTGTATAATCGAATAGAAAATAATGAAGTTTCTATTGAAGATGCAGAAAATATTAATACTATGCTGCTAAAACTTTCGCATAAAATCGTGCGCATAACCTTCCATGGTGAAAACCATTTTGATTTTGACCTTTCAGGAGCAATGTATCCAATTCCATCCCTTAGCGATGGTGTCCGTCTTGCGGATTGCGATAAGGCCTCATACAGGTATTTTGTTCTTCGTACCCAACTGATGAGAGGATACAATCGTGTGATGAGCTACGTGAGTGAAGCGGTAGATTTGCTGAAGGATTATATATAGTATAATAAAATACTCATATGGGGGCAGATGCTTTATACGGTTTTGGGCGGGGTGGCTCATACCGGAGTAAAAATATAAAGGAGGGGTAAAGAATGTCGAAGTACAGACAAAACGAAAGTTGGATAAGTAACAAGTTTGTAGGTCAGCTTGGCATAGAAGCTTTCATGCCTAATGCAAACATGGGGTTAGAAGAAAAGGGCTTCAAGCATGTTGACATACAAAGGGCAAACAGGCGCATGACCTGTTTGCGGGCTATGCCTAAAGCATGGTGCGCTGTGGCTGAGCAGCAAGAAAAGTTAGCTGACGAAGCTGCTGCAAGGGGAAGTGTGGTTACTGCCGGTGCATTTTATCATCGTGCAGCTCTTTATTATGGCAAGGCACAGCTTTATCACCACAAAGATGATGCAATGAAATTGAATCTTCATGCCTCATGCGTACGGTGCTATGAAAAGGCCATAGCTGGTTATGACTACACAATTGAACGTGTTGTGCTGCCTTTTAACGGTAAGAATATTTACGGTATTTTCCATGCGCCGAAAGAAGCTGTGAATCTGCCAACGGTTTTGTTTACTCCAGGAATGGATATGATTAAGGAGGATTATCCAAATCTGAACGATAATTTTTTTGTACGCAGAAACATGTGTGTGCTGGTAATGGACGGTCCTGGTTTTGGTGAAACCCGCGTTCACGGTCTGCCTGTGACGCTTACAAATTTTCCTGAAGCCGCTTCCCTGTTTTTAGATTGGCTTTGTAAACGTCCTGAGGTTAATCCGAATCAAATCGGAGTTTTTGGCGGCAGCATGGGGTCATACTATGGCCCTACAGTTGCGGCGCATGATTCCAGAATTAAGGCCATTGTTGGACTGCTGGGATGCTATCTGGAGAAAGACCTGCAGTTTAATTCCTGTCAGCCAGGTCTTCGCAATAACTTTAAGTATATGTGTGATATATATGATGACGAACAGTTTGATGAGTTTGTAGGAAAAATGACCCTTGAGCGGGTGGTGGATAAATTGAAAGTGCCTTTCCTTATGTCTACAGGCGAGTTTGATGAGATGTGCCCGCCCGAGCTTACGGAACGGTTCTTTAATATGCTGGATTGTCCAAAGGAAATGTGGATTATGGAGGGCGAGTTTCATTCCTGTGCAGGTATGTATCATGAGCTGTTTGCATGGGCGATAGACTGGTTACGTGAGGCGCTGACGAAAGGAAAGCCAGAGAATCTGGCAGTCAAGAAGGTTATTCATGAGCGGTGGTAAGGCAATTGATTTGATAAAAGAGGAGGTAATAGTATGAAGAAGGTCTTATGTATATTGTTGGTAGCAGCGATGATGTCTTCCGTATGCGCTTGTGCGGCTCCTGCTGTGAAGGAGACATCTGCAGAAGTAAAATCCCCCCAGGAGCCAGATGCTACAGAAGGACAGACGACCGAAGCTGTCACAGATTATGAATACCCTGAGATGACAATTATTTTGGCTCATTCAGGTGCAGCCACTGATGCGAGACAGGACGGTGCTCTTGCGATTGAAAAGTATATTGAAGAAACTTCCGGAGGAAAGATTCAAGTAGATGTATATCCGGCTGGTCAGCTGGGGGATTCAAATACTCTTATTGAGTCCGTACAGAATGGTGGAATCCAAATGTGTGTACAGCCTCCTGCAAACGTATGTGCATTTAATCCCCTGCTTTCTATTCTGGATGTTCCATATTTTTTCCCTCCGGACATAGAAAAGGCGCGCGCAGTATTTAAGACAGAAGCAGCAGACACTTTACTGGATACTATGCAGGATTATGATATGGTAGGCTTGGGGTATTGGGTGGATTTATTCAAAGCGTTTACTAGTAATGTACCGTTGCGCACTCCTGATGACTTTAATGGATTAAAATTCCGCGTAATGGCTTCTCCTGTTCTTATGAAGTTTATTGAATCTTTGGGGGGAACAGCGCTTACAATTGATTACCAGGAAACCTTTACAGCATTGCAGACCGGGGCCATTGATGGTCAGGAAGCGGGAATAGGAGCTGGAATTTACAATATGAAGTTTTATGAAGTACAGAAATATATGGAGATTACAAACCATATTCTTGCTTCTCAGCTGGTATTTGCTAACAAAGCCTGGTTTGACGGCCTGGATAATGAGTGTAAGCAATTGGTCATGGACGCTGTAAATGTTGCTGGAAATGATGCTTATCAGGCAGTTAGAAGTGACATAGAGCAGACTGCATTGGATGCCATTGGGGCGCAATGTGAAATTATCAACCTTACCGAGGAAGAATTACAGGCGATGTCTGACGCATGCCGTCAGCCTTGTCTTGATCTTTACATTGAGAGTAACGGCGAAGCAGGTCAAAAGATTCTTGATGCATTCAATGCTGATATTGCAAAGCTTAACTGATAATTTATTGGTAGGCTGTCGCTCAAACAATTTTTCAATTGCAAAAGCGGCAGCCCAATACCTTATATAAGCTTCTGTAAGCGAGGTATCGGCTTGCTAAGATGATGGACAGAAGGGATATGATTTTATGAACAAAACAATTGAAAAGTATAGGGCGTTTGACGTGGTTTTCAAAAAGTTTGAACTTACGTTTTGCGCGTTATCCATATTGTTCGTTACTTCCTTAGTTACTCTGGGAATAATATTAAAGAATTTTTTTGGCTACTCCTTTCCTTGGACAGAAGAACTCTGCCAATATATTATGGTATGGGTAGCATGTATTGGCGGTGTTATCAGTGTTGAAAAACATGAGCACGTTAGTGTTGATATTATATATAATATAATTCCTAAAAAGATACATCCATATTACCAGATGGTGCTTGCTGTGATTTCAACGGTATTTCTGGCTATATTTGCTTATTTTTCCTATCTGGAAGTTATTTCAATTAAGGCGACCGCCCGTACCAGTGTAACGATGCCGTGGTTTCAGATGTGGTGGATGTATCTTGGAACTTTGATTGGATGCGGTCTAATGGCTGTTGAGTATTTTAAGACGATATTTGTTCTCTTCAGGAAAGGGAAGATAAAAGAGAAAGATGACATAGAAATGGAAGACCTGGACAAGCTTGAAACCATGTAATGGGGAAGGGGGAACTAATGACTGCGGGAATGTTTATTATAGCTCTTTTGGGATGTCTATTCCTTGGTATACCAATTTTTATCGCTATGATGATACCCAGTACATATTATTTATTAAATGTGCTTAATATGCAGCCGATAATGGCGGTATCGTCATTTACAGCAGGTCTTAATAAGTTTTCTACACTATGTCTGCCATTCTTTATTTTGGCGGCAAGTGTAATGGGGAAAGGCCAGATAGGCAGCCGGTTATTGAAGTTCTGCCGGAGTATTGTAGGCCATATGTACGGCGGTATTGGTATGACGGCAATTGTGTGCTGTATAATAATAGGTGCGATATCAGGCGCATCTACAGCGGGCATATTGATTATTGGGGCCCTGATTTATCAGGAAATGATTGACAATGGTTATCCCCGGGGATTCAGCGCCGGACTTATTTGTACTGTTAGTTCGGTAGGGATGCTGATTCCGCCTGGTATAGCGTTTGTAGTATATGCAATGAATACCAATACATCTGTACTTAAGCTGTTCATGGGAGGTTTAAGTTCCGGCATAATTATGGCGACTGTGTTTGCAGTATACGTATATATCTATGCACGCAGGCATGGGGTGCCCAGGCTTCCCAGGATTAATTTTAAGGAATTCTGTGTTGCAGTAAAGGACTCTATTTGGGCACTTGGGCTTCCGATTATTATTATTGGTACAATGTATACCGGTATTTGTACGCCAACAGAGGCCGCGGCAATATCTGCTGTGTATGCAATTTTTGTGGAAATGGTTATATACAGGGATGTGGATTTTAAGATGCTGATTGATATCTGCGGTGATTGTGCAAAAACGGTATGTACAATTTATATATTGCTTGCGGCAGGTCAGCTTCTGGGGTATGTAATGACACTTGCACGAATACCTCAGCTTATGGAGGCGATGCTGGGCAGTACATCCAGATTGATGATATTGCTGGTCATAAATATAATGTTCCTTATTGCAGGTATGTTTATGGGAGCAGGATCCTCAATTGTGATAATTATGCCTATGGTGTATCAGCTGGCGTTAAAGGCTGGAATAGACCCTATTTTTCTGGGGAATGTTGTTGTTACTAATTTAGCGATAGGAATGAGTACGCCTCCCTTTGGATTAAATCTGTTTGTAAGCACTAAGGTGATGAAACTGTCTTTCGTAGAGATTGTAAGGTCTTCAATGCCTTTTATAATGTTGACAATAGTAGTACTTGTAATTATCACACTGTTTCCTGGTTTATCCATGTTCCTTCCGAATCTGTTGGTTGAGTAATAGAAATAAAGGAGTTAGCATATGGAAAGTTCAAAGGCTGCACTTATTGTTGTTGATGTGACCCGGGCACATTTTGATTATGATTTTAACTATCTTCCGGTGCCGGAGGATGATTGCGAACGGGTACTTGAGGGTCTTATAAAAGTCATACCAGAGTTCCGAATACGTAATCTTCCTGTGATATTTGTGAGAACAGGTCATAAGATAAACCCTCTGACAGGAGAGACTATGTCTATGGCAAGTCCTTTCTGGCGATATCAGATGGAAAAGAAAATAAGCATTGGAGGCCATATAAGAAGGCCTGTAAATACTGAGAATTCACCTGCCATGGAGATTATGCCGCAGCTTGGTGCAACGAATAATGATATTATAGTTCATAAACAGAGGTACAGTGCATTTATGGGTACCCCACTTGAAATGTATTTAAAAGTGATGGGGATTGATACATTATTTTTTGCTGGTGCAAATACTAATAATTGCGTGCTTTGTACCGCATTTGAGGCATATAATCGGGATTACAGCGTCATTGTCATTGAGGACTGCTGTGCAAGCATGAATGGAAAGGATTATCATGAACTGGCCATAAAACAAATCAAGGCGTCTTTAGGATGGGCAGTGGACAGCGGCTCTGTGGCAGATATACTTGACGGAAGGATTGAATTGTAGCATGACAGCAAAAACATTCTGCTTTGGTGGGGTGTTTTTGCTTGTTTTAATGTGTACGGCGGGCGGGCAGGATGATAAAAGTCTGCAGCCCGTCTGATATCGGGAATCAAAAGAAAGGAATGGCTTCATGGAAACAAAATATTTTCATCCGGACAACCTGGAAGAAGCTGTAACACTTTTGGAGGAGAATGAAGGTGCAGTGCTGGTGAATGGTGGTTCTGATATCATACCGAGTATTTCGGCTGGAAAAATACAGCCCACGGGAATCATTGATTTACGCAATATAAAAAGTATGAACACGATTGCGGATGATGGTCAGTATGTGCATATTGGCGGTAATGTGACTTATCGCCAAATTCAGATTTCAGCCGTGTGCAACAAAATTGGGGGACTGCTTAAATCAGTGAGCTGTATCGGAAGTCCGGCCATACGTTCAGTTGCAACAGCCGCTGGCAACATTGCAACGGCTGCCCCTTCAGCAGACTGCGCGTCCATGCTGTTGGCTCTCAACACAGAATTGGTACTGGTAAGTTCACGGGGGGAACGTATCGTCAAGCAAAAGGATATTTATATTGATACATATAAAACTAATATAAAGAGAAATGAAATAATAAAGGAGATGCGTTTTCCAAGTTTGGGCTGTAATACAGGCAGTGGATACGCCAGATTTTCACGCAGAAAGTCCCAGGATATTGCTAAGATTATAGCTGGTGCTGTCATTACAATAGATAAGAAAGGCCAATGTGAGGGTGCTTCTATATCATTAGGAGCGCTAAATGCAACAGCAGTTCTGGCGCCCAGCGTCGAAGACAGAATTGTGGGATTAAACCGAGATGATGCAGTTAGTCTTATTATGAAGTTTTTTCCGCGGGAAGCAGGACTGAGAGAAAGTTATTTTAAAAAGTACAAAGAAGAAACCACCTGTTATGCGATTGCTGAGGCTGTACATATGGCTTTTACAGAAACTCAAGGGAGGATATTGCATTATGCCCATAGTACATTTTAATTTAAATGGCAAGACTGTATGCATTGAGGTAGACGGGACAGAACGATTGATTGATACTATACGTAACCGATTTTTATTGACGGGAACAAAGAAGGCATGTAATACGGATGACTGCGGTGCATGCACGGTACTGATTGATAATATGGCAGTCCGTTCTTGTGCATATCTGACCTGCATGGCAGAAGGGAAGAATGTGGTAACAATTGAAGGGCTGGGTACGCCCTGGCATCTCCACCCGCTTCAGAAAGCTTTTATAGATGCAGGAGCGGTGCAGTGCGGTTACTGTACACCGGGTATGATAATGACAGCTTATGCGCTGTTGGAGGAGAAAGAGAATCCCGGTGATGAGGAGATAAGAATGGCAATATCAGGAAATCTATGCCGTTGCACAGGTTACCAAAAGATTGTCAACGCTGTTAAATTGGCAGCAGAGAGAAGGCTGCAGACTGCAAACCACAGTTGGGAGGAAGTTAAGTGATTTTAAATGAGTCATATATTGGACAGAGATATAACAGACCTGACAGTATAAGCAAGGTGACTGGGTATGCAAAGTATACTGCGGATTTGATTGCGGGGAGAACAGATGTGCTTGTGGCAAAAGTTTGCCGGATTGATTGTGCATGTGCAAGCATAAAAACGATAGATGTAGATGAAGCGAAGAAAGTACCTGGAGTTATTGCGGTTTTGACGGCTGATGATTTATTTGACAGTCCTAAATATGGATATATTCTTAAGGATAAGCCAATTTTGGCAAAAGGTGAGATAGTATGTGATTGTGATTCATTGGCTTTTGTAGCGGCAGAAACGGAAGAGGCCGCGAACAAAGCTGTCAGTCTTATAAGCATTGAGTATGATGTTCTGCCGTGGGAGACAAACCCCTGCAGGAATATTTGTCCAGAAGCAAAATTGGTGAGAAAGGAGTATGCCGCCGCAAAGTGTGGAAATGTATCAAATGATGTGCGGGTCGAAAGAGGCGACATGGAGAATTCCTTTTTAAAAACCGCATGTGAAATAAAAGCAGATTTTCGTACACCTATTGTAGAACACGCATCATTGGAACGGGATATCGCAATTGCGGAACCGGATTATATGAATGGTGGATTAACCTTATATTGCCCGGTGCAAAATGTGCATGGTATGCGGGAAGGTATATGCGAAGCGCTTAATTTGCCTGTCAGCAAGATAAGGGTAATCAGCCCTCTGATTGGCGGCGGTTTTGGCGGGAAAGAGTGTTCGTCCGTGGATTGCGGCGTGGTTGCCGGAGTTCTGGCGCTTTTTACAGGACGCCCGGTCGTGTATGAAATGACACGGGAAGAGGTATTTCGTTATACCAGTAAACGGCATCGTAGTTACATAAGATATTATATTGGTGTGGATGAGGAGGGATGTATTACTGAGATGCAGTCTGAAGCAATTTTCGATAAGGGTGCTTATAAATCAGTGGATGTAATTCCTCATAGGTCTGCGCTGCTGTCAGGGGGGCCTTATTCAATACCAGTTGTGAATGTCAGGAACCGGTCGGTATATACAAATCATGTTTACGGCGGCGCGTTCAGAGGATTAGGCGCGCCTCAACAGCAGTATGCCTTAGAGTGCATTATCGACGATATGGCGCGAACAATAGGGATGGATCCGATTGAATTCAGGCTAAAAAATTTGATTAAAGAAGGTTCTACTACTATATTTTCTCAGAAAATGAATAAAAATGATGTGTCGGGTATACGGCAATGTATTGAGAAAGTGAGGAATGCATTAGATTGGGACAAGCCTTTGGATAACTCGAATCCATATATCAAACGAGGAAGGGGCATAGCATGCTATATGTATGGCACTGGAAGTTCATTTCCAAAGGATGCCGGTCATGTATATCTGGAGTTAAATCTGGATGGTTCCTTAAGTGTAAATGTGGCTCAGAATGAGATGGGGCAGGGACTGATTGCTGCAATGAGTCAGATAGCTGCAGAAGCAATGGGAGTTTCCATAGAAGATGTAAATATAGGGATATCTGATTCCATGTGTGCGCCTGAGGCTGGTCCCACATCTGCATCGAGAGCAACTGTATTTCAGGGAAATGCAATTATCAGTGGTTGTCATTCATTGAAGAAGAGAATGCTGGATGTTGCATCAGGCATTTTAAAGGAATATGCCGATGAATTAGCTATAAAAGACGGTGTGATATTTTCTAAGAAGGATTCAGAAAAAAGAATACTATTAAAATCAGTTGTTTCAGCAGCAAGGGTTTCCCAGGTGCCGTTGGCAGAGGTGGGAAACTGGTATCCACCCATGACTGAAAAGGATATCAATAATCGGAATCAGACTACGCGGTGGGTAACATTTGCATATGGGGCTCATGGCGTCATGGTAGAAGTGGATACTAGAAATGGTATGATTACTGTGTGTAAATCCGTACAGGCAACAGATGTTGGCAAAGCAATTAACCCGGATACCGTCGAAGGACAGATGGATGGCGGAGCTGCACAGGCTTTTGGGTGGGCACTTATGGAGGAGTGTTTTTTAAGGAAAGGAATGGTTAAAGAAGCTTCACTTCATGAATATCTGATTCCCACTTCCATGGATATACCTCATTTAGAATCCATAATTGTGGAATCTGAAAGTGATTTAGGGCCATTTGGCGCCAAAGGGATAGGGGAGCCAACGATTCTAGGCGGAGCTCCGGCAATAAGGAATGCAGTATTGGATGCAACAGGCCTTGCGATGTATGAAATTCCAATGACGCCGGTCAGGGTTATGGAGGCAATTGTACAGGCAGAGTCGGCGACGGATACAGAGAAGAAACCATTTTTCAGGGTACCACTGCAGCCTCTGATATGGTGAAAAGGGATGCTGGAAACGCTATTTGCTGCCGATATCAAATGAGGCTGCTGTCACGCCTGCGTCTGTGTCAAATCTGATAATATGGGCAGCAGAAGGCAGCAATGCTGCAAAAGTAAAGTGAGATGGTAATGATATTTGGCTGTGAGCCATGGAAAGAATACCCGCCATAAGATTATTAATGATTCGCCATGCAAGTGGATTTTTAACAGGCAATATGCTATACTGAGTACCTAATAACGGATGGGAGGGACAGAGGATGAATTTAAAAGAATGTGAACAGCAGCTGAAAGATGTCACAGAGCAGATAAACATGCTTGTGCGTAAACGTGAAGAGGTCCTGCTGAAATGGCAGCAGGCTTTTGATGCAGAAAGCAGCCAGGAGGTTACCTGCATATGTGAAAAAACAGATTCGGGATATGCGATTGTACTGATAAATGGGGAGTCTAAACAGATTGTATCAGAGGTATGGGATATGGATTTCCAGGGCGATTCTGAATCCTATTATAAGCAGGTAGAGCACGGAATCTGGAAACATAAGGCCCTGAATAAGCGTCAGGATGATTTGCCGGATTGGCAGAGAAACCTTATTTTTGCAAAGGCAGCAGAACTCAGAAAAAACATGGTTGGATAGGATGAATGAAAACCTTAGGGCTTATGATTTTGCACAGCATTGGCAAATTGGTTTGAAATTCCAACCCATTAAGACGGGTTTCCAACATGGGAATTCGGTTCCTTCTTTTACAATCAGCAGAATCAATCAGGTTCAAGCTTTCCGTACACCTTCTCAAATTCAGCAATCTGCTTTTTCATAAGAACTTCCAGTTCACGATTGGCAGAACGAACATTATAATCAGCAGCAATCCGGAATTTTTTCATTAATCTGGAGTCAGTGCGCAATGTGAATTTTTCTATTTCATTAGCTATGATTGACCTCCATATAACTGTCGGGGATATCGAGCCGCCTAATGCTTAGGACGATTGGGTACAGAAGGGGAGGTTAGGAGGATTAAAGGGAATAGAACCATGCTTTCTGAATGTATTTTCTGTAATGAATATGGGGAGAGAAAAACAAAACTTCATTTTCTCAACAGACCCAGGTGTATTCAAAAGTCCAAACAGTAAACAATCAAAAAAGTGCTGGAGTCCCTTTGAAATAAAGGATTCCGGCACTTTCGGCACATGGAGACAACAGGACTCGAACCTGCGACCCTCTACACGTCAAGCAGATGCTCTCCCAGCTGAGCTATGTCTCCAACGAAACTAATTATATCATATAGTCGGGCAGGATGGCAAGCAGTTCTTGCAATGAATCATAACCCTGAATCGGAATCATATCCATGGTAATCAATTCCGCCCAAAGAGCCGGGCAATCCATTGCCGGCCGCCGTCCTCCCGCCCTGACATTATACCTGCATGGCCTGCTCATAACCGTGAAGATATTTTAAACTGATTTTTCAATATCTCCACAATATCTTCAATGGCTTTTTCCTGTCCCGGGTCAAGACCATCCAATACAATGACCTTGCGGTGGTCCAGTCCAAGAATATAATCCGTAGTGGTACGGTATAAAACGGAAAGTCTGGACAGAACATCGGTAGATGGATAGGCTATATTGTTTTCATAGTTACTGATAGAAGACCGCGTTATATTTAAATGGGCAGCTACCTGTGATTGAGACAGATTCCGTCTCTCACGAAGCTCCCGCAGCCTGTAACCAAAATCATAAACCACTACGGTTCCCCCTTTCATATTGTGTATTGTTCTATTGTAATAGTTCTAATGACATTACAAGTGTCGGAAATGTGGTAAAAAATACAACCATACTGACTGTACAAAGGGAATAATTATGCATTTCTCCGTTCTATATAGTAGTGGAGGGGGAGAAATGAAAAAGTTATTAAAATATTTGGCCGCCGCAGGCCTGATAATAGTATTGGTTATGGCGGTTTGTTATATCCGTCTGCCTGATTACAGAATTTATAAAGTATTCTCCCATAGCGGGTCGGATTTCAGGGAAGCGGACCTGTATGTTATCGTATATAAACCATGGCATATCGAACAAAAGGTTCAGGGCATTGTTTCACGGCACAATGAGATGAATGGAACGCCTGATAAATTGACCATATGGCTCTATTACAGTAAATATGGTCTGGACCGGGGAAAGAATTTTTATAAGGTGATATTTGAGTATCATAAAAGCCAGGTGACGGAGCCGCCCGGGGCATGGTAGGGAACGGGGATTGGTTGAATGTAAGGAAATGATATTGGCCAGAGCATGAAAATTGTTTGGAAAATATATGTGACAATAATCGAATAAAGTCAATTATTGTAAAAAAATTAGCTGTTTATTGTTAAAAAAATAGTAAATATGTTAAAAGACAAACTATTGTTCTAAGTTATCGCGATTAGTGCTATGATGATAAAATAAAATAGTGAAGGAGGTTTAGCAGATGAAAATAACAGCAGCAGTTGTGAGAGAGAAAGGTAAGCCCTTCCAGTTTGAGGAATTGGACCTACAGAATCCCCGCGAGGGAGAGGTGATGGTTAAAATAGCAGCCAGCGGAGTATGCCACACGGATGAGGTGGCCCAGCATCAGATGATTCCAGTACCCCTTCCGGCTGTCCTGGGCCATGAGGGATGCGGTATTGTTGAAAAGGTGGGAGAGGGGGTAACGGAATTCGAGAAGGGGGACCATGTGGTATTTTCCTTCGGATACTGCGGGCACTGCAGGAACTGCCTGGCGGGAAGACCCTATGCCTGTGAGAATTTCAATGCCATTAATTTTGGGGGTGTTATGAGTGACGGCACTAAACGGCTGTCAAAGGATGGCCAGGAGATTTCTTCCTTTTTCGGACAGTCCTCCTTTGCAACCTATTCTGTTGTTCATAAAAACAGCATTATCAAAGTGGATAAGGACTTGGAACTGGATATCCTGGGGCCATTGGGGTGCGGAATACAGACAGGCGCAGGCGCTGTCCTGAACCGGCTTAAACCGGCTGCCGGGTCAAGCCTTGTGGTGTTTGGCTGCGGTACTGTGGGTATGAGCGCAATTATGGCGGCTCATTTATGCCCTTGTAAAAATATTATTGCTGTGGGCGGAAATGAAGAGAGCCTTGCTCTGGCGAAGGAACTGGGAGCCACCCATACCATTAACCGGAAGAAATGTGACTGCATTGTTAGTGAAATCAAGAAAATTACAGAAGGCGGCGCTGATTATGCCATTGATACCAGCGGTGTGCCCGATTTTGTGAAAAAGGCATTGGCCTGTGTTAAATTCCTGGGAACAGCTGTGGTATTAGGCGTTACAGGAGAACTGACCATACAGGTTCAGGAGGAGCTTATGGGTGAGGGAAAGTCCCTCATAGGCATTGTGGAGGGGGATTCCAATCCGAAGCTCTTTATTCCGCAGTTGATTTCATACTATAAACAGGGAAGGTTCCCCTTTGACAGATTGATTCGCGTGTTTGAGTTTGATGAGATTAATGAGGCATTTGAGGCATCCCACAGCGGGAAAGCCATCAAAGCCCTGCTGAAGATGAGATAGAGGAGGCGTTGAGAATGGAGTATCAATTATACATAGACGGGGAATGGAAGGATACTGTGACAGGTTATGTGGCTGAGGACAAGAATCCTGCGGATGATTCTGTGTTCGCCCGGGTACATTTTGCCGGAGAGGCAGAGGTGGAGGCAGCCATTGCGGCGGCCCAAAGGGCATGGAGGCCATGGGCCGGCACACCTGCCGCTGAAAAGGAGCAGATTCTCCTGAAAGCAGCTGACTGGATGCAGGAGCATATGGATGAGGTGGCGGATGTGCTGATGGGAGAAAGCGGTTCTGCCTTTGGAAAAGCATACTTTGAAGCAGGATTTGCAGTGGATTTATTCAGGGCAGCAGCAGGAGAATGCAGGCGGGTATTTGGCCAGGTCCAGCAGCAGGCGCCGGGTGAGATATCCATGATTCGAAGACTCCCCCTTGGGGTAGTGGCCGGGATTGCCCCCTTTAATTTCCCGTTGCTTTTGGCTCTGAAAAAGGTGGTATTTGCCCTGGCAGCAGGCAATACATTTGTTCTCAAGCCAGCCAGCGCCACGCCGGTTTCCGGTGTTATGATAGCCAGGGCGCTGGATGCAGCAGGGCTTCCCAAGGGAGTATTTAATCTGGTTCCCGGTTCCGGTGAAACAGTCGGAAACAAGCTGATTGAGGATGAACGCGTCCGTATGGTGGCATTTACCGGTTCCACTGCCGTTGGAAAGGGGATTGCCGCCAAGGCATCTGTCCTTTTCAAGAAATACTCCCTGGAGATGGGCGGCAAGAATCCGCTTATCCTTTTAAAGGATTTTGACGTGGAGCAGGCTGTGAGGATTGCAGGATTCGGGGCATTTTTCCATCAGGGACAGATATGTATGTGTACCTCCAGGCTGATTGTGGAGGAGCCTGTATATGACCGGTTCTGTGAAATGTTTGCCGCTTATGCCGGCACTATGAAGGTAGGGGACCCGCACCAGCAGGATACCATCATTGGTCCCCTCATTAAGCAGGAGCAGTGCCGGATGATTGACAGCCAGATTCAGGACGCTGTTTCAAAGGGGGCAGTGCTGATGACAGGCGGGTCCCATGAGGGCAACTATTATCAGCCCACTGTTCTTAAGGATGTGACGCCGGACATGAGGATTTTCTATGAAGAGAGCTTTGGGCCGGTAACTTCCATTATTAAGGCAAAGGATGCAGAGGATGCTGTCCGCCTGTGCAATGACAATGAATATGGACTTTCCTCATCCCTGCTGACCAATGATTTGTCAAAGGCAATGTCCCTGTCCCTTGATATGGAGGCTGGCATGGTTCATATTAATAATGCAACGGTATCAGATAATTCCACGGTGGCATTTGGCGGAGTGAAGAACAGCGGCGTGGGAAGGGAAGGCGGTTCCTATTCCATTGATGAGTTTACAGAGCTGAAATGGATTACGGTCCAGTATACACCGGCGCAGCTGCCATTCTGACAACAGGCAGAGGAAGGAATACGTTTGATGGAGTAATGCCTCAGCCCTTTGTGTGCCTGGAAAAATAGGCTGTCAATACCCTGAGGCTTTCGTCTCTCAGGACGCCTGCTGTAACCTGGGGTTTCCAGGGGGAGTGCTCAAAGACGATTTTACAGCATTCAGCGCCGTCCTCATGAAGTATGCCGCATAAATCAATATCGCTGGCGCCGTAGACCAGCCGGCCCAGCTTAGTCCATACCATTGCGCCGCAGCACATAAAGCAGGGTTCGCAGCTGGAATAGAGGGTGTATTCCCGCAAATCCGTGACATGCGTCTCAGCGCAAAAACGGCGGAGTAAGCCGGCCTCTGCGTGGAAGGTTGGGTCAAAACCAGTGTAAATCTGGTTCTCGTTGCTGTACACAATTTCACCGTCTTTCACCAGCACGGCTCCGAAGGGTTCGTTCCCATGGCTGACAGCCAGTTGAGACAGGCGGATAGCCTCTTTCATAAATATTGTATGGTCCATCATTTGGTTCCTCCTGGTTTAATTGATTTAACTGATAATATGTTTATATGTATTCCGGGTTTTCCCGGCATGTAACGCGGTAGCGTATCCGGCTTATTCCGGCACAGGCAGGTTAATGGAGATAGTCCGCAAGCACAAGAAAAAGGTAAACAGCCAGGCCGGCCAGCCCAGACAGTCCAATGAACATCAGGTATCCGTATCTGGCATTTATGTCCTCGCCGGGGCAATAGAAAATTCTTCCGTCATTTGGATTGTAATAAATCTCCGCCTCTGCACCGGGTTTTCCCGCAGGAAAAAAGGCCAGCGGAAGCCGCGAGTCCACCCCTGTGTAGTGCCGGCCCTTGGCGTCATAGTTAGTTTTATCTGTGTTAATTTATTAAAAGCCATGAGCTATATCTTATAAATCATTTCCGTAAAGCCGCTTATTGCCTGTGAGGCCGAAGTTCAAGCCTCTGCGCCTCCTGCTTAAGAATTCCATGGCTGGCTGTGCTTTAGGAGATGCGCTGTTTTCGTGCGATATTTCGTATGATATCGTGGGATATATTTGTATATTCCATAATCATATAAGGATATTACAACAATTTCAGACAATCAAAAACCCACGCAATTACGTAGTTTCTCGCAATTATGTGGGTTTAAAAATAGTGGAGACAACGGGATTCGAACCCGCGGTCTCTGCGTTGCGAACGCAGCGCTCTCCCAGCTGAGCTATGTCCCCATTGATTCGATTATAGCACGGTTGGGAAAAAATACAAGTTAAGTTTCGGACTTTTTACATATTTTTCTTCTTTTCAGGGCATACTGTTGCCAGAGATGATTGAGCCGCGCGGACAGGCGGCGGAAGGGAGACGGATATGGACAGGTATGAAGAAGAAAAGCAGGCCAGGAAAAAGTCAAATGAAATGTTTAACAGTATTACAGAAAAGGTGAAGCCGGAAAACCAGAACCAGACCCATAACTCCAGACGGGAAGGAATGGGACCAAATACAAAGAGGAAACCATATTAAGCATCCATGCGGGTGCTTTTCTTTTTGACTTTTTTGACGGACATGCGGACGAATCTTTGAACGCCTGAGGTTATCCACAATGTTGTGGAAAAAGTTGTGGATAATATGTTATTATCTGATAAATTGATTAAAAAAGAGACTGTGACAGACAGAGGTATATCCTGCCTGTACACAGTCCCTGAGGATGGAATTACTGAGCCTTATTTACAAAAGACTCGCAGTCTGTACATTCCTTCTTGGTTGGGTTCATTTCGTGAGTTCCGACCTTGATGGCGTCCAGGGTACAGTAATCCTCAGACTGTGCATTGTAAGCACAGTTCTTGATGGTACATTTGATGCTCTCATTTTTTCCATTTACTTTCATGGTAAAGCCTCCTTTTAAATTGAATTGGATTCAGGTTTATTATTTGCAGAAAAACAGAAAAAATACCCCCAATCTGCAGGCGAAATAAAAACTGCGGCTTAGAATTTAAGGGAAATGCCTTATATTTTAGGAGGATAAGGCTGTATAAAATAAAATATGTTTGAAAAATCTTATGTTTTGTTATATACTAAGGTCTATGGGCGGCCATGGACAGGCAGCGGAGCGGTCCGGCAGACAGGATGAGGCATGGCGCCCGGGACAGGAAGCCCCTGGAACATAAATAATACAAAAAGGATGGTTTTACTATGGCACTGTTAGAGACATGGAGAAATCTGGCTTACGGCGACGGCCTGGATGATAAAAAGAAAGAAGAATTGTGGGCTGGATATTTTCAGATTGAGAAGGGAATCTATGAGCAGATTCTCTCTAACCCAACAGAGGTTATCACAGGCACTGTAAAGGACCTGGCAGAGAAGTACAATACGGAAATCCTTATCATGACCGGTTTCCTGGATGGAATCAATGAGAGCCTGAAGGGTTATGAGAACCCCATTGAAACCATGGAAGAGGACACAGAGGTTAAGATTGAGATTGACCCGGAGAAGCTGTACTACAATATGGTAGAGGCAAAGGCTAACTGGCTGTATGAGCTTCCCCAGTGGGATGAGCTCCTCACACCGGATAAGCGCAAGGAACTGTATAAGGCCCAGAAGGCTTCCGGTACAGTGCGCAAGGGCAAAAAGATTTTCCCAAATGACCCCTGTCCATGCGGAAGCGGCAAGAAATATAAGAAGTGCTGCGGAAAGAACGCATAATGCCCAGGATTTTACCCGCCTGCCCGGAACTGTTCCGGACAGGCGCTTTTGTAGTTGAATGATTCAGTGATGGCGCGGGAATGAGACGCAGCGCTGCCGGGAAGGATGAAGACATGGAAGCTTACAGCAGTTTTGCAGAGGTCTACGACATTTTTCAGGACAATGTACCCTATGAGGCGTGGTGTTCCTATGTCACCGGGCTGTTGCGGGAGCAGGGGGTGGAGAACGGCCTGGTGCTGGACCTGGGCTGCGGTACGGGCAGCCTTACCGGGCTTCTGGCAAAGGCCGGGTACGATATGATAGGAATTGATAATTCCGGGGAAATGCTTCAGATGGCCATGGATAAGCGGGCGGCCTCGGGACAGGATATTCTCTATCTCCTGCAGGACATGCGGGAATTTGAGCTTTACGGTACGGTGCGGGCAGTTGTCAGCATATGTGATTCCATGAATTATATCATGGAGCACCAGGATTTGGTGCAGGTATTCCGGCTGGTGAATAATTATCTGGACCCAGGGGGAGTATTTGTTTTTGACCTGAATACAGAGTATAAGTACCGGGAATTGCTGGCGGATAATACCTTTGCAGAGGCCAGGGAGGAGAGCAGTTTTATCTGGGACAATTTCTACGACGAAGAAACCAGGATAAATGAGTATGACCTGACACTGTTTATACGCGAGGGTGAGCTGTACCGCAAGTATGAGGAAACCCATTTCCAGAAAGCCTACAGCCTGGAGGAGGTAAGGCAGGCAGCGGAGGAGGCAGGCATGGAGTTTGTTGCTGCTTACGATGCCTGCACCCGCAATCCGGTACGGGAGGACAGTGAACGCATCTATATCATCATGAGGGAACAGGGCAAGACAATCAGAGACGAGGAGTGAATTGTATGGCAGATTATGTAATCAGAGCAACTGCGGCAGAAGGGCAAATCAGGGCCTTTGCCGCTACAACCAGGGACCTGGTGGAACAGGCCAGGATATCCCATAACACCAGCCCGGTGGCAACGGCCGCCCTGGGCAGGCTGCTGACCGCCGGGGTGATGATGGGCTGTGACATGAAGGGGGAAAATGACCTGCTCACCCTTAAGATACAGGGGGACGGTCCCATTGGCGGGCTGACCGTGACAGCGGATTCCAGGGGCAATGTAAAGGGATATGCATTTAATCCCATGGTAATGCTTCCTCCAAATGAAAAGGGAAAGCTGGATGTGGGCGGAGCGCTGGGCGTAGGTGTATTAAGCGTCATCAAGGACATCGGGCTTAAGGAGCCGTATGTGGGGCAGACTATTCTGGTGACAGGAGAGATTGCGGAGGACCTGACATATTATTACGCCACCTCGGAACAGACACCGTCCTCCGTGGCGCTGGGTGTGCTGATGAATAAGGATAACACGGTGCGCCAGTCCGGCGGATTCATCATCCAGCTGATGCCGGGGGCTTCCGAGGATATCATAGGCAGATTGGAGAACAAGCTGAAGGAGATATCCTCCATCACCACATTGCTGGATGTGGGGAACACACCGGAGATGATACTGGAATATGTGCTGGGCGAATTCGGCCTGGAAATCAGCGGAAGGCTGCCGGCTGTATTTTACTGCAACTGTACGAAGGACCGGGTGGAAAAGGCGTTAATCAGCGTGGGCAGAAAAGATATCGGGGAAATGATAGAGGATGGCAAGCCCATTGAAGTGAACTGTCATTTTTGTAATAAGAATTATACGTTTTCCGTGGAAGAACTTAAGGACATGCTGGAAAAGGCCAGATAGGGCAGGATATATCACAGAGCCGCTGCAAAGCAGCATAAAGGTACAAATTATTAAAATATAAGGACATAACAATAAAAGCCAGTCGCAGGACTGGCTTTTACTTGTAATCATTTGAAATCAGATATAACTTACTTCAACCTCTATCAGTGATGATATATGTTTGAAAAAGGTACACTGTTGTTCATTGATTATAATTTGGTTACGTTTGTAGCCTGAGGACCCTTAGCTCCGTTTACTACATCGAACTCAACTTCTGCGCCCTCATCTAAGGACTTGAAGCCATCCATGTTCAGACCTGAGTAGTGAACGAATACATCGTTTCCCTGCTCGTCGGAAATAAATCCGTAACCCTTCTGGTTGTTGAACCACTTAACTGTACCTTTCATTACGATACCTCCAAAAAATATAAAAAATAGAAAAATGTGATATGTTGCAAGCAATTTCGCAACTGTCCTAAGGATATCATAAATGTTGAAAAGTGTCAAACGTTTTTGGTCATTAAGTATAAACAATTTATATAAACCTCAGATTCTGTTGTTCAAAGGTTAAAATATAAAGAAATACAGGCAGAAAGGTGAATTTTATGATATACTATAGCATATTTCAATGCAGTACAGCATGCATATTATTGTGTAAAGAAGGGATTTGAATGAAAATCTGTAATATATGGAACCATTTTTGTACCATCACCAGGCACAGGAACCTGGTCAGGAAGCATTGCTTTCAGATTGGCCTGTACTGGCAGGGGCTGACCCATGACCTCTCCAAGTACAGCCCGGAAGAATTCTGGACCGGGGTTAGGTACTACCAGGGAAACCGAAGCCCCAATGCGGCTGAGCGGGAGACGGTAGGTTATTCCAGGGCCTGGCTCCACCACAAGGGCAGGAATAAACACCATTATGAGTATTGGATAGACATATCCAACCACAAGGAAGAGGGATTGGTGGGCAATAAGATGCCGCTGCGCTATGTGGCTGAGATGGTCTGCGACCGGATTGCTGCCTGCGAGGTGTATAAGGGCAAGGCTTATACCAGCGCCGCCCCGCTGGAGTATTACGAGTATACAAAGAATTACATCACCGTCCATCCCCGGACCAGGGCGCTGTTGGAGAAGCTTCTCCATATGCTGAAGGACCAGGGGGAGGAAGCCACCTTTGCGTATCTGCGGAAACTTTTGAAAAAGGGGACGTATTAGGGATATTTGGGATAAGGATAGAAAAGGAAACAGGACATTGCAGAGGCCGCCTTCTGTCTGGCTGTATACCGGAGGAAGGCGGCTTTTTGTTCATGCTGATTGTCTGTTTGAAATTGGACGTCTGTCTGAAATGAGGCGGGATATCCTCAGCCCGGCTGCGCCGGAAATAGGTCAGCCCGGCCGCCTGGAAAACAGCCGTCCCAGGAACAGGTGGCATATAAAGCCGCCCAGGACCATGGCTGCCAGGTACAGAAGATTTCCGGCGGCCGTACCGATGGTGAGGGCTATCTGGTGGAAGACAATCTGCCCGTTTGGATAATAGGGACTGATATAAAACATATCTGCGTTGCCGTAAGGATGGGAAGCAACATTGATGAGCGTGGCCATGCACACGCAGGCCAGGAACAGGGGAAGCATGGATGCAAAATCGCCGGGAGTCCTGCCTCCCAGGCCGGTCATGGCGCAGTACAGTCCGATGAAAATGAGCATGAAATGCCACAGAAACCCATGGAGGGTCAAAAGCAGATAGGGGTGCATGAGACCGCTGGGTTCCGCCAGGGCCATGACGCCGCCCAAAAGGGCAAAATCCTGCATGAAGGTGCATATGCATTTTTCCGCACGGCGATGGCGGGGATGTCTGAACAGGGGAAGAACCAGGCACAGATACATGGGCACGCTGCAGAGCTGGAAGGGAAAAAACCACCAGTTGTATTGGCCCTGGCTGACGATAAAATATAGGAAGCCCTGCTTATACAGTTCACTGGCAGCTAAAAACAGGCCGCAGATGAACAGCACACGATGAGGGTGCAGGTGTCTGAATGACAGCCGCCGGGCCAGATAAACGGCAAACGGTATGCCTGCAGCGCAGAGCAGAATGTGAAAGGCAGAATATGGTTCAGGCGCCTGGATAGGCCATGCGGCAGCCTGTAGTAATGTTTTTATGAATGATAGCATAGCTGTGCCTCCTGACGGAACGATTATACATCATATGCGGGAAGAATACCAGAATAAAATAGAAACCTGCGGGAATGCTAAGATAACGGTAAAATTAGTGGAAAGGCAGGAAAATAATACATGGGATTTATCATAGCATTGCTGTCAGGCGCCTTAATGAGCATACAGGGCGTATTTAACACGGAAGTGACAAAGCAGACCAGCGTCTGGGTGGCCGCTGGCTGGGTACAGCTTACGGCCTTCATCACCTGTGTGGTTATATGGATGTTTACAGGCAGGGAGCCAGTGGCCGGCATTATACAGGTGACGCCCAAATATGTGCTTGTGGGCGGTATCATGGGAGCCCTTATCACTTACACAGTCATCCGGAGCATGGGAAGCCTGGGACCGGCCAAGGCAGCCCTTCTGATTGTGGTGTCGCAGATTATTATTGCGTACGCCATCGAACTGTTTGGACTGTTCGGCGTGGAGAAGGCGCCCTTTGCATGGAATAAGATGATTGGGGCAGCCATTGCCATAGGCGGAATTGTGATTTTTGAAAGATAAAATTTGGAAATTTATGCTTGTATTTGCAGGGGGTTTCCGATAGAATAGGAGTATCAGGCTGGGACGGTGCTCTCTGGAAGGAGGGATACCGCCCAAGATGAAACTTACATCTTTCAAAGCAATGAAACTGGCAGTGATTGTCATATGTATGTTGGCTGCAGGCATATGCTATAGCTGCAGTGTGAAGAACCGGGACAGTGGGCCGGATAACATGGTCATGGCATTGGAGCCTGACAGTGGTCCTGCTGCCGGGGAATACGCGGGCATTGAAAGCCCGCAGTACATGGATGGGCCCGAAGGCGGGGATGACGCTTTATCCGCCGGTGCGGATGGAGAACATTTGCCGGGGCAGGAAGATATACCTCTGGTGTATATCCACGTATGCGGCCTGGTGTGTACGCCGGGCGTGTACGGTCTGCCCGCAGGCAGCCGGGTATATGAGGCCATTGAGGCAGCGGGAGGATTCTCAGAAGCAGCGGCGCCGGATTATCTGAATCTGGCCCAGGAGTTGGAGGACGGCATGAAGATACAGGTGCCGGACCGTGAACAGGCAGAGGAATGGAAGGCCCAGGGGCTGAACCAGCCCGGCGTGTCCGCAGGCGGTATGCCGGCCGGCGTTTTGGTGTCCGGCAGCGCAGGGAATGGCAATGGCGGCTCTAAAGCCAGGATAAATCTTAACACGGCTTCCAGGGAGGAACTGATGACCCTGAGAGGAATCGGGGAATCCAGGGCAGAGGACATCATACATTACCGCGAAGAATTCGGCGGATTTAAGTCCATTGAGGATATCATGAATGTATCCGGTATCAAGGATGCTGCATTTGAGAAGATTAAGGACAGTATTACAGTGTAAATGACGGCAGGCGGCCTTGGTTATCAGGCCGCCGTTTAATAATAGATAAGGGGAATGGAACATGGCAAGAGTATTAGTGGTTGACGATGAAAAATTAATTGTGAAGGGAATCCGCTTCAGCCTGGAACAGGACGGGATGGAAGTGGACTGTGCATATGACGGCGAGGAGGCCATAGAACTGGCAAAAAAGACAGAGTACGATATCGTGCTTCTGGACGTGATGCTGCCCAAGTACGACGGCTATGAGGTGTGCCAGGCCATACGTGAATTTTCAGATATGCCTATTATTATGCTGACGGCCAAGGGCGGCGACATGGATAAGATTCTGGGACTGGAATACGGCGCTGATGATTATATCAGCAAGCCCTTCAACATATTGGAGGTCAAGGCCAGAATCAAGGCCATTATACGGAGAAGCTCCAAGAGCAAACGTCAGAAGCGGGAGGAGCCTGAGTCCGGCGTCATTGGCGCAGGGGACCTTAAGATGGACACAGAGAGCCGCAGGGTGTTTATCGGCGAACGGGAAATCAATCTCACGGCCAAGGAATTCGACCTGCTGGAGCTGCTGGTGCGCAACCCCAATAAGGTATACAGCAGGGAGGCCCTTCTGACCTATGTGTGGGGAAATAAGGCCATGGACAGCGGAGATGTGCGTACCGTGGATGTCCATGTGAGAAGACTGCGTGAGAAAATCGAACCCAGTCCCAGCGACCCAAGGTATGTACATACGAAGTGGGGCGTTGGATACTATTTCAGGGTAAAGGCATAAGGACTGCGAAGGACACGAAAAGAGGACAGAAGATGGATGGTATTACCATAAGGACAGCGGTACCGGCTGATTTGGATGCAGTGGTACAGGTGGAGGCAGCCTGCTTTCCGGCAGCAGAGGCAGCAGACAGGAAAAGTCTGAAGGAGCGGCTGGATGCATTTCCCCAGAGTTTTTTTGTGGCGGAGGACGGAAACAGAATCATTGGGTTCATCAATGGCGCTGTCACAAATGAGAGAACCATTGGGGACGAGATGTTTGAGGATATCTCGCTCCATGAGCCGGAGGGGGCCTATCAGAGCATATTCGGCCTGGATGTGGTTGAGGAATACCGGCACCGGGGCGTTGCTTCCCGTCTGATGAAGGCCATGATTGAACAGGCCAGGAACCAGGGCCGCAGGGGGCTGATACTTACCTGTAAGGACAGACTGATTGGCTACTATGAAACGTTCGGCTATGTGAATACGGGTCTTTCCAAATCCGTTCACGGCGGAGCTGTGTGGTACGATATGATACTGGAGTTTTAACAGATGAAGATTACCCTTGTTACGGTTGGAAAGATTAAGGAACGGTATTTTGAGGATGCTATCAGGGAGTATGCCAAGCGCCTGAGCCGCTACTGCAGGCTGGACATCATCCAGGTGGCGGATGAGAAGACGCCGGACGGGGCCGGTGAGGCCATTGAGAGGCAAATTAAGGAAAAGGAAGGACAGCGCATCCTTTCTAACATAAAAGACGGGGCTTACGTCATTGCCCTGGCCATTGAAGGGAAGATGCTGGCCAGCGAGGAACTGGCCGGCCGGATTCAAAGGCTGGGAGTGGATGGCATAGGCCATATTGTGTTTGTCATAGGAGGTTCTCTGGGCCTGTCGGAGGACGTTATGAAGCGGGCGGACTATGCCCTGAGTTTTTCTAAGATGACATTTCCTCATCAGCTGATGCGTGTGGTGCTTTTGGAGCAGATTTACAGGAGTTACAGGATTATTTCCGGAGAGCCGTATCACAAGTAGCGGGGAGAAGGATGATTATTTGAAAAAATAGGTTGTATTTATCCTAGTTTTAGCATCAACTAAAGTTGAGGTGATGAATATGATGGTAAACACAGAAGCGTTAGTAGCAATGACAGAAGCAAATCAGAATTTTTCTAAAGTAACGCATATTGTAGACGAAAATGGTCTTGCTGTAATTCTCAAAAATAATAAGCCCAGATACATTGTGGTAGATTTTGAGGAATACGAAGCGATAAAAGGAATCAGAGAGGCAAGAGAAAAAAAGTTAGAAATGACAGCAGAAACTTTGATTGAAGAAAATATGGAAGCATTTCTGGAGTTGGCTAAATGATAATTTTAACAGTAGATGAAGTAATAAAAATTCATGGAAGCTTATAGAAAAAACAGGCGGACTGGATGGATTAAGAGACAGGGGGCTGTTGGAATCGGCTATTTTCAGTATATCCAGTGGATTTGGGGAGATAGAGGTTTATCCTGCGGTGGAAGAAAAAGCCGCCAGGATTGCTTTAGGATTAGGCGTGGCAGATGGCAGTATTGGTTATGATGAAATATTAGATTGGATTATAAGTCATAAAATAATGGAATAGAATTAAGAATAAGCAGATATTATAAACATAGTAAGGGAATCCTGGGTTGACGATTATAGTTGGCCTGGGATTTTTGGTATGGGATTTTTTTGTGATAAGGACATCCTGTATGATTGGCAGAATGAGATAATGGAATTCATGGAAAAAATTCATGGAAAAATTTCCCAATAGTTACCAATGCGTTACAATTAAGTGGACGATTTTGCAGATAAGTGTTAAAATGAAACAAAAAAGGGGGAATGTACATATGAGGAAACCGTTGCTGGTAATTTTATCAGTCGTATTGATTTTAGGGGGCTGCGGAGGTTCAGGAACAACCGCTGCAACGGGTGCGGAGAAGGAACAGGCGACTGTGGCTGAGGCAGCAGACGCAGCGCCCAAGGAAACCACACAAAAGGAGACCACAGAGGCTGAAACCACAGTGCCTCCAAAGGAGGTAAAGGAACTGTCTGTGAGTGAATTTGATGAGCTGCTGGCCGGTCTGCCGGTTTCTGTTGTAAAGACGGAATACATTGTGCAGGATGAACAGTATAAGTCGCTGTATCCGGATATGCTGGGCACGGTCATTCAGAATAATACGGATTCAGACATTAAAGATGCGGTTCTCGCCATTGTTGCCTGGGACAGCAACCAGCTTCCTGTTAAGCTGGAGGGCAACATGGACTTTTCAGGAGGAGATTATTTTAAGAAGGTAAACTACAACGACATCAATCTGGTGGGCGGGAGTACATTTGGTGAGAACTCGGGCTTTTCCATCAATGAGTCCTGCAAGGTAGAATCTTTTAAAACAATGATACTGTCGTTTGAAACGTTTGACGGTGATAAATGGAGGAATCCATATGAGGACAGCTTCCGGGCGGCCTATGAGGGGAAGAAGTATTCCGATGATATAAAAATTGAGGTCGAGATGCAGGACGCTGCTTTTACGAAGTCCGGGACCGCGCCGGGAACAAAGGTGGAAAGCGCTGACTCTGAAGAACTGGAGGCATCCCTGGCCGGGCAGCCCGTGTTTGTGAGCAGCACAAAGTACGTGGTCCAGGATGAGCGGTATAAGTCGCTGTATCCGGATATGCTCCAGGCCGTGATTCAGAATAATTCAGAGGATGATATCCGCGATGCGGTGGTGGCCTTTGCTGCCTGGGACGCCAATGGCCTTCCTGTAAAAATCAAGGGTCAGATGAGCTTTAACGACCCGGCCTATGTGACGGAAGTTTCATTTGAAAATATTAATCTGGTTCCCGGCAGCTCCTACGGTGATTCCCAGGGGTATGCCATTGATGAAACCTGCGGCGTTGAATCGTTCAAAGCAATCGTGGTGTCATACACTGACTTT
Organism: Clostridium sp. 1001283B150225_161107_B6; assembly: GCF_015556325.1. Lineage (NCBI taxonomy): Bacteria > Bacillati > Bacillota > Clostridia > Eubacteriales > Clostridiaceae > Clostridium > Clostridium sp. 1001283B150225_161107_B6. Next base: position 80,603 of record NZ_JADNMD010000005.1, on the reverse strand, counting down.
GAGGAAAAAACATGGGAAAATCCGGATTATAAAGCATTCTGCGATTTATATGCCGGTAAACGGCTGGCGCAGTGATGAAGTCCGGGCCGGAAGTCCCGGTAAAACCAAAACTATAAAATATTGCCCTTTTGCACTATCAATATCTTGCGGCCGTGTCTTATTTCTTATAGGACATGGCCCATTTTTTGTAGTTCAATTTAAAGCGGAAACGCTTATAATCATCCTGTAAAGAAAACGTTAAGATTCCCGGAGGGAAGAACAGGAGAACATGATTATGATGAAAAAGGCATTAACACTGATATTGGCCGGGGCAGCCGCATTGTCACTGACCGCATGCTCAGGAGGCGCGTCCCCATCCGCCGCCACAGCCCCGGCGCCGGCAGCAGGCGGGGAGTCCAAGGCCGACGTGGCTGAGGCAGCCAAAAAGGACGTAAAGACAACCACACTAAAGCTGGCTTTTAACCAGTCGGAGAAGCATCCCCAGTACCTGGCCCTGTCCGAGATGAGCGATGCCTTCTACGAGAAAACCGGCGGCGCATATAGAATTGAAATCAGCCCCAATGAGCTTCTGGGTTCACAGAAGGATGCATTTGAGCTGGTACAGAGCGGTACCATCCAGATGGCAATGGTGGCAAACTCCATTGTGGAGAATGTGAATCCTGATTTTGCCGTATTAGGCCTTCCTTACGCCTATGACAGCGTGGAGCATCAGAAAAAGGTATTTACCAGCGGAGCTCTGGACCATATCTTTGCAAGCACAGAGGCCAATAATTTCAGCGTTATGGCTGCATTTACAGCAGGAGCGCGCTGTATCTATACAGACAAGCCGGTTCAGACCCCGGCAGATTTAAAGGGCTACAAAATCCGCGTCATGGAATCACAGACCTGTATTGCCATGCTGGATGCAATGGGCGGTGTGGGAACGCCTATGGCCCAGGGCGAGGTTTACACTGCAATTCAGCAGGGCGTAATCAACGGCGGCGAGAACAATGAGATTACATATGCAGATTTAAAGCACTATGAAGTGGCTCCTTACTTTTCCTACACACGTCATCTGATGATTCCCGACCTTTTGGTTATGAACACAGCTGCCTTAAAGGGAATGAGCGAAGAGGACCAGCAGACCTTAAAGGACCTTTGCAAGGAATATACAGAGCGTGAATTCCAGCTTTGGGATGAAAACCTGGAAGGCGCAAAGAAGACAGCAGAGGAAGCAGGCGCCCAGTTTATTGATGTGGACATCACTCCGTTCCAGGAAGCGTGCCAGTCCGTTATCGACAATGTGACAAGCAAGAGCGAGGGAGCAAAGACATTATACGAAGAAATTCGCAGCCTTGCCAACTAACAGGGATTTGCAGAAAGCGGGGTCATGACTCATGGAATCAGCAAAGAGAATCCTGGACAGGATAATTGAGTGGGTATGCGTGGTGCTGCTGGCTGTCATGACAATCCTGGTCACCTTCCAGGTTGTTGTGAGATACTTCTTTAACAGCCCCAACGCATATACGGAATCACTTTCCAAATATATGTTTGTCTGGATGGTTATGTATGGTTCAGCCTATGTGTTTGGGCTGAGGGAGCATATGAATATCGGCTTTGTCCGCGACCATATGCCTCCAAAGACAAGAGTGGCGGTTGAAATGCTGGGTGAACTGATGGTTGCGTTATTTGTGGCAGGCGTCATGATATTCGGGGGCTATAAGCAGGTTTCAAGCCAAATGATTCAGATGGACGCGGCACTCCAGATTCCCATGGGAATCATCTATTCAGCAGTGCCTGTAAGCGCGTGTTTCATCCTCTTCTACTTTGTCTACAATGAAATAAAGCTGGCGGAAAAACTGAAAGAAATCCAAGAACAAAGGAGATAGAATTATGGAACAGGCAATGATTGTAGCACTGGTTATGCTGGTCTGCGTGCTGGCCATGCTGGTTTTGGGAATTCCCATCAGCATCAGCATTGGTCTGGCCTCCACCATCGCCATGCTGTTCGTGCTTCCCTTTGAGAATGCCATGGGGACAGCGGCACAGAAGGTATTTACAGGCGTGAATTCCTTCTCCCTGCTGGCAATACCCTTTTTCATACTGGCGGGAAATATTATGAATAACGGCGGTATCGCCATACGGCTGGTGAACTGCGCAAAAATTTTAAGCGGCAGGATGCCGGGGGCCCTGGCGGAGACCAATGTGGTTGCCAACATGCTGTTCGGCGCCATCAGCGGCTCAGGTGTGGCCGCAGCCGCAGCCATCGGCGGAACCATCGGACCTCTGGAGGAAAAAGAGGGTTATGCAAAGGATTACATGGCAGCTGTTAATATTGCATCTGCTCCCACAGGAATGCTGATTCCTCCCAGCAATACCCTGATTGTGTACTCCACGGTGGCAGGCAGCGTGTCAATCTCTGCGCTGTTCATGGCAGGGTACCTTCCGGGCCTTTTGTGGGGAATCGGCGTAATGGTGATTGCGGGAATCATGGCCTCCGGACGCGGCTACAGAAACAGGGATGAAATCAACCTCACCATTGTGTTAAAAACCGTATGGGAAGCCATACCCAGCCTGCTTCTGATTGTGATTGTCATTGGCGGTATTCTCATAGGGGCTTTTACGGCCACGGAAGGCTCTGCCATTGCTGTGGTATATTCCCTGCTGTTAAGCTTTATCTACCGCAGCATTAAGATAAGGGATTTAAGGAAGATTCTGCTGGACAGCGTTAAGATGACTGCCATTGTAATCTTCATGATAGGCGTATCCTCCATCATGAGCTGGATTATGAGCTTTACCAATATCCCGGCCATTATTGCGGATGTGCTCATGGGACTGACCAACAGCAAGATTGTGATTCTTCTGATTATGAACCTGCTGCTTCTGGTGGTGGGAACCTTCATGGACCCAACTCCGGCAATCCTTATATTTACGCCTATTTTTCTGCCCATTTGCACCAGCTTTGGAATGCATCCAATCCATTTCGGAATCATGATTGTATTTAACCTTTGCATTGGTACAATCACACCGCCGGTAGGACCCATTCTGTTTACCGGCTGCAAGGTGGCGAATGTGAAAATCGAGGAAGTATTTAAGACCCTTCTTCCATATTTTGCGGTGACAGCGGTCATACTGTTACTGGTGACCTATGTGCCGGCCATTTCCATGACCATCCCCAATGCACTGGGACTGGTAAAATAAAATCCAATCATATCCCAAATCCCTCAGCTTAGGTTGAGGGTATTTGGTGTTGTGGAAAGGAGGGAGTTATGATACAATGTCCGCAAAATTCATTTTCCCAGAAAGGAAAGCCTCACGTGACTCTGAACGTTCATGCGCCTGTTGCGGCGAATTTGAGAACCGTCCTGATAACAGCCCTGTCAGCAGCGCTCATGGCAGTGTCCGTCCTTGCTGCCGGCTGCGCACCTGCTGCAGGACAGGATAATCCGGCAGGTCCCCGGAGCCAGGCCGTAATCCTCAGGATGGCGGAAACCATGCCTGAGAATCATCCCTCCGCCCGGGCCATGGCTCATTTTGCAGAAATGGTGAGCCGGGAAACCCAGGGCCGGGTAACGGTTAAAATTTATTATAACAGCAGCCTGGGAACCCCCACGGAAATCATTGAACAGGTTAAATTCGGCGGTATTGCCATGGCCCGCGTCAATGTCCTGGAGCTGTCGGAGGAAGTGGAATCCATCCGTAAATTCTTTGTTCCCTCCAACTTCGCGGACGGGGATGCCCAGACAGAGTGGATACACAACAATGAGGAGACGCTGAGGGATGAGTGCCAGATGGACCGCATCACGCCTCTGGTATGGTATTATCCTGATTTCAGGTGCTTTTATGGTACGGACAGCAGCTTTGCGGACAAAAAAGATTTGCAGGGAAAGAAAATTGAGAGCAGCGATTCCGCTCTTATGGCGGAAATATTCCGGGACATGGGAATCGAGCTGGCAGGCTCGGTCAATACCAACACCTACAAATCGCTGATATCAGGCAATATCGACGGTGCGGAGTCCTCGTTTTCTGAGTTTATATGCAATAACTATGACCAGTATATCCATTTTGTCACCAAAAACGACGCATGGTGCCTTCCGGATGTAATGATTATTAATACGGAAAACCTTACCTCCCTGTCCAAGGAAGACCGGGAGGCCGTGGAAACCTGTGCTAAAAGCACGTACCAGTACCAGAAACAGGCCATGGAACAATTCCAGCAGAAATGGGTGGAAACGCTTACGGAGGAGCCGGAGGTCAGCTTCAGCGAAGGAGCGTTTAAATGAAAAAACTAAAATTCTGGTGGAAACAGTTCTGCTTTTCAGTGGGAGCTCAAATCAATGGAGTGCTGCTGCTTATGCTGATACTGTTCCTTTCATTTTCCATCTACAACCATTCCCTGTTCAGCCAGTTTAGCGCCAGATATCAGAAGGAAATCAACCAGTATTACTCCATACTGGAGCTGAAAAGCCATTTCCTCCAGAGCGGCGTTCTGTTTGGGGAATACATGAAGACAGGAAACCGGACCACTCTGGCGGAGTTTAATGATACCTATGAAAAAGCCAGGGCGGTCATAGACATTTTGTATACAGAAAGTACCAATGAGGAATCCTGGTATCTTCTGCGGGGCATTGACCAGTCCTTTGAGTCTTATTACAGTGAGTGCTGCAATGCCTCCTTTCTGTTTAACGGCAATGATTACCGGTACTACGACAGCTACTACTACAGCCAGACCATCGGCGGATATCTGGAGAAATATACAAATGAACTGCTCCAGTACGCTCTGGAATCCAGCGTGGACAGCAACCGGGAGCTGACCCACAGGCGGAATGTAATGACTGTGTTCAACATGGGAGCCGTGGCAGCGGCCGGCATACTCATAGCTGCATCGGCCAGCTACATTTTCGTGAGGGTGACCCGGCCCTTAAACGAGCTGAAAAAACAGGTGGAGGAGATAGCCAGGGGTAATCTGGACGTGCATGTCAGGGAGAGCTCCGGGGAAAATACCGTGAGCATGCTGTCGCGGGCATTTAACCATATGGCCTTCAGCCTGAAGGAAAAAATAGAGAGCGAAAAGCAGCTTCTGGTGGAACAGAGGAAAAATGAGGAATATGAAAAACTGCTGAGCCAGGCCCGCTTCCTTGCGCTGCAAAGCCAGATTAACCCTCATTTTCTATTCAATACCCTGAACAGCATCAACAGGACCGTTATGCTGGGACGCCAGGAACAGGCGCTGACCATGCTGGATTCACTGGCAGTGCTGCTGCGCTATAACCTGGCGGATGCGCAGGCACCGGCTCTCCTGGGCGAGGAGCTGGGGATTACGGAGGAATATCTGAAGATTCAGAAAATGCGTTTTTCATCCAGACTGAATGTGGACATCAGGCATGACCGGGGGCTGGAGCAGGCAGTGATGCTTCCGCGGTTTACCCTGCAGCCCCTTGTGGAAAATGCGGTTATCCACGGGCTGGAACCAAAGGAAGAAGGGGGAACCCTGATTCTGGATGTCAGGAAGGCAGGGGCCTATATACGGATACGAATCTGTGACAATGGAATGGGAATGGAAAGGGAACGTCTGGAGAAAATCAGAAGACGTCTTTCGGAACATCAGTCGGAGCGGATTGGAATCTGGAATATATGGCAGAGGCTTTCCCTGTATACGGGCAGGGATGACAGCCTTAAAATCATGAGCAAAAAAGGTGCAGGTACCATTGTCAGTATTTATCTGCACAGGGGAGAAGAGAATGTATAAAATATTAATTGCAGATGATGAGGAACTGGAGAGGGAGGCCCTGCGCTTTTTCATAGATGAGTCCTCCCTGGATATAGACCAGGTCATAGAGTGCGCCTCGGGAACCGAGGTCATTAAACGGGTTATGCTTGACCGGCCGGATATTATGGTGCTTGACATCAATATGCCCGGCCTGAACGGGCTCCAGGCCCTGGAGAAAATCAAATGCCTGGATTACAGGTTCCGGGCTGTATTCTCCACGGCCTATGATTATTTTGAATATGCAGTGGAGGCCCTGCGCCTGGGAGCAGTGGATTTTATGGTAAAGCCTGTGAAAAAGGAGGCGTTTATCAATGTAATCATGCGGGCTGTTGACGAGTTGGATGCGGAGGCGGAGAAGGAGTACCGTGAGACAAAGCTTCTGAAGACCCTGGACATGATGGAGGGCAAGGTGGTGGGCGACCTGGTGCTGGGCAATATGCCGGAGGAGGTGCTTTACTATCTGGATTTAAAACATATCTCAACTGAGTGCAGCGGAAATTGTTTCTGCATCCGTCTCCAGGGTTCACCGGATAAATGCGCAAGGCAGAACCTGTTTAAGGCTGTCAGGAAAGAGTTTGGTTATCTGGACCTGACAGTCATGTTCAGCGAGGCAAACCACATGGTTACAGCCATTGTTTTTTGCCGTGAACCGGAGGCGTTTCCGGGAATTTTCGGGAAGATGGAGGAATTACTGGCCTCTGTTTTAAGGCAGCAGCAGACAGTCTTCATAATGGGAAGCGGGACTCCCTTTACGGATGTCAGCCAGATAGAGGAGAGCTATGGGATGGCCCGCGAAAGGGTGGGGGACATGGCTGCCCGGACTGAGAGCAGGGAGGAGGGACCGGAATCAGACAGCGGCACGCCCAGGGAGGTGGAGGGAATCTGTTCCTTTATACAGGAAAATTACCGGAAGCGCCTGACCCTGGACATCATTGCGTCGGAGGCAGGGTTCAGCAAATACTATGTGAACCGTCTTTTCAAGCAATATATGGGTACCACGGTGGTGGATTACCTGATTCGAATCAGGATGCAGAAGGCAAAGGAACTGCTGAAAAACGAAACCTGCAGCATCAAGCAGATAAGCGGATTGGTGGGATATTCGGAGCCAAACTACTTTACATGGACATTCAAGAAAATGGAAGGTATGTCTCCGCTGAAGTTCCGGTATGAACAGGCGGAGGGGCTCAGGGAGGAGAAGGACGGGGAATGAGAAAAAAGTACAGGGCATGGGTTCTGGCGGCGCTGCTGGCGGGTCTGGTGTTTGGAGGATGCGGCGTGCTGGGGGAACCGGATAAGGGGAAGACGTCGGCAGGGACAGACCGGCAGGCAGGCACAGAGCAGGCGCCGGTCCCGGGACATCCGGTAAGCGGAGCAGATATTTCAGGGAAGGATGTTCCGGCAAACAAGCCCGAAAAGATATATTCCATGCAAATAGGCCATTCCCAGCCGGTGGACAACCCGCGCCACCAGTCCTTTCTGCTGTTTAAGAAGCAGCTGGAGGAGAAAACAGGCGGCGGAATCCAGGTGGATATCTATCCGGCCGGCCAGCTGGGCAGCGAGGCTTCCATGCTGGAACAGGTCTGCGGCGGAACCATCCAGGGGTTTCGCGGGGGGCAGCTGGAGATAGTGCCAAAGATGCTTGTGTTCTCCCTTCCGTTTCTCTGTGAAAACAGAACCGAGGCAGAACGGCTGGTAAACTCTGAGTTTGCAAGGGAAATCAGTTTGGATTCAAAAAAAAGCGGCGCCACCATTTTGGGAATCGGCGATGCAGGGGGATTCCGGCAGTTTTCCAACAGCATACGGATGATTCGCCGGCCGGAGGATTTAAAGGGGCTTAGGATGCGCTCCAACGGCATGGATACCATCAATAAAACCCTGGAGGCCCTGGGGGCCGAAGTCATGACCGTGCCTTACAACGACCTGTATATGGCTTTGAAGGCAGGCGCTGTAGACGGTCAGGAAAATCCCTGGGTCAATTCCTCGGGCATGCGGTTTTATGAGGTCCAGAAGTATTTCACGGAAGTGAATTACCAGTTCCACCCGGAGCCTTTTTATGTGAATACCAGCTGGTATGAGTCGCTGCCTCAGGAGTACCAGGAAATTCTGGCGGAATGTACGGCAGAAATGATGAAGGAAAACAGCCGCCTTATTGATGAAAACCAAGTGCAGGCAATGGAAAATATCCGGGCCAACGCTGAAATCCACACCCTTTCCAGGGAAGAACGGCAGGCTTTTGTGGAGGCCACGCAGACCGTGTATCAGGAATACATGGACAGCGGGCTTCTGACCATGGATGAGCTGGCCCGGATGAAGCGCATTATCAGAGGAGAGGAGAAGTAGCGATACCTGTCAAGACCATGGCCTTTATGGGTTATTGGACAGGAATATAGATGTCAATCTGGCTGCCGGGATGGTGAAACCCAAGAAAGCGCTGGTCATACAGCTCAAAGTCATCCCTGGCGTCCAGCTTTTCCTGGGTGGTAAGGGACCAGGTGCCCCAGATATACTGGTAGGTCAGAGGCAGGCTTTTTAAGGAGCCTGTGTGGGTGAATACGGCATACTTTCCGCCGGGAATGGTCCGGTACACAAGGGGCGGAGGCAGGACGGACCTGGAGCTGACCTCCACGGACACCACCTCGGAAAACAGCAGCTCATGATTCATGGTGTACAGGTTATTCCCCTCATCGCAGGACTGGCATATGCCAAAGCCCCGGCCGCCGGGAACCTGGCCGGGAATCTGGGGGATGAGCTCCAGAAAACGGGACCAGAGCTGTGGAATCTGGTTGTCCTTAAGCGTGGTGGTGCCTCTCAGACCAGCGGTGAGAACAGGGGGAATCTCCACAATCTGAGGGCGGACCGTCAAGGATTCCGTCAGGTGGGCCAGCAAATGCTGGTCTGCTTTGGGTTTCTGGCTGATGATGACATCCAGACGGTTTTTCCGGTAGCCGGCCGGGCTTGTATGGTAGACTGCTTTGAATGCCCTGCTGAAGGCTTCGCTGGATTCAAAGCCATGGTCCAGCGCAATGTCAATGATGCGTCTCTCCGTGTACACCAGTTCCCTGGCGGCATCGGACAGCCGGCGCTTTTTCACATAGCTGCCAACGCTCTCCCCAAGGACGGCGGAGAACTGGCGGTTTAAGTGATAATAGGAATATCCGGCCGCCCTGGCGGCATCCTCCACGGTGAAGGATGCGGTCAGATGGTCTTCTATGAATAGAATGGCTTTTTCGATTGCCGTATTGTAGTTCATATGAGGCTCCTGTAAGCAAAGATGGATGGGTCTGCTGTCCGGTCCTGTATTTGGATGTCAGCGGTTCCCTGGGGAAATGGACTGTCGAAGTTGAAATCCTGCCAGCCGTTTTCCTGGCGTCCTCCCCAGCACAGGGAAAGACTGCCCCTGACAGGGTCCATGACCATGCTCTTTGTGGTACCGAAAAATTGGCTGTAGTAGCTGCATGACAGGCCTTTTGGATAAGGGGTCAGAAGGAAATCCTTCAGCTGTCCGTCCGTGATGTCCTGCCCATGTTGTTTGAGGAAAGCGGTAATATTGTCATACCGGCGGATGGAGTGGACGAATGCCCTGGGTTCATGGGGAATCAGCTCATCCAGGACCGGATGGTTGGTGGCATAGAGGGCCTGTTCCCCGGAATTCCGGTCAATGGACTTCACTGCCATGCGTCCGTCCAGGGTTTCCACCAGGGCGCAGCAGCCTTCCCTGTCCAGCAGAATCAGGTTCAGGTTATATGCCACCGGCATGTCCCTGAGCATGGACAGGGCATCTTGGACATCGCGGCAGTTTTCAAGCAGGGTACGGACCACGGCCCAGAACTGCAGGCCGGCGGCTGCGGGCCTGCGCATCTCAGGCAGCGCTCCCACAGGAAAACCGCAGGAGCTCATGGTAACGGTCAGGCCCATCTCATTGATTCCGTCATCCCGGCCGATTCCCAGAACGCTGGTGCCTATATGCGTGTATTTTCCTGTGATGCAGGTTTTTATGACAGTAAAGTCCTCGGCCTCGTCATTGAATTCATAATTCCGGGCCGCCATGGGATGTCCGGAGGCTGTCAGGGAAGGCAGAAGGGCCAGGTGGCTGCAGCGCGGCGTAAGCCAGGTCATGCCGTAATAGAGAACCTGTTCCGGGGCGCAGCCCAGGGCATGGGCAAAACCAGCCAGCTCCCCGGTAAGTCCCGGGCACCAGCGCCGGAAACACTGGTCGGCCTCTTCAAGCTGTGCAGGGCCGAAGCCTGGGAAGCCGCCTGAAAGCTGTTTTTTCAGGCCGGGGATGGATGCCAGACAGCTGCCTAAGCGGCGGCCTGCCTCGTAGCTGCTTCCTGAGAGCTCTATGGCCTGTGTACGGATAAGTTTCATAGGGATACCTCCTCATGTTGTTATACCCCTATTTTAAGTGAAATAAAGGATTCATCATGATATTTCCTGCGGAATTTACGGGATGCCCGGCCCGGCTGGTGTTTATGTGTCCAATATAGCATACATGCGGCAGAAACAAAAGGCATGGGAAGGGCGTTTACAGGTGAAAACTGCTGCAGGGGAAACAAAAATTAAGTATAATATAGTTGTGATTGCAGGATGATAGAGATATAATGGCAGAAACTACAGTTTGCGCCGGACCGGCAGGAAATCTGCGGGAAGGGCCGGCAGAAAGGGGCGCTATGAAGAAAAATCCCCAGGGAAAACGCTGGCACAGGCTGGATAATACAGGGAAGATATTTCCTATGATTGCCAATGAAAACCTGAGCAACGTATTCCGAATTTCCGTAACACTGAAAGAAGAGATAGACCCCGGACTATTGGGTCAGGCGCTGGAAGAGGTCCTGCCCTGGTTTGGCGGGTTTAAGGTAAAGCTTAAGAGAGGGTTTTTCTGGTATTACTTTGAGGAGAACAAACGCCAGCCCTTTGTTGAGCAGGAGAACAGCTGGCCCTGCCGTTATATTGACCCCAAGAGCAACCAGCTCTATTTGTTCCGCGTAAGCTATTATGGCGCCAGAATCAATCTGGAGGTATTCCATGCTGTGACCGACGGCATGGGGGCCGTGAATTTCCTGAGGGAGCTGACCGCAGGCTACCTGGAGCTCAAACGGGGAGGGCGGAGAACCGGGGAACGGCCGGGGGAAGGCGTGTCCACCCAGACAGAGGACAGCTATCTTAAGCATTACCGGAAAATGCGGACCAGGCGTTACAGCTCCCGCCCTGCGCTGCGCCTGACCGGGAGGTATATTCCCTTTGGAGGAGAGAGCGTGGTCCACGGTTCTGTGGATACAGGGGCACTGAAGGCCGTCAGCCGCAAAATGGGGGTCAGCATTACAAAGTACCTGACAGCCTGCCTGATTTGGTCTGTTTCCAGGGAATACCGGGAGGAAGGCCGGGAGGGACGCCGCATCGGGGTAAACCTGCCTATCAACCTAAGGGCCTTTTTCGGCTCCAATACAGCTTCCAACTTTTTTGCGGTGACTGCCATTGACCACGAACCCGGCCGCGGCAGGGATGAATTTGAGGAAATCCTTGCATCTGTGTGCAGTCAGATGGACGAGAAGATAGTAAAGGAAAAGCTGGAGGAAACCATTTCCTACAATGTTTCAAACGAGAAGAAGTGGTATGTCCGCATCCTTCCCCTGTTTGTCAAGTGGCTGGCCCTTGGATTTATTTTCCGCCGCAATGACAGAGCCCACACCATTACCTTATCCAATATCGGCCTCATATCCATGGACCGGGAATATGAGGATGATATTGAAGGGTTCAGGATGCTGATTGGCGTGTCAAAACGCCAGCCAGCCAAATGCGGTGTATGCTCCTTTGGAACCAGGACAGTCATCACCTTTACCAAGGTATTTCAGGATGCCAGGCTGGAGGAATGTTTTTTCGGACGCCTGAGGTCAGACGGCATTCCGGTGGAGCTGGAGAGCAACGGCGTCATCATGCCGGAGGCTGATAAGGGAAATTATCCGGTGATTCAACACGATGAGAGTATATGGAAAAAATTGGTATTGGCCTGCTATGGGGTGCTGGCCGCAGTGGCGCTGTTTCTCGGGCTGGTGAATATCGCCACCTATGACGGGCTGTGGTGGTCCGGGATTGCCATACCGGGCATTGCCTATGTGGGTCTGACCCTTCGGTATTCCATTCTGCGCCACGCTAATTTAGGTAAATCACTGCTGATAGAAACCATAGGAATGCAGATTCTGCTTGTGATGATAGACCGGGTTCTGGGATTTGAGGGGTGGTCCGTGAACTACGCGGTGCCGGGAACCATTCTGTTTGCCGATGTGGCTGTGGTGCTGCTCATTCTTGTGAACCGCCTGAACTGGCAGAGCTACTTTATGTACCAGATTGCCATTACGGTTTTCAGCTTTATTCCGCTGATTTTATGGGCCGCAGGGCTGGTCACCCACCCTTCCATGGCAATCATAACCGTGATTCTGACCGTGGGAATCCTGGCCATGACTATTTTTCTGGGTGACAGGAGATTTAAAAATGAACTCATCAGACGGTTCCACCTGTGACAATGGAGGGACCCTGCATTTACAGAGAGGATACAGATAAGGATGCGCAATAAAAAAGTGAGTATACGGGGGGCGCTGGTGCGGGATATGATTCACGACATCATGGAAACGTCCCTGGGAAAACCCATCCAGACAGGGGAATTCAGGAAAAATCCCGTGGAACCGGCCTGGGTATGCCCATCTGGCTACGAGTATGAAATCATTGACAGGGAACCCTTTAAAATGGAATATCTGAAGCCGGAGGGAGTGGTTACCGGCAGGGTGGTGCTTCAGCTTCACGGAGGCGGATATATAGGACCCATGAAGAATATTTACCGTAAATTTTCCGTGCGGTACAGCCGTCTCAGCTATGGAGGCGACGTGCTGACCGTGGACTACAGGGTGGCGCCTGAACACGCCTATCCCGCGGCCCTGGAGGATGTGATTCATGCCTACCAGTGGCTGATAAAGGAAAAGCATTACAGGCCGGGCCAGGTGGTGGTGGCCGGCGATTCGGCCGGAGGCGGCCTGGCCCTGGCCCTGTGCCTTTACCTCAGGGACCACGGACTGCCCCAGCCTGCCGGGCTGGTGCTCATGTCCCCATGGGCTGATTTGACCTGCGGCGGGGACAGCTATGAGTTTAATTTTGAAAATGACCCTCTTTTTGGCAATTCACGGGAAAGTATGCTTTATAATTCAGCCTATATTGGCCAGGCCGACCCAAGGGAGCCCTATATGTCGCCGGTGTTCGGCGATTTCCGGGGACTGCCCCCCATGCTTCTTCAGGCAGGCAGTCATGAGATGCTCTTAAGCGATGCGCTGGAGGTAGCCCAAAATGCCCGCTTGGCCGGGGTGAAGCGCCGGATTTCTGTGTATGAGGGTATGTTCCATGTGTTCCAGATGAGTATGGACCTGGTGCCTGAGAGCCGGGAGGCCTGGGACGAGGTGGCACGGTTCATGCAGATTGTATACAAAATTGACAGGAGGCCTACGGGGCAGATTGTAAAGAAGGTAAAGAGAAGAAAACGGCAGGGAACGAATTAGAGTGAGATAAACCGGCCATTATCCGTTCAAACAGATACAGATATATCCAGTTTGGCAGCACAGCCCTTGCGGGCGGGTGCTGCCTTTTTTCCGGCTCCAGTCATATTTTTGGACACGTCTCATATATTGAGGTAAAAGGGGTGAAGAATATGGCTGGCAGGGAAGAAGTTCTTAAAATATTCCCAAAGGACCTGCGGACAATACTTGGACAGGTTACTGTGGATTTCGACAGGGTGCAGGAGATACGGATGAGGACCCAGAAACCGCTGCTGCTTATCTGCGGCGGCCGGGAATATGCAGTTAAAACAGATGGCAGTCTGGCGGTTGGGGTTCCCGACCCGCCGGTAAGGGATATACGGGGAAGCGGCCGCTGCCAGGAACAGGAGCGGTACTGGGTCAGGGCCGGAATCGTCACGGTCAGCCAGGCTCAGATGAAGGAAACCGTGGAATATATGTGCAGTTTTTCCCTCTATGCAGCGGAAGAGGAGCTGCGGCAGGGATTCATCACCATACAGGGCGGGCACCGGATTGGCGTGGCCGGAAGGACCATGGCTCTCGGGCAGGATATACGGCTCATGAAATCCATATCTTTTATCAATATACGGGTGGCCCATCAGATTCAGGGCTGTGCCAACCCGGTGATGGAATATCTGTATTCGGATGACGGCCGGTTTCTGAATACATTGGTGATATCGCCGCCCAGGTGCGGCAAGACGACCCTGCTGCGGGACATCATCCGCCAGGTTTCGGACGGGCCCAGGACCCCGCGCACCGGCAGGAGAATACCGGGAGTGTCTGTGGGGGTGGTGGATGAACGCTCAGAATTAGGGGCCTGCTATCAGGGGGTGCCTCAGAATGATTTGGGTATGAGAACCGATGTGCTGGACTGCTGTCCCAAGAGCCAGGGCATGATGATGCTGGTAAGGTCCATGGCGCCCCAGGTTATAGCTGTTGATGAGATTGGAAGCAGGGAGGATGTGCAGGCCATCGAATATGTGAGGAACTGCGGCTGCGCCCTGGCTGCCACTATCCATGGAAGCTCCCTGGAAGATATCAGGCAGAAACCGGCTGTGAGGGAGCTGATTGGACAGGGAGCCTTTGAACGGATGATTCTGCTGGACTGTCAGGGAACAGCGGGCCATGTGGCGGCTATATGGGATGGAAGAGGAAACGTCCTGTATGGGGATGGAAGGGGAAAGGAGTCGCAGAGTGGCAGTATTTAAATGGACAGGGGCAATTCTGGTGCTGTTTTCCGCCGGCGGACTGGGAATCTGGTCCGCCATGCAGTGGAAAGGGCGGCTGAGGATGCTGGAAACCCTCAGACAGATGATATATTTCTTAAAAGGTGAGATTACATACAGCCGGGCGCCGCTGGCAGAAGCCCTGGAACGGGTGGGAAAACGGGAGCCGGGACCTATGGGAAGCCTGTTTGAGGCTGCGGCAGAGGGAATCTGCATGCAGGAGGGAGAGTCCCTTCAGGAGATATGGAGGCGGGAGGTCATGGCCTTAAAGTCAGACACGGGCCGGATTCCTCTGGAACAGGGGGATTTGGAACAGCTGGCGCACCTGGGGGAACATCTGGGTTATCTGGATGTGGACATGCAGGAACGTACCCTTAAGCTGTATCTGGAACAGCTGGATTTGACCATTGATTATCTCAGGCAGAACCAGAGGGAGAAATGCAGGCTTTACACAAGCCTGGGAATCATGGGAGGAATGTTTCTTGTGATTGTGATGTTCTGAGATTTGCCGGGAACACATGCTGTATGATTGTGGTGTGCCGGGGATTAACAGGACAGATTTGTAAATATGGATTAAAAAGATTGAGGAGACAGCAATGGGTGTAAATCTGATATTTCGCATAGCGGCAGTAGGAATCCTGGTATCTGTCATCTGCCAGGTATTAAAGCACAGCGGCCGGGATGAGCAGGCTTTCCTAACGAGCCTGGCCGGACTGGTGCTGGTATTATTCTGGATGATACCGTACATATACGACCTGTTTGAGACAATGAAGAATCTGTTTGCGCTGTAAGATGCGCCTTTTCAGGGAGGGAACCATATGACAATCATTACCATTGCGGCTGCCGGAATTGCCACGGTCCTGCTGGCAGTGCAGCTGAAGGGGCTAAAGGCGGAATACGCCGCATATATGGTCATGGCGGCAGGCGCCTTTATCTTCTTTTACGGCACGGGAAAGCTAAAGGACATACTGGAGGCCCTGGAACGGATTCAGGGCTATATCAAGGTCAACAGCGTATATCTGGTAACGCTGCTTAAGATGGTGGGCATTACCTATGTGGCTGAGTTTGCATCCGGAATCTGCAAGGACGCTGGCTACGGTTCTCTGGGAAACCAGATTGAAATATTCGGGAAGCTGTCCATCCTGGGTATCAGTATGCCCATCCTGCTGGCGCTTTTTGGGACATTGGAGACATTTTTGGGATGAAGAGATGGAAAAAACGGGGGGTCAGAAGCGCTGCCCTATGTGTGCTGACGGTGCTGCTTGCCGGAGGATTCGGACTGGCGGGCAGCACTGCTTACGGCGCCCCGGCAGACGGGCAGCTAAGGGGGCAGGGCCAGGTCATAGAGCAGGCCGCGGGGCAGGGTCAGGTCATAGAGCAGGCCGCGGGGCAGGGCCAGGCCATAGAGCAGGCCGCGGGGCAGGGTCAGGAAACGGAGTCAGGGGCGGACCGGGCTCTGCAGGATATGGGGCTGCAGGATGAGATGGAGGGGCTGCAGCAGTTTCTGGATGATGTTATGGGACAGCAGGACGGGGGCATGGAAGGACTCTCCTTCTGGGGACTGATGAAGGAGCTGATGAAAGGAAACCTGAAGGGGATTCTGGGGCAGACCGGAATGGGCCTTAAGAATGCACTGTTCTCACAGGTGGACAAGGGCGGCCAGATGCTGTTTCAGGTGGCGGCCATCGGCCTGATTGGGGCTGTGTTCACCAATGTTTCCTCTGTATTTAAGGGAGGACAGATTTCAGACACCGGCTTTTTTGTTACATACCTGCTTCTGTTTACATGTCTGGCCGCCAGTTTCTCCGCCAGCTTACAGGTGGCGGCCCAGGTGATGGAGCAGATACTGGAATTCATGAAGCTGCTGATGCCGGCCTATTATATGGCCGTGGCATTTTCCGGGGGCAGCATGAGCGCACTGGCTTTGTATGAATGTATGCTGGGTGCGGTGACAGGGGTGCAATGGCTGTGCAGCACGGTCCTGCTCTCCATGGTCAGAATTTATGTGCTCATGGTGCTGGGCAGCCATGTGGCGAAGGAGGCGCTTCTGTCAAAGCTGACAGAGCTTTTGGAGCAGGCCGTGGTGTGGAGTCTCAGGACCCTGACCGGGCTGGTGGTGGGCTTCCATCTCATACAGGCCATGATACTTCCCTATGCCGATGCAGCAGGCCAGGCGGGAATGAAACGTCTTATGGAAATGATTCCGGGGCTGGGCCAGGGGGCTGGCGCCATGGCCCAGATGGTCCTGGGGTCAGGGGTGCTGATTAAGAATACCATGGGGGCGGCAGCCGTGGTTGTATTGGCTGTAATATCCGTTGTCCCGGTGATGAAACTGACGGTCCTCATGATTATGTACCAGTGCGTGGCCGCCGTGATGCAGCCCGTGTGTGACAAACGGGTGGTGTCCTGCGTGTCAGGCGTGTCCAGAGGCCATAAGCTGCTGCTGCAGATTGTGCTGTACTCCATGTTTCTGTTCATGATAGCCATAGCCATTACATGTGCGTCCACCAATGTGAATTATTTTGCCTCATAGGAGAACGGACGAAGCCTGGTAGGGGAGCGGGACGGGGCTTAACCGGGGAGCGGACGGAGCCTGGAGGCGGATGATAAAATACCGGAATAGCGTTCTATAAAAGGAGATGCCGATGGAAGCTGTCTATGGATGGGTAAAAAATATCATATACTACATGATTTTCCTTTCAGTGGTCAATAACCTTCTGGCGGACTCTAAATACGGCAAATACATCCGCTTTTTTTCGGGAATGGTCCTGATTCTTCTTGTGGTAAGTCCGTTTACAGGAGGACTGCACCTGGATGAGCAGATATCAGCCATGTTCCGTTCCATTACCTTTCAGAACGACACGGACGACCTGAAACAGGACCTGTGGGGAATGGAAGAACGGCGTCTGGACCAGGTTATCAGCAGGTATGAGGAGGCGGTGGCAGCTGATGTGGAGGCCATGGCCAGGGAGGAGGGTCTGGAATGTACCGGGGCCAGCGTGCAGATTGACGGTGACCGCAACAGCAGCCGTTACGGCCGGATTGAAGGAATCAGGCTGGTTATCAGCGGCGGGAAGGAGGAACCGGAACAGGGCAGCTGGGATTATATGGGCAGCCGGCCGGTGATTGTGGATGCGGGGAAGGTGGACAGCGTGAAGGTTGAGAATGTGGAACTGGGGAAAACGCCGGGAACCGGAGAAACAGAGGAATCCGAAACGGCGGCAGATAAAAAAATAAACCATTTAACAGGAAAGGTGGCGCAGTACTATGGGCTGGAAGAATCAGATATCAAAGTTCAGTGGAAAAATGACTAAGGAAAAATGGCTGTTATTGCTTCTCATAGGTGTTCTTCTCATGATTCTATCCTTTCCCCTGCCCGGAGGAAGTAAAAAGGACAGGAATGCCGGTGAACAGACCGTGGGTACCGGGACAGAGGGGGCCGGGGCTGTTCCGCTGTGGACAAAGGACAATGCCAATGGCGGCAGCGGGGCCGGCGGCTCTGGCCAGGGCGCCGCCGGAACCGGCATGGCCCAGGGGCCGGAGGGAAGCGGGGCAGGCGCATCGGACGGGAAGGAGGATTCCTATCCTGCAGCGGCCCGCGCATCCGATGAAGGGTCCTATGAAGCGCAGATGGAAAACAGAATCAGGAATATCTTAAAGTCCGTGGACGGCGTGGGTAAGGTGGATGTGATGGTGGTGCTTAAATCCTCCAGTGAAAAGGTACTCCGCGTGGACCGTTCCACCAATACCAGCACCACCCGGGAAAAGGATTCCGGGGGAGGAACCAGAGACGTGACGAACAATCAGATGCAGGAGAGCACCATACTGTCGGGAAGCGGTTCCGGCAGCAGCGGAAACGCGCCCATTGTTGAAAAAGAACTGAGTCCGGAACTGTCTGGAATCATCATCAGCGCGGAGGGCGGAGGCAGTCCAACAGTAAAAGCTGAAATTTCTGAGGCCATGGAAGCATTATTTGGCCTGCCGGCACATAAAATAAAAGTATTAAAGAGGGTGGAATAAATAAAGGAGTGCAGGATATGAAAATCAAGAATATGAAACAGGTAAAAGAGCACATGAAAGACATGAACATGAAACGTCTCTTCCGCAGGAACCAAATTATCATCACGACACTGGCTGTTATGATTGCGGCAGCCGGATATCTGAACTATGCGGGAAAGAAGGATTTGGCAAGCGGCAACCGGGTGTATGAGGCAGGGGCCATGGACATTTCGGATGAAGATATCCTGGCGGAGAACCAGGCGGCTTCCTTAAACGGCCAGGCCGGACTGCAGGAGATTCCCAGTCTGGACCAGGACCCTTCTGACCTGGATGCGGTGAGCGACGCAGACGGCGCCCAGGCAGCGGCGGACACAGGAGCCGGCCAGGGACAGCTGGCCCAGGCCGGAGACGGCACAGGCGTGGAGGAGGCTACCCAGGCAGCTGACCCGGGGCAGATGGCAGCGGCGGATACGGATAGCTCTGCCCAGGCCGGATTGGAAAATCCAGGGGAAGCCGTACTTACCAGCGGTATGAACGTGGCTGATTACATAGCAAACGTACAGCTCAGCAGAGAGCAGGTGCGCGCCAAGAACAAAGAGACACTGATGAGCCTGATTAACAGTGACAGCATTGACGAAGCAGCCAAACAGCAGGCTATCCAGGACATGATTGACCTGACCGAGGTATCTGAGAAGGAAAATGCCGCAGAAACCCTCCTGATGGCAAAAGGTTTCTCGGACCCGGTTGTCAGCATTACCAAGGATAAGGTGGACGTGGTCATTAATGCGCCTTCCATCACAGACCCACAGCGTGCCCAGATTGAAGATATCGTGAAACGCAAGGCAGAGGTGGCAGCAGACCAGATTATTATTACATTGCTGAATATGGCAGAATAGGCAGGAATACAGGGAAAGCCGGGCTGCCGCTTTAACGGTCGGAAAACCGTAAAGGCGGCAGCCTTTTTGGCGCCTTTCCTTTCAAACTTCCCATTGCAACCCCTTACGAATTTCCGTATAATGGAATAAATGACCAATCATACAATTGTACCGCAGTTCCGGTACAGGATGGAGGATATTATGAGGGAAATCCCGGAACAGCAGATTGCCGCCATGGCTCCCAATGCCAATGCGGTCAGCAATGCAAGGAAAATCGTTAAAAGCGGAGGTTTTACAGAACATGCCAGGTCTGGGGATGACACCTTTTACATGGGTACCTGCAAGGGCAGCGGCAGTTCAGCCTACAGGGTGTCCCTGGATTTTGCGGACGGGGACGTGCCGGTGTGCCGCTGCAGCTGTCCCAGCAGGCAGTTTCCGTGTAAACATGGCCTGGCGCTTATGATGGAGCTGTCGCAGGGCCGCCATTGGGATATCTGCAGCATTCCCCAGGACATATTGGATAAGAGGGCGAAGAAGGACGCCAGGGCAGGAAAAAAGGAAGAACAGGGAGATAAGCCCAAGGCCCCTAAGAAGACGAACCAGGCGGCCAGGACAAAGAAGCTTAAGAAACAGCTGGAGGGCCTGGACCTGGCAGAGAAGGTGGTGAGGGAGTTAATGGAGGCCGGTCTGGGGACCCTGAACGGAACGTCGGTGAAGGTCTACCGGGACCTGGCAAAGCAGCTGGGGGATTATTATCTTCCCGGTCCCCAAAGGCTGGTGCAGTCCCTGGTGCTGGAGGTGGAACGGCTTAAGGAGGATGGAACCGGGGATTACGGTGAGGCCGTAAGAATTCTTGTATTCCTCCGGGCCCTGATAAAGAAGTCAAGGGTCTATCTGACGGAGAAACTGGAGCAGGGACAGGTGGAGGACGACAACAGCATCCTCTATGAGGAGCTGGGCGGAATCTGGAACCTGGAACGGCTGATGGAGCTGGGGCTTAAAAAGGAAAACGGACGGCTGCTCCAGCTGTCCTTCGGCGTCAGCTATGACGGGGCCAGAAGAGAATGGGTGGACAAGGGCTGGTGGCTGGATTTGGACAGCGGTGAGATTGATATTACCTATAATTACCGTCCTGTGAAGGCGCTTAAGTATGTAAAAGAAGAGGACTCCGTGATGGAGGCAGTGAGGGTGCCCATGCTGGTCTATTATCCCGG
Source organism: Clostridium sp. 1001283B150225_161107_B6 (assembly GCF_015556325.1). Classification (NCBI taxonomy): domain Bacteria; kingdom Bacillati; phylum Bacillota; class Clostridia; order Eubacteriales; family Clostridiaceae; genus Clostridium; species Clostridium sp. 1001283B150225_161107_B6. The sequence continues at coordinate 59,984 of NZ_JADNMD010000005.1, read as the reverse complement.
TGAGAACGGACGCAGGATACGTTTTGAGGGCCGGGAATTCCTGCCGGTGACCGGTGAACTGCTGGCAGAAGCCCGGGATAAGGCCTCTGCTTCCCTTACGGAACTGGTGAAGGCGGCAAAGAATGACCTTAAGAACACGTTGTCGGACGGCCGGTTTGGATGCCTGGTATTCTACGACGGACTGGGAACAGCCGTGGCAGAAGGCGAGGAGGGCCAGCAGCGGGAATACATACTGCACTGCGGCGGCACCACCATAGAACTGAGGGACCGGCCAGGGGACATGCCGTCTGTCAGACGTCTGGATATCCTGCCGGACAGGCGGATGGCAGAGCATCAGGTGATGTTCGGAGTCCTGTGGTATGACAGGAAAAGACATAAGATTTGTCTGCATCCCTACTCAATCATCACGGAAAAAGAGGTGGTCCGCCTGCTCTATTGATGGACAGACGGAGGAAAGGAAGGAATTACCATGGAATTGCAGGGATTATATGAACTCCATCAGCGCCTGGAAGCAGCGGCAGTGGCCGGAGTGAACCTGATTGGAGATGATTTCCGGCTTAAAAGGGCGGTGGAGCAGATTCGTCCCCTGGCCCAGGCAGTGCCGGTTATAAATAAATTGTATACAATGGCGGAAAAGGCCATGGCCCCGGACTGTGAGGACCGTCCGGGTTGTCTGCTGGATGCGCTGGCCCTGTCAGAAGCCCTTTTGTGTACCCAGGCCGGATATGAGACAGGATATAAAACAGAACAGAACAGCGGCGGGCCGGAGTCTGGGCCGGGGTACCGGCCGCTGGAGCTGATATCCCGCTGCTACGGTCCCTGCCTGCCCTACAGCCAGGTCCATCCCCTGGAGCAGGCCCTGACTGAGTCAGGAGGCGGGCGTCTGGTCCCTATCACCGAGGCCATGGAGGAGCATCCCCAGGTCTTTGAGGATTACCGCCTGCAGGCAGCCGTCATAACAGCTCTCTCAGACCGGTATGCTGATATTGCAGATGAAGCTGAAGCATTTCTGTCTAAGATGGACAGACAGATTGTGCCCCTTTTAAAGCGGGGGTACTGGGAAACCACGGATAATGGGAGGCTGCACCGGCTCAGGGTCATAGAGGCCATATGCCGTGAAGAAGAAAATGAATTTTATAAAGGGCTTCTCCAACGGGCCAAAAAGGAACTGCGGGCAGAGGCCATCCATGCCCTCAGATTTGACACGGAAAATACCGGCATTTTGCTGGACCTGGCCCGGACCGAAAAGGGAATGTGCCTGGAAATGACGGAGCAGGTGCTGGGCATGATGGACCCGGAACAGACAGACCCATACTGGGAGGAACAGTTTAAGACAAGAAAAAAGGGAATCGCAGGCTATCTCTGTTTTTCCAAATCAGACCTGGTTTCAGACAGGCTGGCCGGAATAATGGAAGAAACCTTAAGGCAGAAGGATACTCTGGCCAAAAAGGAATTTGCCGGGCTTATGAACGAGCTTCTCATGGCCCTGCCGGGCAAGGGCTCACCGGCCATACAGGAATTATACCGCAGGGCAGCCGGAAAGAACCCGTCCAACCAGGAGTTTTGGTCCGGATTTCCCGCCATGCTGGCGGATTCGATTATCTACAGCCAGGATGAACGGCTGATTTCCCTGGCAGGGGAACTGGCCAATGAACAGGCGGGAACATGGCTGGGACCGGCCCTTGCAGCTGATTTCCTGACAAAGCCCGCGGCCCTTGTGTATGAATCCTGCTGCCGGAAGATTCCCAGGAATTCCCTTCTGGGAAAAGAGGAGAAACGCAAGGCCAGGAGGGCCGTACTGTCTGTGCTGGGCCGGATTCACTGCATAGAGGAAAACGGGGCCTGTGAAATCATCTGCCGCATAGAAGAAAAGGCGGGGGCAGGGACAGCCCACCGGATTGGGCGCAGGCTTTACGAAAAACCGGATTCCCGCTGGACAGACCTGCTGATGGATGCCAGGATATTCGGGAATGAGACAGCCATGGGACTGGATGCAGCCGGCAGGCAATGTGAAACGGACCGGGATAAGATTCTGTTTTCTATGCTGCCGGCCAGGGAACGGGCTGAGAAGGGCTCCTATTTTTATAAGAGGGCGCTTACGGTGACGGATAACCGGGGGCTTTACCACATTCTGGTACAGTGCGGCTGGAAGGATTTTAAAGGTCTTATAAGCGCCTATGTAAAAAAGAATCCAAATGCAGGCATAACGCTGTGGGCCATACAGCGCCGGATGAGTGAGCTGCCCATGACAGAGGAGGAACGGCAGATGGAAATCCGTGAGATTGACCGTATTATGTGCAGCTTTCCAAAGGGCAGCTCTGAGAGAAGAAGCTGGGACGCCAATGATTACTGCAGGAACGCCATCAACCAGGCTGCCGGACTTACCGGGCAGGGCTGACGGCCATGTGTTTTTGGGAAAATAAAGTGAGACTTGGAGGATATCATGGGAAAAACAACAGGAAAAGAAGAGAATGTGCAGCGTCTGCCTGCGGAACAGCTTTACCAGGAGGAGATTGACGCGCTGATTGCAGCGGAGCAGAACCCGGTTCCTGCGGGCTGGAGAATGAGTCCGCGTTCCGTACTCACCTATATAACGGGAGGAAACGCGGGCGGAAAAGAAATTACTCCCAAATATATTGGAAACCGCAGGCTGGTGGAAATCGCCATTGCCACCCTGGTGACAGACAGGGCCCTGCTCCTGATTGGAGAGCCGGGAACTGCAAAGTCCTGGCTCTCCGAGCACCTGACGGCCGCCATCAACGGGGATTCCACCAAGGTGGTGCAGGGAACGGCAGGCACCACGGAGGAACATATACGCTATTCCTGGAATTATGCAATGCTCATAGCCCAGGGCCCTTCCAGGGAGGCCATGATTAAAAGCCCGGTATACCGGGCCATGGAGACAGGCAGCATTGCCCGCTTTGAGGAGATATCCAGGTGTGCCAGCGAGGTCCAGGACGCCCTGATTTCCATTTTATCGGAGAAACGCATCTCCATACCTGAGCTGGCCTTTGAACTGCCTGCCCGGAAAGGCTTTTCCGTCATTGCCACAGCCAATACAAGGGACAAGGGAGTCAACGAGATGTCCGCTGCCCTGAAGCGGAGGTTCAACATTGTCATCCTGCCGCCGCCGCCGGATATTTCCACTGAGATGGAAATTGTGCAGTCAAGGGTGGAGCAGCTGGCCGGAAGCCTGGAGCTGGGGGCCAGGATTCCCCATGCCGAGGTGGTGGAAAAGGTGTGCACCATTTTCAGGGAGCTGCGGGGCGGTATGACACTGGACGGCAGGCAGAAGGTAAAGCCGTCCTCAGGCGTGCTGTCCACCGCCGAGGCTATTTCACTTCTGGCAGGCAGCATGGCCCTGGCAGGCAGCTTTGGAAACGGGGAAATAACGGATTACGACCTGGCGGCGGCTTTGCAGGGCGCTGTGGTCAAGGATGAGGATAAGGACGGACTGGCGTGGAAGGAATACCTGGAAAATGTCATGAAGAAACGCGGGAGCCGGTGGCTTGGACTTTATAAAGAGTGTAAGGAGTTGAACCAATAGATGGGACATCCATATTGTTTTGGTATCCGCCACCTGTCGCCGGCCGGCGCATATCATCTGAGAAGCTTTCTGGATGAAAAGCAGCCGGACCTGATTCTGGTGGAAGGTCCTTCCGATTTTAACGGTCTGATGGATGACATGGTGAGGGAAGAGACAAAGCCGCCCTTTGCGGTTATGGCCTTTACAAAAGACCCGCCGGTGCGCACAATACTGTATCCCTTTGCAGAGTACTCCCCGGAATATCAGGCCATTGTCTGGGCCAGGGAGCACGGGGCGGAGTGCCGGTTCATGGACCTGCCCTCGGATGTATTTCTGGGAATCCAGCGGACCAGGGAGGAAGAATTTAATAAGAAATTTGAGCCGGACCAAAATGAGCAGCCGGCCCAGGATGAACAGCCGTGCCAAAATGAGCAGCCGGTCCAGGATGCGCAGCGCACCCCGCCGGGTTCTGCTTCCGAGCATGTGTACCGGCTTTTGGACCGGTTCAGCGGGGAGGACAGTCATGAGACTTTCTGGGAACGGGTTATGGAGCACTCCGAAAATCATGATGCATACCGGGACGGAGCGGAAACCTTTGGGCGGCAGCTGCGGGAGCTGACAGCGGGCAGCGACAGCGACTGGCCTGAGACACTGGTCCGGGAAGCATATATGAGAAGGAAGATGGAGGATGCTGTAAAGGAAGGATTCCGGGCAGAACGAATCGTGGCAGTGACAGGCGCTTATCATGTGGCAGGTCTGACCGGAGAGGAACCATCCATGACAGATAAGGAGATGGGCCTGCTGCCATCGGTGCCCTGCAATGTCACGCTGATGCCCTATTCCTATTACCGCCTGTCCTCCCGTTCCGGCTATGGGGCGGGCAATGAGGCGCCTGCCTACTACGGAATGCTCTGGCAGGCACTGCAGGAAGGCGGCAGGGATATGGGGACTTACCCTTATCTCACAGCCATATCCGCTTACCAGAGGCAGCATGGTTTTCCTGTGTCCTCCGCTGAGGTGATTGAGGCTGTGGAGCTGGCGCGCTCCCTGGCGAATCTGCACGGGTACAGGGTGCCCTCCCTGCGGGATTTGCGGGACGCCGCAGTAACTGCCATGGGGCACGGCAGTTTGTCGGAACTGGCGCTGGCCGTGGCGGATACGGAGATTGGCGCGGCTGTGGGGGAGCTTCCGCAGGGCGTCAGCCGGACCTGCCTGCAGGATGATTTTTACAGGCAGCTCAGGGAACTGAAACTGGAAAAATATAAGTCGGAGACAGCGTTCACACTGTCCCTGGATTTACGGGAAAAACTGAGTGTGAAATCAGAGGCAGCTGCCTACAGAGAGCTGCACCAGTCATTTTTCCTGCACCGCCTGCGGGTGCTGGGAGTCCATTTTGCAGTCCTGAGAAAGGAACGGCAGGAAACCGCCACCTGGGCTGAGAGCTGGGATATCCGGTGGACTCCGGAAGTGGAAATAGAGCTGGTGGAGGCTGCCCTGAAAGGTGATACAGTGGCTGCCGCAGCATCCTTTGTCATGAAGGAGCAGGCCATGCAGGCGGAGCAGATTGGAGAGGCGGCTGGTATCATTGAGGCCGCATGCTGCTGCGGGATACCGGAGATGGTCACCTATGCCACGGATATCCTGCAGGGACTGTCGGTGGAGGCAGCTGGCTTTCTGGAGCTGGCAAAGACAGCGGAGAGTATTTCCACGGTTGTGCGGTTCGGGAATATACGGCATCTGGACAGCGCTCCCCTTCTGCCTGTCCTGAATCAGATGTTCCTACGGGCCTGCCTGGTGTTCCTCAATTCCTGCGGCTGCGACAGCCAGGCGGAAAAGGGTGTTATGGAAGCCATTGAACGGGTCAACAGTCTGTGTCTTCACCATGATTTCCTGGATGAGGAGCGGTTTATCCGTCTGCTGGCGGAGGCTGCATCCAGGGATGACCTGAACACAGGCATATCCGGTTTTGCTGCCGCTGTGTTACTGGAACGGGGACGGATGGAGGAAGAGGAATTAAGCCGTGAGGTCCACCGCCGCCTCTCGAAAGGAATTCCGGCGGAACTGGGAGCCGGATGGTTTGCAGGACTGTCAAAGAAGAACCGGTATGCGCTCATTGCCAGGCTGGATTTGTGGCGGGAGCTGAGCGCCTATATGGATACGCTGGATGACGGGGAGTTTAAACGGGCCTTGGTGTTCCTGCGGCGGGCTTTTGCTGATTTCAGTTCCAGGGAAAAGCTGGATGTGGCTGAGAACCTGGGCGAGATATGGCAGGTGAACACGGCCCAGGCGGGAGAGGTGCTGAACGGACCGTTAAAGGACGGGGAAATGGAGCTGCTGGACAGTCTGGAGGGGTTTGATTTTGACGATATATAGGATGGGTGAAAAATATGGAGCTTGAAACCAGAATGAAACGATGGCGCCTGATACTGGGTGAGGAAAGCAGTCCCCAGTTTGAAAAAATGGGCGGTGGGGAGCTGACAGGTGAGCAGCTTTTAATGGACCAGGCCCTTGCGTCCATCTATAATCAGACGGACTCCGGTGGATTTGGAAACGGGACAGGAAAAAACGCGCCGGGAGGCAGGGGAGCCGGAAAGGGTCCGTCCGCCCCGGTGCTGTCCAGGTGGCTGGGGGATGTCAGGTCCCTGTTTGACAAGGAACTGGTAACCATCATCCAGTCCGATGCAATGGAACGGTGCGGTCTAAAACAGCTGCTGTTTGAACCTGAGCTGCTGGAGAATCTGGAGCCGGATATGAACCTGGCTTCCATGATGCTGGCTTTAAAAGACCAGATACCGGTGCGGTCCAAGGACCAGGTGAGGCTGTTCATTGCCAGAATCGTGGAGGAAATCAATAAGCTGCTGGCTGACGATATCCGCAGGGCAGTGACGGCCGCCGTGGACAGGAGGCGGCATTCTCCCATACCATCGGCAGCTGCCCTGGATTATAAGGCTACTATACGCAGAAATCTAAAGAACTATAATCCCGAGCTAAAGAGGCTGGTGCCGGAGCATTTTTATTTTTATGACAGGACCACGTCCAATGCGGCCAATAAATATACGGTTATTCTGGATGTGGACCAGAGCGGCTCCATGGGGGAATCGGTTATCTATTCCTCTGTCATCAGCTGTATCCTGGCCAGCATTGCATCGGTGAAGACCAGAATCGTGGCCTTTGATACAAAGGTTACGGACCTGACGGAGAAATGTGAGGACCCCGTGGACCTGCTGTTCGGGTTCCAGCTGGGCGGCGGTACGGACATTGAGAAATCCGTGGCCTATTGCCAGCAGTTCATGGAAAATCCGGGAAAGACACTGTTTTTTCTCGTCAGCGACCTGATGGAAGGCGGAAACCGGGCCGGACTTCTCAGGCGTATCCTGGAAATGAAGGAATCCGGGGTAACCGTGGTCTGTCTTCTGGCCATTGCGGACGGCGGAAAGCCTTACTACGACGAGCAGATTGCGGGCAGGATTGCATCTATGGATGTGCCCTGCTTTGCCTGCAATCCCCAGAAAATGCCGGAGCTTTTGGAACGGGCCCTTAAGGGACAGGACCTGAACGCATTCCAGAAGGAACTGTCACGGACAGCCAATGCATTCTGACCGGGCTTTCAGCCGGTTAAAGGCTCTGTCAGAGCTGGTATCATTGAGAAAGGGCGTTAAAATTAATCCTATACATATCCTCCCGGATTTGTTATAATACTAATAATTAAGTCTTGACAGGAGGTAAGTTGTGATGTCTGAGGAAAATCGCAGTACCCATAAATTATACGAAAAAGAAAAGATAGGCGAAGTACAGATTGCAGACGAGGTAGTGGCCATTATTGCAGGTCTGGCTGCCACAGAGGTGGAGGGCGTGGATTCCATGGCCGGAAACATCACCAATGAGCTGGTGGGCAAGCTGGGCATGAAGAACCTGAGCAAGGGAGTCAAGGTGGATGTGACCGAGGAGCATGTGTCGGTAGACCTGTCCCTTAATATCCGCTACGGATACAACATCCCGGCCGTAAGCGAGCAGGTTCAGGAAAAGGTAAGCACGGCCATTGAGAACATGACAGGGCTGACCGTGCTGGACGTGAATGTAAAGATTGCCGGAGTCAATATGGATGAAGGCAGATAAAACCATGGTTTAATATAATATCTGTAAACACTCCCCGGAGCGTTGCCTGGGGAGTGTTTTATACATTTTTTATTGTTTTTATGCACTGGGTTTGCTATAATATCTAGAGCAGCTTCATCCCCGGGTTATTTAGGACACGCCCTGACAAGGGAGGAAGCGGACATCACGAAGAAAGGAAAATGTACGGAAAGCCGTTGCTTTTTGGTACAAGCAGAGAAAATGACCAGAAGAGAATTGCGGGAGCATTGTTTTAAGATGCTGTTCTCGGCTGACTTCTACCCGACACAGGAAGAGGCCATAGCCCAGCTGGGCCAGTATTTCCAGTCCCCGGAAGAAGACGATGTAGATGAGTCGGGTATTCTTCAGGTATTGCATAAAGTAGAATTAAAAGAGGCGGACAGTGAATATCTTCAGGCAAGAACAGCAAACATAATGGAGAAGATTCCTGAGATAGATGAGAAGCTGAACCAGGCGGCTGCCGGTTGGAAGACCAAGCGTATGGGAAAGGTGGAACTGACCATCCTGCGCCTGGCCCTGTATGAGATGATTTACGATGACGCCATTCCTGAGAAGGTATCCATCAACGAGGCAGTGGAGCTGGCTAAAAAGTTCGGCGGAAATGATTCACCGTCCTTTGTAAACGGAATATTGGCTAAGTTTGTAAGCAAGGGAACCAAGGCGGCCGGGGAGAACAGGGCGGCGGAGGAAACCCAGGACCTCCAGGCGTCCCAGGATGTCCAGGCATCCCAGGACACCAAAGCGTCCCAGACATCCCAGGACACCAAGGCGCCCCAGACATCCCAGGACACCAAGGCGCCCCAGGACTCCAAAGCGTCCCAGGGCCCCGCGGATAATAAGGAAAGCGAAGCGTAGGCAGGACGTATGGCAAGTGTTTACACCGTATCTCAGGTAACTGCATATATCAGGAACATGTTTACACAGGACTTTGCCCTGAACCGGATTTCCATCCGGGGAGAGGTGTCCAACTGTAAGTACCACACATCCGGCCATATCTATTTTACATTGAAGGACGGCGGCGCACAGATTGCCGCCGTCATGTTTGCAGGACAGAGGAAAGGGCTGGACTTTGAGCTTCAGGAAGGCCAGGAGGTCACGGTGTCAGGCACCGTGGATGTGTACGAGAGGGACGGAAGATACCAGCTTTATGCAAAGGAAATTACCAGGGAAGGAAAGGGCGACCTGTTCCGCCGGTTTGAAAAGCTGCGGAATGAACTGGAGGAGATGGGAATGTTCGACAGCTGCTACAAGCAGCCCATTCCCAGGTATGCCAGAAAGGTGGGAATCGTCACGGCCGGCACAGGAGCTGCCATCCGCGATATCATGAATATTTCCGCCAGAAGGAACCCTTATGTCCAGCTCATACTATACCCGGCCCTGGTCCAGGGGGAGCAGGCAAAGTACAGTATTGCAAAGGGCATTGAAACGCTGGACCGGATGGGGCTGGATGTCCTGATAGTGGGGAGAGGCGGAGGCTCCATTGAGGACCTCTGGGCATTTAATGAAGAAATGGTGGCCAGGGCCATCTTCAACTGCACCACCCCGATTATCTCAGCCGTAGGGCATGAGACAGACGTGACCATAGCGGATTATGTGGCGGATTTAAGGGCGCCTACGCCGTCAGCGGCAGCAGAGCTGGCCGTGTTTGATTACAGCCAGTTTACGGAGCAGGTGAATCTGTACAGGCAGGTGCTGGAACGCTCCATGGAGCGCAGGCTTGAAAAGGTGCATTTCCGGCTGGACCAGTGCGGTATGCGTTTGAAACTTCTAAGCCCGCAGCGCCAGCTCAATGACAGGCGCCAGCGTCTGGCGGATATGGAGAGCCGTCTGGGGCGGATGATGGAGGAACAGCTGGGAGATGCCCGGCTCACGCTGGAGGACAGGAAACGGCGTCTTGAGGCGCGGATGGCTGCCGGACTTACAGAGGGAAAGCACAGGCTGGCACTGCTGTCCGGAAGGCTGGACGGATTGTCGCCTCTTAAAAAGTTAGGGGGCGGGTATGGCTTTGTGACAGATGCAAAAGGCAGGGCATTCACCTCCATTGCACAGGCAGCGACAGGCGATACCATACGCATAAGCGTGAAGGACGGACGTGTGGACGCCCTGGTCACGAACACAGAATCCATGAAATTACCGGGAAGTGAGGGATAGAGGATGCCGCGTAAGAAGACGGATACACAGGAAAAGGAAGAGAATAAAGCCAGCATTGAGGAGAATTTCGCCCAGCTGGAAGATATTATAAAGAAACTGGAAGCCGGGGACAGTACGCTGGAGGAATCATTCACCTGCTATGAAGCGGGGATGAAGCTGGTGAAATCCCTGAGCGGTCAGATAGACAACGTAGAAAAACAGATTCTAATATTGAGTGAGGGTGACGAAAATGAGCGATAAGGAAACATTTAAACAGGAACTTGATGCGCGTACAGCAGAAATTGAGCAGTTAATTGGAACTTATCTTCCGGAGGAAACAGGCCATCAGAAGACAATTTTCGAGGCCATGAACTACAGCATGAAGGCAGGCGGAAAACGCCTCCGCCCCATGCTCATGCAGGAGATGTGCCGGCTTTTTACAGGCACCCTTTTGGAATCCGTGATACCCTTTATGGCGGCAGTGGAGATGATACACACATCCTCCCTGGTGCACGACGACCTTCCCTGTATGGATGATGACATGATGCGCCGGGGCAAGGCCAGCACATGGGCTGAGTTCGGCGAGGACATCGGTGTGCTTACCGGGGATGCGCTTATGATGTATTCCTTTGAGACAGCTGCCAATGCCTTTGAGACAAGCATTGACCCGGACGAACTGTCCAGGATTGGACGGGCCGTGGGCATTCTTGCCCGCAAGACCGGGGTTTACGGCATGATAGGAGGCCAGACCGTGGATGTGGAGCTGGCCGGAGGTCCTATACCCGAGAACAAGCTGGATTTCATCTACCGTCTGAAGACAGGAGCGCTTATTGAGGCTTCTATGCTGATTGGCGCTGTTCTGGGCGGAGCTGCCGAGGAGGACTGCAAGATAGTGGAATCCCTTGCAGCCAAAATCGGAATGGCATTCCAGATTCAGGACGATATCCTGGATGTGACGGGAAGCCAGGATGTGACCGGCAAACCTTCAGGAAGCGATGAAAAGAATAAGAAGACCACCTATGTAACCCTGGCAGGCCTGGAGAAGGCCAAGAAGGATGTGGAGCAGATTTCTGCGGAAGCCATCGAGGAGCTGAACAAGCTGCCGGGAAACAATGACTTCCTGGAGCAGTTAATCCGCTCATTGGTGGGCCGTCAGAAGTAAGACTGGAGATACCGTTATTATGATACTGGAACAAATTAGTGGGCCGGAGGAGCTGAAAGCCCTCCCGCCCGAGGATTTAAAGATACTGGCCCAGGAGATACGGACCTTCCTGATTGAAAAAATCAGCCATACCGGAGGACATCTGGCCTCCAATCTGGGCGTGGTGGAACTGACCATCGCCCTTTTTAAGACCTTAAACCTTCCTGAGGACAAGGTTATCTGGGATGTGGGGCACCAGTCCTATACCCATAAGATATTAAGCGGGCGCATGGCTGAATTTGATGAGCTCCGTCAGTACGGCGGTCTCAGCGGATTTCCCAAGCGCAAGGAGAGTCCTTATGATTCCTTTGATACAGGCCACAGCTCCACCTCCATATCCGCAGGACTGGGCATTGCCCTTGGACGGGATATCAGGGGTGAGAACTACCGCGTGGTGTCTGTGATTGGAGACGGGGCCCTTACCGGAGGCATGGCCTATGAGGCCCTGAACAATGCCGCCCGGATGAAGAAGAACTTTATCATTGTGCTGAATGACAATAAGATGTCCATTTCGGAAAATGTAGGGGGCATGTCCCGCTACTTAAACGGCCTGCGTACAGGCAGCGGCTACAACGACCTGAAAAAGAGCGTGGCAGATGCCCTGGACCGGATTCCGGTGGTGGGCACTGCCATGATAGACAAAATCAAACGCACCAAAAACAGTATAAAGCAGCTGTTTATACCAGGCATGCTGTTTGAAAATATGGGAATCACCTATCTGGGACCAGTGGACGGCCATAATATCCAGGCCCTCTGCAAGGTGCTGAGGGAGGCCCAGAAGCTGGACCACGCAGTCCTGGTTCATGTGATGACAAAAAAGGGAAAGGGATACCGCCCGGCAGAGAAGAATCCGTCCTATTTTCATGGGGTGGGACCCTTTGACGTGGAAACGGGCAAATCCCTGTCAGCCCAGAAGAATCCATCCTATACGGATGTGTTCTCCAGAAAGCTATGCCAGCTGGGGGAGGAGCATCCGGATTTGGTGGCGGTCACGGCCGCCATGCCTGACGGTACGGGGCTGGCTGCCTTTGGAAAGAAATACCCGGACCGCTTTTTTGATGTGGGAATCGCGGAAGCCCATGCAGTCACATCCGCAGCCGGTATGGCAGCAGCCGGACTCAGGCCGGTGGTGGCGGTCTATTCCTCCTTCCTTCAGAGGGCCTATGACCAGGTCCTCCACGATGTCTGTATCCAGAACCTGCCGGTGCTCTTTGCAGTGGACCGGGCAGGGCTTGTGGGAAGCGACGGGGAGACCCATCAGGGAATCTTTGATTATTCCTTCCTGACCTCCATACCCAATATGAGCGTCATGGCCCCCAAGAACCTGTGGGAGCTGCGGGCCATGCTGGACTTTGCCATGGATTACAACAGTCCACTGGCTATCCGTTATCCGAGAGGCGAGGCATACCGCGGACTGAAGGAGTTTAGGCAGCCTGTTTCGTATGGTGCGGGTGAAATGCTTTACGAGGAAGGGGACATTGCTCTCCTTGCAGTGGGAAGCATGGTCAGCACGGGGGAGCATGTACGGGAGAAGCTGAAAGCAGAAGGATACAGATGCAGCCTTGCCAACGGCAGGTTTGTGAAGCCCTTTGACAGGAAAATGGTTTCACGTCTGGCTGAGAGGCACCGTCTGATTGTCACCATGGAGGAAAATGTGCTCCAGGGCGGATACGGCCTGGCTGTCACTGCGTTTATACATGAAAACTATCCGGATGTAAAGGTACTTAATATTGCCATTCCTGACGCATATGTGGAGCACGGCAATGTATCCATATTAAGAGAAGGCCTGGGAATCGACAGCGATTCCATTATACGGACCATGAAGGCCAGCGGCTATATAGGGCCGGCCGCACAGGAATCCCCGGAAGTCTGCCCGGTTCCGGACAAAAACCAAGCTTGAACATATGTATCCGGGCGGATAGCTGCCGGACAATGTACGGCGGAAAAGCCTTGACAGGTATCAGATAACACAGGCGGCATTGCCCCCTTAAGCCGGAAGGCAGCAGGGAGATGCCGTTCCGGCATAAGGAGAACAGTAATGAAGAAAGAACGGTTGGACGTGCTTATGGTCCAGAGAAACCTGGCGGAGTCCAGAGAAAAGGCAAAGGCCCTGATTATGTCAGGGATAGTCTATGTCAATGGGCAGAAGGAAGATAAGGCAGGCACGTCCTTTGAGGAGACAGTACAGATTGAGGTTAGGGGAAGCACCCTTAAATATGTCAGCCGCGGAGGGCTTAAGCTGGAAAAGGCCATGAGCCATTTCGGCGTAGAGCTGGCCGGCAAGGTATGTATGGACGTAGGCGCTTCCACCGGCGGATTTACGGACTGTATGCTCCAGAACGGCGCGGTGAAGGTGTATGCCGTGGACGTGGGCCATGGACAGCTTGCCTGGAAGCTGCGCAATGACGACCGGGTTATCTGCATGGAGAAGACCAATATACGGTACGTGACCCCGGAGGATATTGGGGACCGCATTGAGTTTGCCAGTATTGATGTTTCTTTTATATCCCTGACCAAAGTGCTGGGACCGGTAAAACAGCTTCTGACCCAGAACGGCCAGGTGGTGTGCCTGATAAAGCCCCAGTTTGAGGCAGGACGGGAAAAAGTGGGAAAAAAGGGCGTTGTCAGGGAAAAGAGCGTTCATCTTGAAGTCATAGAGATGGTTATGGGGTATGCCAGAACCATTGGCTTTGGCATACTGGGCCTGGAATTCTCACCCATAAAGGGGCCTGAGGGAAACATCGAATATCTTCTGTACCTCCAGAATTGTCCGCAGGAAGAGGCGGGGCAGGAGGAAAACAGGCAGGAAGTAACCAGGCAGGAAGCAGCCAGGCAGGAAGTATCGGCCCGGGCCATAGTGGAGCAGGCCCATGGCTGTCTGGATTAAACAGCCCACGGCCTGCACAAATGGATAAATAACGTATAAAAACGTCAGGAGCCCCATAACCATGAAACATTTTTATATTATTGCCAATCTTGACAAAGAATATGTACAGGAAGCCCAGGTATTCATCAAAGGGTACCTGGAGGCAAAGGGAGCAGAGTGCCTTCTGCACCACACACCTGAGAGAACCAGGGGGGGAGCCCATATTGACGGGGCCCAGGTGCCGGAGGATACGGAGTGTGTCATAACAATCGGGGGAGACGGCACCCTTATACAGGCGGCCAGGGATTTGGCAGGCCGTAATATCCCCATGCTGGGGGTGAACCGGGGCCATCTGGGTTATCTGAATCAGGTGAGCCGGCAGGAGGACATTGCACCGGTGCTGGAGTCCCTGCTGAATGAGCGCTACCAGCTGGAACGGCGGATGATGATACAGGGAACTGCATGGCGGGAGGAAGAGGCCATTTTAAAGGATATTGCCCTCAATGAGATAGCGGTTACCAGAAAGGACCCTCTGAAGGTGCTCCGCTACAGTGTCTATGTAAATGACGAGTATCTCAATGAATACGCAGCAGACGGTGTCCTGGTGGCCACGCCTACAGGGTCCACGGCCTACAATCTTTCAGCAGGAGGACCGGTGATAGCGCCGGGGGCCAGGATGATGGTGCTGACGCCCATCTGTTCCCATTCCCTCAATGCCAGGAGTATTGTGCTGGCTCCGGAGGACCGGGTCCGGATTAAGGTCCTTAACAGCGGCCAGGTCGTATCCTTTGACGGGGATACGTCCATGGAGTTAAAGGCAGGAGACTGCATTGATATCCAATGTTCCGGGCTGCAGACAGTGATGCTCAAGCTAAAGCAGATATCATTCATGCAGAACCTCAGCAACCATCTGGGAGGATTATAGCCAACCCATGGTCCGCAGGCCATTATAAATCAACAAGGAGGGGAGCGTCTCACATGAAAGTAGAGCGCCACAGCAAGATTGTCGAACTAATTGGAAAATATGAGATAGAGACACAGGAGGAGCTGGCAGAGAGATTGAATGAGGCTGGGTTTAATGTGACCCAGGCAACCGTCTCCCGGGACATCCGTGAGCTGAAGCTGACCAAGATGCAGTCGGAGAGCGGCAGACAGCGCTACATGGTTCTGGAAAGCCCCAGAGGGACATCTGCCATTAAATATATCCGTATCCTTAAGGACGGATACATGTCCATGGACATGGCCCAGAATATCCTGGTAATCAAGACCGTATCCGGCATGGCCATGGCTGTGGCTGCTGCCCTGGACGCCATCCAGTTTCACGAAATCGTGGGCTGCATTGCTGGCGATGATACCATCATGTGTGCCATACGCAGTGTGGACGACACCATCATTGTCATGGAAAAAATCAAGAAAATGGTGGAAGACTAACGGAAAAGGGGTGTAATATGTTACTGGAGCTGCATGTAAAGAACCTGGCCCTTATTGAGAAAGCGGATGTGGAATTCGGCGAGGGCCTCAATATCCTTACCGGTGAAACCGGAGCCGGAAAATCCATCATCATCGGTTCCGTAACCATGGCCCTGGGCGGCAAAGCGTCCAAAGGCAGCATACGCCCCGGGGCAGACTACGCCTATATTGAGCTGGTATTTTCCGTCACAGGGGAAGAGAAGCGGAAGGCTCTCAGGGAGCTGGAGGTGGAACCCACAGAGGACGGACTGGTAATCATATCCAGGAAGCTGACCCCTGCCAGGAGCATCAGCCGTATTAACGATGAGACAGTGACCATGGCCAGACTGAGCCAGATTACAGGACTGCTGCTGGATATACACGGGCAGCATGAGCACCAGTCCCTGCTGTACAAATCCAAGCATCTTGAAATTCTGGACGCCTATGTCAAGGCCGCGACCCAGCCTGTAAAACAGACAATTGCAGACAGGTACCGTATATACCGTTCCCTTGAAGAAAAGCTGGGAGGGTTTAATTTGGATGCTGAGAGCCGTATCCGCGAAGCTGACTTCCTGCGGTTCGAGATAGAGGAGATAGAGGCATCAGCCCTGAAGGAAGGGGAGGAGGAGGAACTCACCTCCCTCTACCGCCGTTATTCCCATTCCAGGCGTATTGCAGAATGTCTGGGGGCTGCCTACGGGGCAGTGGAGGGAGAATGGCTTTCAAGGGCCTTAAAAGAGGTGGAGCAGGCCGCTGAGTACGATGACACCCTGGGCGGCATCCGGGACCAGCTCTATGACGCGGATTCCATACTGAGGGATGCAGGAAGGGAAATGTCTGCCTACCTGGATTCCATGGAAATGGACGAGGAAACATTCAGAAAGACCGAGGAACGCCTGGACCTGATACATAACCTTCAGGCAAAATACGGGGCAACAGTGGAGATTATCCGCCAAAAGCTGGAACAAAAAAAGAAAAAGCTGGAAGAACTGGAAGATTATGACGCCCACAGAAAGCGCATGGAGCAGGAATTAGAGGCATGCAGGAATGGATTGGAGAAACTCTGCGCACAATTAACAGGGATACGTAAAAAGGCATCCAGGGAGCTTGTAAAGAAAATCAAGCAGGGTCTGGAGGACCTGAATTTCCTGGATGTGGAATTTGACATGGAATTTGAAAAACTGGGTCACTTTACCTCGTCCGGATGGGACGAAGTCCAATTCCTTATTTCCACCAATCCCGGGCAGCCCATGCGTCCTCTGAAGGATGTAGCGTCCGGAGGCGAGCTTTCCAGAATCATGCTGGCCATTAAGACCGTGCTGGCGGATTCCGACGACATCCCGACCCTGATTTTCGATGAGATAGACACCGGCATCAGCGGGCGTACCGCCCAGAAGGTATCGGAGAAACTAATGCTCATAGCAAAGAACCACCAGGTTATCTGCATCACCCACCTGCCGCAGATAGCGGCTATGGCGGATTCACATTTTGAAATTGCAAAATCTGCCAGCCAGGGCAGGACCATAACCACCATCCGCCTGCTGGACAGAAGGGCTTCCATAGAAGAGCTGGCCAGGCTCTTGGGCGGCGCCAGGATTACAGAGGCCGTACTTAAAAACGCAGGTGAAATGAAGGAATTGGCAGACAGAACAAAATAAAACAGATTGAAATCCTAAGGATGGATAATACTAAGAAAGAGGCAGCGAACATTGCTTCTTTCTTTTTTTGTTATGGTCCATCCGCAGCAGATGCACCATGGCTTTGTATTGACCCATTTTAAATGAATGACTATATAAGGAGGCAGGGCGATGAAGGGGAAATCAATCTTTTACCGGTGGCTGGGACGCATCTTCTGGCTGTCCGTTGTGGCTGTTACGGGATATACGTGGTATTACATGGACCAGGCAGTGCCGGACCGGGTGAGCATTATAGAAAATGAAGAGGAGGAATTTTCCTTCGGCCTGCCTTTGAAGGCAACCATATCCAGCGGCAGCCAGGAAGTGGCCCTGGCAAATGAAAGCAACATACCGGCGGACCAGATTACTATAAGCGGCAGGGACCGTTTTTCCATGTTTGGGGGAGAAAAGGGAAGTTATCAGGTAGGTCTTAAGCTGTTTGGGGTGATAAAATTAAAGGACATACAGGTGGACGTGGTGGACACCAGATATGCCATTCCCTGCGGCTCCCCCATAGGAATCTATCTGAAATCAGACGGCGTCATGGTCATCGGTACAGGACGTATAACGGGAAGCGACGGTATGGAGGTGGAACCTGCCTACGGTATACTGAAATCAGGAGACTATATAGAGGCATTTAACGGAAAGCCCATGAACACAAAGGAGGACCTGATACGCGCTGTCAGCGAGTCAGGCGGACAGGACTGTGTGCTCCAGGTGCGCAGGGAAGGCGAGGACGTGGATGTGAGCCTGAAGCCGGTCCAGGGCGCTGACGGACAGTACAAGCTGGGAGCATGGGTCAGGGACGATACCCAGGGTATCGGTACCATTACTTATGTGGATATGAACGGCAGATTCGGCGCCCTGGGCCATGGAATCAGCGACAGCGATACAGGAGACTTGGTGGAATCCTCTGACGGCGCCCTTTATTCCACTGAAATCATGGGAATTGAAAAAGGCTCCATGGGCAAGCCGGGACTGCTGTCCGGCGTGATTTACTACGGCCCCCAGTCCCATATGGGGGATATTGAAAAGAACACAAATGAAGGCATATTCGGCACCGTCAACCAGCAATTCAAAAAGCAGATAGTGGGAGAGCCTCTGGAAATCGCCTGCCGCCAGGATGTGAAGCAGGGACCGGCCTATATCCGAAGCAATATTTCCGGCGAATTAAAGGATTATGCCATTGAAATTCAAAAGGTGGATTATAATTCCAGCCATAAGAACAAAAGCATGGTCATCAAGGTGACTGACCCGGAGCTGCTGGAGCTGACAGGCGGGATTGTGCAGGGGATGAGCGGCAGTCCGATTATACAGGATGGGAAGCTGGCCGGGGCGGTGACCCATGTGTTTGTGCAGGATGCAAGCCGGGGGTATGGGATATTGATTGAGAATATGTTGGAGCAATGAGGGTGAGGAGCAGACGGAAGACGAGGGCGCAGCTGGGAGTCAGCTCACAGTTGCGCCCTCGTCTGTAGTATGCTATGCTGCGAAGGCCACACAACCGCTGGTGTGCGGAGCGTGTCAACGGTTGTGGCCTGGACGGAGTAGCGGGGCGCGATAGGAGCTTACTAATAGATACTGCTTGTTGTAAGAATGTGGATATGTTATTATAGAGATGTTAGAGTGCGGGAGGTAAGATGAACGAGCAGATTAATTTTTCGCCATTAGTTGAGGACGAAAAAGAAGCCTTTAAACAGAAATTATTTACTACAGAATTGTGGGATACAGCATTGGCTCGCCGGAATCAGCTTTTAAAAGTACATTCGACTAATGTCTCAAAACTGGCTCGCAAATTTGCAGGAAAATTCGGCATGGAAGCTCTCTTGGATGTGGCAGGATATTTACACGATTATGGTAAAGCCACACTGGAATGGCAGGAATATTTGAAGAAGCTGTTGCACGAGAATGTAGCAATCGTTCCTCACAGTATTCATGGTGCAAAATATGGTTTTGCTAAAGCTAATTCATACCATTATATCGCTGAATTACTCGGAAACGTTATTATATACCTACTGCTCTCGATGGGCTAAAGATAGAAGAACTTGATGGTCAATAGACATATGGTTCAGGACTAAAACGTATTTTGATTGATGGAGAATATATGAATATTAACTCGATTTTAAATAAAAGCTTTCATGAATTAACACCGGATGACTGCGTTGCGATAAATAATTATCTGTTGGACAGGATGTTAATCGAATTACAGAAAAAGGATCGAAGCGGTATCTATGGAATTACCCAGAGAGAATTTGCCTATAATTCAAATCGCATCGAAGGCAGCCGGCTGTCAAGAGAACAGACGGCGTCATTATTTAATACCGGAACAATTATGTCCGATGGAGAGATTTACCGGGCCAAGGATATTGAAGAAACCAATGGACATTTTCTTATGTTTAATCTGGCCTTAAAAACAATCAACGAGGTATTATCGGAACCCCTTATTAAACAATTCCATGCGGCGCTTAAGCAGGGAGTATTTGAGGACCGGGCCAATGGTTATCCGATTGGGGAGTATAAAAACAGACAGAATGTGGTGTGGGATATTGAAACAGTTAAGCCGAATCAGGTTCATGAGAAGATGTGTGAACTGTTGGGAATCTATCTTAACAGCGAAAAATCTCTAATCGATATTACTAAACTTCATGCCGAATATGAAAAAATACACCCTTTTCAGGATGGAAATGGACGCACAGGCAGAATGATTCTATTCCGGGAGTGTTTGAAAAATGGGATTATTCCATTTGTGATTTGTGATGAGAATAAAAATCAATATACACATCTTCTAAATGCTGCGCAGAAAACAGAAGATTTTGCGGCATTGGCAGGTTATTTTGAGGAGGAGGCGTGTAAGTATTACGAAATACTTCAAGAATTTTTGAGAGTATATGAAAATAAAGATTAAAATTGTTATCCCTTACTTGACTCACTCGTGAGCGGTAGTCCAATTATACAAGATGGGAAGCTGGCCGGGGTGGTGACACATGTGTTTGTACAGGATGCAAGCCGGGGGGATGGGATTTTGATTGAGAATATGTTGGAGTATTGAGGGTGAAGGAATAAGCACAAAATGGCTGTGATTCAACCAAAATCAAAACTAGAGTAGATGAGGAAAGGCTTTCGGAAGATTACGAATTATCCTTCATCATATAAGTGCGAATGCCAAGTGAACAGGAAAACTTGGGGGGATTCGTACCCCTTTTAAGGGACTTTGAGTAAAAAAAATCAAAGGAGATGCAAGCAAATGTAGAATTATGAGATAAAATTGTACAATATGTATACAATGTGACTGATGTGAAATGGAAAGATTGGATATGTTTGCTGTCAGCTTCTGCGAAGAAGCTGTGGATTGAAATTATTGGGTCCATGACCGAAAATAAATCCCCGCACACGTCAGCTTCTGCGAAGAAGCTGTGGATTGAAATCCCTGGCGGACAACGTAAGAAGTACAACCGGTACGTCAGCTTCTGCGAAGAAGCTGTGGATTGAAATAAAAGCGCTTTGGGATAACACGGACCAGCTGGCAGTCAGCTTCTGCGAAGAAGCTGTGGATTGAAATAGACGAGGACAAGACCACGCTGGCGGCCTGGATTGTCAGCTTCTGCGAAGAAGCTGTGGATTGAAATGTAAGAATCCGTCCTACGGCTACGGCAGTCCAATGTCAGCTTCTGCGAAGAAGCTGTGAACTGAAATGGTTGTTGCCATAGGTTTCCACAATCTGGTGCATGTCAGCTTCTTCGAAAAAGCAGCAAATTAAACACCAGAACCGCAACCATGACACGCCCATGCATGCCACCTCCTTCAAAGAATCCATAGAACAAAGCAATCATTTCCCATATCATCCGATAATGATTGGCTCGTACGAGGCATCTGCTGATGCCTCCCATACCAATCAAATGACCATGAGCATGTCGTCATACATCGCTCCGCACTCTTTCCCATGTCATTCTTCCGCCCTCAATCACTCCCCCTCGTCAAAATTCGACAAATCCCGTCGCTCCCCCTCCCGAAAATCTGCCAAAGTTTTAAATATCAGGAGGAAAAACAGTGATGTTTGCGTTCTATAATCGTGCCTGTGAGAATATAATGAAATGAAACATCAACGTGCTGAAATTACAAAAATGGTGTCGAATTAAAGTAAAATAAAGTAAAAAAACCAATTATTTGTTACAGAAATGTTAATCGTCACAATTAATAATTGCAAAATGACACCAAAAATGATACAATTTAATCTCGACGCGTGTCTAAAATTGCGACCACGAACCGTTGATATATGGTAAGGGGACCATATATAATAAATTTCGCCAGGAGTTATATTGACGAAGGAGATGGATTTGATGTAGAGGTGGTCGAATAGCAGCTACCGATTTTTTGACAGGTAGTTCAGCACAGGCAAACAATTTTAGGAGGTAAAAGGAAGTGGAAAAGCTGAATGTTGCGATTGTCGATGACAATCCGCTAATTCTGAATACGCTGGATGAACTGATTAACGCAGAGGACGGATTATCTGTAATTGGAAAGGCAGACAATGGTGCTGATGCCATTAACATGATTGTTGACACTACGCCGGACATTGTTCTGCTGGATTTGGTAATGCCGAAAATTGACGGTATATCCGTGGTGGAAAAAGTGAAAAGCGAGCATACTTTCCTGAAAAATCCTGCATTTATTATACTTAGTGCAGTAGGTGGTGAACAGATGACAGAAGATGCCTTTAAGGCGGGAGCTAATTACTATCTGATGAAACCCTTCGACAAGGAAATCCTGGTAAACAAGATTCGTCATATCGGTAAACTGCCTGATAAACAACCGGCAGGAAAAGTATTAACGGCTCCGTTTGAGCCAGGGGAAGAATCCCATATCACCAGGGAGGAGTACATGAAGGAGCATCTGGAAACGGACATCACAAAGATGCTTCACGAGCTGGGCATACCTGCCCACATCAAAGGATATCAGTATCTCAGAGACGCCATCGCCATGTCGGTGGAAGACCAGGAAATGATGAGCAGCGTGACGAAAATCCTCTATCCGGCCATTGCCAAACGCAATCAGACCACGGCCAGCCGGGTGGAACGAGCCATACGTCATGCCATCGAGGTGGCCTGGGGCAGAGGCAAGATGGAAACCATCGATGAAGTTTTCGGTTATACAATCAGTACCGGAAAGGGTAAGCCTACCAATTCTGAATTCATTGCGCTGATATCGGATAAAATACTCTTGGAATACAAAAAAATTTAAGACAAATTCATCAGAAAGAACTTCCTAATTTCGGAAAAGTAAGGTATACTATTAGGAAAGGCATATGGAACCTGTTCGTCAGGAGAGGGAGGTTTTGATGAAGAAAATACTATTTGCAGCTTCAGAAGCAGTGCCGTTTATTAAAACAGGAGGACTGGCAGACGTAGTGGGCTCCCTGCCGAAATGCTTTAATAAAGAGTATTTTGATGTCAGGGTCATCATCCCAAAGTACCTTTGCATCAAGCAGGAGTGGCGTGACAGGATGGAATATGTGAACCACTTCTATATGGATTACCTGGGACAGAGCCGCTATGTGGGCATTCTACAGTACGTACATGAAGGTATAACCTTTTACTTTATTGATAATGAGAGCTATTTTAGCGGAGCAAAGCCATATGGCGACTGGTATTGGGATTTGGAGAAGTTCTGCTTCTTCTGCCGGGCAGCCTTATCAGCACTGCCGGTGATTGGATTCCAGCCGGATGTGGTACACTGCCATGACTGGCAGACCGGACTGATACCTGTCCTTCTCAAGGATAAGTTCCACGAAGGCGAATTTTTCTGCAACATGAAGTCTGTAATTACCATCCACAACCTGAAGTTCCAGGGTGTGTGGGATGTGAAGACCATTAAGCGCTTCACGGAACTGCCGGATTACTATTTCGCACCGGATAAGCTGGAAGCCTACAAGGACGGAAACCTGTTAAAGGGCGGTATTGTATTTGCAGATGCCATCACCACGGTCAGCAACACATATGCAGAGGAAATCAAGCTGCCGTTCTACGGCGAGGGACTGGACGGCCTTATGCGTTCCAGGGCCGGAAGCCTAAGGGGCATTGTCAACGGCATTGACTACGATGAGTTTAATCCGGAGACAGATACGTACATCGCCCAGACCTATAATGCTAAAAATTTCCGCAAGGAAAAGGTAAAGAACAAGAAGACGCTCCAGCAGGAGTTAGGCCTTCCTGTGGATGAGAAGAAGTTTATGGTGGGAATTGTCTCCCGTCTTACGGACCAGAAGGGCTTTGACCTGATTCAGTGTGTCATGGATGAGCTGTGCAACGATGATTTGCAGCTGGTGGTCCTGGGAACCGGTGAGGAACGTTATGAGAATATGTTCCGCCACTATGACTGGAAGTACCATGACAGGGTATCTGCCCAGATTTATTACTCAGAGGCCATGTCCCATAAGATTTACGCTGCCAGCGACGCATTTCTCATGCCATCCCTGTTTGAGCCCTGCGGTTTGAGCCAGCTGATGGCCCTGCGCTACGGCACAGTGCCTATTGTCAGGGAGACAGGCGGCCTTAAGGACACGGTGGAGCCCTATAATGAATACGAGAGCTCAGGCACAGGATTCTCCTTTGCCAATTACAATGCTCATGAGATGCTGGGAAGCGTACGTTATGCCAAGTATGTCTACAGCAGCAAGCGCCGTGAGTGGAATAAAATTATCGACAGGGCCATGGCCAAGGATTATTCCTGGTGGACCTCTGCCTCTAAGTACCAGGAACTTTATGACTGGCTGATTGGATATTGACAACAGACCTGTAATGTCGGATAATATGCTGATGAACTAAGAAAGGTGTGATGCCCATATGGAGCCGTCAGTGGTTTCAGAGATAACAGAAGACGAGGAGTATATGGAGTGCGTAAAGGACATACTGTGCCACCCTGTATTCCAGTCCATGGACCAGTATATACAGCACGGGAGTACTACATGCAAGACCCACTGTATACAGGTTTCATACCTTGGATATAAGCTGTGCAAACAGCTGGGAGGAAATTGGAGAAGCGCTGCTCGGGCAGGGCTTCTCCATGATTTGTTTTTATACGATTGGCATACCCATGCTAAGGAGACGGGCCAGTACTTCCATGGATTCACCCATCCAAAAGCAGCCCTGGTGAATGCAGACCGGCATTTCCGGCTGACAGAGGAGGAACGGATGATTATCCTGAGGCACATGTGGCCCCTGACCCTTGTCCCTCCCACATCCAGGGCAGGATATGCAGTTACTTGTGCAGATAAATATTGCAGTACAGTGGAGACCACGGCCCGGTTTAAGCACTGGATACGGATGTGCCTGTTTGCGCAGCCCGCCAGGAGGTAAGCATGTGTTTTGCTGAAACCGTTCCAAAGCCCGTTTGAAAGGGGAAAGAATAATCCGATTATGAATGTATGGACACAGATGCTCGGCAATCAGCTTCTTATGAGTGCTGTTACAGGATGGGTGGTTGCCCAGTTCTTAAAGACTCTGATTGATTTTGCTTTAAATAAGAACTTTAACGCGGAGCGCCTGGTGGGGTCAGGCGGCATGCCCAGTTCCCATTCAGCCACGGTCTGCGGCCTGACCACAGCGGCCCTGCTGAAATACGGGGCCGGGTCCTTTGAATTTGCCGTGTCCTTCGTGCTCTCCATGATTGTCATGTATGATGCCATCGGAGTGAGGCGGGAAACCGGAAAACAGGCCAAGCTGCTGAATTCCATTCTTTCGGAGAATCCGCTTAAGCTGAATGCGGAAGTGCTTCAGGAGAAGCTTAAGGAGTATGTGGGACACACGCCCCTGCAGGTTCTGGCAGGGGCAATACTGGGAATTGGGCTGGCTCTGGCCCTGAATCCCTATTATTAACACGGCGGGGGGTATCATGTTAGACAGGAAGGACAGAAGATACCATGAATATTTATGATTTCATCAACTGGTTTTTTATGTATAGTTTTCTTGGTTACCTGCTGGAATGTATGGTGCTGAGTGCAGAATATAAGCGGCCTGTGGTGGACCGTGGCTTTGGCCATGGCCCCTTTTGCATCATATACGGCTTCGGCGCCCTGGGAGCCTGTATGCTGCTGAGACCTGTCGCAGGCAGGCCCATGGAGCTCTACACAGCATCCATGGCCATGGCTACTACCATGGAACTGGTCACGGCCAATATTATGGTCCGCCTCTTTGGTTCCTTCTGGTGGGATTACAGCCATAAACCCTTTAATTACAGAGGAATGGTTTGTCTGGAAAGCAGTCTTGCCTGGGGACTTTTGGGCCTGTTTTTCTTTTATTTTCTGGATATCAGGGTGCGCGCTGCCGTGATTAGCCTGCCCGGCCATGTAGGGACTGTCCTGGCAGTAGGACTTACCATGTTCTATCTGGTGGATTTCATCCACTGCCTTCGTCTGCGCCTGGGCGGTATGGAAGAGGAAGATGAGCCGGCAGTGGGCCGGCTGAAAATATATTGATTGGATGAAAGGCTGCTGCAGGTGGCTGTTACCATTGGCCTACATGCAGCAGTCTTTTCGCCATTCTGTCCCGCCCTGTTTTTCCGGCGGATTGGATAAAGGAGAATGACATGGATATGAGACATACTTGGGGAGGATTTAATGTGGTGCTGGCCTCGGCATCCCCCAGACGGAAGGAACTGCTGGCACAAATCGGCCTGGAGCCTGAAATCAGGCCCAGCCGGATGGAGGAGGAAACCAGTGAGAAGAAACCGGACATGGTGGTCATGGAACTGTCCAGACAAAAAGCAGAGGATGTTGCGTCTGGTTGTCCTGAGGGCACTATGGTAATTGGGGCTGATACAGTGGTTTCCGTTGGAAATGAGATACTGGGCAAGCCGGGAACTCCCATGCGGGCCTATGAGATGCTGGAGAAGATTCAGGGCAGGACCCATCAGGTATATACCGGGGTTACGGTGCTGCTGTGCCAGGGGGAGGAAAGGTGCCATGGCATCACATTTGCGGAGCGCACCGATGTCCATGTGTACCCTATGACCTGCGGGGAAATGAAGGAGTATGCCCAGTGCGGGGAACCTCTGGATAAGGCCGGGGCCTATGGGATTCAGGGCAGGTTTGCCGCTTATATCAGAGGAATTGACGGGGACTACGCCAATGTGGTGGGTCTGCCCGTGGGACGTCTCTATCAGGAGATAAAAACACTTTTGGAGGACAGGGAAGATGATTAAGCTGATAGTATCGGATGTGGATGGAACCCTTGTGCCGGACGGTTCCCCGGATTTGGACCCGGAAGTATTCGACATCATTCTGGGGCTTCGGGAAAAGGGAATGCAGTTTGTGGTTGCCAGCGGGCGTCCGTGGGCCAGCGTGGAAAGCGCATTTGAGCCGGTAAAAAAGAAGATTTTCTATGTTGCCAACAACGGGGCGTATGTGGGATGCCACGGCAGATGCCTGTATGCCTATACCATGGACCGTCAGCTGGCTCACCGCATCATCCGGAAGGTGCGTATGCATCCGGAACTGGAGATGGTCTATGCCGGTGTAAACGGAGATTATCTGGATTCCAAGAACGATGCCCTGTGCGACTGGCTCACCAATGGCTATAAGTTCAATGTTATCCGGGTTAAGGATGTGCTGGAGCTGGAGGAGCCGTGTGTGAAGATTTCCATTTATAAGAAGGAGGGAATCGAGGCAGCAACCAGGGACATATACGATGCGTTTAAGGACGAGGCAAAGATGGCCTGCGCCGGTGACATGTGGATGGACTGCATGGCCAGGGATGTGAACAAGGGCCGTGCCGTGCGCACCATCCAGGAAAGCCTGGGCATTAAGATGGAGGAGACCATGGCCTTTGGGGACCAGCTCAACGATATAGAAATGCTGAACCAGGCCTATTACAGCTTTGCGGTTGCCAATGCCAGGGAAGAAGTACGCAGGGCGGCCAGATTCCAGGCGGACAGCAATGTGCGGGGCGGAGTCCTCAAGATACTGAAAGGGCTGCTGTGAGAGGAGCGTGACAGTGGACAGAAGCAGGATATACAAGGGACGGGGGAAGAGATGGAAAAGGACCTTGACATTGTGCCTGGCAGCAGTCCTGGCACTGGCTGTTTTTAGCGGGTGTTCCAGCAAGACAGCCGCAACGACCGGCTCCAGGACCGTGGACAAGGAGTATACCAGGGGACAGATGATGGTTATTGCCATTACAGAGCGCAACCGGTACCAGAATATATATACCAGCGAGCTGTGGTCCGTGAAGGCAGACGAGAACGGTGATACATTTGAGGACAAGCTGATGGACCAGGTGGAGCAGTTCCTGATAGAGCTGGCCACCACCAACCTGATGGCGGATGAACAGGGAATCGAACTTACGAGCCAGGAAAAGGATGCCCTTAAGTCTCTTGCCCAGGAATATTACAGGAATTTATCGGAGCAGGACCGCAGGTTCATGGATGTATCCGAGGACGAGGTGTATGACCTGTACTGTGAATACTACCGGGCGGATAAGCTGGTAGCGGAGCTGACCAAAAACGAGAACCTGGAGGTTAGTGACGCAGAAGCAAAAGTAATAGGCATCCAGCAGATTGAGCTGGATTCCAGGGAGGAAGCAGAGAATGTGCTGGCTCTGGCCCAGGCGGAAAAAGCGGATTTTGGAGCCATTGCTGTAAAATATTCAAAAAACAGCCGGACAGACAGAACACTGGAGTGGCAGAAGGAAATGGACGGCCTTGACAGGGCTGCGTTTGAGCTGGAGCAGGACCAAATCAGCGGAATTCTGGAGCAGGGCGGAAGATATTATATTCTGAAGTGTGTCAATGCCTATGACGAGGAGGCCACGGCTGCCAGAAAGAGCAGACTGGCCCAGGAAAAGAAGACAAAGGCATTCCTGGGAATCTATGAGCCCTATGTAAAGGAGCATACTGTGAAGCTTAAAAAGCTGCCCGGTGACGTGGTGGAGTTCTCAGGCGGCGAAGGCTGCACAGCGGATAATTTTTTCCAGCTGTATCACGGATACTTCAGCAAATAGTGTTTACGGTGCTGCAACAGCAATTGATGGATTTCGATGGCTTTGCAGCACTTTTTACGGTATTTACATTATTGCATATACATTAAGGAAAGCACAGGTCACTGGTTAAAGGGATAAATTGACGGAATATGTAATTTGATGTAATATATTAAAGAGATGTTAAGAAAGACAGCAAATAATGATTAGCAGGAGGGTTTGCAATGTTCGAATTAGGTAAATGTATTCTGGTTACAAATAATGACCGGGCAGCAGAAAAATGGGGGGACAAGGTAGAGCAGGTGGTTCTGGTGGAAACCTATGAGGAGGTACTGTTAAAGGCAAGGGACCTGATTCATACCAACCACAAACTTCTGACCCATCCCCAGGCGTCCAGTTTAAAGCCCAACCAGACGCCCTACAGGACCATTCTTTTGTACAATGAAACAGGAAAAAGCGATGCAGGGGACATACGCTTGATTGAGGAGGCCATAGATGCATTTAATAAGTGGACTGCCATTAAGAAGGTACCCAAGTATGACGAGAAGATTGCCTACGATTACAAGACCATTGATTTGTCAATGATAGAAAATGTAATCCCTAAATTATAGGGATAATAAGGAACTGAATGTGAGGAAGTCATGAAAAAGAATGTGGGAACATCCTACTTTAAAGATTTGAGCAGGAAAGATTATGTGGTTCAGGCCAGCAGAATCATAAAGAAGGAGGGAGTGGAGGCCATCAGCATCCGGCGCATTGCGGCAGAACTGGGATGTTCATCCGCCAGCATGTACCGGTATTTCCAGAACCTGGACGAGCTTTTATTTTATGCCCAGCTGGATGCGCTCAATGAGTATATCCTGGATTTGTCAAAATGCGAGAAGGATTGGAATGATATCTGGGATGTGCATTTCGGCATATGGCGTTCCTATGCAAAGGAAGCTTTTAAAAAGCCCCAGGCATTTGAGGCTGTTTTTTACCGGAACATCAACCGGGACCTGGGTGAGGCCCTTAAGGAATACTATGAGATGTTTCCGGATGCCATCATACAGGTAAGCCCCTTCATCAAGGAAATGCTTGAGATTCCCAGCTATTACCAGAGGGACTATTACATATGTAAGCTTCTGGTGGCTGAGGGTAAGATTTCAGAGGAGAATGCAAAAAAGCTGAACCATATTATATGTACCCTGTTTCTGGGATATTTTAAGTTTGTCCAGGAGCACGGTATCAGCCAGGAAGAGATTCCGGAGCTGGTGAACCAGTTCATTCAGGAGAGTAAGGAAATCACACAGTGCTATGCCTATGATTTTCACCCAAATAGTGAATATACACAAAAAACATGACAAATTTATAACAAATTGACGAAAAAGACAATTCCTACAGAAAATAACAATAGACGTCAAGAGTTCCATTGATTATCGCGATAACTTATGTTATATTATAGACATAAGTTATCGCGATTACTATTTTTAATTATCATTTTTGCACAAAACCCAAATTTTGTAACTGAAAGAGTACTGTCATGGTTGCCAGGTACGATATATGGGAATATCATGGACAATCAGGCAGTAAAATATAAAGAAGTGGAGGTATTTCATATGAAGCTTGAATTGGGAAAAATCTTTATCAAAGATATCCGATTCGATGACAAGACTCACGTGAAAGACGGAGTGCTCTATGTCAACAAAGAGGAAGTTGAAAAGCTTGTGCTGGAAGACGATAAGCTGACCGGCTGCCACGTTGACATTGCAAGACCAGGTGAGTCCGTCAGGATTACACCGGTTAAGGACGTGATTGAGCCAAGGGTTAAGGTCAGCGGCGGAGAGATTTTCCCAGGCGTGATTGGGAAGGTAAGCCCTCAGGTGGGTACCGGAAGAACACACGCCCTGGAAGGCTGCTGTGTAGTGACTGTCGGTAAAATCGTAGGATTCCAGGAGGGCGTTATCGACATGAGCGGCCCTGCTGCAGATTACTGCCCATTCTCACAGACTTATAACCTCTGCGTGGTAGTGGAGCCGGCTGACGGCCTGGAAACCCATGTATATGAGAAGGCTGCCCGTATGGCAGGCTTAAAGGTAGCTGCTTATGTAGGCGAGGCAGCAAGGGAACTGGAGCCGGATGAAATCGTTACTTATGAGACAAAGCCAATTTTCGAGCAGGCTGCCATGTATCCGGACCTTCCAAAGGTAGGCTACATCCATATGCTGCAGTCACAGGGACTTCTGCATGATACATATTATTACGGCGTGGATGCCAAGCAGTTCATCCCCACCTTTATGTATCCAACGGAAATCATGGACGGCGCTATTGTTTCCGGCAACTGCGTTGCTCCATGCGACAAGGTTACCACTTACCATCATTTCCACAATCCGGTTATTGAGGACTGCTACAAGCACCATGGCAAGGATATCAACTTTATGGGCGTTATCCTGACCAACGAGAACGTATTCCTGGCTGACAAAGAGCGTCATTCCGATATGGTTGCCAAGCTGTGCAACTGGATGGGATTAGACGGCGTTCTGATTACCGAGGAGGGATACGGCAATCCTGATACCGACCTGATGATGAACTGCCGCAAGGTAGAGCGTGCAGGAACCAAGGTTGTTCTGATTACCGACGAGTTCCCGGGCAAGGACGGAAAGTCCCAGTCCCTGGCAGACGTGTGCGAGGAAGCTGATGCACTGGCATCCTGCGGACAGGGCAATGCCACACTCCAGTTCCCGGCCATGGATAAGGTCATCGGAACACAGGACTTCATCGAGATGCAGATTGGCGGCTGGGACGGCTGTAAGAACCCGGACGGCAGCTTTGAGGCAGAGCTTCAGATTATCATCGCCTCCACCATTGCCAATGGTTTCAACAAGCTGGCAGCTAGAGGCTATTAATCGAAAATAAAGGAGATGGAAAGATGGCTAAATATAAAATAGTACATTATATTAACCAGTTCTTTGCCGGAATCGGCGGTGAAGAAAAAGCCGACTATACCCCTGAGCTTCGGGAAGGGGTCGTAGGACCAGGTATGGGACTTAAGGCTGCACTGGGAGAGGATTATGAAATCGTATCAACCGTTATCTGCGGTGACAACTATTTCGGAGAGAATCTGGATGCTGCAACCGATACCATCATTGAGATGGTAAAGAAATGCGAGCCTGATGTATTCGTGGCAGGCCCTGCGTTCAATGCAGGACGTTACGGCGTTGCCTGCGGCACCATCTGCAAGGCAGTGGAAGAGCGTCTGGGCATCCCGGTTATCACCGGTATGTATATTGAGAATCCGGGCGTGGATATGTTCCGCAAGGACCTTATCATCGTGGAAACCCCTAACTCCGCAGCAGGTATGCCAAAGGTACTTCCTGTTATGTCCAGCCTGATTAAGAAGATGGCAGAGGGCGCAGAAATCCTTGGACCGAAGGAAGAGGGATACATTGAGAGAGGAATCCGTGTGAACTACTTCGCTGAGAAGAGAGGTTCCGAGCGCGCTCTTGAGATGCTGGTTAAGAAGTTAAAAGGCGAGGAATATGATACAGACCTTCCTATGCCTAAGTTTGACAGGGTAGCACCGGCTGAGCCTGTTAAGGATATCAAGCATGCAAAGATTGCTGTGGTTACCTCCGGCGGTATTGTGCCAACAGGCAACCCTGACCATATCGAGTCCTCCAACGCCACCAAGTGGGGCAAGTATGACATTACCGGTATGGACCGTCTGTCACCCGATGAGTTTACAACCATCCACGGCGGATATGACCGCCAGTTTGCTATGGCCAACCCTAACGTGGTTGTTCCATTAGACGCATTGAGAGAGCTGGAAAAAGCAGGCGAGTTCGGCGAGCTTGTGAACTATTTCTGCGCTACTACCGGTACCGGAACAGCAACTGCATCTGCAGCTAAGTTCGGCAGCGAGATTGGACAGATGTTCATTGATGAGCATGTGGATGCGGTAATACTGGTCTCCACCTGAGGTACCTGTACTCGTTGCGGTGCAACGATGGTTAAGGGTATCGAGAAATATGGCATTCCGGTAGTTCACATGGCTACTGTAGTTCCGATTTCACTGACAATAGGCGCTAACCGTATCATTCCTGGTATAGGCATTCCTTATCCTCTGGGCGATCCGCCACAGGGCGAGAAGGACAGCTATAAACTCCGCTTATCCATGGTCAGAAGAGCTCTCAAAGCACTTCAGACACCGGTTGATGGCCAGACTGTGTTTGAGAAATAATCACAGATATGACAAATCCGGCGCAGCAGGCAGCTTGCCCGCTGCGCCGGCATAAATTAAGACAGCGTTTCAGCGCTGTATCAGACCATGGATAGGAGAAGGCGTATGGATAGTGATAAGAAAGTCAACTGGGGACGGGTAGTTATACTTGCCGGAGCAATCATCGCGTTTACCATTGGTTCCGGGTTTGCAACAGGACAGGAGATTGTCCAGTACTATACTGCATACGGCGTGCAGGGAATTCTGACGGTATTACTGTTTGCGGTCTGCTTCATTTACTATAATTATAACTTTGCCAAAGCCGGAGCAGAAGAACGTTTTGAAAAAGGAAATGACGTATACAAATTTTACTGCGGTAAATACGTTGGGACCTTCATGGATTATTATTCTACTATATTCTGTTACATGTCATTTTTCGTTATGGTTGGAGGTGCTGCCTCTACACTGCACCAGCAGTACGGTCTTCCTCATTGGGTAGGCGGCGTGGTTCTGACAGCACTGGCAATCCTTACCGTGGTAGGGGGACTCAACTCGCTGGTCGACAAGATTGGTGTGGTTGGCCCGGCTATCGTTATACTCTGTATCGGTATCGGCGTGGTTACCCTGTTCAATGATGCAGGAAATGTGGGCGCCGGGCTGGAGGTTATCCGTACAGGTGCCTTTGCCGAGGCAGGCAGTGAGACTATCAAGAACGCAGGTCCTAACTGGGTGATATCAGCCCTGTCCTATGCGGGCTTTGTGCTGTTGTGGTTCGCCAGCTTTACAGCGGCATTGGGAGCGAATAATAAAAAGAAAGACGTGGAGTATGGCATCTACGGAGGCACTGTTGCCGTATGTGTTGCCATTATCCTTATCATGCTGGCACAGGTTGCCAATATCAATACACCTGGATTAAGCAATTCCGGTATCTTTGTATGGAATGCCGATATCCCCAATCTGATTCTGGCAGAGCGTATCTGGAAACCATTTGCATCCTTCTTTGCAGTGGTTGTATTTGCTGGTATTTATACAACCGCAGTTCCGCTGCTGTATAATCCATGCGCAAGGTTCGCAAAAGAGGGAACCAGCCAGTTTAAGCTTCTGACCGTTGCTCTTGGAGTCATTGGACTGATTGTAGGACTCTTCCTTCCTTTCAGGGTCCTGGTCAATATTATCTACGTGCTCAACGGATATGTTGGCGCTGTACTGATACTGTTCATGTTGTGGAAAAATATTAAGGATGTATTTTTAAAGAAGAAATAGAATGAGAATCTATATTGTGGACTGCGACAGGAATTCGCGGACAGAACTGAAAACCATGATTGAAGACAACGGTATGGGAACTGTTGCCGGCATTGCATCCAGATGGGAGGAAGCCTATCTGGAAGTCCAGGAGATGTGCCCGGATATGATTCTGGCAGACCTTACTCTTTCTGCACCCAAAACCATTGCATACATACAGAAAATCAGAGAGGTACTGCCCCAGACATCGGTTGTCATCCTTTCGCATGTCAATGATATGGATATTGTCAGTATGGCTTATGAAAAAGGCGCGGAGCTTTTGATTCATAAACCGTTCAATGCGACAGAAGTAAAGAACGTACTGCACAATATAGAAATGGCCAGGGCCATGCAGTGGCTGATTGTCAAGGCCAGGAATGACTTTGCCGCAGGCGCATTTTCCTGGGAGGCAAAGGTGCAGGGACGGAACATGCAGCCTGAAGAACAGGAGCCGGATTATAACCAGCCTATACGGCGGTTAAAGGGAATCCTGCAGGAAATCGGTATACTCAGCGAGGCGGGGAGCAAGGATATCATCCGTATTATCCGCTATCTGGTTGAAGAGGACCTGGACTTAAGGGACATTACGGTCCGTGAGCTGTGCAGCAGGACGGGACAGAATTCCAAGAGTGTGGAACAGCGGATACGGCGCGCAGCCTCTGCCGGTATGGCGAATCTGGCATACAGAGGAATGGATGATTATGCAGACCCTGTGTTTAATGAATACAGCGCCAGGCTTTACAGTCTGGAACAGGTTAAACGGGAAATGAGCTATATCAGGGGCAAGAGCGACGGACACGGAAACGTAAGAGTCAGAAAATTCCTCAGCGGCCTGCTTGTCTGCTGCAAGGATATTTAGAAATGTTTAGAATGTAACAGAGTGGAAGGGGGCAGGCTGTCCGCTCCCGGTTTGCAAAGCTGCAAAGCTGGGAAGACAGGACTGCCTCCTTTTTGTGAAAATTTTATCAAATCACCATCACCGGATGGGAAGACGGACCGTCCACATGGCCTATGACAGCCGGGGACTGGCAGGCCTTCTGAAGGGCTTCCATAATGCGCCCTGCTTCCTGGGGCGCCACACTGTACAGGAGGCCGCCGGAAGTCTGAGGGTCGAAGAGAAGGTCGTGTACATGGGAAGGAAGGTCCTTTGGCAGTGCCACCTTTGCCTTAAGGTGATTCATGTTCTGGTATGCAACCGCAGGCACAAGCCCCATGGATGCATAGGTGTCCGCACCGGGGAGAAGGGGGACGCTGCCGCTGTCTATGATTACGGTAAGTCCGGATTCCCCGCACATCTCATAGCTGTGGCCCAGCAGTGAGAATCCGGTCACATCGGTGCAGGCGTGGACGCCGTCCAGGCTGCGCACTGCATCGGCTGCATATTTATTCAACGTAGCCATACAGTCAACCATGGACTTGTGTTCTGATGCAGATAAAAGGCCGCCCCGGTCGGCATTGGTCAGAACGCCGGTGCCCAGGGGTTTGGTGAGAATCAGCACGTCGCCCTGCCGGATAGAGTTGTTGCGCAGGATGCGGTCCGGATGGACCAGGCCGGAGACGCACAGACCATATTTGGGTACCTCGTCCTTGATGGTGTGGCCGCCCACTACAATGGCCTCTGCCTCAGCCACCTTGTCATAGCCGCCCCGGAGGATGGCCTGGACCGTGTCAAAGGGAAGGTGTTCCGGAAACATGAGGATGTTCATACACAATCTGGCTTCCCCGCCCATGGCCCATACGTCGGACAGGGAGTTGGCGGCAGCAATCTGGCCGTACTCATATGCATCATCCACGGCCGGCGGGAAGATGTCCACGGTCTGTATCAGGGCAAGATCAGGTGTAAGCTGGTAAACGGCCGCATCGTCGGAGGTATCATATCCCACCAGAAGCCGGTCATCATGAAATGTTGGCAAACCGCGCAGAACCTGCGCGAGGGTATCAGGCCCTATCTTGGACGCTCAGCCGCCGCAGGAACCTGTTAGTTCAGTCAGTTTAATATCGCTCATCAGTGATACTCCTTATCATTGGATGAAAATTGATAGCTACTAACTTATTATATTATCTGTTTTCCAGGTTTTGTCAAGGACAAACGCGGGGAACCCCCCTGTTTTTGGAGATGGATATAAAGAAACTATTTAACCAAAAGTTATCGCGATTACATTAAGGAGGTTAAAAATGATTGATTTGACCAAGGAAAACTTTGAGGAAGAAGTATTGAAGGCCCAGGGCTATGTGCTGGTAGACTTCTATGGGGACGGATGCGTTCCCTGTGCAGCCCTTATGCCTCATATCCACAAGTTTGAGGAAGTGTACGGAACATCCATTAAATTCTGTTCCCTGAACACCACAAAGGCCAGACGGCTTGCCATTGCCCAGAAGGTGCTGGGACTGCCTGTGATTGCTATTTACAAAGACGGGGAAATGATTGATTCCAGGGTAAAGGATGACGCGACCCCGGAGGGCTGCGAGGAAATGATTAAGAAATACGCCTGATGACAGGCACGGCCCGGACAGCCGGATACAAATGATGCATGACCGCTGATGCGGCTGATGTATAAAAGCAGCGCTTGAAAGCGCAATAAAGAAAAGGAGGAACAATGTATGGCTATACTGAAAGACAAGTATGCAATCATCATCGGTGACCGCGACGGCGTACCCGGACCAGCCATCGAAGAGTGTGCCAAGACAGCAGGCGCAAAGATAGCTTACTCTTCCACAGAGTGCTTTGTCTGAACGTCCGCAGGTGCCATGGACCTGGAAAACCAGAAGAGGGTTTTAAACATAAGTGAGGAGCACGGCCCGGAGAACGTAGTAGTTCTTCTGGGAGCTGCTGAAGCAGAGGCCGCAGGCCTTGCAGCAGAGACCGTTACAGCCGGCGACCCAACTTATGCAGGTCCATTGGCAGGAGTCCAGTTGGGACTAAGTGTATATCATATCTGCGAGGATGAAGTAAAAGCTGAGACAGACCCAGCTGTTTATGAGGAGCAGGTGGGAATGATGGAGATGGTTATGGATGTTCCTGCCATCCATGAAGAGATGGAAGGAATCCGTAAGGAGTACTGCAAGTATTAGACAAGCAGAAAACCCGTAGAAAAGAGCTGACAGTCCATAGGGGCTGCCGGCTCTTTTTTCGGAATTCTTTTATGGATGGATTTACTCTGCATATGGTAAATCCACAACTGTGTAGGGATGGCCAAGGGCCGGAAGAATCTTTTCCAGCAGGTCCGAGGTTTTGAACTTCAGGCTGGATGTGTTGATGCATGGATGACATGCAAAATATTCTTCTTCCAGGATTTCTTTGTCAATCAGCAGTCTGACACGTTTTTCGCTGTCGTTCATCAGGCCCATGACTGAAACAGAACCGGGAGTGATATCCAGGAAGGATTCCATGAATTCCGCTTCCCCGAAGGACAGGCGGGCGCTTCCAATCTGTTTGGACAGAACGGCTGTCTTGAACTTTTTATTGCCTGGCATGAGCAGCAGGTAGAAATCGGTTTTCTGGGCATTGCGCAGGAACAGATTCTTGCAGATTTCCGTACCCAGAAGCTGGTCCACCTCGCGGCAGGCTTCAATGGTGGGAAGGGCGTCGTGGTCCACGCGCACAAAGGGAACGCGGAGGGAATCCAGTAAATCGTAGGTGCGGATTTCCTTGTCCTCACGGCCGGATGCGTCGGCGGGACGGCCCTCATAAAGGGTATGGTCAATATGGTATGTGGGGATGGACTCCCCGTTATCGTTAGGATTTGTCATTTCTTTACCTCTGTTTTATTGTTGGTGTGTTGGATGTGAATGCGATTAAAACATCTCAATTATAGCAAATAGGGCGGGGAATGTCCATAGATGGAACTGCTGATTACGGGGGTTATGGGCTTTTGCATGGCGCTTTTATCAGGCTGCTGGGATTTTAGGAGGATATTGCTGCATCTGTATTGCATCGCCAGGTAATATCTGGTATAATGAAAAACAGTTGAATGTGAACGCGATAACATTAAAGGGGACATTTGTCCCACATATAAGTATGAAGGAGGTATTTCAGATGAATATTCTTAGCACTGACAAGGCGCCGGGCGCCATTGGACCTTATTCCCAGGGATACGAGGTAAATGGGGTGATTTATACGTCAGGACAGATTCCTGTGAATCCGGTGGACGGAACCGTTGCAGAGGGAATCGCTGCTCAGGCCGAGCAGAGCTGCAAGAACGTGGGGGCAATCCTGGAAGCAGCCGGCAGCGGTTTTGACAAGGTGTTCAAAACCACTTGTTTCCTGGCTGATATGAATGATTTTGGAACGTTTAATGAGGTGTATGCAAAGTATTTTGTGTCCAAGCCAGCCAGAAGCTGCGTGGCAGTCAAGACACTTCCAAAGGGTGTGCTCTGCGAGATTGAGGCAATTGCTGTAAAATAAGTGATGAGGAAAGCCGGGATGTTCCGGGTTTCTGTAATATCTTAAATGAATTGTGTAAGGCCGCCGGATGTTTTCCGGCGGCCTTAATGCTGTCAGTTATCTGATTTTTTATCTGTTATGCAATGGCACGGAAGTTGGTACTGTCACCCAGACGGACGACGGTAAGGGATGCATCCTCAAAGGAGAATCCTGCGTCGCTGGCCACAACCTCCAGGGTTCCTGCGCCGGTTACCGGGAACGGTGCATTGAAGGAAAGGGTTACCTCCTCATTGGAAGCAGTGAAGGTGTGGCGTGCAATTGCTCCGGTTATGGGAGTTCCGTTCAGCGTAAGCTGGACTGTAAGCGTGGAGGGTATGGTGGTTCCTGCATCAATCAGGGCTGTGCCGGTAAAGAACGCCTGATAGATACCGGGCTGGGTAATCTGCACGTCGGGAGAACCGGCCGTATGGGTAATGGAAGTGCCGGATACCAGTGGGGTTTCAGTGAAAATCAGGGCGCCGTTAGCCGAAGTGGGCTGTGTGGTGGTGTCCACGGTAGCCAGAACTTCCGGTGCTCCGCCTCCTCCTCCGGGTTCCCCGCGGGGAATGACGAAATTAAAGACTGCGTCTTCTGCGGTACCGGAATTGGTTACGGATGCTTCTGTGCCAGGGTCGCCTGTGGTAACGGTTCCTATTGTGATGGTTGCAGCGGCGCCGGTAGGCCCTGTTTCACCGGTTGGTCCGGTAGGCCCTTCTGTTCCGGTGGCCCCGGTTGCGCCTGTTTCACCGTCAGCGCCTGTGGCGCCGGCAGGTCCCTCCGGCCCCGTGGCTCCCGTGGCCCCAGCAGCCCCGTCCGCGCCTGTCGGTCCGGCAGGGCCTTCTATTCCCGTGGCTCCGGTAGGTCCGGTGGCGCCGGTAGGTCCGGTGGCGCCGGTCGGGCCAGTGGCCCCTGTGGCGCCGGTAGTGCCTTGGGAGCCTGCGGGGCCGGTTGCCCCACGGGGTATGGTAAAATCAAGCACATGATTGGGTCCGCCGGTTACATCTGTGACGCTGGCAGCAGTACCGGGTTCACCTGTGGTGGTATTGCGGATGGTTATGGTTGGGGATTCTCCGGTGGCTCCGGTTGCGCCAGTGGCCCCGGTAGCTCCTGTGGCGCCAGTAGCTCCAGTTGCGCCAGTGGCTCCTGCGGCTCCGGCTGGTCCAGTTGCGCCGGTGGCCCCAGCGGCCCCAGACGGTCCGGTCGCTCCAGTGGCGCCAGTGGCCCCTGCCGGTCCAATGGATCCGGTTGCTCCGGTAGTTCCCTGTGGTCCGGTTGGCCCTGTTGCCCCGGCAGTGCCGGTGGGTCCCTGTGGTCCGGCAGCGCCCGTAGCGCCGGTTGCCCCGTTCGTCCCTGCAGTTCCTGTGGCCCCAGTGGCGCCGACAGGTCCTTGCGGCCCGGTTGGTCCGGTGGGCCCGGTGGAGCCGAGGATAATAAGAAAACCAACTATCAATTAAAATGCGGTCATTTCAAACCGCTTCTGAATGGGTGTTGACTTCAATAAAATCCTGCACCCGGCGGAGTTCATCAGCAAACCGAAGGATAATGCTAATGTTACCGCCCTCATGAACAATGATATTGTCAATCAGTTCAATCAAAATTTCCCTGGTTAGAGTGGTGATATTCTCATACTTGCGGAACGCTACCAGAAACGGATTTTCAATGTCTACGCCGTTTTCCTGTTCGGCCCTCTCGTCTTGTAATTTTTTAATTACAGCATTTATTTCTTTTTCCTGTTCCTCATAATCTTCCCGCATACGGCGATAATCGGATTGACTAATCTCATTATCTTTCCAGTCTTGATAAATAGCCTGTTTGTATCGAACTACTTTGGCAAGTTCCCGTTCCTTTTGGGAGATGGCCTCTGATAACTTCTTATCCTGACTTTTCATAATCGGGGCTCTGTTAATTTGCTCTATGGTCTTTGTGTAGTCGATTGCCAGATATACATATTGCTGAATGGCAAACAGGACAGCCGCTTCTAAACGTTCATGCTTAATGGAATGTTTCGTACAGGCCTTTTTAGAACGTCTTTTATAGGTAGAGCAATAATAATATACGTTCCCTTTTACCTCACTTCTTATCATAGCTTTTTGACAATCTGCACATCGTAAGAAACCGCTGAACAGATATAAGGTGTCATTTTGGGGAGAAGTACGAGTGTCTTTCTGCAATAACCGTTGAATTTTATCAAAAGTTTCCCAGTCAATAATTGGTTGATGTTTTTCCTTTACAATCGTCCATTCTTCCTCTGGAACCTGCTCTTGTATATGAACTTTGTAGCTCTTAATACGAGAACGCCCTTGTACCATATCCCCGCAATACATTTGATTTTTAAGTATCGCTCCTACTGTCTTTTCACTCCAAAGGGGATTTTTTGCTGGATCACTATGGGGATTTTGGTATTTCAGCCCCAACCGTTTTTGCTTGTATATAGTTGGGCAGGGAATACCATGGTCGTTTAAGTATCGTACAATGGAAAGTTTACTCATACCGTCCAGATATTTTTCAAATATCTCCTTCACAACTTCCGAGGCTTCTTCGTCAATAATAAATGCACTTTTGTTTTCAGGATTTTTCAAATATCCGTATGGAGCAAATGCGCCGATAAACTCCCCCTTGTTGCGTTTTGTCCGAAAGGTTCTTCGCACATCTTCGGATGTTCTTGCCGCATAACGGTCATTCATCAGGCCGTTTATAGGAATTTCCATGTTCTGCATACAGTCTGGATTGGCGAAAGTATCAACATAAGGGTTGCCAAATGCGATAAAGCGGCAACCGTATGTAGGAAGATACTGCTCCAAAAACTTCCCTTGGTCGGCATAGTTGCGAAAGGCCCGGGCAAGAGTTTTACAAACAACACAGTTTACATTACCCTCACGAATATCTTTTGATAATCTTTGAAAATCGGGACGGGTATCTTCTGTTGTTCCAGAACGACCATCATCAATATAAATATCATAAATGATATACTTTTCGTTGCAGAACTTTTCCTCTACAAATTCCAGATTTATTTTTCTCTGGTTGGTTACACTTTCGGATTCGTCGTTATTTCTTAAATCTTCTTTGGAAAGTCTGATATAAATACCGATTTTCCATTCAAATGCTTTTGTGCTTTCCTGCTTTTGAGTTTCAGTGATAACACGGCTCTTTCGCGCCATGTGAACCTCCTTCCCTTATCACTTTACACCTATATTATACCATTTATAGGTGGCGTGAACAATGTTGTCGAGCCTTTGCAAACCTTGTCCGTAGGCCGACACAAGCGGCCTGAACATTTGTTACAGGCCGCTTTTTTTACGTTGAAGGAAGTCAGAAAAACAATCTTGGAGGGGCGGGGCGTTATCCAGAAATTCCAGTTTTACGCCCATATCGCCCACCCGAAAGCAGTACGGATTTTTTACCTTGCGGAGCACCTGCGCCGCCCGCTGTTCTCTCGGAACCGTGTTATCGAAGGCCAGCCCGGACACGTCAACTAAGTCCTCTTTGTTGACTGTCGTTATATCAACCTCCGCGAGTTCCGATAAATGAATTTGATTTTGCATGGATATTCGCCCCCTTTCTTCCATGTGTATGTCATTCCCTGATTGTCCTATGAGGAAATGACAAAGGGCGGCCCGCTTATACGCGCCGCCCTTTGCCATCTGCTCATAAGACCTCGGGCCAACTTGGCCCGAGGTCAGAGCAAAAGAAAGGTTTAGTAGGGACTTTGGCAATAGTGCTCGTCGGCTTCTTCAATGGATTTCATATCGAAAACCCAATGAAGCTCCCGAACCACCCGTTTAATGTCCTCGGGCTTGAAGTCACAGTTTTCCATCG
The DNA here is from genome assembly GCF_015556325.1 of Clostridium sp. 1001283B150225_161107_B6. Classification (NCBI taxonomy): domain Bacteria; kingdom Bacillati; phylum Bacillota; class Clostridia; order Eubacteriales; family Clostridiaceae; genus Clostridium; species Clostridium sp. 1001283B150225_161107_B6. The sequence goes on along the minus strand of NZ_JADNMD010000005.1, from coordinate 18,317 downwards.
CCCAAATGACGTAACCGCGGCAGGCGTTGTTGCTCCACCGCTCGGTCAACATCATATCCAAAGTTAAATCTTTTTCCATTTCGATTCTCCCTATTTCAAAATAGGTGGAGCGCCGCGCCGGGAAGTTTTGGGCTGTTATCAGACAGATTATCCAGCCCGGCGCTCCTGATCGTTTGCTTCAACAGATAACCCGGACGGGCGGCGGCTTGTCCACCCCATAGGAATTTCACCTCTCCTCATTCTTATGACAAGGCGTTCTCAATGCCTGCGACGGCTCACGGCCTGATGGCCGCTTCAACGCTCGGACTATGACTAAACGCAAGTATCAAGGCTTGTGTGCTTTATCCGGCGAGGCCAGCCTCGGCCCGCCTGCGGCAAGGGCCTTGTCGCTCTCTCTATTCTCTGGCAATAGAGGTCATGGCGGGCCTGTCACTTAGCACACGCACCCTTCGTATCCGGGTATCTTTTTATGAAATTGTCAAGCTACACAAGGGAAATATCCCTTTCATAAGCCATGAGATGAAACGGGCAAATTCGGGCCGGGTCAGATACGATTTTTTGAGAAATTTTCCATATTGCGAAGCCCGCGCTCAATCGAAGTGCGAACCGTTTTCTCATGGACTCCCTCGACCCGCGCAATCTCGGTTTTGCTCATGCCGAGTATGTAGTGGGCGTAAACCCTGCGGCTCTGCATTTCCGGGAGAGCGGCAAGGGCGGCGCGGAGTTCCTGGGCTGTCACCTTCCGCTCGTACAGCTCACAGGGAGATAACGCCACAAAAAGCGCCTCATGCTCAATACCGTCTCCGGCGTCCAGTGAAAAGTATGCTTTGTTCCAGTACACGCGGCGGATATAGTTCCGTTCCAGCCGTTCAGCTTCGGCCAGCGCCTCCGCCACCTCGGCAGGAACCTCCACAAACAGATCGTTATGATAGAACGGGTAAAATTCCCGCAAATTGATTTTCGACATAGTAATACCTACATTTCGGTTGTGGGTAACAGGGAAACCGAAATGGAGAGGGGCGGGGAACGGCACCGGGGTCGTTCCTGTCTGGTTAGAACCTCGGGCCAACTTGGCCCGAAGCTGAACCGTGGGAAAAGAAAAGCGCCCGAATGGCACAAGGCCAGACGAGCGCAGAAATGACAAAAATCGACTACATGATAAGCATAACTATCCCACCGGAGATAATAACTTTTTTTCGCAAGTAGATATTTGTGGAATTATGTCGTAGATAAAAAAACACGGCGGCAACCTCCTTGTACCGCCGTGTCCATAAAGAAGCGCGACTTTACCACGCCCCCGCTATTCTATTTTTTCAAAAGACAGCGGCGGTCTTGAATGTTATTTCAAAACCGCCGCTCCGTTCAAAGAGACAGCACGAAACACTCCCGCAGCAACGGTTTTTTTCTTTCGCCGTTGGAGCGGCGGGAGCTTCGTGGACTTCGGGCCAACTTGGCCCGAAGCATTTTGTAATGCTAGACGCAACAAGAGTAGTAAGACAAAACAACATATGTTTTTTTCATAAGACCACCTTTATTGTTTCAAATAATTGATTGCAAAGTGTTTCCTTGAGTAAAAATATTTTCCCCGCAAGGTATTTCTTCAAGAGAGTAGAATATATATCATCAAAAATAACAACTTATAAAATCATCTTCTTTACTGCGAGTTACCAAAAGAAGATGATTTTAGGATTGGAATTGGTAAAAATGAAAAGATTTCCCTATGATTTTGTTGTCTCCATTCCTTTTGTTGTCGGATTTATCTTCCAGCGTTTTAAGGTCGGTAGGAACTCCATAAGTTGCATTTTGGCCTCCTGCTTTGTCAAATGTAGGCCAACAGATTTATTCCATTCAGCCAAATCTTGCAAATTGAGTTCGACCATTTCTTCCATAGAAATGTCTTGAACGAATTTTCCATGCTGATAACAAAAAGCGCAATATTCTTCTGATTTACTACCATCACTTTCTGTTCCTTTATCGCTATCTTTTTCCAAAGTCATTCCACAACTTTGACATTGTCCCGCAGAATTTCCCAACAAATAATCTACCGATACATTAAAGGTTTTAGCAATCAATTTTAATGTATCCGTATTGGGGGTTGTGTCTCCATTCTCCCAGCGGGAAACAGCCTGTCTGGTAATCAATAATTTTTCGGCAAATTCATCTTGGGATAAATTAAGGCTTTTCCGCAATTCTAAAATCGCATTTTTTGTTTCCATAAATATATTCCTCCTTTTTATAATTTTAGCATAAGACACATGGAAGAACAAGCAACACGCTGTTGCTTCTCCGAGGCTATGAGTAAATGCAAATTTTAGGGCTTGCGCTAAACGGCAAGCGATGCAAGTGTCTATACACTTGCGAATTTTTCAAGTTCCGGCCTCCGCCGAAACCTGAAAAATCACGCTTGTTGGGGCCAGCCCCAAACCCTGCGGAACCTCGGGCCAACTTGGCCCGAAGTCCCGGCGCTTCGCTTGGTCGGTTGCGTCTCATTCGCTATCGCTCCTGTTCCTTGTTTTTCTCCTGCCCGGTCAGGCCGAGCAGATAATCAATGTTTGCCTTTGCCGTCGTGACTTCCCGCATTTCCCGCCGGGCCTCCCGGTACTCGGCGTAGAGCTCCTTTTTCTCCGCCGCCAGCTTGCGGCCTTCCTCTTTGAGCCTATCCATTTTGGGGAGCTTTGCGCCGTCCAGAATGGCACTCATGGTTGCCCGAGCCGCCCGGTAAATCTCAATTTCCGCCTCATGTTCCGCAAGGTATTTCCGGCTGTACCGGGCCGCTTTGTACGCCTCGAACACAGGGCGGGTCTTGGCATAATTGACCGTAGCCCCTTTGAGCTCCGAGTTGGTGGCAAGCGCGGCCTCTACTGTCTTGATTTTTCCGGCCAGCGTGTGAAAGTGCTCCATGGCCTGTTCTGCTTTCTTCTCCAACTGTTCATACTCCGTCAGTCCATTGTCCTGCAAGTAAGCAAGAGCCGCCGCCATCTGCTTTAGATTAAATACTTTGGCCCACCGTTCATAGGCCGGGCCCCTGCCTTGAAGCCGGGCCTGAATGTCAATAATCAGGTTGAGCTTGCGCCCCTGTTTCACAGGCCCCACCGCCCGAGTGGACGGCAAGGGGGCGCGGCCCTCAATTATGGTCCGTATATCCTCCGGCCCATAGCCCTCCCCGAGCGTGGAGGCCCGGCAACGGGTAAACCGTTCCTGTCCGGGAGCCCGGAAGGAGAGGGAGCCGCCGCGCCCATATTTCACCTTGTAGCCCGCCGCCTCTATCAGCGAGAGGAAGGCGGCAAAATCAGAGGGCTTCTGCAAGAGGGCCGCGTCGATCTGCGCCCGCATCCGTTCCTGAAAAGTGGGCGGTTTGTTGTCTCCGAGCCATTCCCCATAGTTCTTAAACTTTCCCTTGCTCCGGGGCTTCGGATTTTTCACAATGGAAAGTCCGTGTTCCAGACAAATCCGGTCACTCACACGCCGGATAGCAAACGAGCTGTTCCAGAAGTTCCGAAACTTCCGGGTGCAGTCCAGCGACGTTGAATTATAGTAAATGTGATTGTGAATATGAGCCTTGTCAATGTGGGTCGTTACCAGAAAAGCGTGCTTGCCTTTTGTCCAGCTCATGCCGAGCTCATAGCCGATACGGTTTGCTTCCTCCGGGGTCACTTCTCCGGGGAGGAAGGACTGCCGGATTTGATAACATAGAATGTTCTCGTCCCGCTTTTGCTCCCGGCCCGTGATAGCCTTGTACTTGCTTTTGGAAAGAAGAAATTCCGCGTCCACCGTGGCCGGGTCGCACTCGTAGGAAGATATGAGGTCGCCGCCCCGGGTCTTGTCTGGATTTTTGCCGTAGTCAGTACAATCCTTTATGGCCTCTGCTATGGTTTCCCCCGCATTGACGTGCCGGGTAAAATGGCGAGTGGTTGCCATGTGTCACCTCCTTCCATGAAGAACGGCGGCCCCGCAGAGCCGCCGCTTTGCCGTTCTGGACTTCGGGCCAACTTGGCCCGAAGCTCCGGCCCGTCAGCTTGTGATGAACCGCCGCAGGGAATAGTTCAGCTCGTCTAAAAGCCCAGTCAAAAACTCCGCGATAGCCGGGAGACCGTAGGGAGAAAGCAGGAAAGCCAGGACGAGGAACGCCACACCGCCGACGGGCTGGTGTTGCAGGACAAACAGGCCCACGGCAATTACGGCCAGTATGCCCGAGGACAGGGAGAGAAACCACCCGGCCACATCAAACAGGAACATCAGCACCGCCGCTAAAAGCGACAGAACCAGCAGGAACGGCAAAGCAAAAATCTTGAATATCAGTCTCATATAAACAGCCCCTTTCTTTGTTTTATCCTACTATAATTGTACCATTTCATGGGCAGGGCAACAATGTTGTCGAGGCTTTGCGAACCTTGTCCCGGCGGACTTCGGGCCAAGTTGGCTCGAGGTGTTCTAATAAGTTCTTTATCCTAAATAAATTCACTTTTATGTTTTTATGTGCTATAATCATAACCTAAGAGCAAATAGGAGGCATTAAAATGAGTAGTTTTAGAGACTATAAACAAGATGGCCATAATTGGATTACACTATCAACTGGAGAATATTATCCAGATATTTTACCGGATGCCTGTGAATTATATAAACCAGTATTAGTGTTGTTTTCTCAGTTGCTTAGAAGTTCGGAAAGTTCTATCTCATTGTTCATGAAAATTTCCGAGGTTAAAGAAGGGTGGATGAGAATACAATTAGCTAGAGTTTTCAGGAAATATGTAAGTCCGGAAACTCCTGTAGAAATGTTAAAAAAGAAGCGCAAAGCAGCCGAAATCTGTGAACAGTTCGGGGCGGGATTTCGGGCTATACATATAGTACAAGCTAAATTTGAATCGCGGCCTATTCCTGATGAAGCGTTATGTGCCCTTCTTTGGGAATATAAGGATCGGGGTAAAAAAGGGTATGATTTGACCGGTAAATTTTTTAATCTTATGCGCAATAATTTTAAAGATGTATTAACTTGGGGGCCGGAAGGTGCCGGCAAAGATATTCTCTTGGGTAAAATTTTTAAAGACTACCCTAATTATGACAGACCCGTTGATTTTATTATTAGTGATAAATCTAAGAAAAATGTGTATGTTGTAGGTTTGGCACGTTATGATGGTGATCGTGGGGGTGCACAGGAGGATGATAGAACTGGTGGATATACCAGCTGTGCTGATGAAATATTAAATTATGCTAAAGCCAAAGGCATAAATATTAAAGTTATGTTTCTAAATGATGGCCCTGGTTTATTGTTGGGCACAATGTGGGATGACTATGCAAAACTTGAAGAACGTTGGGGCAATAAAATTAAAGTAGTCACTTTAAGGATGATTCCTGAAAGAATTACTATGGATTGGATAATTGGTGATTAATATATGGCAACAGGAATACCTAATATAACTAACTCTCCTGATTTTTCTGAAGATATAAAAAAAATTGGAATTAGGCTTGAATATGAAGGAAAAGATAGTGTTGAAAAGATATTAACAGCCTCATTTAAGAAACATTGTAAAGGTTTTAGCATAAATTCAACAAATGGTGTAGCGAGTGAAAATTTTCTTTATTGGGGCGACAATTTTGATGTATTACATCAACTATTAGCTGAAAAAAATTTTCTTGGCAAAATTAAATTAATATATATTGATCCTCCATTTGCTACACGTAGTACTTTTAATTCTAAAAACCAAACTCATGCATATAGCGATATTTTATGTGGTGGACAATATATAGAATTTTTAAGAAAACGTCTTATTCTATTAAAGGAATTGCTATCTGATGATGGTTCTATTTATGTTCATTTAGATGGTAATATGGCTTTCCAAATAAAACTTATAATGGATGAAATTTTTGGAGAACAAAATTTTAGGGCGTTTATTACCAGGAAAAAATGCAGTAACAAAAATTACACAAAAAATACTTATGGAAATATATCGGATTACATACTATTTTATTCAAAGTCAGAAAAATATGTATGGAATCGTCCATATGCTTCATGGAGTGCGGAAAACATTATAAAGCAGTATCCATGCGTTGATGAAGCGACTGGAAAAAGATACAAAAAAGTACCTATTCATGCTCCAGGGACACGTAATGGAGCCACCGGCTTACCGTGGAGAGGCAAAATGCCTCCCGAGGGAAAACACTGGCAATTTACTCCCGAAAAATTAGATGAACTTGACGCTAATGGCGAAATTTATTGGTCGCCAACTGGAAATCCTAGACGGAAAGTATATTTTGATGATAGTGCAGGAATTCCTGTTCAAGATATTTGGTTGGATTTTAGGGATTCCGTAAACCAAAATGTTAAAACGACAGGTTATCCGACTGAAAAAAATATAGATTTAATGAAACGTATAGTAGCAGCTTCATCAAACAAAGGTGATTATGTGCTCGATTGTTTTTGTGGTTCAGGTACTACATTAGATGCGGCATATCAACTAGAACGTAAGTGGATAGGTGTAGATGAATCCGTTGAAGCTATTAAAGCTGTTTTGAAAAGATTTGTTACAGGATTAGAGTTTTATGGTGATTATGTGGAGAAACCAAAAGATTCATTCAAACAGCTCGAACTTGCTTTAAACGAAGAATTTTGTTCTTTCCAAGTTATCACCGATTCATCAAATTATGATGAATTAGCTAAACTAGTTAAGGATAGTGTATTGAAAGGAGCTTAGGACATTTCCCTAAGCTCCTTTTGTATGGTATTATATCTTACATTTCAGTGATAACGGAAAGCTGTTTGAGTATATCGTTCATGCGCCCCCACAGCTCGGCATAGTCCTGTTGAAGCCCGGCTATCTCGTCCGGGTACACGCCGTAGGTGTTGGCGTGGATTGCCACCTGATTGATATTGTTGGAGCACCGCCGTTGCAGAGAAACTTATCAATCATAGCGCCGGAAATATCAATGACATTTCCGGGGCGGCTCTTGTCAGCCGGGCCCGGGGTGTCAGTCTTTTCTACGGCAGGGGTGTCCGCCTTCTCGGTTTCCTGCACTGGGGCCGAAGTTTTAACCTCCTGCGCCGGGGGCTCCTCCTTCCGTGGAGCCGGAGCTTCGGAAACGGCGGGGCCGCTCTGTCCCTGTTCCTCCGGCTTCAAATCTTTTTTATCCTCTGCCATTCGTTTACCTCCTTCATTTTGGCATGAAAAAAAGGGCCTAACTTTTACAGTCAGCCCCACAACGGCTTCGGGTCAACTTGGCCCGAAGCATGGATATAAGAAATATCCTCCTTTCCGCCTCACAACGGAAAACGCCGCCCGTAGTCTCTACTTGGGCGGCGCTTGTCCGGTAAAGTGATAAGCTCTTATTTTATTGATATAACGTGTATTTAGCCGTTTTCTTATTATGATTGGCCCGGTGGGTCCAGTGATTCCCTGGGAGCCGGAGGCGCCTGCAGGTCCGGTAGCTCCAGTTGCGCCGGTAGCGCCGGTAGCTCCGCGCGGAAGATAGAAATCCAGAATATGGTCGGGGGAACCGGTTATGTCTACAACTACGGCCGGAGAACCGGGTTCGCTTGTAGTGGTGTTGCGGATGGTGATGGTTTCAGAGGCGCCGGTGGGGCCGGTGGGTCCCTGCGGTCCGGTGGGCCCGGGTATGCCCTGGGCTCCCTGTGGTCCGGTAGGTCCGGCAGTGCCGGTTGCCCCGGTTATGCCCGGAATTCCTTGCGGTCCAGTGGGTCCTATGGGCCCGGTGGGGCCTACATAACCCTGAGGTCCCATGGCTCCGGTGGGCCCGGTAGGGCCAGGTACTCCGGGGCAGCCTCTGGGCCCCATTGGTCCCTGAGGTCCCTGAGGCCCCATAGGTCCTGTGGGCCCGGTCTGCGGGCAGCAGCTGGGGGGCTGGCATGGGCTGCATGGGCCGCACCAGCATCTGTCCCTGCGTCCGCCGCAGTTATCCGGGCGGAAGCCTGTTTGGGGTGGTGCACAGCTGGATTGCTGCGGATTTATATTATCTGGATAATCATAATACATAATGGTCTCTCCTTATGATTTTGATGGATATACAGGTCCGGCATTATGCCAGCCGGATGACGACAAGTGAGGCTCCTGTGCCGGCCTGAAGGACAGCAGTGCCCAGCAGACCAAAGAGCTGAAGCTCCAGTGTATCTCCTGCGGTAAGGGTGTTGATTCGTGTTGCTGAGAATTGGCCGGTAGCAACTGCCGGAGCATCGATGGTACCTGCCATGGGTGTATTATTCAAAAGAACACGCGAGGACATGAGCAGGGCGGCTGTTGTCTTAATGGTATAGGTGATAAGGTAAGTGCCGGTTACCGGTACCGTAAATATGGTATTGGCAGCATTTACAGTGAAACGGTTGAGTATCTGGTCATTTGGGAGCGGGACCGCTGTTCCGCCTACAATAACAGCGATGGCGGCTGCAGCTGTATTCTGGGCGTTCATGTTGTCAGCAGTGACAGCGAGCCCTGTGGCCCCTGTGGCACCAGTGACGCCGGTAGTTCCGGTAGCGCCTGTGGCTCCGGTAGCCCCAGTTGCCCCTGTAGGGCCGGTGGCTCCGGTAGGACCCTGAATTCCGGCAGTTCCGGCAGCCCCCGTGGCTCCGGTAGCTCCGGTAGCCCCAGTTGCTCCGGTAGCCCCGGTGGCTCCTGTTGTTCCGGCAGGCCCCTGAATGCCGGCAGCACCCGTGGCTCCGGCAGGTCCCATTGGTCCGGTAGGCCCGGCTACGCCGGCGGGTCCCTGAACGCCTGCAGCGCCTGCAGCTCCGGTAGGTCCGGCAGGTCCCATGGGCCCGGTCATGCCGGTAGGCCCGGTTACGCCGGCCAGTCCCTGAGGTCCTGTGGCTCCAGTGCTGCCCTGAGGTCCCTGGGGCCCCTGGCTGCCCTGAATGCCCTGCGGTCCGGCAGGTCCTGTGGCTCCCTGTGGCCCTTGAGGTCCCTGGCTTCCGGCAGCACCTGTATTTCCAGCTGTTCCCTGAGGTCCCGGCATTCCCTGAGGCCCCCGGGGGCCTTGGGCGCCTGTATCACCGGTAAAACCTCTGGGTCCCATTGGCCCTGTGGGCCCTGTGGGGCCTACATAGCCCTGAGGTCCCATTGCTCCGGTCGGTCCGGCAGGTCCCTGTGCTCCTGGGCAGCCTCTGGGTCCCATTGGCCCCTGTGCTCCGGTTGGTCCGGCAGGTCCCTGGGGACCTCTGGGTCCGGGACAGCCGCCTGGGAAGCAACTGCCCGGGAAGCCCCCGCCGGGATTGCCGCAGCCAGGATTACAGCTGCCGGGATTGCCGCCCGGAAAGCCCCCTCCTGAATTGCCGCAGCCAGAAGTATTTACGCCGGAAAAGCCGTTGTTTCCCGGACAGCCATTGTCGTCTGCTGCTATGTTACTGTCCGGGCAGCCGTCGTCAACCGGAAACACATCGTCTTCCGGGCATCTTCCCTGACCCGGGAATCCATTGCCCCCGGGGCAGCCTCCATTACCCGGAAAACCGTTGTTTCTGGGGCATCCACATGGTCTGCGTTGTTCCATATTATCATTTCGATTCATTCCGTTTGGAAAATTAAAATACATAATAACCTCTCCTTATTTTATTGTGCGGAAGGCTGCCCCTCCGCCGGCTGTTTCAGTATGTGCTCAAAGTAGGTCTGGTTCTGCCTGACAGAAGGGTGCTCAGGCTTAAGCTTTTGTGATTTCAGGTGATAATGCCATGCCCTGCGGTGGTCTCCCAGACGATCGTAGCACACGCACAGCTGGATGGCGGGCAGGAAACCATAACAGTCTTTTTGGACAAAGGCGCCTGTCTGTTCCGGCGGCTGCGACGACAATGCCTGCGTATACCAATAAGCAGCCTCCTTGTATTTTCCTTCCGTCATTTTCATCCGTCCCAGTTCACAGCAGGCTTCACCCCGGGGCCTGTCATACAGGAAGCTTTTAAAAAGTGCTTCCATGGCTTCTTCCGCATTTCCAAGCTGCTCCTCACACAGTGCCAGATGGAGGCAGGCATCTATTTTGTTTTCCGTCCAGCCCTCCGGTTCCCGGAGAAATGCCCTGAAAGCCCGTACCGCATCTTCATAGCGCCTATGATAATACAGCTCCCTGGCATAATAGAACTGGTGCCTGGGTTCCAGAAGTTCCCCTTCCTTCAGCATGGTTTCGTATATCCGCAGGTTGCGGTCCTTATCTCCGGCTCTTTCCTTCCGGTGCTGAATCTCGATATCAGTGTAAAGGATGCTGCCGGAAGGGGATACTGCTTCATGGACCCGGCCCTGCCACTGGAAACCCTTGCGGTTCTTTAAGAGGCGTTCCCTGTAATAGGAAAAGGAGGTCCTTCCGTTTGCGTCAAAACCAGTGAGATATTTCATCATCACCACATCCACAGAGGGGTCCAGGGTTTCCTTCAGTTTCTTTAAACGGGCAGCGTGCTCCGGTTCCATCACATCGTCAGCATCCATCCACATCCAGTAGTCCATCACCGCTTTACGGCAGGCAGCGTTTCTGGCAGCGGCAAAGTCATCCTTCCATGGGAAATCGTAGACTTCATCCGTGTAACGGGCGGCTATTTCTTTTGTCCGGTCCGTGGAGCCGGTATCCATGATTACTATCTGGTCGGCCACCTCGGACATGGTCTTAAGGAGCCGTTCCAGCACGGCCTCCTCATTCTTTACTATCATACAAAGACTAATGGTTATCAAAAGCAATCCCCCTGTATCTGTTTCTTTATAGGCCGGATGTCCATTCACATCCCCGGCATACTATACTATATGAAAATGGAACAAGTTTGGTGTGCAGGAGGATGGCAGAAGACTGTGATATGTGCTATAATAGGGAAACAGACAAAAGCGGGAAGGAGGAGGTTCAAATGAGAAAAAGAGGGGCATGTGCCGTGCTGGCAGGGGCAGCTCTGATTATGACCTGCGCGCTGTCCTTTACAGCCTTTGCAAAGGAGGAAAGGACCCCGGTGGGGAAAATCAAGCTGAATTTCACATCAGATATCCAGGCAGGAGAAATCGGAGGCAGCGTGGACGTGACACTGGAGGACGGGGAGTGTTCCATTGAGAGCGTGGATATTATTAACGAGGGCGATAACTGGGTAGGCGGGGATAAGCCTAAGGTTGAGATATGGCTTTCCGCTGACAGTGATTACTACTTTAAGAAATCAGGAAAGAGCGCATTTTCATTTTCCGGCGATACGGTCAAGTATGTATCCAGCTCCACCAAGAGCGACAAGGAAGAAATGGTTCTGGTGGTAAGGCTGGATAAGCTGGATGAGGATGATGAGGACCTGGATGTAAGCGGCCTGTTGTGGGATGAAGACAACGGGGTGGCCCACTGGGACCATATGAGTCTGGCGAAGAATTACAAGGTCCGTCTGTGCCGCAGAGGCGGCAATTCCTATGAGGACGGCATTGGCGCCACCTATACGGTAAAGGAAAACAGCTATGATTTTTCCGGCAAGTTTCCAAAGGCAGGCACTTACTATTTTAAGGTAAGGGCCATGGATTCCAGGAATAATGCCGGAGACTGGCAGGAATCGCCTTATATCGAGATAACAGAAGAAGATTTGGCCAGGGTGAACGGCCAGTGGCTCAGGGATGACCGGGGCTGGTGGTACCAGAAAGGTGACGGCACCTACACGGCAAACGGATGGCAGTACATTAATTATAAGTGGTATTTTTTTGACCAGGACGGATATATGAAGACCGGCTGGATATCCTGGGGTGATAAGCTCTATTACTGTGACCCGTCGGGGGCCATGCTGGTATCCGCTGTTACGCCTGATGGATTTACCGTGGGTGCGGACGGGGCCAGGACGAATTAGGAGTGCAAAGACTTTCCATACATAAAATGTTAAAAGATGGCTATCCTTATATCAATGATAAGATTGATATGAGGAGGTCATTTTTTTATGGTAAACGAATTGGAGATAGAGGCTGTAACCGGCAGGGAGATACTGGATTCCAGGGGGAATCCCACGGTGGAAGTGGAAGTGTGCCTGACAGGAGGAGCTGCAGGCAGGGCTGCTGTTCCCTCCGGGGCTTCCACTGGTAAATTTGAGGCAGTGGAGCTTCGGGACGGCGGGGACCGGTACAACGGACTGGGAGTACGGAAAGCCGTGGAACATGTGAATACAGTGCTCAGCGAGGCAGTGCTCTTTGAAAGCGCTCTGGACCAGCGGCGCATAGACCGTCTGCTTCTGGATGCGGACGGTACGGAGAACAAGGGAAAGATGGGAGCCAATGCCATACTGGGTGTGTCCATGGCAGTGGCCAGGGCCGCAGCCAATGAGCTTAGGATGCCTCTCTACAGGTATCTGGGCGGAATCCATGCATCCACTCTTCCCATTCCCATGATGAATATTCTCAACGGAGGAAAACACGCTGACAATACAGTGGATTTGCAGGAATTCATGATTATGCCCTACGGGGCCTGCTGCTTTGCGGAGCGTCTGAGGATGTGCGCAGAGGTCTATCACACATTAAAGAAGCTTCTGAAGGAAGAAGGGTACAGCACCGGAGTAGGAGATGAAGGAGGCTTTGCGCCGGACCTTAAGGACTCCGAGGCGGTCCTTGAATTTCTGGTAAGGGCCATGGAAAAGAGCGGGCTGAAGCCGGGAACGGACATGAAAATTGCCATTGACGCTGCGTCCAGCGAGCTCTACGACGAAGCCAGCGGCATGTACCTGTTTCCGGGGGAAAGCCGTATGGCGGGAAAGGAAATCCGCCGCAGCGCACAGGAGATGGTGGATTACTACAGACGCCTTGTGGAAGCGTTTCCCATTTGCTCCATTGAGGACGGACTCCAGGAGGAGGACTGGGTGGGCTGGAAAATGCTTACCAGGGAGCTGGGCGACCGCATCCAGCTGGTAGGGGATGACCTGTTTGTCACCAATACAAAGCGGCTGTCAAAGGGCATTGAGCTGGGAGCAGGAAATGCCATCCTGGTGAAGGTAAATCAGATAGGTACGCTGACAGAGAGCTTTGAGGCCATTGAGATGGCTAAGAGGGCTGGTTTCGGCACCATCATATCCCACCGCTCCGGCGAGACAGAGGATTCCATCATTGCGGATATTGCAGTTGCAGTCAATGCAGGGCAGATTAAGACCGGCGCTCCCTGCCGTTCTGACCGCGTGGCCAAATACAACCAGCTGCTGCGCATTGAGGAAAACCTGGAAGGCTGATTGCCCCTGAGGAAAAGCGGGGAGGCTGGTACGGACAAAAATTCCCGCTGGTGAAAGGCAGAGGGGAGGGAATGTATCCGGGCGCTGTTTTGCCCGGAAAATCCCCTCCCTGTCCCATTTAATTCTTGACAACCGGAAAAAGCAGGGTATGATGTAAGAAGATGCATTGATTGCATCAAAAAGGGGAAAAATAAGGAGAGAGACATGAGAGAATTACTGTTTATGGAACCTGTTTTTAAGGAAGCCATCTGGGGTGGCACCCGTCTTAAGGACGTGTTCGGTTATGATATCCCCAGCAGCAGCACAGGCGAGTGCTGGGCCATAAGCGCCCATAAGAACGGGGATTGCCGTATTGCCGGCGGGACATGGAAAGGACAGAGCTTAAGCTCCCTGTGGGAGAGCCACCCTGAGTGGTTTGGGGCTGCGGCAGGCTGTCATAAGGAATTTCCGCTGCTGGTTAAAATCATTGACGCCAAAAGCGACTTAAGCATACAGGTCCATCCGGACAATGCTTATGCTGCGGAGCATGAAAACGGCTCCCTGGGTAAGACTGAATGCTGGTATATCCTGGACTGCGACCCGGATGCAACCATTGTGATTGGACACCATGCAGGAAACAGGAATGAAGTTAAGCAGATGATTGAGGAGAAGCGCTGGAAGGATTTTATACGGGAAATACCTGTCAGGAAGGGCGACTTTTTCCAGATTAATCCCGGATGCGTCCACGCCATAAAGGGCGGCACCCTGGTGCTGGAGACGCAGCAGAGCAGCGATATTACATACCGCGTCTATGACTACGACAGGCTGTCCGGCGGAAAACCCAGGCAGCTCCATGTAAAGGAAAGCATTGATGTGATAGAAGCGCCTTTTAAGGAGGACCCGGACGCCAAACCGGCAGTTGTGAAGGAAACGGACAGCGGTAAAAAAGTACATCTTGTAACCTGTGCTTACTATACTGCAGATAAGATAGACATAACAGGCCGCTGGACGGAGAATTACGGGGACAGCTTTGCAAATGTGAGTATCCTGGACGGAGAGGGAAGCGTCAACGGTATCCCGGTTTCAAAGGGGCAGCATTTTATTGTCCCCGCGGGATTTGGGGATGTGATTTTCGAGGGAACCCTTTCCCTCATTTGTTCCCAGGCAGTCTGAACCCGGTTGGCGCAATGGGCTGCGCGGCGTCTTACCTATAAAAATATGGGAAAACAGGTTGTGTTTTAGGACAAAGTATGATAAAATACCTTTGTTTGACTATAAGAAAATGGAGAGGTGCAGGCGGATGTCAGTAATACACGTTATTTTGTCAATCATATATGTAATTCTTGGTGTTGCAATATCAGTGGTTATCCTGATGCAGGAAGGTAAGTCCAACGGACTGGGGAGCGCAATTGGCGGTATCTCCACAGACAGTTACTGGAGTAAGAACAGAGGCCGTTCCATGGAAGGTGCGCTGGAGCACTTTACCAGGTATGGAGCCATTGCATTCATGCTCATTACCATTGCCCTGAACGTGCTTCTTAAGGTCCTGGGGTAATTAAGATAACAGAAGGATAAGTGACAAAAACACCCTTGTATTCATATAAGGGTGTTTTATTTCATTCAGGCGGATTTCGGCCTGTTTCAGGACAGGCCGGATATTTTTAAGAAAGAGGTCATATGGAAAAAGAAATATTGGAACAGCGGGGAAAGATGCTGGAGGAAGTGATGAATGACAAGTCCTATGTGCCAATGAAGGCAAAGGAGCTGGCCATGCTTCTGGGGATTCCCAAATCACAGAGAGATGAACTGACCCAGGTACTGGATTATCTGGTGTCAGAGGGAAGAATCGGAATTTCCAAGAAGGGAAAATATGGAAAACCGGAGGTGTTTTCCATTAACGGCATATTTTCCGGACATCCCAAGGGCTTTGGCTTTGTGGCTGTGGAAGGCATGGAGCAGGATGTGTTCATCCCTGAGGACAGGACAGGCGCGGCCCTTCACGGGGACAAAGTCCAGATTGTGGTGGAATCCCAGGGACCGGGAAACGGACGCAGGGCTGAAGGCTCTGTGCTTAAAGTGCTGGAGCATGCCAACAAAGAGGTGGTTGGGTATTACCAGAAGAGCAAGGGCTTTGGATTTGTGATTCCGGATAACCAGAAGATTTCCAAGGATATTTTTATTCCCCAGGGCTGCGATATGGGAGCTGTCACCGGACATAAGGTGGTGGCCCGGATTAAAGATTTCGGGGATGCATCTCATAAGCCTGAGGGCGTTGTGACCGAGATTCTGGGCCATGTCAATGACCCGGGAACAGACATCCTTTCCATTGTCAGGGCCTATGGACTGCCGGAGGAGTTTCCGCCGGAGGTCATGGACGAGGTGGAGGGCTGCCCGGATGAAGTGGCGGTGCCTGGCCCTGCCGGGGACGAGAAGACCTGGGACGGACCATACGGCATTGGGGATTTGACTTCACCCCAAGACTGGACCGGCGATTTGGCGGGCCGTCTGGATTTAAGGGGACTGCGCACAGTCACCATAGACGGAGAGGACGCCAAAGACCTGGACGATGCAGTGACCCTGTGCAGAGGCAGACAGGGCGGGTATATCCTGGGAGTCCACATTGCGGATGTAAGCCATTATGTAAAGGAAGGCCGCCCGCTGGACAAGGAGGCGTTAAAAAGGGGTACCAGCGTCTATCTGGTGGACCGGGTGATTCCCATGCTTCCCCATAAGCTGTCCAATGGAATCTGTTCCCTCAATGCAGGCACGGACCGCCTGGCTTTAAGCTGCATCATGGAACTGGATGAACAGGGGAATGTGCTGGACCACAAAATTGCGGAATCCGTGATTCACGTGGACCGGCGGATGACTTATACGGCAGTGAATGCCGTTGTCACGGATGAGGACGAGGCGGTCATGGCTGAATATGAGGGATTTGTGCCCATGTTCAGGCTGATGAAGGAGGTATCCGATATACTCAGGGAAAAGAGGAGGAAAAGGGGGGCCATTGATTTTGATTTCCCGGAGAGCAAAATTCTTCTGGATGCCCAGGGAAAGCCGCTGGAAATCAAGCCCTATGAGCGCAACGCCGCCACAAAAATCATCGAGGATTTCATGCTGGCAGCCAATGAGACAGTGGCAGAGGATTATTTCTGGCAGTCTCTTCCATTCCTCTACCGGACCCATGATAATCCGGACCCGGAGAAAATGAAGCAGCTGGGGACCTTTATCCATAATTTTGGATATTTCATCCGGCTTCAGCAGGGGGAGATTCATCCCAAGGAACTGCAGAAGCTTCTGGACAAGATAGAGGGCACGCCTGAGGAGGTGCTTCTCTCCAGGCTGACCCTGCGTTCCATGAAACAGGCAAAGTATACCACCCTGTGCTCCGGCCATTTTGGCCTGGCTGCCAGGTACTATACACATTTTACTTCGCCTATCCGAAGATATCCGGACCTACAGATTCACCGCATTATTAAGGAAAGCCTGAAGGGCGGGCTGGGGGATAAGCGGGTCAGCCATTATGAGGCCATTCTGCCGGGCGTTGCCATGCAGACGTCAGCTCTGGAGCGCTGGGCGGAGGAAGCGGAGCGGGAGACGGACAAGCTTAAGAAATGCGAGTATATGTCCGGGTTTATCGGTCAGGAGTTTGACGGCGTTATATCAGGCGTCACCAACTGGGGCCTGTATGTGGAGCTGCCCAACACGGTGGAAGGGCTGGTGCGCATAAGCGAGCTGCGGGATGATTATTATATATTTGATGAACAGCATTACGAACTGGTGGGAGAGATGACCAGGAAAACATTTAAGCTGGGCCAGCCCATACGGGTCCAGGTGGCGTCCACGGACCGTCTGCTCCGGACAGTGGACTTTATCCTGTCCAGGGACTGGGATATAAGCCCGGGCAAGGGTGCTTCCGTGTAAGGCTGTAAGTCATACAGGCAATCATGACTAGAAAGAAAGGGAAATACCATGGGGAAGGAAAGTATTAAACTGGTTGCGAACAATAAGAAGGCATACCATGATTATTTCATTGACGAGAAATACGAGGCTGGAATCGAGCTCTTTGGCACAGAGGTAAAATCCATCCGGATGGGGAAATGCAGCGTAAAGGAAGCCTTTGTGAAGATTGACAGAGGCGAGGTGTATGTGTGCGGTATGCACATCAGCCCTTATGAGAAGGGAAACATATTCAATAAGGACCCGCTGCGCGTCAGAAGGCTGCTGCTGCATAAATACGAAATCATGAAGCTGAACGGTAAGATTGCGGAAAAGGGCTATACCCTGGTTCCTCTCCAGGTGTACTTTAAGGGCAGCCTGGTAAAGGTGGAGGTGGGCCTGGCCCGCGGTAAGAAGCTCTATGACAAACGGGCAGACATTGCCAAGAAGGACCAGAGAAGGGAACTGGAGAAGGAATTCAAGGTGAAAAACCTATATTAAGGATTGGAATGAGAAGGTGCTATGAGAAGCTGCGGCGAGGGATGTTTCGAGGGAAAGGCATATACGGATTTCATAAAGGAGGCTGAGGGACTTAAGTCCACTTTGCGCACAGCCTGGACAGCAGAGGGGCGGCAGGAGAGCACAGCAGAGCATTCCTGGCGTCTGGCTCTGTTTGCCGGGGTGCTGTGCAGGGAATTCCCGGAACTGGACCGGGAAAAGGTGCTGATGATGTGCCTTGTCCATGACCTGGGGGAACGGTACAGCGGAGATATATCAGCTGTACTGAGGCCGGATGCAGAAGATAAGCTGAACCAGGAACGGGCCGATGTACAGCGCATATGCAGGTTCCTGCCGGAAGGAGGAGCCGGGGACGAGGTGGCCGGGCTGTGGGAGGAATACAGCCGGGGCATTACCCCGGAAGCCAGGTTTGTAAAGGCCCTTGATAAAGCGGAAACCATCATCCAGCACAGCCAGGGAAGAAATCCGGCCGGATTTGATTATGGATTCAATCTGAACTACGGAACGGAATACTTTGACCGGGACCAGCGTCTGGAAACCCTGCGCGGACTGGTTGATGCGGAAACACGGAAACGGATGGAAACAGAGGGAAAACAAAACAACGGTTGTGCGAAGGACAGATAGCAAAACACAACAAAAAAACAAGCAGTTCATTCTGCTTGTTTTTTCATGACCTGACCGGGAATCGAACCCGGGTTTACGCCGTGAGAGGGCGTCGTCTTAGCCGCTTGACCATCAGGCC
>NZ_JADNMD010000004.1:0-422404 GCF_015556325.1 Clostridium sp. 1001283B150225_161107_B6 | reverse complement strand
CATAAATAGAGTGCTAAGTCATAGGTTCTAACCCATGGCTTAGCACCATTTTTTTAGTTCAACTCCGAAAGACAGGTTTCATCATACTCCATAAACCGACAAAAGAAAAGCCCCAGCATAGAAAGGGAGGCCCTGCCAGTCTAGGTTTCACCCAGCAAGGACAATAAGGAAAGGCCCGCCGTTTCCGGTAGGCCCAATTTCATAATCCTATTATATCATGTTTTTTCAAAATGTTTTCCATCCGTTTTCCATCATTTACGGATTGTCTATCAGACGTTCCGGGTGCGCCCGTTCAAATGCCATCAGGGCCTCCCCGTGTTTATTAATGATGTACTTGTATGTATACCCCATGTCGCAGGCTATTTGGGTAAAGTTCCTCTCATTACGGACATATCGTCGGTACAGAATGTCAATAAAAAGACTATCATTTATATCATGTATCTCGTCAATCAGCCTATGCTTCAACTCCATGTACTGTATTATACGGTTTTCTATATCTTCCTCCAGACTTACCACCCTTAACGCCTGTGCCTCTGTTTGGTTCCCTTGGGCACTGCCAAATGAAGTCTGCACATTTTCCACTTCACTTCCATTTTTCTTGGCATGTATCCCTTGGGTTCCCCTTGCCTCCCTTAATTCCTGTTTCTTATGCTTTATCTTTTGGTCCAGTACCCCTAACTGACTTAAGTACTCCTTAGCTGTCATCTACTCCCGCCTTTCCCTACAATTCTCTGGCCAGCTGATTCAGCTCCGCCCTGGCCTGGACAATTCGTCTCTTGATGGATTCCTTCGTGTTGTACTGCTCAGAGTTGCCGTACATAGGCGGATATCCGTTCTTGTTCTCAAAGGTCTCATATTCTTTAATGCTGTCCACCAGGGTGTTTACCATGCTCTGTACCATCATAATCCTGTTTATCTTCTTCATAATCGCTTCTTCCTTTCTTCTTAGGGTGCCAAGTTCTCTCATTTTTCCTGAAAAAATCTCTCATAATCGCACCAGGCTCTCAGTCTTTTCATTAGTAGCGAGCCTTAAAAAGCCCTTATTCTATGCGGGTTTACGGTCATGTTCTCGCATTCTCGCATGGATTTCTGTTTTAAGGAGCTATATATTAATACTGCGTGTGTAAGGCATGTCCCGCCATGTAATATAAAATGTATATATGTCTCTATAACAGATATATATGTGAGATTGCGAGACTCATAGTGAAAACCCTTATAAACTCTACACTTTTTTAGTCTCGCATAGTTCTCGCATTCTCGCTTTTTGCCACTTTTATGCCAATTAATCTCGCATTTTTTCATTAAACGGGTCATCAAGGCCAGTATAATCCTCATATTCTTCAAAGGATTTAGGCTGTTGAAGGATAATCTTCACATACCTGGCCCTTGTCTTTTTTCCTGCAACAGTCGTTAAAGAAGCATACCTTCCGTCGCTTGCACGTTCCAGATATCCAGAAACTGACCACTCTTTCTTGACCGCATCAAAATTAAAATCGTTCTCCTCCAATACCTGCATCAGCTCAAACTGGTTAAACATGCAATGGTCTGGCGCTATTTTTCCCAAAATCTTATTACTGTACATTGGGTCGAATAGATTCTCATTCGCAGCAATCCAGTCAATGATGAACTGATATGCTCTCTCGGCCTGAGACACCTCTGCCTCCCTTTTAAGGAATCCCATCCCTTCTAGCAGGTCAACGGCCTTCTCCCCTGGGAACAGGCATTCCCCGGCCAGCTGGTCCGCCAGGAGGATACAGGCGAGGCTCTGCACCTGCTTTCCCGTGCTCTGTGCCAGGATGGACAGTTTTTGGCAAAGGCTTTTGTGCCGTCTTATCAGTTCCGCGTCCGGAATCCCCTGAACATGCTGTACGAACTTCTCTCCTGCATGTCCATTATGTTCTCTGACAGTCTCCAGGACATGCGCAAAGTCTGTAAATAACGGATTATCAATCTCCAGTTCAATCACGCGGTTGACTGCGCCGGCCCCAGATTGTTCTCCCACAATCGGCTGCTCCCCATTAAAAAACGACACATTCTCCCAGGTCTTCCGGTCCTTCTCGCTACTGTTCCTCGACAGCCTTCCTCTCTCCTTTCCCTCCGTCATCGCATAAATCAACTTCTCCAGGCTCCCCCTTGAAAGCTGCGTCTCATCCACGAAAACCGGAAGGCTCTTCATGAGGGCCGCACGGCTTGTACAATAATTAATGGTAGAATCCACGGACAGAATAAGCTCGTCCGGAATCCCCCAGATGGAGGCCGCCACCATGAAGGCAACGGTCTTTCCCGTTCCAGAGGCTCCCCAGAGATGAAGTACAAAACACAGGCAGTTGATTTTCTTAATCAGGATGGAAGCCAGACTTGCGTCCATCAGCAGCCGTACAAATAGGTTCTTCCTATATTCCATACACTCCTTCTGCCAGATATCAAATGAACCGTGGGGGCCTACGGCCTGCACGGTTTTTACCTGCGCATTATCACCATCAAACACGATGTCCTTGACGTAGGGAAAGAACTGCTTCCCAATCCATCCGAAATGGGACACGGCCTTCGTAACCGGCAGGCTGTCTTCGTTTATCCTGTACATGTCAGATATGTAATTAACAAGATTCTTTGCCTTCTGGTCGTTGACGACCACTCCCAGGTTAGCAAGCGTGACAATCTTAGTCTTGGAGCAGCATACTGCCGGTTCCACCTTGATATCCTTCCACATGAATTTTCCGTACCTCCTGACGCTGAATGCTATGTCATACTTCTGTTCTCCGGTCTCTATATTCTCCGTAATACCTATGGGAAGAATCTGCTGGTAGGAAACATCTATGAGAATCGGCGGGTCTGTATCCTTCTTGCCCAGCACCCACTTATACACACCTTTCTCATTGCATATCCAGTCCTCGCATCTAAGCTGCATGGGAGCATCCACAAACTGAGTTATTCCTTCTTTAGGTGGCAGGGCCTTCCCTGAATATGGAGCCGTGGACTTCTGGTACTTAAGGGCACTCTCCACTTTCTGTTCAACCTCTTTATCCGTCATAGGCGGGACACATCTGGTCTCGTTCTCCTTCATTGCCGCAGCCATGATAGCCTCATTTGACAATCCTTTGGCCTGTAAGCTGCAGGCCAGGCGGAAGATGGTATTATCCCGGCTGCCTTCCGGTATTTCCTCTGGAACTGAAAAGGTTGACTTCTTTTTCTTTTCAGGCCTAACAAAATCAATGAACTCATAAACAAGGTCATTTGCCTGTTCTAAGACAAATTCATCCGGGGCCTGTTCCCATTCATACCGATTACCATTTTCATGTATACTGGGTGGCGCCACGAAGTAACCGCCGTCCCCGCGTATGTCAACTGCTTTTTCATCATTTGTGCTGCAAAGTATTTCCCTATCCGCTCTATAAAGAAGGTGATACCCGCCTCTACCGGTTATCGTCCGACATGTATCTAGCAGTTGCCCCTGCTCTGCTTCCCAGTCCCTTAAAGTCTCGTTGCCATACTTTCCTTTTTCCTTGTCAATATCCAAATCAATGACAATAAGTCCGCCGCTAACTTGGCCAGTTGCTATTCCAATGTTATAATTCGGATTCTTCTTCCACCACTTGTCAATCTGGTTAAAATCCGTTGTGGCATCCTGAAATCCGTGTTGTGTGGCAGGATTCTTGGATTTCGGAACCAAGGGGAACACTGCCATCCCCATCTTCGCATAAGCCAGCGCATATTGTCTTAAACTATAGTCTTCCGACATCCTTTACCTGCCCTCCATTTAAAAGTATGATAAGACTTCCTTAGTCATTTTATATTCTATTTTTCTCAATTTCATCCGATTCAAAATTAACCCCTCCTTTCCGGGCGGAGGTTGGTCAGAAAGCTCCGCCCTGTGAGTCCAACACCTCATGCATTCATATCGTGACATATTATAAGCATGTGTTGGGTTTGAATTAACCAGTTGCTGTATGTAAAGGCTTGCGCCGTTACACCAAAACAAATGCACATAAACATTATGATATGATTTTTAAAATTGTTAACCAAATCTGTAATATTTTAATCTATTGCCCCATAGATAAAGGGCAAATACAAGAGTCCCATAATGTCGTCAAACACTCTTGACTGTATCTGGTGGTATATTAACAACTCCAATCCCTGCCATACCAGCGCAAGTATCATATACCACCAGCACGTTTTCAGAATCCTATCCATATTTTTACCTTCCTAAAATTTCAGTTTTGTGGAACAAATGGCTCCGGGCAATAGTATGGCTGCCATGCGACAACCACTTCATTCCATGCATCTTCATGGGGCCAGTTAGGACTCCAAAACATTTTCACTGTGGTCACACTACCGTCTAAATGTCTCATTGTAACCCAATAGTCTCCTGGTTTATCCGGCAACCGCTCCGCTACCGGAGTCCATCCGCCACTCTCATCCCTTACAACCTGATTGGCAACTGCGTTCGATATGTATCTGGTCACATCGTTATTGGTATGTCCAACCTCCCACATCACCTTGCGCATTGCCTCATCTCTAATCTGCTTTTCTGTCATTTTCGTCCTCCAAATTTTAATTCTGGTGTGCAAACAGCCACCATAATACCACCCGATATCTCCTTTTTATATACCTCTTCAATAATAGATGACTGGTCGAGAAGGGTATCTCACGTTGTCAAAAAAAGCAAACTATGGTAAACTGAACATAATGAGCACATGAAAAATCAGATACCAATGGAGGGGAAAATAATGAAAAATGAATACTGCATAACGTGGAAACTGTATCAATCATGGGCGTTTGAAAATCTGCTCAAAGGAGCCCGGCTCGTATTTCTAATCTTTTGGTCCCTATTCGGCCTGATTTTACTCTGGTTAGGTCTTTCTGGCGGATTTAATATATTTTTTATAATCCTTACCATCTATTGCTTTTATCGCGCATTTTTAAGGAATTTTTTATTTGTCAAAAGGCAATATCAACTCCTGGCAAAATCATACGGAAAGGAAAATTGGACCAGGACAATTACCTTCGAGGACGAATGCATATTATTGACAGAAGGCCCAATGTCCTTCCAATACCAATATGCAGACCTTGTGAATATTCGGGAGAGTGATAATAAAATATGGTTAATTTTTAATAATAAGACCGTAATCAGGCTCTATAAGAACGCGTTTGTTGACTCTGACTGGGCAGAATGTAAGGCCTTTTTATCAGCCAAACGCCTTGAAACAGCTGGAGAACAAACGCCGAATCATACAGAGAAAAAAGAGGACGCTTGATTACGCAATAAAATTCTAAGTTAACTTATCAAAATAACGATTTTGTTTGCTTAATTTCACCTGAAGGTTTCCACATTCCGGACAGTACATAACATTTCCAACCATTTCATATAGTCCGGAATCAGGGTTAAAATCATCCAGGACAACCAATCACTCGCCATACCCATTTGAATTATAGGTAACGGCCCTCATGTCGGCCCCGCAAAATTTGCACCTCATTCTGCTGCCCTCGAAACCGGCCCCTTCACGAATATCACCGGCGCCCAGTGGTCCGTCTTATACTGCACCGCGCGTCGTACCTTCGGCAGGGTAAGGGCGGCCCCATCCATAAGATACCGGAGTGGATGCGCCGGCTCCCGGTGGACCACTCCCTCATGCAACAGCTCCGTCATCAGGTCAAAGGCTTCCGCATTCCAGCCACTCCAGAACACCACATGTTCACAGACATCCGAACAGGACAGCAGTTCTCCTTTGTAGTCATAGCCCTTCTCCTCAAACAGCCACTGCAGTTCTGCATAGCTGGCCGAGTCATTCTTGTTTATATAGTCCACCACAATTTTCTTTATCTCTTCTTTATTCATGTTGTTCTCCCTTCTGTTGCGATATCGCAACTTTCACCCTTATCTTATCCAGCAGCTCCATGTGTTTCTCCCGCCTTCGTTCCTCTATATCCATGGACTCAGCCATACTGATAGCTGCCCTTTCGGTACTGCTGGTCCACGTCCTGTTAAAGCTATCAATGCCGCCTTCATAGATTCCCACTCCCGGAAGGAATGGGCGCAGCTGCTTGGCGGTTCTGGGCTTCCGTAATTCCCGCAATGCTTTCGCATGTGTCTGCCTCACGGCCTCTGCAGTGACTCCATATGTTTTTCCGATTTCAGCCAGGGTCATGTCCTGCTGGTACCGTTTCCGTATCACTTCCGGCTGCCGGTCCGGAAGAGCATCCACACATCCCCACAAGGTATCCTTAAGCTGCCCGTCCTGGATTTGTTCTACGACCTCTCCCTCTACATCCGTATCATCCCCAGTCAATTCTCCCACAGTGGCATCCTCGCTGCCTTCTATCCCCAGCACCGGGGCGTCCAAACTGCCCAGGTGAACCGCCCTTGCATTCTCCTTGATTTCCCAAACCTGCTCCAAAATAAGGTCCATTCCTGCTGCAATCTCAGTATCCGTGGGTTTCCTGCCATACTCCATCTTGAAAGATTGGCAAAACCGATTGTACTTCTGTATCTTTTCCAGGCAATGGACCGGCAGACGCAGGCAGCTCCCATTTACCTGCAGGTAACGTTGCATCCCCTGTCGGATGTAATACGCTGCATAGGTCAGGAATTTGAACCCCTGCCCAGGGTCATACTTTTCAATGGCTGCATGGAGGGCCAGGTACCCTTCCTGCTCCAGGTCCTCCACCTCTCCGCTGTTACAGTACTTTATGGCCACAGAATGAATGTAGTCCCTCACCTGCAGATAAAGCTGTTCCATGTTCTTCTGTACATCCTCTCCGGCCTTAATCTGTGCTACAAGCTGCTCGTTTGTCATGGCAGTCACCCACCCTTCCATTTTTGGCAACCAATATGCTTATGTAGATTCGCTGCAGAAACTTAAGGTCATCAACATCCTTTAATGCGCTCATGATGCTTTTCCTGCATTCCCGGGCAACTCCTTTTTTATCTTCTGCTGCCCTATGGCCGAGTTGCACCGGTGCAACTTCATCTACGTCGCCCGAGGTCATCTGCAACAGCTCTCTAAGCTCCTGTAACTCTTCCACGGCGCCGTTATAGCTTTCAAGCATCCGGTCATACTGTTCCTCTGAAATACACATCATTCTCTGCATGCTGCTGCCTCCTTCCTGCCAGCTTCCAGGCCTGCATAATATCCCCTGTTGGCCAAACTCACAATTGCCTCCGCCATCTCACGGTCTGTATCATCATGTTCCCCTATGGTCTTAAGCCATTTATCAACGAATTCTCCTTTATTAATTGGAAATGTCATATCTGCATACCTCCCTTACAAACACTATCTAAAACCTCTCGTAGTTCCCTGATTTTATTTAATAGGTCGAATACAATGTCATTTGCTATACCGGTCTTGATACCTGCATTGGTATAATACGGCGGCGATATCCTCCATAGTTCTCCTGTTCTTTCTATATCCCAATCGAAATACCCCTGTTTCACGTCGTCTACCATTACCTGAACTCTTTCTGCCAGAACTTCAATATCCAACAGTGCATTGTCAATCTCTATTATTGTGACATTCTCTTTATTTTCCACGTCAATCCTCTTCCCTTTCCGGCTCAGAGGTGCTATACTCTAGTTGGTTGAACTTTGGTATAGCGCCTCTGGGCCTATGCTCGTCCTTAACTAATTGGCGTTAGTTAGGGACTTTTTTTGTTTCACGTTTAAGCTTTTCAATATTCATCTTTCCACTTCCTGGCCAAGAATTTCCCTTATGACTGGGATTACGGTTTCAAAGTACACCCACGTATCTACTTCCTTGGATGAATGCTCGCTTTTGCTTCTTCGATACTCTCCGTATTCTTCTGTTTTTAAATTGTTCTCATTAGCAATCCTGCCAACTTTGTTGCCGGAAATATTGAACATTGCTCCTATCTCTCCCGCAGAATACACATTCCGCTCGCTCTTGGGGAGGGGAAGGAGCTTTTCACCGGAGAGTACCTCACTGGCTTTTGCTACGAGAATCGTTTTGTATGTACTGGACAACGTATCCACCTCTGCCAGTCGGAGATACGTCTGCGCCATCCGGCTCTTGGCATTCATCATCATAATTTCAGTTCGGTCTGACTTTTCCTGCTTCTCCCTCTTTTTGGAGAGGAAGGCTTCTGCCAGAACATCCTTGGCCTTTAACTGATACTGCACCAGTTTGTCAACCAGTTCCGGGTTGTTCTCCTTCATGGAGGGGGTGACTGTGATTTTCGCAATCCATAGAGGAACAAAATCATGGCGCAGGCATAAAACCTCCTGCTTCCCGCCTTTGGTAGGGAGGGTTAAATTTGACCCACCTTTGCTCAGTACCACATCTTTGCTGATTTTCTTTCTTTCATTTCTCATCTGGTCCTCGGTAAGCCCTAATCCATCGCACAGCCATTTCACCCCGGCCCAAACCTGCCCATCCTTGTCCTGCGCCGCCATAATCGCATCGCCGCATAAATCCACTTTCTTTACTACTAAATCATTCATATGTCTTTTCCCTTCTTTCATTTTTTAATCTCATGGTCATCATTGTACCAATAAAGGTACTTTAATAGAATCCACATTTGTACCAAAAATGGTACTTTATTTTTGTATACTTTTTGGTACTATATGTTATTGACTCCGTCTCTAAAGTATTGTATACTTATGTATACAAAAAGGAGGATTTACCATGCCTATTTCATATGATAAGCTGTTCAACCTCATGGAATCAAAAGGTATTAAAAAAATCGATTTAAGAACCACGTATCAATTCAACCCTAAAACTGTGGATAGCCTAACCAAAAACCGAAGCGTAACCGTTGATACAATAATGAAATTATGTGAAATTTTAAATTGTCAGCCAGGTGATATATTGGAGTACATTCCCGATGACAATATGCACCCCTCTATGTAGCGCCCCCATATCACACCGCCCTCCGCATCATCCTGTCATGAAGTTCATCCTGCGGACCGGGCTCATTACAGTAAACATGCAAATCTCCCAGAACATTCTCCCATTGTAGGAGAAGGAAGGACAGGTCCCAGTTCTGGTAGTCCCACAGGAGGCAGGCCACGTCCTGGGCATCCCCAATCGGTTTGTTTGCTGGTAAGCGGCTTAACCGGTCCATGGTATAGAAGTAATCCTTTGTTCCCCACTTCTCTCCGTCATATTCCTTCGTAACCGGGTACATCCTCAGCAGCTCCATTGGGGGCAGCCTGCCGATGGTATCCATGACCTGCTTAAGCTCCTGGTACCTGTTCTCTATCTCCAGGCAGGACTTATAAGCTTTTGCATGGTTGAACTCTGCATGATTCTCTTTTCCATAAACCTTAACAGCCAAGAATATGTATCGTGCCAGGTCAACTCCCTGTAGTCTTTCTATACAGCGGGTGCCGCCATGGATATCCGTAAAACGTCTCAGTGCCTTAGTATATTGCCCTTTGCTCTCCACATGTGGCACGATTCCTGCTGTATTCCAGCTCTTCCAGGATTCCTTGATGAAAGGTACCAGTATCTGAAGCGGACCGGGGAACATCCTTAACATCTGGATTACAAAGGCAGTCCGCCTTACCAGCTTACATATCCTGCCCGGTATTTTCCGGTTCTTTAACTCTGCCCTAAACAGCTCCGTGACGTCCTGCTCGTCGTCCTCTCCTACCTTATATACAAAGTTGTCCATAAGGCCAGCCTTAAGGTCTTTACTGCTTATCTTCCGTAAGGAATAGAGCATGTTGTTGACAGATACGGTCCAGTCACGGCACCCCTTGATGATTTCATGCATTTCATTCAGATATTCTGTCTGTAGGTATGCCTCCAATATCCCGCGGCAGGTCTCTATGCCATCGGCATCCACCTGTAACTTCCATGGGGATGGCTGAATCCGCAGGACATGTACTTTGTCCACCAGGCCTGCTGCCTCAATCCGGTCACAGCATGGCTTTGCATATAGCTCCATCCCGGCCTTGGACATTATTTTCTGAATATCGTACAGCATGTCCGGAACATAGGTCCCATCCTTAATATGACTCAATACCACTTCTTTGGTTTCTTTATCCATTGTCCTTACCTCTCCTATAACATCCTTATTAACTGGTCCACCTGCCAGCATTTGTACATATACAATACCGTCATCACCATCGTGATGATTGCCAGCGCCCGCTGCATTTTATCTGGCTCATTGTTACGTCTCATTCCTGTTTCTCCCCTTCCTCTGGACGCTCCAGTTTCTCACCGATTATCTTTTCTATCTTCGCAGGGTATATCCGGAACTCCCACATGGTCTTTCCGGTTTTCTCCGGCGGGATTGCCAATCCCAAGTCCAAAATACCTCTGCGCATGTAATTTCGAATCTTCGCTGGTTTCATTCCCAGGATAGGAGACGCTTCCTCAGGACTTAGCCACAGTCTTGCCATGACATCACCCTCCTTTCATTACCTTATATTCCGATACACTCTTTCACAGCGGATTTACGTTCTTACCGTTTACAACTGGATGGCTGCTGTGGATGGATGTAATTGTCAATGTTCTATTTTTTATACAGGACATGATTTACATGTCACGATATACAACCGTACACATCGTCTGCTTTCCTTTTGAATCTGTATAGGGAATCTTGGTGGGATAATAGTTTTCCTCCAACCACTCCCTAACCTTTTCAAGAACCGATGGCTTGTACTGGATGGTTACTCCATCATGACCATTCCTGCTGTAAGGTGTTGTTACAATCTCACTCTCAAGAATTGTCAGTTTCTGTAATATCGCACTTATTGCCTTGGTGTGTGGATTGCCTTTTTCTGAATAAGCCCCAACTGCTTCCGCAAGGCTTGTACAGTCATACAGCTCTGACATTGTTTCTTTATCTGTAAGAAGTGGTATCCTGATATCGTACCCGGCCTCAGCGTATATGCGTTTTGCCTCCACGGCTATGTACAGCGGGTCAACACCTGCCCTGCTAAAGATAGTGTCGATTGTCTTAACAGTCATGTTGACTGAGGCGCGGGATTCTTTCTTGGGTTTGTCCTGCTTCTCTTTCTTTTTAGTAAGAAATGCTTCTGCAAGCACATCCTTCGCCTTTGACTGATACTGCACCAGTTTGTTAACCAGTTCTGGATTATTCTCTTTCATGGAAGGAGTGACTGTAATCTTTGCAATCCACAGGGGCACAAAGTCATAGCGTAGGCACAACACATCCTTATTTGCGTTTCCTCTTCCCAAGGGATGAAATTTCGTCCCTTCACTTAACACCAAGTCTTCCTGCAATTTCTTTCGTTCACTCTTGCCCTGTCCTTCTGACAAACCAAGTCCATCGCACAGCCATTTCACCCCAGCCCATACCTGACCATCCTTGTCCTGTGCTGCCATAATCGCATCGCCGCATAAATCCACTTTCTTTACTACTAAATCATTCATCCTCTTTCTCCTCCTTTTCTGTCTTTTCACTATCCGCAAAGTACTCTACTGGTACGCCGAAGTATTTTGCTATGGCAAGTAACTTGTCAAACTTAGGAGTATACCTTCCCTTTTTCCAATTCGTTAAAGTAGCTGTTGATACTCCAGTTTCCCTCGAAACTCGATAGTCAGTTACTCCCTTCTTACTTTTTAAATCCAGATATTTTTGATACATTTTTAATGCACCTCCCTTCGTAAAATAATATTGACATTAACTTAGTTTTCTTATATAATCAAGTTACCGGCTAAATTAATAATGAAAACTAAGCTTTCTTTTGCTTAGCTATGATTACTAAGGTGTTTTTAGTATATATTAGTTTTCATAGCTTGCCAAGCATTAGTTTTAGTTTTCGTAGTTATTTTAAGAAAGAGGACTACGAGATGTACGAAAATTTTGAAGCACTGCTAAAAAAATATGGAGTAACCACATATCAGGTTGCTAAGGCCACAGGTATATCAACCGCTTCTTTTACTGGGTGGAAGCAAGGTAAGTGGAACTTCAAAGCAGATAAATTACAAAAAATTGCTGATTTCTTCGGTGTCCCATTATCTTACCTAATGACAGGTAAAATGGAAGAACCAGTAAAAGAGGTTACACTTACTGCTAAGGATGAGCGCGAAATTGGGAAGGATTTGGATAGAATCATGGATGAAATTGAAAAAGATATTGATGGACCATTGTATTACAATGGTGAACCCATTGATGATGAATCACTGGAACTGCTTCGGAAAGCCCTAGAACTTGGCCTCACAAAGTTGAAACAGGAAAATAAGGTTAAGTATAATCCTAACAAGAACAAAAAGAGGTAGCCGTATTGTCTGTTTCAAAGAAGGTGATCATATTGAATGATAGAATACGGAAAAAGGTGACCTATCTAATAAATAAGTTTGGCACTAA
This sequence comes from Clostridium sp. 1001283B150225_161107_B6, assembly GCF_015556325.1. Lineage (NCBI taxonomy): Bacteria > Bacillati > Bacillota > Clostridia > Eubacteriales > Clostridiaceae > Clostridium > Clostridium sp. 1001283B150225_161107_B6. The sequence goes on along the minus strand of NZ_JADNMD010000004.1, from coordinate 410,107 downwards.
CGACCCGTTAGAACTGGCCAGATACTTAAACATCAAAGTATTCTTTATGCCGTTAGGTAAAATAGCCGGATTTTACAAATACATGAAACATAACCGGTGTATTTACATAAATTCGGATATTGATGACAATGCTTTCCTTCGGGTCGTTGCAGCCCATGAACTGGGACACGCAGTATTTCACATGAAAGAAAACTGCACTTTTATGGGGGCGCATACTCTCCTGCTTACGTCCAGGGTAGAAAGGCAAGCCAATTTGTTTGCTGCACGCTTACTTATAACAGACGATCTATTATATGAATATGATGGATTTACAAGGGAACAGTTTTGTGATTGCACAGGATATCCAGAGGAATTGATTAATTTAAGATTAAAATAGCCGCTAGCTTTTTAATTAACGTTACAAAGGGGAGGAAAAGATATGTGGTTTTTAGATATGCTTCACGCATCTAAGCTAAAACTGGAGAACGAGGAACTTAAAAAAAGAATATCTGACTTGGGTTGCGATGAATATGAACAGGTTAAGGAGAAAATTAAAGACTTGGAGAATCAGCACACCCAGTATATGGAAAGTGCCCAGAAGGAATTAGATGCTCTTAATGAATCAATTGCTGATAACAACACGACTATATCTAAATTACGCGAAGAGATTTCCACCCTATCTACTAATAGTGATAAACTACAAAAGCAGCTTGGCACTCAAACAAGAAAGCTGCAACGCTCGAAGGAACTATATAAAAGCGTAGATTATTGCATCACTAACTTTCTTGATAGCACCGGAACTGAGCGATTGTCCGCAATACAAGAAATAGAGTATGACGAACTTTCCCCCAGTGTTATTTTGAAATTACATTGTATGGACGTAAAGGATTTGCGAAAAGCTTATAAAAATAATGATAAGCTGATAATCAAGTACTCACAGCATATGCTTCCAGATATACAACAAAAGCAAACAGAACTATTTATCAGCTTATGGTCATCGCTCTTCGTGCAGAATTGCAAAATATTTTATACGATTTAAAGTATGAAAAACTAGAGCAGGCAATCGAAAATGTTAAAATTGTAACTGCGAAATATTTAAAAATTGCTGGAGAAGGAAATCAAAACATAGTTGGTACGCTCACAAAATTCATTGGAGAAATTGAGTATTTATTTATTGATGCTGTAAAAATTGAATATAATTATTATGTAAAGAAAGAACAGGCACGACAAGAACAATTAGCTATAAAACAGCAAATGCGCGAAGAGGCCGAAGAGCGCCGGTTGTTAGAGCAGCAACGCAAAAAAATCGAACAAGAGGAAACTAAATACCAGAGCGAAATTGATAAAGCAAATGAAGCCTTGTCCATTGCAACTGATGATAAACAAATTGAAGATTTGAAACGCAAAATTCTTGAATTACAAGGACAACTCTCCGATGTTGCCATAAAGAAAGAAGAAATTGCAAATCTACAGAACGGAAAAGCTGGCAATGTATATGTTATAAGTAATTTAGGTTCATTCGGGGAGAATATTTTTAAAATTGGAATGACACGAAGACTTAATCCTCAGGACCGTGTTGATGAGTTGGGTAGCGCCAGTGTTCCGTTCCGTTTTGATGTACATAGTTTTATTTTTTCAGATGACGCCGTTAGCTTGGAAAATAAGCTTCACACAATTCTAAATGAAAAACGTGTCAATAAGGTCAATCTGAGAAAGGAATTTTTCTATGCAACTTTGGAAGAACTGGAGTCACTAGTTACAGAATTAGATCCAACGGCTGAATTTAACAAAACAATGATTGCGGAGGAATTCCGTCAATCTCAATCGACCGATACTCCGTATACAAATGATTATGTCGCCAGTTACACTGATGACGATGATGAATAAAATTAAATCTGTAGTTTTTATAAATTATATGAGGAGGTTTTGTTATGAGAAAAATAAAATTATTACTTGCCACGATCACAATGTCCATAATTATGAGTAGCACTGCTATTGCTGGAACCTGGGCACAGGACACTACAGGGTGGTACTATCAAAATGATGATGGTACTTGCCCCACTAATCAATGGTTCCAAGACTATGACGGAAAATGGTACTACTTAAATGAGACTGGTTATATGCTCACAAATGGCACCGCTCCGGACGGCCGGATTGTAGGAACTGACGGGGCATGGATACAGCCAGTCAACGGAGAACCAAAGACTATATTGCGCGAGATAAACAATTGGGTTATTGGTGATATCTGGAATCACGGTTATTGTGACTTCAGCCATTATGAATACGATGGAAAAGATAGCACTGGTCGATCAATCGACATTGATTATTCACTCCAACTATTCAAAGATTCTTATAAGAAAAAAGCTGGATATGATGCTTACATTAATTCTCTTCCAGATGATTATACAGCATTAAAAACCGCCTGGAATAAATTAAGTAGTGAATCCGATAAATTATATAAACATTTTGAATCTGGCGTACTACAGACAGGAAATGACACCGATACAGCAATTTTTGTTCAATATAGAGAAGCATTTTCCAAGTGTGTTTCAGAGAAAAAATAATAAATAAGAAAAAAGTCCCAGGGGCTGCGAACTCTCCATGCTCCCGGGACCACCTCCTTAACAACATAATATATTTACCCGGGCAGCCAGTAGAGCGGCTGCGGCACCCGTCCTGAGTTTTGACAGGAGGGGATGCTTATGAGTACATATGAGGAATTGCAGTTAATTACATCCGTGGCATTACTAATCGTTGCAATCCTAACTTACACACATAAGAAATAGCCGCCCTGCTCCTGACAAAGTAGACGGCTATTCTTAGCTTAATATTGCGCCAGGACGGGGAGCCTTGACCTCCCTTACTGGCTGTCTTGTTAAGTATATTATACCAAATATACCGAAATTGTCAAATGTGAAAAGCGGCCCTGTTACCAGCAGGAACCGCCCTCACATAGATTCTCTTGCCGGACTGCTCCGGAAGATATTCTTTCACCCAAAGAAATTATATCATTCCCAGAGCGTCCTGGCAAGGGGCGTATTTTTTATACCCAAAATCGGTTGCGATATCGCAACAGGAAAGGACTGATATCATGCCAAGACGCAGGAAACACCCCCGGCTCCCCAACGGCTACGGCTCCATCCGCTACCTGGGCAAGAGCCGCAAAAACCCCTATGCCGTCCATCCGCCGGCAGACATTGACGGAAACCGGCCTCCGGCCCTCTGCTATGTGGATGACTGGATGAAGGGTTTCATTGTCCTCACATCCTACAAGGCCGGCACCTATACTCCTGGTATGGAGGCCACACTGCTGCTCCCGGATGATACCAAGCAGCTCGACGAGCTGACAGGGAAACTCCTGGCAGATTACAACCGCGTCAAGGGAATCGAACCGGATGAGCCGGAAAAGACCTTCTCAGAGGTCTACAAGGCATTCTACGCCGATAAATTCACGGAAGGGCACAAATACTCAGCTTCAACTATACGGGCCATACAGGCCGGCTACAGGAACTGTAAGTCATTATATGATAAAGAATTCAGGGCCTTACGCTCAAAAGATTTGCAGGACAATCTGGATTCCTGTAATTTAAAGCATGCCAGTTTAGAATTAATCAAGAATCTATATTGTCAAATGTATAAGTACGCAGATAGTCAGGGCTGGTGCGATAAAGACTACAGCCAGTTTGTGAAAATCAAAAAGGATGATGATGATGAGCACGGAGTACCCTTCACGGACGATGAGCTTAAACTATTGTGGAGCAATAAGGGCGACGACACCGCGGATATGTTGTTAATCATGTGTTATTCTGGCTGGCGCATATCGGAATATCTAGAACTTGAAGTAAATTTAAAAGATAAATATTTCTTTGGTGGAAGCAAGACAGACGCAGGAAAAAACCGGACCGTACCGATTCATTCCTCAATCTTCCCTTTGGTTGAGAACCGAATAGAACAATACGGGCATATATTGGCCTGTACAGTAAAGGAATTCAGAGCGCAAATGGATGAACTGCTCAATCATCTCAATATACCAAATGAGCCAAAACATACCCCACATGACTGCCGTCACACCTTTTCCCGCCTTTGTGAAAAATACAAAGTTGCGGAAAATGACCGCAAACGGATGTTAGGCCATTCCTTCAAAGGAGATGTTACTAACAAAGTTTACGGTCACCGTGAGTTGGAAGATTTACGAGAAGAGATTGAAAGGATAAAAATTAATTTGTGACTTTATTGTGACCAATAAGCCCTAACAACATAGTAGAAAGTGGCAGGTTGCGGAATGCTTTGAAATCCCGTAAACCCGCATAAAACCTACTAGTTTCAACCATTTTAGTTTCAAAATCTTCCCTACTGGTAACCTCATTTATTTAAATTACTCTTAATTTTTATGATTTAAAATCAACGGTTTTGCGTTGGTTTACAGGCTACCCTCCACATACCTGCCCAGAAACCGGAATACCGCTTTCCAATACGCATCCCCGCCCGCCAGTGAGGCCTCCACATGCGCCGCGCCTTTCACTGCCAGGCACTCCTTCTGGCTTTTGCAGGCATCATAGAGCTCCTTCATCATTTTAAAAGGCACAAACCGGTCCTCCGTGCCGTGGATAAAGAAAACAGGCAGCCTGGTCCTGGCCACGCATTTTAATGCATCTGCATCCTTTATGCCGTACCCTGCCCTTATGCGGGCAACCAAATCCGCGCAGTATAAAAACGGGAAAGCCGGCAGATGGAATTGGGACTTCATCTGATATGACAAAACAGACCAGGCGGACGTATATCCGCAGTCTTCCACTGCCGCCTTTACATTGGGAGGAAGTTCCTCTCCCGCAGCCATCATCACGGATGCCGCGCCCATGGATACCCCGTATAAGACAATTTCCGATTCCGGATATTGTTTAATAAGCCAGCATATCCATTTTTTGATATCCAGACGGTCGTGCCATCCCATTCCCACATATGTACCCTGGCTCTTTCCGTGGCCTCTGGCATCCGGCAGAAGAAGATTAAAGCCCGCCTGATAAAAAGCCAGCGCTTCCCTTCCAAACCAAAGCCCGGAATCATCATACCCATGGACCAGTATAACCCATTTTTTACTTGGTTCCCTTTGCAGGCACAGATAGCCGTGAAGCCTTAAACGGTCAAAGGACAAGATTTCACGGTCCTCATATTGTTCCTTAAGCCGCCTCACAGCTTCACCTGCATTTCGTTTTGCTCCCAGCCTTTTTTCCGGCTTTTTTGCGCCGGGCGCAGGTTTTAACAGAGCTGATTTATCCGTTGACGCATCCAGGGCTATATGAAAAAAATATTCCCCGGCCAGCAGGCAGGCTGCTCCCGCTGCTATACATGCCGTACACGCCGCTGCTCTCCTCATCCAATACCGCCTCCTTAAAAATACATATCATCTTCCAATATACGATTTCAAACAGTTTCAAATGTCCATAAGGTTAAAAATGAAGATTTCCTGTTTTAACCAAAATACGAAGAACCTTCTAGTTTATAATTTTTGAATCATCACATAATAGGATTGTAACACAAAACAAGCCATGAACCACTAAACAATTTCATGGCAAATACAATACAAGGAGGCGTTTTATTATGTCTAACAATTCTAACAGAACAAATGTACCTGAAGCAAAGGAAGCAATGGACAGATTTAAGATGGAGGTTGCCAACGAGATTGGTGTTCCGTTAACCAACGGATACAATGGTAACCTGACTTCTGCACAGAATGGTTCCGTAGGTGGCTATATGGTTAAGAAGATGATTGAAGCCCAGGAGCGTCAGATGGCAGGTAAATAAATCCTACCTTTCTGAAGGATTTCTGAAGTAAGATTGTATTGTTGCTGGAAACAGCAGAAAATCCCCAGACTATGTGTGAAACACAGTCTGGGGATTTTGTCAAATCAGACTAATCTACATACACCACTTTTCCGGTGCGGGCCTTTTCTTCCTTTGTGTCGGCTGCATATCCAAGGGCGGCCATACCGTATACCTCATGGCCGGAAGGCACTCCGAAGGATGTCAGTATCCGGCGGATGTCCGGCTCGTCGCAGATTCCCTGGAGCTGGTTAATCCACACAGAACCGATTCCAAGGGAATGGGCTGCAAGGAATATATTTTCCATGGCACATGCATCGTCTTCCCTGCCAAACCGGCTCTGCTTTTCATTGGACGGAATGACCAGCACCCGGGGCTGGTACATATCATATCCCTGACGGTCCAGCGCCTTTTCTATGGCCGATGCCAGCATCTGGATTTTCTCCCTGTTTCTGACAACCGTGAACTGCCATGTCTGGAGTCCCATTCCGCTGGGCGCATGAAGGGCCGCCTGCACAATCAGCTCCAACTCTTCCTCAGGAATGGGCTTGTCTGAAAACTTTCTGGTACTTCTCCTGGTTAAAATCGTGTTCAATGTCTCATTCATGGTAAAACACTCCTTTCTCTTCCTGCTCTTTCCTTCGCCTTTTATATAACCTTAAATGCCCATATATTGCCTGCCGGCCCGACATCTCCTACAGGTTCAGCTTCTCATAATTGGTTCCCAGGTAATCCTCCACCTTCCGTTTCAGCTCCCTGTGCTCATCCTTTTCCAGCTGCGGGTCCTCATCCAGAATACGGTTCACCTCCTGGGAAACCTTTTTCAAAATATCGGCATCCGTAAATATGTCCGCCAGCCTAAATTCCATATCGCCGCTCTGGCGCAGACCAAAGATATCGCCCGGACCGCGCAGCTTCAAATCCTCTGAAGCAATATAAAATCCGTCGTTGGAACGGTTCAGTATATCCAGGCGCTCCCCTGCCCCTTCATCCCTGGAGCAGTTGACCATAATGCAGTACGACTGGTCCTTTCCCCTGCCAACACGTCCGCGGAGCTGGTGGAGCTGGGCCAGGCCGAACCGTTCAGCGTTTTCAATCATCATTACCGTGGCATTGGGCACATTAACCCCTACCTCAATGACAGTGGTGGATACCAGGACATGAATTTCTCCTGCTGCAAAGCGCTCCATAATGGCATTTTTCTCCTTGCCCTTCATCTTGCCATGGAGATACTCCACTGTAACGGAGGACGGCAGCGCTTTCTTCAGGGCCTTGGTGTAATCCAGTACATTTTCAGCCTCAATCATCTCGCTCTCCTCCACCATGGGGCAGATGACATAGGCCTGATGGCCCTCCGCCACCTGGCGCTCAATGAACGCATATGCCTTGGGACGGTAGCCCGGGTCCACCACACAGTTTTTTATGGTCTGACGTCCCGCAGGCAGCTCATCTATGACGGATATATCCAAATCCCCGTACAGAATAATGGCCAGTGTGCGGGGAATGGGCGTGGCGCTCATGACCAGCACATGAGGCTCCTGCCCTTTGCTGCTGAGAAGTTCCCTCTGACCCACGCCGAACCGGTGCTGCTCATCCGTAATAACCAGGGCCAGGTTGTCGTATACCACTTTTTCCTGAATCAGGGCATGGGTTCCGATTATGATGTCCGCCTCATGGCTGGCAATCCTTGCATATGCCAGTCTTTTTTCCTTGGCCGTCATGGAGCCGGTGACCAGCACAGGAATCTTATCAATTCCCTGTTTCTCAAAGAGGCTGGTCATGGATTCAAAATGCTGTCTGGCCAGCACCTCCGTGGGTACCATGAGCGCGCCCTGATATCCATTGTATGCAGCCTCCAGCAGGGCCAGAATCGCAATAATGGTCTTTCCTGAACCCACGTCTCCCTGAATCAGGCGGTTCATCACCAGCCCCTTTTCCATGTCGTCATACACTTCCCTCAGGGCTCTTTCCTGGGCCCCTGTAAGGGCATAGGGCAGACCGGACTTAAAGGCAGCCACCTCCTTTGCCTCCTTTATCACAAAGGCGGAATGCCGCTCCTCCCTGTGTTCCTTCAGACGCCTGACGCCTACCAGGAACATGAAGAACTCGTCAAACACCAGGCGTTTCCTGGCAAAGAGCAGTTCTGTCTGGTCAGCCGGGAAATGGATGTGCTCCATGGCATAATTGATTTCCGCCAGCTCATATCTGCGCCTTATATCCGGAGGCATGTACTCACGCTCCATGTTCCGCACTTCCAGGGCCGTCTGCTGCGCCCGCACAATGGTCTTGTTGCTCAGTCCCCTGGTCTGTCCGTATACAGGCTGCATGGAACCTGCCAGGGCCTCATAGCTCTCCGGTGTAAATACCTCCGGCTGCTCCATGACCATCCTGCCCCGTTTCTTAACCACCCTGCCCCGGAATACGTACTTTACGCCGGTCTTTAAATTTGCCCTCATGTAGGGCATATTATACCAGGATACCTGCAGGGAGCCTGTCAAATCCTTAAGCTGCACCGAGACAATCTGCATATGGCCCAGGCGCACAAGGTCGGCTCCCTTAACCAGTGCGGACTCCACCGCCATAATGGTCTGCTCCTTTAACTGCCCGATGGCCACCGGCGCCTCATACGCATCGTAAGCCCTGGGATAATAGGACAGCAGGTCATCTATGGTGGCAACTCCCAGTTTTTCAAATAATTTTCCTGTCTTTTCGCCGATTCCTTTTAACGAGTCTACCGGCTGTCTGTTCAACATGTGTCAGAATCCTCCGAAGGAAGTCATGCCTGTAATGCGTTCAGCCCCAGCTTGATGCATCCCATGATTCCCTGGTCATCATGAAGGCTTGCCGGGACAATATAGTTGTCCATGTCTTCCAGTTCCTTTGTCTTAATATAGCCGTTCAGCATGTCCTTCACCTTTTGGCGAATCATGGGGAACAGCTGCTCCTGATGCATAACGCCGCCCCCCAGAATGATTTTCCGGGGTGAGAGCAGCATAATATAGTCCACAAGGGCCTGGGCAATATAATAGCTCTCCATCTCCCAAACCTCCTGCCTGTCCACCAGCTCCACAGCCTTTTTGCCCCATCTGGCCTCAATGGAGGGACCGCTTGCAAAGCCTTCCAGGCAGTTTTTGTGATAAGGACAGATACCGCCCTCCGGGTCGTTCTCATGGCGCGCCAGAAGAATATGGCCGCCTTCCGGGTGAAGCATTCCGTGAAGGAGCTTACCATTGACGCAGACGCCCACGCCCACGCCGGTTCCTATGGTGATGTAGATAACGCTGTCCAATCCTTTGGCACATCCGTATGTCACCTCTCCCAGGCAGGAGCCGTTTACATCCGTATCCAGTCCCATGGGGACCTTAAGCGCCTCCTTAAGCCCGCCAAGAAAATCCTTATTCCTCCAGGCCAGTTTGGGAGTATCCAGGATATATCCGTATGTCTCTGAGTCCGGCTTTACATCCACCGGGCCAAAGGCAGCCACGCCCAGTGCCTCAATCTCCTTATCCTTAAAATATTCAATGAGCTTAGGTATGGTTTCCTCCGGCGTGGTGGTGGGTATGGATACCTGCTCCAATATGGTGCCGTCTTCCTTTCCTATGGCGCACACCATCTTTGTGCCGCCTGCTTCCAATGCTCCAATTAACATATATGCTCCCCTTTCTGAACTATAATTATTTCACTCTATACGTTTGAAACAATGTATCTGTCATGAAAATTATATCAGTCTTTGACTTCTTAGGCAACTAAATTTGTAAATGCCTTACAGCTCCATAGCCGCCGTCACAGCCCCATAATCCCCAATCTGTTCCCCCAGGCAGGAGGGAAGGATGCGGCAGGCATTTGCGCTGGCCCGAAGCGCCTCCTTATGCAGCTCCTTTTCCATCTCTTCCTTGAGGAAGCTGCCTGCCCTGGTATAGATTCCTCCCGCCACAATCCGCTCCGGATTCAGGATGTCCACCAGCACGGCAAGTCCTCTGCCAAAATACCGCCCCGACACTGCCAGGACCTCCCTGGCATCAGCATGTCCCTGTCCCGCTGCCTCCGCCACATCCCGGGCCGTAATGCCTTCCATCCCGCCCTCCTTCAGGTAAGATACCGTGCGTCCTGCCTTAAGTGCTTCCTCCGCCATGGACCTGGCCAGCCTGGCGATTCCTCCCCCGCTGCAAAATCCCTCAAAGCTTCCCGCCTTGCCGTATCCCACAGGACCTTCCTCTGCCAGCCGCACATGTCCGGCCTCCCCTGCCATGCCGCAGGCTCCTTCGTATAGCCTTCCGTTTAAAATCAGTCCTGCCCCCAGGCCAGTTCCAAAGGTAAGGAATACCATGTGCATACAGCCCTTTCCCGCCCCATACCGCCATTCAGCCAGCGCACAGGCATCTGCGTCATTCCTAAGCCTGACATCCATGCCCAGACGCTGCTCCAGATAAGACGCCGCCGGCACCTGGTCCCACCCTGGCAGGTTAGGAGGCGACAGGATAAGGCCCTTTTTACTGTCCAGCGGTCCTCCGCAGGAAATGCCGGCGCAGCATTCCTCCCTGGATACCCGGTGTTCTTCCAGAAATGCTTCCCCCATTTCCGCCAGACAGTCCAGCATCTCCCTCCATGCCCCGCAGGTGGGAATGGCTTTGCGCTCCAGGAATTCCACCTGTTCCTCACCCGGCCTGGCCAGAAGGACTGCTGATTTTGTTCCGCCTATATCGAATCCCAATACGTATTTCATATTTACCTCCTGTCTTTGTGTATACAAAAAACATCATATAAAAGGGCGCATTGCCGCAACCCTAATCCAGTCACGTCAATGCACCCCTTGGCTAATCATAATTTTCCATTAAGTACATGCAGTCCTTAAATACATCCCATATCCCTGCTTATTTTTTGCGTCCCAGAATCCTCATAATATAGACAAAGAGGTTAATGAAGTCCAGATAAAGCTGCAGTGCAGAGAAAATGGACGCCTTGGCTGCCATCTCCGGCATCTGGCCGTAGTATGCGTGGAACGCCTGTATCTTCTTTACATCATAAGCTGTCAGTACCAGGAACAGGAAGATTCCCACGGTTGATACAATGGTATCAAATGCACTCAAATCAATGAACATTGCAAAAATCCAGTAAAAGAACAGGAATACAAGTCCACCCAGCATGAAGGGACGGAGCTTGGTAAAATTAATATTGCCAAACCACCCAATCAAAGCCATAATTCCAAAGAACAGGGAGGTGATACCGAATACCATCCACAGAATCTCCAGGCTGAATGCAAATAAATATGCGCTGAATACAATACCGTTCAGGGCCGCGTACAGGAAGAATAAGCTTCTGGCCATACCCACGGACATCTTCTCAATCCTGGAAGAGAGATATATCACCACTCCCAGCTCAGCTGCCAGAAGGGCCAGAGGCCAGTACCGGAAGGAATATACATAGAAAATCGTTCCTGTCACCGCAAAGCCAACTGCAACAATAAAGGTAATCAAAAGTCCTGCAAACATCCATCCAAAGGTCTTTGCTGTGTAGCGTCCCAGGGAGTCTCCCTCCACCTGGACTTCATAGGATTTGTTCATCATGTTTTCATTCATAGTCATCCGCTCCTTTTATTTTAAAATATAAATGTAAATGCAAAAATCAGATTGATGATATAGCCAATGATGGCAGCTACCATGGCAATGGTACCCAGTATCACAGCAGCCTTTCCTATATTGCTCTTGCTGGAGCTTCGGGCCTTCTGTCCGAAGGTGATTCCCAGACCTCCCAGCACAATGCCGCCCAAAGGCGAAAGCAGCAGGCCCACCACAATTCCCAGTATAGAGAGAATCATGGCCGGAACAGCACACGCCCCATGGTCAGGCACCTCAATGGTGACCACATTGCTTCCCGCGCCTTCCTGTCCCTGGGGCAGGGGCTGATGGAGAAGGCGTATTAATTCCTCCAGGCTCTCCCGGAACATCTTCTTGGGCATGGCGCCCATGAATCCCTTGATGGGATTCTCCTTTTTCTTGCCAATCCAGGCTTCCAGATGAAAGTTTCCGTCTGCATACTCATACCGTATAAACCTTGCCATGGTCAGAAAGCCATCCCCTTCCTGCCAGACCTCCTGCCCTTTGTGGTTCTTTTTCTTAAAGCCGTTTTTAGTGAGGAAATCCTCCATCATGAACTGCACAAAATCATCCGGCTGGTTCAGTACCTCATCTCTTGTCCATCTAGCCATTTTCTTTCCTGGTTCCTCCTTTGCCATCCTCCTTCTACTCAGCAGAAATCAGATAGTAGTATATTGGCTGGCCTCCGTATTGAAGCTCGATTTCCTTATCAGGATACTGTTCCTGCACCTGCTCCCTGAGAGCCTCCGCCTCATGTCCGGGCACATCAGCTCCGTAGTATATGGTCACAAGTTCGCACTCTTCATCCAACATCTCTTTCATGGCGTTAAGGGCAACCGCATCCACGGATTTCCCCACTGCCAGCATACCATGGTCTCCCAGAGCCATGATATCCCCTTCCTCAATATCGGTTCCGTCAATATTGGTGGTTCGGACTGCGTAGGTAATCTGGGCCGTCTTTACATTTTCCATCTCCTCGGTCATGGTCTGGGTATTTTCCTCCGGTCCCAAATCCGGCATAAAATTGACCAATGCTGTGATGCCCTGGGGAACCGTTCTGGAAGGTATAACAATAATATTCTTATCTTCCGTCAAATCCCTGGCCTGCTGCGCCGCCATGATGATGTTCTTATTGTTGGGCAGGATGAAAACAGTATCTGCATTCACCCGGTCAATGGCCTTTAACATATCCTCTGTGCTGGGATTCATGGTCTGGCCGCCTTCAATCAGGCAGTCGGCGCCAATGCCCTTGAAAATATCGCTCAGGCCTTCCCCGCTGGACACGGCTATAAAACCGTATTGCCTGCGCTCTTGTGCCTCGTTTTCAGACGCCCGGTTCCCGCTGTCCTGCTCCCCGGCAGCCTGTTCCCTGGCCAGGCGCTCTGAATCCTGGATAACACGCTCCTGGTGCTCCTCCCTCATGTTGTCTATCTTCATGCGGGATAAAGAGCCGTAGGCCAGAGCCTTTTCAAAGGCCAGGCCGGGATGGTTGGTGTGCACATGCACCTTCACGATTTCATCGTCCGATACCACTACCAGGGAATCGCCGATGGATTCCAGGTATGACTTTAACTCCGTCTCGTCCTTGTCCGTGTAATCCTTTTCCAGGTTTATGATAAATTCAGTGCAGTAACCAAATTTGATATCCGCTGTATCGATGTCGGTCCTTGCAGCGCCTCTGGCTGCCGCACCGGCTGACGGTGGATTCCGCCTGCCCTGGACCGTGTCCAGTGAAAAGTCCACTGTCTTGCCCAGCAGGCCGTCCACGGCTCCCTTGACCACCTGCATCAGGCCCTGGCCGCCGGAATCCACCACTCCCGCCTGCTTTAACACGGGAAGCATCTCCGGTGTCTGGCTCAGTACATAATCGCCGTACTCAATGACTTCCTTTACAAATTCCTCTATGTCATCTGTCTGTGAAGCCATCTCCAGGCCCTTATCCGCCATGCCCTTTGCCACGGTCAGGATAGTTCCCTCCTTTGGTTTCATGACAGCCTTGTATGCTGTTTCAGTACCCCTCGCCATGGCGTTTGCCAGGATGGTGGTATCAATCTCTTCCACTGCTTTTATTTCTTTTGTAAAGCCTCTGAGAAGCTGTGATAATATAACTCCGGAATTTCCTCTTGCCCCGCGCAGGGAACCGGATGAAATGGCCTTTGCCAGCTGGTCCATGGTGGGATTCTCAAGCTCCGCCACTTCCTTTGCCGCCGCCATAATGGTAAGCGTCATATTTGTTCCCGTATCCCCGTCCGGCACGGGAAATACATTCAGTTCATTAATCCAGTCCTTCTTTGCCTCTAACCCCTTTGCTCCTGCCAGGAAGGCATTCTTAAGCATACCGGCGTCAATCGTACTTATACCCACAAGTTACTTCCTCCTAGTCAATCACTCTAACACCTTCCACATAGATGTTGATTTTCTCAACCTCCATGCCGGTGAATTCTTCTACCCTGTATTTCACGCTTTCAATCAGGTTGTCAGACACAGCCGAAATACTGACCCCATAAGATACGATTACGTGAAAATCAATGGATATCTTATTATCATTGATATCCACATTGATCCCATGAGTCAGACTTTCTCTCTTTAATAGTTTAACCAGCCCGTCCTTCATACTGACTGCTGCCATACCAACAATACCAAAACATTCAACTGCGATGGTTCCTGCATATAAAGCAATCACGTCCGGGTTAATCTGGATTTCGCCCATTTTATTGCTGATTCGTCCCTTCATACACATGCCTCCGTTTCTTTACTAGAGACAGTATACACTATTTTCTGAAAAAAAGAAAGAAATTTTAGTTTTTTCACTTGCAAAATTTGCAAACTTCTGGTATCATACATTTGTTGTGGATTTTTCTTAAAGAAAGAATCCAAGTAACGTGTTAAGGAGGTGCAATAGTATGGCTAAGTGTGCAATCTGTGAAAAGGCAGCTCATTTCGGAATTCAAGTGAGCCATTCCCATAGAAGGTCTAACAAGATGTGGAAAGCGAACGTTAAATCTGTCAGAGTCAAGGTTAATGGTGGAACCCAGAGAATGTACGTATGTACTTCCTGCTTACGTTCAGGCCTTGTAGAAAGAGCTTAATGAAACAGGACATATCACGGAAAAAGGCATTGCCTCTGTCATACAGACGGGCGGTGTCTTTTTTTGTGCTTTTTTTTATTTTTTCAGGAAACCGGTATCACGCAGTATCAAAAAAACAGGCTATGCCTCCTCGGTACGGGGTGCATAACCTGTATTTTATATGATACCGCTGATGTAAACCTCTTCCTCTTCGATACGCCATACGTTTATATTAACAACAGAACAGATTATATCCTAATACAAGGCAGCCGATAACGAACAGGAAGGTAAAGATTGTCTCCGGAATAAAGAGCAGCACTGCCATCCCAAGTCCGAAGCAGAACAGCATAAGCCCGCATATTCTTCTCATATCTTAATTATCTCCCCCATTCTGCAACAAGCTATATTCCATCATATGCAGAAAGGCGGCCCGGGATTCCTATTTCACATCCATATGTTCTGCCTTACCTGTATCGTAGGATGCCGCCGTGTCCTTTGCAGCCTGTACCGTTTCCTCAGACACAGGTGGTTTTCCGCCCAGGAACTTATTGATGAAATCCGGAGCCATATCTATGACCTTGGTAATAGCATCCTGGTTCTTTACATTGACAAGCTTGGTCACGCCTCCCTGAATCACCAGCACGGCGCTGGGGCTCATCTTGGCGCTCATGCCTCCGCCGCCCCGGTGCTTTTGCTTGACTCCCTCTGCAAAGCTTCCGGCCGCCATACCGCAGGTCACATCAATGAGAGGGACAATGATGGTATCTCCCACCTGTACCGGTTCCCCCACCACGGTCTTGGTGTTGACAAACTGGTCCATGCCCCTGAATAATGTGTCTATCGTAGATGTAAATTGATTTTCTGCCATAGTATGTCCTCTTCTCTATTTATTCCCGCGGACCGGCTGGCGGCGGGACAAAAATCCCTGCCGCCGGACAGACGCAGCGGGTGTCATATCACTTTAAAAAACCCTTCAGCATCCTGCGGGTATGCCCGTCAAACAGGACCTGGAGCACCAGCCAGAGGATTACGGATAACCGAATCCTCCCCTTCAGGCTTCCTTCTGCATCCAGTATCTTTTCATCGAACACGGGATACAGAAAAAGCTGTTTGTGGTAAAATGGATAAATAAGGCTGGCTGCCTGCAGCACCTGCCCCGTGGTATAGGGGTCGTCAAACCCAAAGGTGACGCTGCACCTGCCCTTTCCCGGCCAGAGATGCACAAGGAGACGTTTGGTCTGCCTGTAAAGAAGCCTTAAGGACGCCTGGTTTTTCTCATCCTCCAGCCACATTTTCTTTTCCTGGGTAAATTCCCTGATTCCCTTAAGCTTATCACAGATGTTCGCAAAAGAAAACTTAAGTTTTTCCAATATACCCCTGATGGCCTGCCTGATACGGCCTGCAAGGCCTTTTATTTTTCCGGGGATGCCCGGCCCCTTTTTGTCAGGCCCCGGTTCTTCTTCCCCTGTCCTGTTTTCTGTCCGGCCGGCGTCCGCCTCTCCTGCCAGCCCGTCACGGGGCTGTTCCCCGCCGGGCTGCCCGGCCCCGGACAGGCTATCCGTGCCTGTTTTCCCGTGTTCCTCCCGGACCTTCCTGTAATGCTCCTCATCCTGGTGCAGTTCCTCATACAGGGACTGTTCCTCATCACCCAATATGGTCTCCAGCCCGTCCTCCAAATCCTGGGCAGCGTCCTTGTCCCGGTTGTGCCACACCCGGAAACCCAGAACCCTGAGACTGCACACCAGGCCGCTGCCCTCATAGACAGCCCTGAATGCCAGGATATGGAAGAACCAGGCGGCCTGTACCGACAGCAGGAGCTGTCCGTGATAACTTCCTTCTGCCTTATACCTTACAGGGATGAACAGCACTGCCAGCAGAATAGCCAGCAGCAGTCCCAGGACAGCCAGCAGGACAATGCCTATTATCCTCAATATCAAAAGCAGAATATGAATCATCTTGCCTCCCCCAGGTATGCCATATATGATGTCCAGTCAAAACCATCCGTGTGACGGTACATATCATCCACCATGGCGCGGACCACCTCACATGCCTCCCTGTAGCCCTCGGCCACGCCTAAAATCAGGAAGTCTTCCGCCTTCCGTTCTTCCTCTGTCAGCAGCATCACGGGCCGTATGTCAAGTATATGATTCCCACTCTGAGGAAGAGTAATCACATAGGTGTCCGGCATGAGCTTCCTTTCACGGATTCCCATAAGGACCCTGGCCCGGTGCTGCCCGGCTCTGTCTCCCATATATAGATGCTCCCACCAGCGCATTCAATCATCTCCCTCTGTCTGCACGCCGGAGCGTGCCTGACCCAGCTCCCGTCAAGGCTCAGGACGTGTTTGAAAACTGCTTTCCGTCAGATGGCGGGAACGAATTTTCAAACAGGCCCTAATATTCTTCCGGGTCAAAGTTATCCTGTTCCATTATCATGCGTATGAGACGCATGGAAATCTCCTTTTCCTTCCCATCGGAACAGCTTCTGAGACTTCCCTCAACATAGAGGCGCACTTCCTCCAGGGAATCGAAAAAGACCGGCAGCCTGGACAGAATCTTGGACATAACAGCCCTGATAAGGACCTTTGGTTTTCCTTCCCAGGCAGCTGACAGCTCTCCGAAAAAGTGCTCCAGCTTTCCGGCCATCAGTTCTTCATCCACCTTCGGTTCCGGTCCGCTGTCCGGGCGTTCCAGGGACATAAAGGAGCTGTCCGACATAAGCAGGCCTATCTTCCGGAGAATTTCCCGGTCCTCATCCATTCCATCCGCCGCGCCATTGACATCTGTCTCCAGGCGCATCCACTGCTCAAAGTAAGCTTCCTGCTTTCCCTCCAGCATGGACAGCTTATCTGTCAGTTCCTGGGGAATGGCCGTTGCGGCCCCGCCCTCAAAAAGGGCATGCACCGATGACAGCATCCCCTGCAGCAGCCTTTCCTCCGATACTTCCATCATTGCCCATTTTCTGGAAAGCATAAGCACATACAGGTCATTTATCAAATCCATAAACAGCATCAGTTCCCCTGTGGTATCCAGGAGAATCTGCCCTGCCCGTTCCATCTCAGCCGTCAGATGCCGGTATTCCTCTGCTGTGACAGCCTTAAAATCCGTGTTCTCAAATTCCATGAAAATGGAGTGAAGGTCCTCATACCCTGTCTCCATATCCTCCGGCCGCACCAGCATGGCCTCAGACCGCAGAATATACAGCATATCATCCAGTCCGGAAACCGTTCCTCCTTTATAGACAGAGAGTCCCTTCTCCACCATGGCAAAAAACTTGTTCCTGGTAAGCCGTATGGGAAGCTGGCCCACCACGGACTGTATCCGCTCATTGACCACCATGCCCTGGTCTGTGTCCATGATATAGGCCATGATTTCCGCTGTCCATTCTTCCTCATCAATCCGGACATTTCTGTCTCCCATGAGCTGGGGCTCAAAACGTCCCTCCAGACGGTTCAGCACATATTCATATGCCTGGAACACATCCGTATAAGCGGTATTGGCCTCCATGGCCGAGGCCGTATCAGTTCTCAGGCAATCCAGTTCATCCAGCTGCGGATCCCCCTTAAGGAAACTCTTCAGCAGTGAATGGTACCTTTTGCCCAGTCCCTCCAGCCTACCGCTTAAAAGGTCCCCTTCCAGGATTACCTCATAGTACATATAATAATTCAGGGCCAGCCGCGTATATGCATAGTGGCAGGCCGCTGAAATCTGTTTCTTCATTCGTCTTGATTCCAAAATCCATTCCTCCAGGAACATTTTTTCACGAAATACATGGTTTTACCGGATGCCTAATGCTTACCTAACAGACACAGGCGCGCCAGGTCCAGCGCCTTCATCATGGCCTGTTCCCGTACCTTTTCGCGGTTGCCCTTAAACTGGTACCTTCTGACACAGGTATCTCCCCTCAGACAGCAGGCCATATACACCAGACCCACAGGCTTTTCCTCCGTACCGCCGTCAGGCCCCGCTATGCCCGTGGTGGCCACGCACAGGTCCGTACCGCTGGCCCGTACTCCGCCCTCGGCCATCTCCCTGGCTGTCTCCCCGCTGACAGCGCCATGGGCCTTTAAGGTGTCCTCCCTGACTCCCAGAAGGCGCATCTTGGCCTCATTGGAATATGTCACCATACCTTCCATGAATACATCGGACACGCCCGGCACATTCACCATTCTGGCCGCTATCATGCCTCCGGTGCAGGACTCGGCAGTACACATGGTCAGATGATTTCGTTTCAGCAAATCAGCCACCGCCATCTCCAGGCTTACCTGTTCATCCGTGGTGTAGACAGCTTCCTTAAAACGGTTTTCTATCTCCCTCTCCACAGGCGCAATGAGAGCCAGCCCTTCTTCACGGCTTGACGCCCTGGCGGTAATCCTCAAATGGACCTCTGCCGTCTTGGCATAGGTGGCAATCGTGGGATTGGTCTGGGCATCAATCAGGTCCAGGAGCATATCCTCCACCTGGCTCTCCCCATAGCCGCATATCTTCACCATACTGGATACCAGCACTGCATTCTGCTTTTTCTGGAGATAAGGGAACACCTGGCCGTTGAACATGGGATACAGCTCATTGGGAGGTCCGGGCAGCAGGATGGCTGTCTTGCCATCCTTTTCCAGAATCAGGCCGGGAGCCATGCCGTTTGCATTGTCCAGCACCCTGGCACCCCGGGGCACCGTGGCCATCTTCCAGTTATTGTCCGGAATATCCCTGTAAATATTATTACGGAAGAATTCCATCAGATGCTCCCTGGTATGGGCATCCTCCACCAAAGGCATCCCGAAGGCATCTGCGCAGACCTCCTTGGTCAAATCATCCTCCGTAGGGCCCAGTCCTCCTGTCAGAATGAGAATGTCGGAACGGGAAAGCCCCTGGCGCACCACGGACATCATCCTGTCGTAATTATCCCCCACCGTGACCTGGAAAAACAGGTCAAATCCAAGCATGGCGCATTTCTCCGCCAAAAACCGGGTATTGCTGTTCACAATATTCCCCATAAGAATCTCAGTCCCCACGGATATGAGCTCCACTGTCATGCTACATGCCTCCCTCTGTCAGGATTTTAATATTCTTTGCCACATAATCCACCAGGGATATGATGGTCAGGGCCACTGCAATGACAACCACAATATTGGTTACCAGCCTCAGGGCCGGAATATTGAAAATCAGCAGAATGACAGCCGTCATCTGGAATGTGGTCTTAAATTTGCCCCAGTAGCTGGCCGCAATGACAACGCCGTTGTCTGCTGCCACCAGACGGAATCCGCTGATGATAAACTCACGGCTGATAATAATAATGACCACCCATGCAGGGAGCTGCCCCAGCTCAATGAGGCAAATCAGCGCAGAGCAAACCAGCAGCTTGTCTGCCAGCGGGTCCATGAATTTTCCAAAATTGGTCACCAGATTGTATTTCCTGGCAATCTTGCCGTCAAACAGGTCCGTAAGGCTGGCCACAATGAACAGCACATTGGCAACAATACGCATGGTATAGTTATTGCCGTGGTCAAACAGCAGGGCCGCAACAAAAAACGGAATCAAACACACTCTTATAATCGTCAGTTTATTGGGCAGATTCATCATACACCTCTCCTATCAAATCATATTCAGCGGCTCCTGTTACCTTAACCCTCACAAAGTCGCCTGACATCAGTTCCACATCCCCGTTCACAAATATCAGACCGTCCACATTCGGCGCATCCATGTAAGTCCTTCCCACATAGGCGGGCTCGTCCACCACCTTTCCTTCTATGAGAACCGTAAGCACCCTGCCCACCATATTCTCACAGTGTTCAAACGCAATGTCCTGCTGCAGCTCCATGATTTCGTCCCTGCGCTCCTCCTTCACCTCCTCCGGCACCTGGTCCGGATAGGAACAGGCAGGCGTGTCCTCCTCGGCAGAATAAGCAAATACGCCCAGGCGCTCAAACTCCATCTCATTGACAAAATCCATCAGCTCTTCATGGTCGCTCTCAGTCTCTCCGGGAAAGCCTGAAATCAGGGTGGTCCTGATGGCAATATCCGGAATCTCCTGCCTGAGTTTTCCGATGCGCTCCGTCAGTTCCTCCTTGTTGGTCCTGCGTCCCATACGCTTAAGAATCCGGTCACTTGCATGCTGGATGGGAATATCCAGGTAATGGCACACCTTTTCCTCTGTCCGTATGGTCTCTATGAGCTCGTCCGTGATTTCCTCCGGATAGCAGTACTGAATGCGTATCCAGTAAATACCGGGAATCTTTGCCAGCTCCTTTAAAAGCCTTGGAAGACATTTCTCCCCGTATAAGTCTTTGCCGTAAAGGGTGGTTTCCTGGGCCACCAGAATCAGCTCCTTCACGCCTGCCTCCGCCAGCTGCCTGGCCTCCTCCACCAGCTGTTCCATGGGAACGCTGCGGTAGGGCCCCCTTAAATAGGGAATGATACAGTAAGTACAACGCTTGTCACAGCCCTCCGCGATTTTAAGGAAAGCGTAATGTCCGCCGGTGGTGACCACGCGCCTGGCCTCCACCTGGGGAAGCTCGCTTAAATCGTGGAAACAGGAAAGATGGGTGCCTGACCTGCCCTCCAGCACCTGCTCCAGCACCTTTGCCACCTCCTCATAGGAGGTGGTCCCAAGGATGGCGTCCACCTCAGGTATCTCATCCAGAATCTCCTGCTTATATCTCTGGGCCAGGCATCCTGCAACCAGAAGGGCCTTTAAATTCCCTTCCTCCTTATAACGGGCCATGTCCAGGATGGTGTTGACGCTCTCCTCCTTGGCATCGCCGATAAAACAGCAGGTATTGACCAGTATCACATCCGCCTCTGTCTCGTCGTCCGTAAAAATAACGCCCCGGCCGTTTAACAGCCCCAGCATCTTCTCTGTATCCACCAGATTCTTATCGCATCCCAGGGATACGCAAAATAACTTGATATTCTCCATATGAAAATGACTCCTAATGAACATTTAAGCCATCTCTGTCCGGGCAGCACCGGGAATGACCCAGAATGCTTCCCTGTACAGGAGACGGCTTATGATTTATGCGTTCTGCTCTTCCTCTTCCGTTGTCTCTTCCTCCGGAAGGATTTTTACCTTCTGGTGATACAGTTCATCGATGGCAATGGACAGCGGCTTTTTTCCTGCTGCTCCGGCAACCATGGGGTCCTCCCCTGCTATGAGCTGTCTGGCGCGCCTGGACGCCGCGATAACAATGGAATAACGGCTCTGTACCACCGGCTGCTCTCCGGGCTCAATATCGCTGTTTACTACGTTGATTAAATCGGTGTATGATGGATGTAACATATTACATTCCCCTTTCAAATTGTTATATGATTGTTAGAATTATTTTACTGTCTGTCATCCAGGTGATAAAGCTCCTCCCGCATCCTGCTCAGGAAATCCAGATGATAGCAGGTCTTACTGTGCTGCAGCGTAATGAGCTGATGCATCTGCTCCACACATGCGTCAATCTCGTCGTTAATCAGCAGGTAATCATAGGCCTCCATGCCCGACGCCTCCTCAGCCGCACGGCGGAGCCTGGCGTTGATAACCTCGATGGTCTCTGTGCCCCTGCCCACCAGACGGCGGCGCAGCTCCTGGGCGCTGGGCGGTGTGACGAAAATCAGCAGCGCATCAGGAAAGCGCTTCTTCACCTTAAGGGCGCCCTGAATCTCAATCTCCAGAATCACGTCCTTTCCCTCTGCCATCTTCTTCTCCACATAGTCCCTGGGCGTACCGTAGTAATGGTTCACG
Source organism: Clostridium sp. 1001283B150225_161107_B6 (assembly GCF_015556325.1). NCBI lineage: Bacteria > Bacillati > Bacillota > Clostridia > Eubacteriales > Clostridiaceae > Clostridium > Clostridium sp. 1001283B150225_161107_B6. The sequence continues at coordinate 387,921 of NZ_JADNMD010000004.1, read as the reverse complement.
TACTGCGCGTACTCCACCAGACGCCCTTCCTCTATCATCTGCTGAAAATATTCCCTGCTGACGAAGAAATAATCCTCCCCGTCCTTTTCACCTTCCCTGGGCTGCCTTGTGGTGGCGGATACGGACAATGCATAATTGTCATACCGCTTTAGCAGCTCCTTCATGAGTGTTCCCTTTCCTGCTCCGGAGAATCCGGATACTACCACTAAAATTCCCTGCTGGTTCATGGTATGCTCTCCCTGACTTTTCAATGTACTTATTCGATATTCTGTATCTGCTCCCTAACCTTCTCAATCTCGGTCTTCAGGGCAATGGCCTTGTCCGAGATGGACAGGTCCGTGGACTTGGACAGAATGGTATTAGCCTCCCGGTTCATCTCCTGGGCAATGAAGTCCAGCTTGCGTCCAACGCTCTCCCCGCTTAAAAGCTCATTCCTGGTATTGTGTATATGGCTTCTGAGGCGCACTGTCTCCTCATCAACGCATATCTTATCCGCATAGATGGTAACCTCGGCCGCGATACGGCTCTCCTCCATGGCTGTGCTGCTTAAAAGCTCCTTTACCTTGTCCTCCAGCCGGTTCCTGTACTCTGCCAAAATCTGCGGGGAACGCTCTTCGATGAAATCCACCAGCGTCTCCATATAGTCCAGCTTGCCCAGCAGGTCCTTCTTAAGATGTTCTCCCTCAATCTCCCTGGACTCCACAAACTTGACAGCGGCCTCCTCCAGGGCTCCGGAAAGGATTTCCCACAAATGCTCCTCATCGTCCGGCACCTGTTCCATGGTAAGCACCTCCGGAAACTTGGCCAGGGCCGACACCTTCACATCGTTCTGGATTCCAAACTCATCCGACATCCTGTTAAAGTACTCCATATATTCAGCAGCCAGCGCCCGGTTGTACTTAAGACACATGTTGCCTTCTGTGTAATCCTCATAGTTGATGAATAAATCCACTTTTCCCCTCTGGATATATTTCTTAAGGAATGTCCGGATGGAAGCCTCAAAATAATTGAACTTCTTGGGCATCTTAATACTCAAATCCAGATATCTGTGATTTACGGCCTTCATCTCGACAGAAATCTTGTACTCGTCCGTCACATTTTCGCATCTGCCGAAACCAGTCATGCTTTTTAACATAACGAATGCCTCTCTTTCGCTTTTATCCATAGTTAGTTAGTATTATAATTCATCTGGTGAATCAAGTCAACAAATTGTTCAACAAAGCAATTTTCCCACAGGATGTATGAACCGTTACTTTTCTCAAAGAAGCACCACGGCCTTTTCTATTCCTTCAATTTATGGTATTCTTATATTCAGCGGCCCCGGCGCCCGGACATGCCATGGACTGGGAAATCCTTTCTTTCAGCCCCATCCCCATTTATACGGCGTTTCCAGCGTTAATACAGGCCCGACAGGAGTGTATATATCATATGGCATTTGACGGCATCACCATAGCAAATCTGGTTCATGAGTTCAAGGAAGCCCTTGAAGGCGGACGCATTTCTAAAATCGCCCAGCCCGAAAAGGACGAGCTTCTCATAGCCATTAAGAATAACAAGGAAAATTACCGCCTGCAGATATCGGCCAGCGCAAGCCTGCCCCTTATCTACCTGACGGACAAGAACAAGCCCAGTCCCATGACAGCGCCTAATTTCTGCATGCTGCTGCGCAAGCACATTGGCAGCGCCAGAATCGTGGACATCAGCCAGCCCGGCCTGGAGCGCATCATACAGTTCGAGCTGGAGCATCTGGATGAGATGGGCGATTTGTGCCGCAAAAAGCTGATTGTGGAAATCATGGGCAAGCACAGCAACATTATTTTCTGCAAGGAGGACGGCACCATCATCGACAGCATCAAACATGTATCCGCCCAGGTCAGCTCTGTCCGCGAGGTACTGCCTGGACGCTCCTATTTCATCCCGCAGACCGTTGCCAAGGAAAATCCGCTTACAGTCACCGGGGAAACCTTCCGCCGGACAATCGGCGCTTCCTCCATGGCTGTCCAGAAAGCCCTGTACAACCATCTCACAGGCATCAGTCCCATTATGGCCGAGGAGATATGCCACCTGGCAAGCATTGATTCGGACTACGGCGCTTCAGAGCTGTCCGAAGCAGAACTCCTCCATCTCTTCAACACCTTCTCACTGCTGATGGAGGATGTAAGAGAGGGCCGTTTTGCACCGGCCATTGTCTACGGAGAAGAGGGGCCGGCAGAATACGCTGCCTTTCCCCTGACCTGTTACCAGGGCGGCGCTTACCGCAGCCAGTCCTTCCGTTCCATGAGCCGTCTGCTGGAGGAATACTATGCCTCCCGGGACACCATCACCAGAATCCGCCAGAAATCCTCAGACCTGCGCCGGATTGTCCAGACAGCCCTGGAGCGCAACTACAAAAAATACGATTTGCAGCTGAAGCAGCTTAAGGACACGGAAAAACGCGAAAAATACCGCATATACGGCGAGCTCCTGAACACCTACGGCTACGAACTCACGGGCGGCGAAAAGTCCTTTACCTGCTTAAACTACTATACCAACGAGGAAATCACCATTCCCCTGGACACACAGCTGTCAGCCAAGGACAACGCCAAAAAGCACTTTGACAAATACAACAAACTAAAGCGCACCTACGAAGCCCTGACAGACCTGACAAAAGAAACCAAGGCTGAAATCGACCATCTGGAATCCATCAGCTCCGCCCTGGACATCGCCCTGGCAGAAAACGACCTGGTGCAGATTAAGGAAGAATTAATGGAATACGGCTACGTAAAAAAACGCCGTTCAAGCGACAAGAAGCCGAAAATCACCAGCAAGCCCTTCCACTACATTTCCTCCGACGGCTTCCACATCTATGTGGGAAAGAACAACTACCAGAACGAGGAGCTCACCTTCAAGCTGGCCACAGGCAATGACTGGTGGTTCCACGCCAAAGGCATCCCAGGCTCCCATGTCATCGTAAAGACAGAAGGCCGCACCGACCTGCCCGACCGTCTCTTCGAGGAAGCCGGCTCCCTGGCCGCCTACTATTCCAAAGGCCGGGACAATGACAAAGTAGAAATCGACTACATCCAGAAAAAGAACATCAAAAAAGTAGCCGGAGCAGCACCCGGATTCGTGATTTACCATACCAACTATTCTTTGGTGGCGGCACCGGAGTGTAAGTTGAATGAGGTGGGGTGATTTTAGTTTTATATTATAGGGGGATGGATACGGTACGTCCGCGGAGAGGGGGAGCCGGGATTGGGGACTGGTTCCGGAGGAGGTAATACTAAGGCCCTGACAGCACAAAATGAGGGGCACCGATGGCATTCACCCAGAATTTCTGAAGAAATTCTGGGTTCAGGCCCTCTCGAAAGCTTGCTTTGAGGCAAGCTTTCGTCCCCTCATTTTGTACCGCCAGGACCTAAGTATTACTACTCCTCCTGCACAAGCCCCCAATCCCGGCTCCCCCTCTCCGCAGACTGTGTATCCCTGCCGCCAGTTATATAAATCCAAATCAGCTGGAAATAAGTACCGCCCATAAACAAATTTTTTCAGTCCTTTACCCCACTGACAGCTTTCACTGTCTTTTATTTTTTCATTTTTTCTCATGTTATGGTCGGAGAAGACAGTCCGGAGGGAGGGGCAGGGCGGGGAGGGTTAAGGCTGCGGGGGGTTGTGGAGGAGGAGAAGTAATACTTAGGTCCTGGCAGCGCTGAATGAGGGGACGAAAGCTTGCCTCAAAGCAAGCTTTCGAGAGGGCCTGAGCTGAGAATTTCTTCAGAAATTCTCAGTGAATGCCATCGGTGCCCCTCATTCAGTGCTGTCAGGGCCTTAGTATTACCTGCTCCGGAACCAGCCCCCGCAGCCTTAACCCTCCCCGCCCTGCCCCTCCCTCTGGACGTACCTCTCCCACCACCCCCATAGAAAAAAGCAAAAAAACAACTGCCTGCCACAATTTCTTATGACAGCCAGTTGATTTTCCATTACATTAACAACTAATCCAACCAGTGAATTAGTTGTACTTGCGCTTACGAGCAGCTTCAGACTTTTTCTTACGTCTTACGCTTGGCTTCTCGTAATGCTCTCTCTTACGAATTTCCTGCTGAATGCCAGCCTTTGCACAGTTTCTTTTGAATCTGCGTAAAGCACTGTCTAAGCTCTCGTTATCTTTAACAATTACGTTTGACATCGCTCACACCTAACCTCCCTCCAGTTGTGTAATTGTGCATAATACAACTGTTTGGGTATTTTTAGCACTGCTATGATTATAGCATAAAAATACCGTACGTCAAGAATTATTTTATAATTCTTACATTTATTTTTAAATTTTATCTGCACACATATTATTTTGTCTGTTCTTCCACTGTCTCAACCGCCTTCTTAAGGGCGTCGTCAATACCTGCCGGATTCTTGCCGCCGGCCTGGGCCATGTTGGGGCGGCCGCCTCCGCCTCCGCCCACAAGACCTGCTATGGCCTTAATCAGGTTGCCTGCGTGGGCTCCCTTTTTCTGGGCTGAGTCTGTGGCTGTTGCCATCAGGTTTACCTTGCCGTCCTGCTCGCAGGCCAGCACAATCACGCCTTCTCCCAGCTTGTCCTTTAACTGGTCGCCTAAGTTCCTCATGCCGTTCATGTCCACTCCGGCCACCCTGGCAGCCAGAACCTTCAGTCCGTTTACTTCCCTGACCTGGCTCATGACATCTCCTAAGGAATCATTGGCCAGCTTGCTCTTAAGCTTCTCATTTTCAGAATGAAGGGCCTTAATCTCTTCCAGAAGGGACTGTATCTTGGAAGTCAGAGCGGACGGTGTTGTCTTGGCTGTCCTGGCTGCCTCATGCAGCTCCTCCTCCACCTCCTGGTAATGCTTCATAAGCCCCTCGGATGTAAGCGCTTCAATACGCCTTACGCCGGCGGCAATACCTGCCTCGGATATAATCTTAAAATATGCAATGGTGCCTGTATTGGGAACATGGGTACCGCCGCAGAGCTCTGTGGAGAAATCCCCCATGCGGACCACGCGGACCTTTTCTCCGTATTTTTCACCGAACAGGGCCATGGCTCCTGTCTTCTTGGCCTCATCCAGGGTCATGACCTGGGTGACCACAGGAAGACCTGCCTGGATTTCCTGGTTCACGATTTCCTCAACCTTCCTGATTTCATCCGGTGTCATTGCTGAAAAATGGGTGAAGTCAAAACGCAGTCTGCCTGCATCCACGTAGGAACCAGCCTGCTCCACATGGTCCCCCAAAACCTTGCGCAGGGCCTTCTGAAGCAGATGGGTGGCGCTGTGGTTCTTGCATGTAAGAGCGCGGTTGTGGGCGCACACGGACAGGGTCACTGTCTCGCCCACCTGGAACATGCCCTTTGTCATGATACCCACATGGCCTACCTTGCCGCCCTGAAGGTGGATGGTATCTTCTACCTTAAAGGTGCCGTTTTCATTGGAAATAACACCAGTATCTCCCTGCTGGCCGCCCATGGTTCCGTAGAACGGGGTCTGCTCCACGATAATGGTGCCCTTCTGGCCGTCTGTAAGGGCCTGCACAAGCTCGTCCTCCGTGGTCAGCACCGTCACCCTGGAGTCGGCCGTCAGTTTGTCATAGCCGATGAATTCAGTGGTAACAGCAGGGTCGATGGACTGGTATACCGTCACGTCGGCCCCCATGTAATTGGTGGTTTTGCGGGCATTTCTGGCCTTTTCCTTCTGCTCCTTCATGGCAGCGGCAAAGCCGTCCTCGTCCACGGAACAGCCTCTCTCCTCCAGGATTTCCCTGGTAAGGTCCAGAGGGAATCCGTAGGTATCATACAGCTTAAATGCATTGGCTCCTGAGAGACACTTGTCCCCGGTCTTGTGCATCTCTTCCTCCATCTCGCCCAGGATGCTCAGCCCCTGGTCAATGGTCTTATTGAACTTTTCCTCTTCCTCAGCCAGTACCTTAAAAATCATGGCAGACTTTTCTTCCAGCTCAGGATAACCGTCCTTGGACAGCCCGATGACTGTCTCGGAAAGGCCTGCAAGGAACCTGCCCTCAATCCCCAGCTTCCTTCCATGGCGGGCAGCCCGGCGCAGAAGGCGGCGGAGCACATAGCCCCTTCCCTCGTTGGAGGGCATGATTCCGTCTGAAATCATGAAGGTACAGGACTTAACATGGTCCGTAACAATACGCAGGGACACGTCTGTCTCATGGTCCTTCTGATACTCTGTATGCGCAAGCTGGCACACCCTGTCCAAAAGCGCCTTATTGGTGTCAACCGTAAACAGGGAGTCCACGCCCTGGACCACCACGGCCAGACGCTCCAGTCCCATTCCCGTATCAATGTTCTTGTGCTCCAGCTCGGTATAATGGCCATGTCCGTCATTGTCAAACTGGGTAAATACGTTATTCCATACCTCTATATAGCGGTCGCAGTCACAGCCCACCGTGCATCCCGGCTTACCGCAGCCAAAGGCCTCGCCTCTGTCGTAATACACCTCGGAACAGGGACCGCAGGGGCCGGAGCCGTGCTCCCAGAAGTTGTCCTCCTTGCCGAACTTGAAGATGCGCTCAGCCGGAATGCCGATTTCCTTATTCCAGATATCAAAGGCTTCATCGTCATCCAGGTATACGCTGGGATACAGCCTGTCCGGGTCCAGTCCCACCACCTCGGTCAGGAATTCCCAGGTCCAGTGAATGGCTTCGGTCTTAAAATAATCCCCAAATGAGAAATTGCCCAGCATCTCAAAAAAGGTGCCGTGACGGGCTGTCTTTCCTATATTTTCAATGTCGCCGGTGCGGATACACTTCTGGCAGGTGGTCACACGGTTCCTGGGCGGAATCTCCTGTCCTGTGAAATACGGCTTCAATGGAGCCATTCCGGAATTGATTAAAAGCAGGCTGTTATCATTATGCGGCACCAGTGAAAAGCTCTTCATTGCCAGATGGCCCTTGCTCTCGAAAAATTCAAGGAACATCCGGCGCAGCTCGTTCACGCCGCGGTACTGTGGTTCTTTCACTTTATTTTCCTCCATATCATTGCTCTAATTACATAACCGTCATTTTACCATAACGCTATGTAATTATCAAGACTGTCTTAACAAAAATGAGAGGGAAAACCAATGATTTTCCATTGGTTTTCCCTCTTGACTGCAAGAAACAGACCTCATCATCCGGACCGTTCATCCCGCGCTTTGACTCATTGGGGCGATACCCCGGAAGAAGCATCCCCGTCCTCGTAAAACACTCCGTTGGCTTCCTCGTAGCGGCCTGCCAGTTCATAAGCCCTGTCCCTGGTCAGATTGGCCAGCGCGGCCGCATAGCTGATTCCTTCCATGGAACCGCTGTTCCTGCCAGTGCTTTCCGCCGCCCTGGCATCCCGGTTCTTAAGCCATTCCTGCTGTTCAGAAGCCAGCTTTGCCGCATCCTCCTGGGACAGCATCTCCATCAGGGCGTTGTAAATGGAATTCAGCTCCCCCTCCCACAGTTTAAGCTCTGTCTCCGCTGAGGTCTTGATGGAATATACATTGGAATCTGTTTCCTCCTCCCGCATCTTAAGAATCTGGGTATCCAAATCCTCCAGCCGCTTGCGGTAGTCTACCATAAGGTTTGTCTTATACTCCCTGGTCCTGGCTCCTGTGAGCGGGGAAATGGGCATATCCTCCGCCGCCGCAGTTTCCGGAACAGCCGCCCCGCCGCTGGCAGCGGCCACTGCGGTGCCGGCGGCGGCTGTCTCCTCAGCCTCATCCGCCATTGCAGGAGCTGCCTGGTCCGAAGCAAAGGCCCCTGCTGCCTCTGCTGCCGGAGCCGCTCCAGGGCCTGCTGCTCCGGAACCTGTATTTCCAGACACTGTACCCCCAGGTCCTGCCTCTTTGGAAGCCGCCCTTCCCTGTCCCCCATCTCCTGTCATCCTTCGCTCCGCAGGAGTTGCGGATGGCGGGCTGCCTGCCGCCATAGCCGGGTCCGTTCCCCCTGCCTCTGTATCCTGCTGTCCGGCAGCCGGTGCAGCGGACGGCGCCGCCGTCTCTGCCGCTCCTGCTGTGGACTCAGCCGTCACGGCTGCTCCCTGGCTGTTCACATAGTATTTGGTGTAGTGGGTAACACCAGTTCCTATGACCAGGATACAGCCAATTACAATCCATATCCGTTTATCTTTCATCGCAACACATCCCTGCCATAATCTTGTATTAACCTTATCACAAAAGAGGCAGAAAAGAAATACGAAGATAAAAGGAGTAATAGATTGTAAGAGATACGTAAGAAAATCAGAAACAGATTCTTCCTGTCTGTTTATGCCTCCAGACCCTCGTCTGTCATCAGATTCCCACCGTCTGCCGCAGAGGTAGCCAGGGCATCGCATCTCTCGTTTTCAGGATGGCCTGCATGTCCTTTTACCCAGATGAATTTCACCTGGTGGGGCTCCTTGGCCTTCAGCAGGCGCTTCCAGAGGTCGATGTTCTTTACCGGCCCGCTTTTTCCGCGGTTCCAGTTCTTTGCCACCCAGCTGTCAATCCAGTGCTGGTTAAATGCGTCTGTCAGGTATTTGGAATCCGAATATAATTCCACCTGGCAGGGCCGGTTTAACGCCTCCAGCCCTACAATGGCAGCCATCAGTTCCATCCGGTTGTTGGTGGTGCGCACATACCCGCCGGACATGGTCTTCTCATGAAGCTGTCCGCTGCTGTCCGTGAAATGAAGCACTGTCCCGTAACCTCCCGGGCCGTCAGGATTTCCCCTGGCGGAACCGTCTGTGTAAATCTGTACTTTCGTCATGTGTCAATATCTCCTGTCAGTAACATGTTATCTGTCCCATTTATCGCACAGGGAGAGAATCTGTTCCGTAAACCGGGTCAGGTCCTTATTTGCGCCGCCTTCATTGCGGTGTATAACATCCATCAGCATCTTTCCCGCATCCACCAGCCTGGTGTAAACACCGCTGGCCCTGCGTTTGGCTGCTGTCTCCTTCTCAATGGGAACGCCCTCTGTCTCTTTAATCCAGAAGCCTTTTATAAGGTCAAACTGGGAGCCGGAAAAAGGCGCCTTGGCCGCCAGCTTCAGCTGGGTATTCAGCACATCCGTGAAGGATACGCAGGATTCCTCGCTTCCATGGACCACAAAAACATAGTCCGGTTTCTTCTCAAATGCAGATATCCATGTAATAAGCCCGTCCCTGTCCGCATGGCCGCTGATACCCTCCATGGTCTCTATATGGGCCCTCACATCGATTTCCTCACCAAATATCTTCACGGTCTGGGCACCGTCCTGCAGAATCCGCCCCAGGGTTCCCTCTGCCTGGTATCCTGCAAACACAACAGAACATTCCGGCCTCCACAGGTTGTGCTTCAGATGGTGGCGTATACGGCCTGCATCGCACATGCCTGCTGCTGAAATAATGACCTTGGGCGTCATGTCAAAGTTTATGTTTTTGGATTCCTCACTGGTAATGGAAAGCTTCAGTCCGGGAAAATCAATGGGGTTGATTCCCCGCTCCACCAGCGCCTTTGTCTCATCGTCATAGCACTCCAGCATATTGTCCTTAAACACATGGGTGGCCTCCACGGCCAGGGGACTGTCTACATAGACCTCAAAGCTGTCATGGCCCGTTACAAGCCGTTCTTCCTTAATATGGCGTATCAGATACAGCAGCTCCTGGGTACGTCCCACTGCAAAGGCCGGGATGACCACATTCCCCTGCCGGTCCAGTGTCTCCTGAATAATTCCGGCCAGACTGTCCACATGGTTTACATCCTTTTTATGGTAGCGGTTGCCGTAGGTGGATTCCATCACCACATAATCAGCTTCCGCAATATACTGGGGGTCGCGGATCAGAGGCTTGTTCTTATTTCCAATGTCGCCGGAAAATACGATTTTCTTCTTGCTGGCGCCCTCGGTGGCCCATATCTCTATGGAAGCAGAACCCAATAAATGCCCCACATCCGTAAAACGCAGGGTCAGGTTGTCATTGAGCTTAAATACCTGCCCATAGGCCACTCCCTCAAAATGCTTCAGCACATCCTCCGCATCCTGCATGGTATAGAGCGCTTCCACCTCACCCCGGCCTGCGCGGCGCGCTTTCCGGTTCTTCCACTCAGCCTCCATCTCCTGTATATGGGCGCTGTCCTTAAGCATAATGTTGCACAGGTCGGCGGTGGCATAGGTGGTTATGACCTGGCCTCTGAATCCCCTGGCGTGAATCCAGGGAAGCATACCGGCATGGTCAATATGTGCATGGGTCAGAAGCACATAGTCAATTTCATGATACCCAACGGGCAGCTCCGCATTCTGGTATACATTGTTTCCCTGTTCCATACCGCAGTCAATCAGTACCTTGGTATTTCCCACCTCCAGAAAATGACAGCTGCCCGTTACCTCATGGTCGGCCCCGATAAATGTAAGTCTCATCTGCATTCTCCCCTCTGAGTATAATATAGTCTTGCCCTAAGAATATTCTGTCAATTATGGCTACAGTATATCATATTCCCCATAAGAATGCAAATCGTATTGTAATATTTGCACAATTTTCTGTGAATAGTCCTTCTCTCAACATGGATTCCCATTCTTGTTGATTTTATATAATGATGCATATCATACCGCCGTTGCTGTCATTGATGATTTTCTGCAGGGTATCCTGCAGCTTCAGCTGGCAGTCCTCCGTCATCTGGGACACCTTGGCCTGGATACCGTCCTCCACAATCTGTTCAATGGATTTTCCAAAGATATTGGTATTCCAGATTCCGTCATCGCTTTCCCTGGCATTTTCCTTTATGTAGGCAATCAAATCCTGGGCCTGCTGCTCGCTTCCCACAATAGGCGCTATCTCCGTCTCAATGTGGGCCTTAATCAGGTTGATGGACGGTGCTTCCGCCTTCATTTTCACCCCGTACTTGTTGCCGTGCTTGATGACCTGCGGCTCATCCAGCACAATTTCCGAGCGTTCCGGAGTCACTACCCCGTACCCCTTTAACCGCACCTGCGACAGGGCGTTCTGCACCTTTTCATATTCCTTCTGCATGTTGGCCAGGCTGCTTAAGGTCTGCATAAGCTGGTACTCCCCTTCAATGGGCAGTCCCACATAGTCGCTGAGAATCTGGTAATAATAGCTGTCGTCCATATCCACCTGGACACCCACCCTGCCGTCCGCCATCTGCATGTTCCTGATATTCATGGAACGGATGGTGTCCGTATGCTGCTGCTCCAGCTCCTCTGACACATCCTTCATATGGGTCACCTTCTGGATTACATTCCTGGCCGCCTGGATAACCTGGGCCTTCAGCCAATGGGTGGACGGAAGGATTTCCAGCCATTTCGGTATATGAAAATCCATCTCAGTCACAGGAAATTCCTTCAGAACGCGTTCCAGGATATGGAAGATATCCTCTTTCTTAAGCTGCTCGCAGTTTACAGGCAGCACCGATACGCCGTAGGCCTCAGACATTTCCCTGGCCAGCCTGGCAGTCTCGTCTGAATAGGGTTTTGTGGAATTCAAAAGTACCACAAACGGTTTTCCCAGCTTCTTAAGCTCATCAATGGTCTGCTTCTCAGCTGCTATGTATCCGGGGCGTTTGATTTCCCCTATGGTTCCGTCCGTGGTCACAACGATTCCAATGGTGGAATGGTCGTTGATAACCTTTCTGGTTCCGATTTCCGCTGCCTGGGTAAATGGAATGTCATAGTCAAACCATGGCGTCTTTACCAGACGCTCCTCGCCGTTTTCCACATGACCGGCTGCTCCCTCTACCATAAAGCCCACGCAGTCAATGACCCTTACCTTGGCCTCAATTCCGTCTGCCAGATTGATGCTGGCCGCTTCCTTGGGAATAAACTTTGGTTCCGTGGTCATGATGGTCTTGCCGGCCGCACTCTGTGGCAGCTCATCCCGGCTCAGGTTGCGCAGGTTCTCATCCTCCATTGCAGGGAGCACCAGCAGTTCCATGAACCGCTTTATGAAGGTAGATTTGCCTGTGCGGACCGGCCCCACTACGCCTATGTAAATCTCTCCGCCTGTTCTCGCTTGAATATCCTTGTATACATTAAAATTGTCCATAGATATACCCCCTTGCTATGCTTTTATAGTATATGCAGGGGGGTATGTGTATATGCCTGGTACTGATGCATGCAGTTTTACCGCAGCTGTTCAGACAGCGCACCTTATTCACTGAGATAAGCTTTTTTTACCTGGTCATTGTTCATGAGTTCCTTTGCATCTCCGCTGAGGGCAATGTTGCCTGTCTCCAGGACATAAGCCTTATGGGCAATGGAAAGGGCCTTTTTAGCGTTTTGCTCCACCAGAAGCACGGTGGTTCCATCTCCGTTTATCTTCTGGATGATATCAAATATCTCATTTACATAGATAGGGGAAAGTCCCATGGAGGGCTCGTCCATGACAATCATCCTGGGATGGCTCATAAGTGCCCTTCCCATGGCAAGCATCTGCTGCTCTCCGCCGGACAATGTGCCTGCCAGCTGGTTCTTGCGCTCCTCCAGACGCGGAAAACGCTGGTATATCATCTTCAGCGTGGAATCAATCTCTTCCTTGTCTTTTCTTGTATAAGCGCCCATCTTCAGGTTCTGAAGCACCGTAAGGGTGGCGAACACACGCCTTCCCTCCGGCACATGGGCAATTCCCATGCCCACCAGCTTATAACCGGGAACCCTGGTTATGTCTGTACCCTCGTATACGATTTTCCCTGTTTTCGCACTGATAAGGCCGGTAATGGTATGCAGGGTCGTGGTCTTCCCTGCCCCGTTGGCGCCAATCAGCGCCACGATTTCTCCCTGGTTCACATCAAAGGAGATTCCTTTTATGGCCTGGATTACACCGTAGTATACTTCCAGGTCCCTGACTTCAAGCATAGCCATATTATACGCTCCTCCTATTCACCAAGATATGCTTTGACAACTTCCGGATTGTGAAGCACTGCGCCTGTCTCGCCCTGGCACAGAACCTGCCCGAAGTTGAGAACCGTCAGTTCTTCGCAAATGCCGCTTACAAGCTTCATATCATGTTCAATCAGAAGGATGGTCATATCAAAATTATCCCTCACAAAACGGATGGTATCCATGAGCTCCGCTGTCTCGTTGGGATTCATTCCCGCCGCAGGCTCATCCAGGAGAAGCAGTTTCGGCTCCGTGGCCAGGGCCCTGGCTATCTCCAGCTTTCTCTGCTTGCCGTAGGGAAGGTTGGATGCCTTATAGTCGCACTCCTCATCCAGACCGAATACCTTCAGCAGCTCCATGGCTCTCTCGTCCATCTGCTTCTCCACCTTGAAATAGCTGGGAAAACGGAAGATTCCGGCTGCGGTGGAATACCTGTAATGATTGTGCAGGCCTGCCTTTACATTATCCAGCACAGACAAATCCTTAAACAGACGGATGTTCTGGAAGGTCCTGGCAATGCCGGCCTGGTTGATTTCCGTAGTTTTCCTGCCGGTAATATTGACTCCTGCCAGCTCAATGCTTCCCGCATCCGGCTTATACACGCCTGTCAGCAGGTTGAAAATAGTGGTCTTGCCGGCTCCGTTGGGTCCGATAAGGCCGTAAAGCTGTCCTTTTTCGATGCTGATTTGAAAATTGTCAACCGCCTTAAGGCCGCCAAAAGATATGCTCAAATTCTTAACTTCAAGTAATGCCATCTTATGCTGCCTCCTTTGCCGGTTTCTTGTCTTTTCTGCTGAATTTCTCCGCCACGCGCTCCCGCATCACCACAAACTGGGGCGCGGAATTGAAAAGCATGGCCAGAATCAGCACAATTGCGTACATAAGCATACGGTAATTGCTGAGTCCGCGGAGCATCTCCGGAAGGAGATAGAGGATGACCGTTGCAATGACGGAGCCGCGGATGTTTCCGATGCCGCCCAATACCACGTATACCAGAATCATGATGGACATGTTGTATCCGAAGTTCTTGGGAAGGGCGGTCAGAGTGGTCAGGTTATGGGCATACAGTACGCCTGCAATGCCTGCAAGTCCGGCGGAAATGGAGAATGCCAGCAGCTTGTACTTGGTGATGTTGATGCCGATGGACTCCGCTGCAATCCGGTTGTCACGGATGGCCATGATGGCGCGGCCTGTGCGGGAGTTTACCAGGTTCATGACAATAAACAGGGTGATGAGCACCAGGATGACACCTATGGTAAAGGTGGCTGCCTGCGGCGTTCCCGTTATGCCCTGGGCGCCCTTAATCAGGATTTCCCCGCCCTCTCCCATCTTTAAGGACATGGAATCCTTAAAGGAGATATGAAAGCCCGAAGCATCCCGTCCCAGATATACGGCATTGACCAGGTTCTTGATAATCTCGCCAAAGGCCAGAGTCACAATGGCCAGGTAGTCGCCCCTCAGCCTCAGTACGGGAATTCCGATGATAACACCGAACAGGGCTGCCGTGACTGCTCCGATAAGGATGGCAATCACCATTCCCAGTGTGGGGTTAATGGCCCCCTTCATGCACTTTGAAAACAGGGCGCCGGCAAAAGCCCCCACGCACATAAAACCGGCGTGGCCCAGACTCAGCTCACCCAGAATGCCTACGGTCAGGTTCAGGGATACTGCCATGATAACATAGATACAGAAAGGAACCAGAAGTCCCTTCATAAGGCTGGATATATGTCCGGTTCCCACAAGGGTCTGCATGATGATATAGGCAGCCACCACCATGCCGTATGTAATCATATTATTGATGAATGTCTTTCGTTTTGCATTGCTCTTCATACCGGCACCTACACTTTCTCATTAATCTTCTTGCCCAGAATACCGGTAGGCTTCACAAGAAGCACGATAATCAGGACGGAAAACACAATGGCATCTGACATCTGTGAGGATATATATGCCTTGGACAGAATCTCAATGACGCCCAGCAGGATACCGCCGATAAATGCACCGGGAATGGAGCCGATTCCTCCGAATACAGCTGCAACGAAGGCCTTGATACCCGGCATGGAGCCGGTATAGGGCGTAAGGGACGGATAAGCGGAACAGAGCAGTACACCCGCTATGGCCGCCAGCGCGGAACCAATGGCAAATGTCAGGGCAATGGTGCCGTTTACATTGATTCCCATAAGGGTGGCAGCGCCCCTGTCCTCTGAAACAGCCAGCATGGCCTGTCCTGCCTTGGACTTGTTGATGAATGTGGTAAGTCCAATCATAATGATGATACAGGAAAGGATGGTGACAATGGTTTCCCCTGTGATGGTCATGTTTCCTCCCGCCAGTTTGATGGCAGGCAGGGTCACCACAGAGGTAAAGGACTTGGTATCCGCTCCAAAGATAAGAAGGGCAACGTTCTGCAGCAGGTAGCTGACGCCGATTGCCGTTATGAGCACTGCAAGGGGAGAGGCACCGCGTAAGGGCTTATAAGCAATCCGCTCAATGGTCATGCCCAACAGCGTACATACGGCCACTGCAAGAAGGACTCCCGCCATGGGCGGCAAGCCCATTGTGCTGACCGTGACAAACACCACGTAGCTGCCTATCATAATAACATCGCCATGAGCGAAATTCAGCATCTTGGCAATGCCGTAAACCATTGTATATCCAAGTGCGATGATGGCATATACACTGCCCAGGCTGACGCCGTTAATCAAATAGTTAATAAAGCCCATACCTACACCTCTTCGTCTGAAGTCTTTTTTAGTTTATCGCTATAAAGCGACAGATTAATCAAAATTATATCATATATCGTTATTATAAACAAGAGGGTTGTCATAGTGACAACCCTCTGTTGGGTTTTCTGATTTGTTCCGAAGCGCTGATTACATTGCGGAGTAAGCTCCATCCACTACCTTAACAGCCTTTGGCGCCTTGTGAGGCTCGCCGTCCTCGGTCCAGGTCATGCCCTCGCCGGTCAGACCGTCTAACTTAATGTTCAGCATGGACGCCTTTAATGCATCGCAAATCGTGCTGGCATCTGCATCAGTTGCTACGCTGGCATCTTCCATGGCTGCCTTGATTGCGTAGATTGCATCGTATGCATCTGCTGCGAACTGAACCGGAACCTCGTTGTAAGCAGCCTTGTAGCTCTCCACAAACTTAACGGTCAGGTCGTCGGTTGCGTCTGCTGCGAATGGTGTCAGGAGCATAAGTCCCTCTGCCAGCTTGGTGTCAAAGTTCTGAACCTGAAGGATACCGTCCATACCGTCGCATCCGAAGAACTGGGGAGCAAAGCCCATGGTGCTGGCCTGCTGAAGTATCAGGGATGCCTCGGTGTAGTAGATTGGCAGGAATACCAGCTCAGCGCCTGCATCCTTTGCCTTCTGTAACTGGGTGGAGAAATCCTTGTTGCTGTCAGCGGTAAATGCCTCTGCTGCAACAATCTCAATGCCCTGGTTGCCGGACTCTTCTGCGAACTTCTCATAGATACCGCTGGAATATACATCGGAGCTGTCATAGATAACAGCAACCTTGCTGGCCAGCTTGTTCTCGCCTATGTACTTAGCGGATGCAGCGCCCTGGTCCGGGTCGGAGAAGCAGATACGGAACACGTTGGGGTTAGCTGCGCACTCTACAGCGGAACCGGATGGTGTAATCTGGAACATGTTGTCGGCTGCTGTCTTATCGGCAACCGCGATACATGGAGCGGAGGTAACTGTGCCCATCAGCACCTGCATGCCCCAGTCCTTTAATGTATTATAAGCATTGACAGACTTCTCTGCATCATGCTCATCGTCCTGGAAATTGAATTCAATCTGGGCGCCGTTAATGCCGCCGGCCTCGTTGATTTCCTTTACCGCCAGTTCTGCACCGTGCTGTACAGCCACGCCGTACACGGCTGCGCCGCCGGTTACAGGACCGATGCCGCCAATCTTAAACACGCCGCCTGCTGCGCCGGTGTCTGCCGCTGCGGTGGTATCAGCTGCCTCGCTTCCCTCTGCCTTTGCTTCTGCCGCAGTTGTCTCTGCCGCCTTTGTGGTCTCTGCCGTATTGGAACCGCCGCATGCTGTCAAAGACATTGCCAGAACGGCTGCCAGGCCAAGACTTAAAAATCTCTTCTTCATAATTAGTTCCTCCTCTTGCCTATAAAATATAAAGCTTTCTATATTATAGGTAGTCCCAATGGTTTTGTCAATCGTTTCATGAAAATTATGGTGTATTTTCGATGATTTGCCGAAAAATTAGAGCAAAAGCAGGTATAATCCGCCAAAAACAGGCTATTTTTTAGGGGAAAGGCACCATTTCTGGTTCCTTTCCCCTATTTTTTATTCCTCTGTCCACTCTAAATCCGAGTTTTCAATGCGCTTATCCCTGAGCATCAGCTCCAGAACCGCTTCCTTTGCAGGCATGCCTCCAAACAGGATGGCGTTGACCTGCTCCACGATGGGCATGGACACCTTGTACTGCTGCGACAGGGCCAGGGCTGCCTTGGCGGAATACACGCCTTCCACCACCATTTTCACCTCTGCCATGGCTTCTTCCATGGTTCGGCCCTGTCCAATCAGTATGCCCGCCCTGCGGTTGCGGCTGTGCATGCTGGCACAGGTCACAATCAGGTCCCCGATGCCTGTAAGCCCGGCAAATGTCTCCATCCGGCCTCCCATGTCAATGCCCAGGCGGGATATCTCTGCAATTCCCCTGGTGATAAGGGCTGCCTTGGTATTGTCACCGTATCCCAGGCCGTCGGCCATGCCGGCAGCCAGGGCAATGACATTTTTAAGGGCGCCGCCCAGTTCAATTCCCAGCACATCCGGGCTGGTATACACACGGAACACCTCGCTCATGAAGATGCCCTGGACAAACTCGGCCGCATGGCGCTTATGGGCGCCTGCCACACAGGTGGTTGGAAGGCCCCTGCTCACTTCCTCGGCATGGCTGGGTCCTGAAAGGACTGTAACCTCTGCCTCGGGCAGCTCCTCCTCAATAATCTGGGACAGGGTCATAAGGCTCTTATCCTCGATACCCTTTGCCACATTGGTTATCACCTGTCCCTTCTTTATGTAGGGCTTCATCCTTTGTGATGTCTGCCTCACGAAAACCGAGGGAACCGCAAGTACCAGAAGGTCTTTGTCGCGCATGGCCTCCTCCAGGTCATCCGTAAGTCCGATTGTCTCCGGAATCCTTACCTCCGGAAGGTTGCGGTGGATGCGCGTTTCCTTTAACTCCGCAATCTCCTGTGGAATGGCGGACCATATCTGTACCCCATGTCCATTGCCGTTAAGTAAAACTGACAGGGCCGTGCCCCATGTGCCTGACCCGATTACACCGATTGATGCCATAACCTCACCGTCCATTAATTGTTTTTTTACTGTCCTTTGTATATCATTCTGTCTTTTTCTTAGCGCCCACCTTGTTCTCCCTGCCCTGGGCCAGCCTGACGATATTAGCCCTGTGCCTCCAGAAGGCCATGGCCGCAATCACCGCTGAAACAGCATAGAACTGGGGCCTGGCCTCCGGCGCAAGTCCGTATGCCCCCAAATGGCCGAAGTAAATGTTCCAGCACAGGAAAATGGCGGACACCACCAGGGAACCCAGGGACACATACCTGGTGACTGCCACTATAAGCACAAACGCCAGCAGACAGACAGCTGTCAGCCGCCAGTCCAGGGAAAACATGATGCCTGCTGTAGCCGCAATTCCCTTGCCGCCCTTAAACTTAAGGTAAAAAGGAAAATTATGGCCCAGTATGACGCCGAAGCCTGTATAGAGTATCAGCACGTAGATATACCCTGGCTGGGACCTGAAAAAAAGCCTTACCAGGAAGCAGGGTATCACTGTCTTCAGGAAATCCCCCATGAATACAATGAGTCCGGCCCTGACTCCCATAACGCGCAGCGCATTGGTGCTTCCCGAATTGCCGCTGCCGTGCTGGCGAATGTCAATTCCCTTGGACCTGCCATAGATGAAACCGGTCTGGAATAGCCCAAAGACATATCCCATGACCAAACAAATAATCTGTTCCACGCTTAATCCCCCTTTCCTTATGCCTACTGCTCTTTTCCTTTTCGTTCCCTGACAAGGAATTTCAGGGATGTCCCCTTAAAGCCGAAGGCATTTCTGATTTGGTTCTCCAGATACCTGGTATAAGAAAAATGCATCAGCTCCTTGTCATTGACAAAGACCACAAAGGTAGGAGGCTTCACAGCCACCTGGGTCATATAGTAAATCTTGAGCCGTTTTCCCTTGTCGGAAGGCGGCTGCTGCATGGCCACTGCCTCTGTCATGATTTCATTGAGCACGCCCGTAGCCACCCTCAGGTTCTGGTTCTGGCGCACCACGTCAATTATCTCAAAAAGCTTGTTAAGACGCTGTCCTGTTTCCGCGGATATAAAGATATATTCCGCATAAGGAATGAAGGACAGTACCTCCTTGATTTTCCTGCTGTATTCGTATATGGTCTTGTCCGTCTTCTCGATGGCATCCCATTTATTCACGGCCACGATAATTCCCTTGCCCCTTTCATGGGCAATTCCGGCAATCTTGGCATCCTGCTCCGTGACGCCTTCTTTTGCATCTATGACCACCACCACCACATCGGCCCGTTCCACAGCGGACACAGTGCGGATAATGCTGTAGCGCTCCAGCTCCTCCTTTATCCTGCTCTTGCGGCGCAGGCCTGCTGTATCAATGAATACATAGGGCGTACCCTCATGGACCACCTCCGTGTCCACTGCGTCCCTGGTGGTGCCTGCTATATCCGACACAATGACGCGGTTCTCCCCCAGAAGCTTATTTATAATGGAAGATTTTCCCACATTGGGCTTGCCCACCACGGCAATCCTTGGGCGCTCATCCTCCTCTTCCTCCACCTGCTCCGAGTCAAAATGCTTCACAACCTCGTCCAGCAAATCCCCGATTCCCAGCCTTGAAGCAGCCGACACGGCAATGGGCTCTCCGATTCCCAGGTTGTAGAACTCATAGACGTCATTGCCGTACTTGGCAACGCTGTCCACCTTGTTCACAGCCAGCACCACCGGCTTGTGGGACTTGCGCAGTATGTCGGCCACCTTGGAATCCGAATCCACCAGACCCTGGCGCACATCCACGATAAAAATAATCACGTCCGCGGTGGAAATGGCAATCTCCGCCTGCTCCCTCATCTGGGACAGAATGATGTCCTTGGAATCCGGTTCAATGCCGCCGGTGTCAATCAGCGTAAAATTCATATTCAGCCAGTCGCAGTCCGCGTAAATACGGTCCCTGGTCACGCCCGGCGTGTCCTTTACGATGGAAATGGTATCTCCCGCTATGACATTAAACAACGTAGACTTGCCCACATTGGGCCTGCCTACGATTGCAACTATTGGTTTACTCATATTTTCATAACCTCCTCATTATAAAGCACCTGAAAGGATACGGCATCTGATATGGATGCAGCATCTGATACGACTGTATGTCACATCTGCCTGCGCACAATCCGGTACTCATCATCCGGCTGGTAATAAGGGCATGCGCTTACGGTACCTCTTAAAAAACGTCCCATCTCGTCCTCGTCCAGATTCACTTCACAGATGTAGTAATCATTTTCCTCATCATATACGTAATTGCCACAGCACTCGCAGCTGGTCTTATGGTTCTTTCCCGGTTTCATCTGATACATATCCTTTAGCACATACGCTTTTTCACAAATTCTTCGCATCCGCTTGATTTTACTATACCGGACCAAACTTGTAAAGCATTTTCTTATTAACCTCTATCATAGCAATATAACTTATTTTTGTAAATGCAAAGTTCATTTTCCGAAAATGTTTCTGGAAATGTCTTGTTTTTTTTGACGAAATCATATCAACCCCTTGACCCGGTCAGATGGAAATGGTATAAATCATATGTGATATTCCCAAACAAATGATGATACCAAAGGAGCAAAGCTATCATGGCTAACAATTTTGTATTCAAAGATTCCCTTCCTGTAGCGCCTTTAAAAATCGCTGCACTGGAAAGCTGTAAGAATCTTGCAGCCAAGGTGAACGACCATATTGTACAATTCAGACGCAATGACATAGAGGAACTGATGCGCCGCAAGGAGGACCTCCACTACCGCGGCTACGACGTGGATTCCTATCTGCTTCGCTGCAGCTGTCCCAGATTCGGAACAGGTGAGGGCAAGGCTGTCATCAATGAATCCGTAAGGGGCACCGATGTTTTCGTCATGGTGGATGTGATGAATTACAGCATTCCCTATACGGTCAGCGGTTATACCAACCATATGTCGCCGGACGACCATTTCCAGGATTTGAAGCGTATTATCGGGGCCTGCTCCGCCACTGCACACAGGGTTAACGTTGTCATGCCCTTCCTATATGAAAGCCGCCAGCACAAGCGCAGCAAGCGGGAATCCCTGGACTGTGCCATGGCCCTGGAGGAACTGGCAGCCCTGGGAGTGGAAAACATCATCACCTTTGACGCCCATGACCCCCGGGTGCAGAATGCCATTCCGCTGATTGGTTTTGACAACTTCATGCCCACATATCAGTTTGTAAAGGCCCTGTTCTCCCATGATTCCAATATCCGCATTGACCAGGAACACCTGATGGTCATCAGCCCGGATGAAGGCGCCATGAACCGCGCCGTATACCTGGCCAACAACCTGGGCGTGGATATGGGAATGTTCTATAAGCGCAGGGACTATTCACAGGTAATTAACGGCCGCAACCCAATCGTGGCTCACGAATTCCTGGGTTCTTCCGTGGAAGGCAAGACCGTACTTATCATTGACGACATGATATCCTCCGGCGAAAGCATGCTGGATACCTGTAAGGAACTGAAAGAACGCAAGGCGGACAAGGTCATTGTCTGCTGTACCTTCGGCCTTTTCACCAACGGCCTTGAAAAATTTGATGAGTACTACAACCAGGGCTATCTGGATTATGTCATCACCACCAACCTGAATTACCGCACGCCTGAACTGCTTAACAGGGAGTGGTATCTGGAAGCCGATATGAGCAAATACCTGGCAGCTGTCATCAACTCACTGAACCATGACCGTTCCATCGGCGCCTCCCTCTCTCCCACGGAGAAGATTCAGAAGCTGGTCCAGAAGCACCAGAACGGCGGATACGAGTATTTCCAGAAGCTTGTGTAACAGCCCCGCAGCAGTGTACAAAAATCAACGCACAAAAATGCACAGTCCATGGCAGAAACGGACTGTGCATTTTCTGTTTTCCCTGAACGTTCCCTGTTGTCCGGCTGATATCACACCAGGCTCCAGTCAGCCGGGTCCATCCCCATCTCCCTTTCTCCTTTGCATACCACAGGCTATTTAAGGCAGAGGAATGCCGCCAGATTTCCCCGTTCCTCTCCCGCCTTCCGGTGTGAAAAGAGGTAATCGCTGTTGCACATGGTGCAGATGTTGGTGATATGGATATTCTCCGGCCGGATACCTGCCTCCCGGAAGATGATTTCATTGGCCTTCCACAAATCCAGCTGGTATTTTCCAGGTCTTTTCCCCCTGCAATACAGTTCTTCCCAGTGTTCCTTACCAAAGGCCTCCTTAAATTCCTCCGCCACTTCGCCGCCCACTTCAAAGCAGTCCCGGCAGATGCTGGGGCCCACGCAGGCAATCAAATCCTCGGGTTTCGTGCCAAAGGCTTCCTTCATGGCATCCACTGTCACCCGGCCCATGCGTTTTACCGTTCCACGCCATCCGGAATGGCTGAGTCCAATGGCCCTGTTCACCGGGTCCAGCAGATAAAGCGGCACGCAGTCCGCGTAAAAGGTTACCAGGGTAAGTCCCGGCACATTGGTAATCAAGCCGTCAATGTCCCTGTAATCCCTGTCTCTTATAACGCCCTTTCCCGCATCCTCCTGCGTTACCCGCCGCAGGTTGATTGTATGGGTCTGGTGGGACACCACCATGCGGTCGCGCTCCACTCCCAGGGCAGCTGCCATGCGTGTAAAGTTTTCCAGCACATCTTCCGCCGCATCTCCTCTGCTGTAGGAAAAATTCATGGTTGAAAATTTTCCCTTGCTGGCTCCGCCCATGCGGGTGGAAAAACCATTGACCGCCAGACCGGTATCATCCAGTGCTTTGAACGAGAGGTAGGGAACGCCCGTACTGTCTTTTGTGTCAAACACATGGCCTGCATTCTTATAACTCCACTTTATATTCATAACTGCCTTTCCTCCCAGGGCTTGTTTGAACGTTCATCCCCGCCATCTGCCCTGGTCATTATAAGTAATAAAATATGATGCTTTTTCATTGTCATTTATCAAAACGCATTCTGTATCAGCTCAATGCTGCCGCCCAGTATTCCCACCACGTCAAACCGGCAGGGAACATCCTCCCCGATTCCGTGGCTGTACAGATAAAAGGCTGCTGCCCGGCGTATCCGCTCCTGCTTCCTTGCGTCAACCGCCTCGGCCGGGCTTCCCTTGGCCAGCCCGGAGCGGTATTTCACCTCTGCAAAAACAAGATACCTGCCATGGCGGCAAATCAAATCGATTTCTCCCTGCCGGCACCGGAAATTCCGTTCCAGCACGCGGTATCCCTTGGTTGTCAAAAAGGCAGCCGCTGTTTCCTCATAACGGCTGCCTGTCTGTCTCTTATTCATATGTATCCGCCTGGACAATATTGCGTATAAAGCTTCTTCGGTGAATCGGGCAGGGCCCCAGCTCCCTGATGGCAGCTATGTGAGCCGCTGTTCCGTATCCCTTGTGTTTGGCGAATCCATATCCGGGAAACAGTTCCTCATATTCAGCCATCATATGGTCCCTGGTAATCTTTGCCAGGACACTGGCTGCTGCTATGGACAGGCTCTTTGCATCTCCCTTTATGATGGGCACCTGCACTCCATCCAGGCCCGGAATAGTGACAGCGTCATTGAGAAATACCTCCGGCTTCACGGCAAGGCCCTTTACAGCCTCCCGCATGGCCTCATAGGTGGCCTGGAGGATATTGATTTCATCAATCCTGGCAGGGGTGGCCAGGCCCACATTCCACGCCACTGCCTTTTCCTTTATCTCCAGAAACAGCTCCTCACGGCGCTTTTCCGACAGCTTCTTGGAATCGTTGAGATACAGGATGCGGCAGCCCCTGGGAAGCACCACGGCGCCCGCTGCCACCGGCCCTGCCAAAGGCCCGCGGCCCGCCTCGTCTATGCCGCAGATATAAGTGTATGCATCATACTCCTTCTCATATTCCGCCATGGCCTCCAGACGGGCCATCTCCTGCTCCAGCTTTTCTCCTTTTAGTACTCTTGCAGCCATTGTCATTCCACCTTATCTGTTTGATTCTCCGGCTCTTCCAGCGTAATCCGCCCCAGCTTGCCTGCCCTGAAATCATCCAGAAGCAGGGCCGCTGCCCTGGACACATCCAGCTCCCCGCCTTTTAACAGGCAGGCACGCGCCCTGGCAATGTCCTCCAGGACAGACGCTGCTTCCTTTCCCTCTGTCTCCAGGCCAAACCGTTCCGGCAGTACCTGGGGATACCGCTTTTCCAGCAAACGTATCAGCTGGCAGGCCAGCTCGTCCTTATTGAGAATCTGGTCATTGATGGAGCCGATAAGGGCCAGCTTAAGACCCACCTGCTGGTCCTCAAACCTGGGCCACAGAATGCCGGGGGTGTCCAAAAGCTCCAGGGTCTTGTTAAGGCGTATCCACTGATTACCCTTGGTGACTCCGGGCTTGTTTCCTGTCTTGGCGCAGGCCTTTCCGGCAAAAGAATTGATAAAAGTGGACTTGCCCACATTGGGAATCCCCACCACCATGGTACGGATGGGGCGGTTTAAGATGCCCCTGCGCCGGTCCCTCTCTATCTTTTCCTTACACGCCTCCTGGATAACGGACTTCACCTGCTTAAGCGTTCCCTTATTTCTGGCATCAATCTTTACCACATGGATGCCCTTGGCCTCAAACCAGGCCGCCCAGCGGGCATTCTGCCGTTCGTCCGCCAGGTCAGACTTGTTGAGGAGCACCATCCTGGCCTTGCCCGCGCCCAGGTCGTCAATGTCCGGATTCCGGCTGGAAAGGGGAACCCTGGCATCTACCAGCTCGATTACCAGGTCAATAAGCTTCATATCTTCCTTCATGGCCCGTTTTGCCTTGGTCATATGACCAGGATACCACTGAATATTCATATTTGTAAACTCCTGTTCTGTCTTGCTTCAATTCCCGCCTCTTGGCGGGACCCTTTATTTTGTTGAACGGATGAAATCCAGCTTCAGGAGAGGAAACATCCTGAACCAGACCTTACCCTGTATCTGTTCTCTCTTTACATTTCCGATATTGGGAAAGCGGCTGTCCTCACTGCTGTCCCGGTTGTCGCCCAGAAGGAAGTATTCATCGTCCTCCAGTTTGATGGGGGTGTCGGCCCTGCCTGCCAGCGACACCTGCTCCAGGTCGTCCTCTGCATTTAAAAGCTGGCCGTCAATGAATATATAGCCGCCCTTTATCTGTACAGTCTCTCCGGGAAGTCCGATAACCCTCTTCACGTTCTTCTTGTGGTCCTCGCGTTCAAATACAACGATGTCAAACCGTTCCGGCTTTCCCACATCATAAACCAGGCGGTTGACCAGGACCACGTCGTCCGCATCCAGCACCGGCTGCATGGAACCGCCCGACACAGGCACCTGGGTACAGAAACTGTAGACCAGGAACCAGGCACAGGCCAGGACCAACACCACATTGACCGCCCAGCGGACCGCTTTTCTCAGCCACGCCGTATCCTCATTCACATAAAAATCCATGTACCCACACCTTATCTTTTAAGGCATGTCCCGGACTGTTTCCGGGTATGCCGCCTGCTTAACAAAATAGAGTTTGCATCTGCAAACTCTATTCTCACTTCCACTACCTGATTATTTAACTAATTCTTTAACCTTGGCAGCCTTACCAACCCTGTCTCTTAAGTAGTTCAGCTTCGCTCTTCTTACTTTACCCTTACGTACAACCTCTACGTTGTCAACGCTTGGGGAATGTAATGGCCAGGTCTTCTCAACGCCGATACCATTGGAGTTTTTCCTTACGGTAAAGGTCTCTCTGGCTCCGCCGTTCTGTCTCTTAATGACAGTTCCCTCGAAAATCTGGATTCTCTCGCGGTTACCCTCTTTAATCTTGTTGTATACCTTAACGGTATCGCCAACGTTAAAGCTGGGTACGCTTTCCTTCAACTGGGCTGCTTCAATGTTCTTAATAATGTCGTTCATCGTGTGAACCTCCTTCATCTATTGGATGTTCTTAATACGCCGGCAGTAAATCAGATTCACCACTCACAGTAACAGAGGACCATCTATTTCTTGTCACAACGACTGATTTTATCATATATTGTCCCAAAATGCAAGCACTTTATGAGTCATGCCGCCGTGTTTTTACCTCTTTTTACAACGCTGCTTTCCTGATTCTACTCTTTATCCTCTTCCGCCTCAGGAAGGATGTACAGATGGACCTTGTCAATCCGGTTCTTTTCCACCTGTTCCACCACCAGACGCACATTGCCGCACACCACCTCTTCGCCCTGGGAAGGAAGATGTTCCAGACGGTCAATGACAAGGCCGCCCACAGAATCATAGTCCTCAGAGGACAGCTTCAAATCCAGGATGTCATTGAGGTCATCCAGTTTCATGGAGCCTTCCACCAGATACTGGCCTTCTCCCAAATCCACCAGCTCCTCCTCCTCGTCCTCGTCATACTCATCGCGGATATCACCCACGATTTCTTCCAGGATATCCTCCAGCGTAATCAACCCTGCCGTGGCGCCATACTCATCCAGGACAATGATTATATTGTTGGGGGACTTCTTAATCTCCATCATCAGCTCGGAAAGCTTCTTGGATTCAAAGGTATAAAAGGGCTGGCGCAGGTAATCCGACACGCAGAAGGACGCCTTGTCCTCCACCAGCAGCAGGTCCTTGATATTGATGATGCCCACCACGTTGTCCGTTGTCTCCTTATAGACCGGAAGCCTGGTATAATGCTCCTCCCTGAATATCTGAATCAGGTCATCGTAACCATCCTCAATGTCAACAAACACCATATCAATTCTGGGCACCATGACATCCTTTGCAACGGAGTCGCCCAGGTCGAACACGTTGTTAATCATCTCCCGTTCTTCCGACTCAATGACTCCCTTTTCATGGCCCACATCCACAATGGTCCTGAGCTCGTCCTCTGTGATATCGTCATTTTTCTTATTGGGGTCCACATGAAGGGCCTTAAGCACAATCAACGACATCCAGTTAATGAGGACAATAAGAGGGGTCAGCACGGTCATCAGAATATGAATCATATGGCCCACCCGAAGGGAATACCGTTCCGCCTCCAGAGTGGCCATTGTCTTAGGTGTTATTTCACCAAAAATCAAAATTAAAAGCGTCAGTACGCCGGTCGCGGCTCCAGCGGCCTTATTTCCAAATGTTTCAGTCACCAGCACGGTAAGCATGGATGAGGCCGAAAGATTTACCACATTGTTGCCGATTAAAATGGCACTGAGCATCTTCCCCTGATTCTCAGACAGCTTCATGACCCACTGTGCGGATTTGTTTCCCCCCTCCGCCAATGTCCTGATACGGATTTTATTGACGGTTGTGAGGGCGGTCTCCGACGATGAGAAAAAAGCGGAAAGTCCCAGTAAAATAATAATAATAACGACACGTATGGCAATACTGTCACCCGATGGGTCCAAAAAAATCAACTCCTATTATTTCAAATTTTACGGTCCCGAAAACCCGGAAAGCTGCTGCCGGGGCCTGTAATGGCTGTGTATGTGTGGATAGTTTCAGAGAATTGTACAATATAATTGAGGGAATGTCAATATAATGGCATTCCGGATAAAACTCACTGCGTCTGCGTTCCCCCGGCCAGCAGTCCTTTCACTTTATAATAGCTCTCCAGCTCCCCAACCGTACAGGCCTTGGCTGCCAGCAGCTTCTTGGCCTCGGCCATTGCTTTGCGCTTGGTGCGTCCGGCACCGGACTCGTCGCCCAGGGCTTTTACGTACTGGTCCAGGAGTTCCTCCAGGGTTTCCAGGTCGCCTTTTTCCTGCCGGATGGAATCCAGGTATTTTACTTCCTTCATGGTCAGGCTGGCCTGTTCCAGAAGGTCGGGGCGGCGCTCCAGTGTGCGCTTTATGGATTGCTGCCTGCGCCACTCCTCAATGTTTTTGTGGTGTCCGCTCAAGAGTACTTCCGGGACTTCCATGCCGCGGAACACTTCAGGCCGGGTGTATTGGGGGTATTCCAGCAGATTGTCGTGGAAGGACTCCTCCTCTGCTGAGGTTTCATTGTTCAGCACCCCCGGCACCAGGCGGGAGATGCAGTCTATCATGACCATGGCGGGAAGTTCCCCGCCGGTGAGGACGTAGTCCCCTGCGGAAAGATAGTCCGTGGCAATCAGCTCCAGGGCCCGCTCGTCAATTCCTTCATAATGCCCGCAGAGAAAAACCAGGTCTTCCTCCCTGGCCAGCTCCTGGGCTATGGTCTGGTTAAATACCCTGCCCTGGGGCGTCATGTATATGAGCCTGGGCCTCCTGCCGATGCGGCTGCACAGGGCCTCGTATGCCTCGCACACAGGTCCGGGCTGCATAACCATGCCCGCGCCGCCGCCGTATGGGGCATCGTCCACATGCCTGTGCTTGTCCTTTGAATAATCCCTGATGTCAATGGCTTCCACGGATATGGTTTTGCTCTCCATGGCCCGTCCCGTTATGCTGGTTCCCAGGCCTCCCATGACCATCTCAGGGAACAGTGTCAGTATGTGAAAATTCATCCTGTCTCCTTCCAGCGGTTCTTAAGCTTTGTCTGAAGACGGTACAGGGTGTTCATGGCATCCAGCGGCGTCATGGTGGACAGCTCCAGGCTGTCCAGCTCCCGGATGATGTCGTCGTCCTTTACCGTGTCAAAGAAGGACAGCTGCTGCAGGTCCACCTCATCCGGCTTCGGCACCGCCTTGTGCTGGGTGATGTTGGAGCTGATTTCCGCGATTTCCTTGGCCCTGGCCGTGATGTCCGCATCGCTTAATTCCTCTGCAATTTCTTTTGCCCTGGCTATGACGGAATCCGGCACGCCGGCCAGTTTTGCGACCTGGATGCCGTAACTCTTATCTGCACCGCCGCGGACAATCTTGCGCAGGAACACGATGTCGTCCCCCTGCTCCTTTACCGCTATACAATAATTCTTTACCCCTGCTATGGTGCCCTCCAGCTCTGTCAGCTCATGATAATGGGTGGCGAACAGGGTCTTGGCTCCCAAAAGCTTGGAATTGCTGATGTGTTCTATGACAGCCCAGGCAATGGATAAGCCGTCAAAGGTGCTGGTTCCCCTTCCGATTTCATCCAGCACAAGAAGACTGTTCCTGGTGGCGTTCCGCAGAATGTTGGCCACCTCTGTCATTTCCACCATAAAGGTGCTCTGGCCGCTGGCCAGGTCGTCGGAGGCACCCACCCTGGTGAAAATGCGGTCGCATATGCCGATGTCGGCTTCCTGGGCAGGCACAAAACTGCCCAGCTGGGCCATGAGTACAATCAGGGCCACCTGGCGCATATAGGTGGATTTGCCTGCCATGTTTGGCCCGGTGATAACGGACAGCCGGTTCTTTCCATTGTCTAAGAAGGTATCGTTGGCCACGAACATGTCGTCCCGCATCATCTGCTCCACAACGGGATGACGGCCGTTCTTGATTTGAATCACGCCCTTGTCGTTGATAGAGGGCTTCACATAGTTGCGGCGGGTAGCCACCACGGACAGGGAACAGAATACATCAATTCCGGCTATGGATTTGGCAGTCTTCTGGATACGGACCACCTCTGCTCCGATTCTGTCCCTGACCTGGCAGAACAGGTCGTACTCCAGGGAAACCAGCTTTTCCTCCGCGCCCATGATGATATCTTCCAGCTGCTTTAATTCATCTGTGGTAAACCGTTCTGCATTGGTCAGTGTCTGCTTGCGGATGTAGTAATCCGGCACCTGGTCCTTAAAGGAGTTGGTCACTTCAAAATAATAGCCGAATACCTTGTTGAATTTTACCTTCAGCGTCTTGATGCCTGTTTTTTCTTTTTCCTTTGTCTCTAACTCCGCCAGCCAGTTCTTGCCTTCCGTCTTGGCCTGGCGCAGCTTGTCCGCCTCCTCATTGTAGCCGTCCCTTATAATTCCGCCCTCCCTGACCGTAATGGGCGGGTCCTCCACAATGGAGTCCCCTATGAGCTTAAAAATGTCCTGCAACGGGTCCAGCTCCCTGGCCAGCTCCGCCAGAAGCTCGCTGTTAAACTCTCCCAGTATCCGTTTGATATAAGGAAGCATTTCCAGGGAGCTTCTGAAAGCAATCAAGTCCCTTGGGTTGGCTGTTTTATAGCTGATTCGCCCTATCAGACGCTCCAGGTCATAGATGGGATTTAAATACTCACAGATTTCTTCCCTGGAAATATAGTTCATGTTCAGCTCTTCCACTGCGTTCTGGCGCCTGATGATTTCATCCCTGTGAATCAGCGGCTGTTCGATGCAGGCGCGCAGCAGCCTGGCCCCCATGGCTGTTTTTGTCTTATCCAGAACCCACAAAAGGGTGCCGCGCTTCTGCTTTTCACGCATGGTTTCCACCAGCTCCAGATTTCTTCTGGTGGAGGTGTCTATGACCATGTACTGGCCGGTAGAATAGGGGGTAATGGCGGTGATGTGCTCCAGGGTGCTCTTCTGCGTCTCATAGATATACTGCATCACGGCTCCGGCGGCAATGATGCCCGTGGCATAGTCCTCCAGCCCCAGTCCCACCAGGGCTCCCACCCTGAAATGCTCCATCAGCACCCGCCGGCAGGACTCCTCGCCGAAAAAGCGGCTGTCCAGGGCGGAAATCACTACCTGATAACGGTTTTTAAGCTCGTCCATATCCACGCCGGACATGTAAAAGGCATTGTTGCAGATAATCTCAGATGGGGAAAACTTGTTGATTTCATCGAACAGTTCCCGGTCCGAATCCACCTCAGTCACCATGAAATCCCCGGTGCTGATATCTGCTGTGGATATGCCGTAAACGCCATCCATGTATACAATACCCATCAGGTAATTGTTCTTTGTCTCATCCAGCACCTGGGAGCTGGTAATGGTTCCCGGCGTCACCACACGGATTACCTCCCGCTTCACCAGGCCCTTGGCCTGCCTGGGGTCCTCCATCTGCTCTGCGATGGCGACCTTATACCCCTTCTGGACCAGGCGGTACAGGTAGGAATCCACTGCGTGGAACGGAACCCCGCACATAGGGGCCCGCTCAGCAAGACCGCAGTCCTTCCCTGTAAGGGTTATCTCCAGTTCTTTTGACACTGTCAGGGCATCATCGAAAAACATCTCATAGAAGTCCCCCAGACGGTAAAACAGGACACAGTCCGGGTACTCCTTCTTTGTCTCCATATAATGCTGCATCATGGGAGATAATTGTGACAAATCTATCAAAATGCTGACCTCTCTTCTCTAGTATGCTTGGTTTTTCTTGATTTATCTTATTTGGTTTTAATCTGACTGGTTTTGGACGGCTGTGCCTGCTAATTCTCCTTATCAGCCACATGCCCCATGTAATAAAACCCTCTGCTCTCCTGCAAATACACCGGCACCAGCTTTCCAATCATGGATGCATCCCCCGGGAAGTGAACCACTGTGTTGTTGGACAGGCGGCCGGTCATAAGGCCCGGGGTGTGGCTGTTGACCTCTTCCACCAGAACCTCCTGGACGGTTTCTGCATCCCGCCCGCAGACCTCTGCCGAAATATCCTGTACTTCCTTTAAAAGGCGGTCAAACCGTTCCTTCACAACCGCCTCCGGCACCTGGTCCTCCATGGCTGCCGCCGGCGTGCCGGTGCGCTTGGAATAGATGAATGTAAATGCGCTGTCAAACCGCACCTTTCTCACCACATCCATGGTCTCCTCAAAATCCTCATCCGTCTCGCCCGGAAACCCTACAATGATGTCTGTTGTCAGTGAGATGCCCGGCACTGCCTTCTTAATCCGCTCTGCCAAATCCAGATACTGCTCCTTGGTATAGCGGCGGTTCATGACCTTCAGTATCCGGCTGCTGCCGGACTGGAGAGGCAGGTGCAGGTGGCGGCAGATTTTTTTGGACCTGGCCATGACCTCTATAAGTTCGTCGGATAAATCTTTTGGATGGGATGTCATAAAACGGATTCGCTCAATTCCGTCTATTTTTTCCACTTCCTCCAAAAGCCGGGCAAAGGTCATGGGATGGTCCAGGTTCTTTCCATAGGAATTTACATTTTGGCCAAGGAGCATGATTTCCACCACTCCGTCCGCTGCCAGCTTCTGTATTTCCTTTATAATTTCTTCCGGCCTGCGGCTGCGCTCCCGCCCCCTTACATAGGGTACGATGCAGTAACTGCAGAAATTATTGCAGCCAAACATGATGTTGACTCCGGATTTGAAGGGGAACTTGCGCTCCACCGGCAAATCCTCCACAATCTGGTCCGTATCCTTCCAGACATCCACCACCATCTTCGGTTTCCCCTGCTTTTGTCCGTCCCCGGTCCGCCGCTCCAGGCACTGGGATACCAGCTCAGCCAGCTTAAATATGTTATGGGTTCCGAAGATTAAATCCACGTAGCGGTAGCTCTTCCTGATTTTAGCCACCACTTCCTCCTCCTGCATCATACAGCCGCACAGGGCAATCATCATGTCAGGATGTTTCTTCTTATAGGCCCCCAGCTGTCCCAGCCGGCCGTAAACCCGCAGGTTGGCATTTTCCCGCACCGTACAGGTGTTGTAGAGCACAAAATCCGCTTCCTCTGATTCCACGGCCCTGTAGCCGATGGTTTCCAGAATTCCCAAAAGCTTTTCCGAATCCCTGGCATTCATCTGGCATCCGAAGGTGTTGATGCAGCAGGTAAGGGGGCGTCCCAGTCTGGCGGAGCATTCAGCCAGCTGTCTCCTGGCCCGCTCCATGAAGTACTGCTGCCGCTCTGGCTCCGCGGCAGGCGGTCCCTGGTTTATGGTTGTCTCTGCATTTTCTATGTTGTCCATGGTATCTCTGGATTCTTCCATTTATCTGCTCCTTAGCTTCTATTTAAGTATTTCCGTCTTTCCCGAAACGCATAGCAGGCCGGGCCTTTTGCACGGTCCAGCCAATCATGATTAACAGTATGAATTTTACTTTAAAATGGCCGGGAAGTCAACCAAGTATTGGAGCAGGGGCAGAAAATGCCCTGCTCCAACTATTTTGCCCCGCAGCCGGTGGTTCAAACCAACTGCCAAGCCCTTACTGCAGGTTAATGGCTATGGCAACAGCAATGGCCGCGGTTCCCATAAGGAAGAAAAACGCCTGCATCTTAATCTGGAATTTTGCCCATTTTCCCCAGTCAATCCTGGCAACGCCCAGGACCCCAATCAGACTGGCGGAAACAGGTGTGAACGCATCCACAAATCCGGCGCCCATCTGGAATGCCAGCACAGCCACCTGGCGTGTGACGCCTACCAGGTCCGCAAGAGGCGCCATGATGGGCATGGTCAGGGCTGCCTGTCCTGAGTTGGAGGTTACAATCAGATTAAAGCAGCTCTGGAACAGGTACATGAACAGTGCGCCGATAAATGAGGGCACTCCTGCCAGTGCATTTCCAATGGTGTACAAAATCGTATTCAGCGTGGAAGCCACATTTGCATCGGAACCGCCCAGCACCAGAAGGATTCCTTTGGCCATACCCACAACCACCGCGGTTCCCGCCAGGTCGGCCACGCCGCTCTGGAAGGCAGAGGCCATTCCGTTAACCGTCATGTCATTGAGCTTAAAAATAACTGCGGTCACACCGGCCGCAAATCCCATCACAAAGAACTGGGAGGCGATTTCCGGGATATAATAGCCTTCACTGGTAACTCCCCAGATAATCCAAATCAGGACTGCCAGCATCTCCAGAAGAATCAGCTTATGGCCCAGGTTAAACTCCCTTTCCTCCTCTGATACGCTGGTCATCCTTCCCCTGAAATAGGCGTCGCTCTCATATACCACGGAGTGGGCGGGATTCTTACGTACCTTTTCAGCGTAAATCATCATATATCCTGCAGAAAGCAGAGTGACAATCACCCACATGACCAGACGGAAGCCTGCGCCGGACAGAACCGGTATTCCGGCTATTCCCTGGGCCACTGCAACGGAAAAGGGGCTCATCCATGAAACCGCGTTGCCCACCTGGGACGCCACATAAGTAACAGTAATGGCCACAATGGAGTCATAGCCCAGCGCAATTACAAAGGGCACCATAATCATAGAAAAGGGAATGCACTCCTCCGCCATTCCAAAGGTGGCGCCTCCCAGTGAAAACAGGATGAATAACAGCGGCAGGGCCAGGCGTTCCAATCCCTTTGTCTTCTTGATAAAGGCGTAAATGCCTGCATCAATGGCCCCTGTTTTCATAATGATGCCAAAGGAGCCTCCCACCACCAGAATCAATGCGCAGATTCCGACTGCTGAGCCGGAACGGTCCCCTGTCACCAGGCCCTCAAACACATAGTTCAGGAAGCCGAATCCCCCAAAATCCTCTGTGCCCCATATCTTCGCCGTCTTATGGAGCTTCTGGCTGGTATCATAGATGGATTCGCCGTACTGTCCGTACAGCACGTCATCTGTCAGCCCCAGTTCATCCAGGTCCTCCTGGGTCCACTCAGACGAATCCGTGTCAAGAAATGCATCCAGCTCACCCGGGTCAACACCCAGGGATTCCATCAATGCTTCATCCCCGCTCATGGCTGTCAGGTCATTCTTCACCGCTTCCTGGTCCAGACGATAGCTGTAGCGGAATGTGTCCGCCATAAGCACGGTCTTTGTCTTGACCGCACCGTTGGAATCCGTATATTCCACCTTGTGGGTACTGAATTTTCCTGCCGGAATCAAAAATGTCAGCATCCAGCATACGAATATGGCAGCAAATATAATGGCGTACGTATGGGGCGTCTTCATCTTTGTATAATCCCGCTTCGGGGCGCCGGCCTTCTTTTTGTTGTTAAATGGCATGGTTTGTCTCTCTCCTTATGATAGAAATATTAAGGCCGCCAGGTATGCGGCCTGTCAGACATGCCATTTCATTTTACCCTAATACCTGAAATTTAACAATACAAATTTCGGGTTATTTCGATTTCAGTCTTTGGATTTTTATGAGGATTCCGACGGTTCTTCCGTCACCCCCTCCCCAGTTTCTCTCCTTACTCCTCCCCTTCATCCTCGTATTCCCGTTCCAGCCTGTCTGCCCTTTTCTTTTCAATCCTTACTATCGCCACTTTTGTGAGCAGGAATACCGCAGCAAAGATCAGCACCCCCGGAACCATCTCGTTGGCATCCAGGTTTTCCTGTCTTGTACTGCGCCAGAAAAACAGGATGAAAACCAGGGCGCCCACTGTAACGGAAACAAGATTGCGTCTGACACGCTGTTTCCGGCCGCTGTTTTCCGGCTGGTACAGGCTGAATTTCAGCTGCCTTGCCCTTACATACTGATACAGGGGAGCCAGAATCAATACGACATATTCCACCACGCAGTCCCGTATTCCTTTCCCCAGCAGCAGGACCTTCACTGCAAAGGCCGCCGCCACAAATACATACATAATCATTGCCATCTCACTTAATATTTTATTTCTTACCTGTGTCATTCGTTCATCCATCATATCAGGATTCTCCTTTCGTTTCCTCCGGTTTCCGTTCCCTCCGGTTTTCATATTTCCTGTTACTCCTCCCAGAACAGTTCATCCAGTGTCTTGTGAAGCACCCTGCAGATTGCCAGGCAAAGATTCAGCGTCGGGTTGTACTTCCCCGCCTCTATCATTCCAATGGTCTGGCGGGTTACGCCTACCAGCTCCGCCAGTTCCTCCTGGGATAAATCCATGCCTGCCCTGGCTGCTTTCATTTTCAGGTTCTTCCCTGCCATTCCATTCCTCCTCTCAGGACCTCTATCCTCTTCCTTATTTAACGTTCTATATTGCATATTATAATTTATATCTTCCTGAATGTAAAGTATATATTGCATTTTGTTTATTACATTTTCCTTAAGGCATGTCCCAGTGGCGGAAGCTGTAAATCCCGTTTTTCAGAGCCAGGGCAGCCCATGCAGGTTTCCTCCTGTCATCAGCAGGAAACCTGCATGGGCGCTGCCGGTATCCTGGGCATTTCCTTGTACTTCTTAGGCGGCATCCCCACCACCTTCTTAAATGCCCGCGAAAAATAATACTGATTGTCATATCCCAGATGCTGGGCCACCTGATATATATGCAGGTCCGTGCTGCTGAGAAGATAGCAGGCCTGCTCCATTTTCATGTTAATGTAATAGTCCATGGGAGCACACTGGACGCATTCCTTAAAGACTGCATTGAGATAGCTCTCTGACAATCCCGCTTCCCTTGCAATCCGGGTCAGTGTCAGATTCTCCTGCAGATGCTCCCTCATATAGGCAGTCACGCGATTCAGATATTGATTCTTTGCTGTCCTGCATCTTCTCTCCAAAGCAATCTCCTCTTTTCTTCATTTTGTATTTCTTCTGATTCCTATTATAAAAAAACAGAGGGATTTATCCTTGAAAATCATGCGCAGAAAAGGGAATATATTGAGTTTTTTATGTAAAAATGTTATAATTCATGGAATATAACCAGACAATATTGAGATTAAAGGAGTCCAATGCCATGACATCTAAAATCCGGATTATCACCAACGAGCATCAGGAAGAGCTGAAGGAACACGGCACCTATGAATTTCCTGTCCTTGTCAGCGATGAGGCCCTGTCCAGATTCTATACCGGTTCCTTCCAATGGCACTGGCACACGGAAATTGAGCTCACCCTGTTCACAGAGGGAACCATGGTATATCAAATCAATGACCGGATATTCCGCCCCAGGGCCGGCCAGGCTCTCTTTGGCAATTCCAATACCATGCACACCGGCCGCATGGAGGACGGACATGACTGCAAATACATTTCCATCACCTTCCATCCCAGGCTGCTGTACGGCTATCAGGGAAGCCGGATTGCCAGCCGGTATACGCAGCCCCTGATGGAAAGCGCTGCTCTTCCTGCTGTCTGCTTCGACCTGTCGGAGGAATGGCACAGGGAAGTTATCAGGCTTCTGGAGGATATCATACGCATCGACGGCCTCCGCTACCACACCTATGAAATGGATATACAGATGGACCTGTGCTGTTTCTGGAAGCTTTTATACCTGCACTGTCTCCCTGTTCAGGAACCGGCCCATTCAGCCGGCATGAAAAACCAGGAACGGATTCGCCAGATGCTCTCCTTCATCCATGAAAACTATCAGTCTGACATCACCCTGGACGATATTTCCCGGCACATCCATATCTGCAAGAGCGAGTGCTGCCGGGTCTTTAAGGGTTACATGAAGGAATCTCTCTTTGAATACCTCCTAAAATACCGCATTGAAAAGAGCATCCCCGATGTGCTGGAAGGAAGGCTGACCATGACCGAGACAGCGCTCAGGGCCGGCTTCACCGACCCCAACTATTTCTCCAAGGTCTTTCATAAAATAAAGGGCTGCTCTCCCAGAACCTACCGGAAGAACCGTTCCGCTACACCGCTTTCGTAACTCCGGTCCGTTTCACCTTGTCGATGCCGCCTGACATGTGGGAAATCTGGTTTCCCATGAAAACAGCCCTCTGTACACAGTCCTCCCCATACCGTTTCCTAATCTCGTCCACGGCCGTGTCCAGCCTGGAGTATTTATCATGGAGTCCCTTATCAAAGAGCTGATACTGGTAATGGCCTTTGGGGCTGACCTTTCCTGTATGGACTCCTATCTGGCGGATGGGGGAATGATTCCACAGGCTGTCAAACAGGCTGCAGGCAGCTTCGTAGATTTCCAGGGTGGTGTCTGTAGCGGAAATCAGGGTAGTCTGCCTGGAACTGTGGAAAAACTCCCGGTCCGTGATGGAAATGCCCACGCAGGCAGCCTCCATGCCGTCAGCCCTGAGCCTGGCGCATACAGTCTCCGTAAGGGACAGGATGACCTGTCCGGCTGTCTCCCGGTCCGTCACATCGCAGGGCGTGGTCATGGAATTGCCGTATCCTTTATTCCGGGGAAGCTCCCTCAGGAAAGGGGACACATCCCTTCCGTTGGCATAATTCCAGATAAACTCTCCCTGCTTTTTAAGATGTCTTTTTAACAGCTCCAAATCCGCGGCAGCCAGCTCCCCTATGGTCCTTATTCCCAGGGCGCCCAGCTTTCTCACTGTGGCAGGCCCTGCCCAGAACAGCCGGCTTACAGGCAATGGCCACATCTTTCTCTCTATCTCCCCGGTAAACAGAGTGTGGACCTGGTCCGGCTTTTGGAACTCAGAGGCCATCTTGGCCAGCATTTTATTGTCCGACACACCGATGTTCACGGTAAAGCCCAGCTCCCGGTAAATCTCTTCCTTCAGCTGATGGGCAAACGCTGTGTGTGTTCCCCACAGCCCCCTTGTCCCCTCCACCTGGCAGAACGCCTCATCAATGCTGTACTGGTGGACATAGGGTGAGTACTTCCTGAGCAGCTCCACAAGTGCTCTGGAGCAGCTCACATACAGGCTGTAATCCGGAGGCAGGATTACAAGTCCCGGACATTTGCACCTGGCCTCCGCCAGTGTCTCCCCTGTCCTGATTCCATACCGTTTGGCGGGGCCGGATTTGGCCAGCACGATGCCGTGCCGGTCTGCCTCGCTTCCTCCGATGACAGAGGGAATGCCCCGCAGGTCCAAATCCTCTCCCAGGATGCAGACCCGGTAGGCTGCCGTCCAGCTCAGATAGGCGCTGTTCACATCCACATGGTACCATACCTGCTCTCCTGTACTGCTCATGACAGGGTCCTGAAAAATGACCACTTATGGGTGGATATACGGTATCTCAGCTCTATAAGGCGCCTCTGTCCCTCTGCCACGGCCCAGCACACAAAGCTGATATGCTCCATGCCGCAGTACTTTTCCTCCCTGGAAGAGACAATGCTCTCAATCTTCACTGTAATGATTCCGTGCTCCCCATTCTCATACCGGAACCAGAGGGGCGTCATATCCCCCAATGTACTGCAGGCGCCAAACATCTGTATGGGTATATTTAAAGCCGCCACTGCTTTCACCTCCTGATTCCAATATATCAGAACATACGTTCTGTTTCAAGTGGGAATTGTTGGTTACTGCCTGCAGGCTGCGGCTGGTGTGATTTGATTGGAAACTTAAGCAGGCTGCTATTCCTTATTGAATCGTGAAACGGTTCTTCTCATAAGAAATCACACCGTCCTTCTGCATCCTGGACAGCTCCGCCGACAGCGCGCTCCTGTCCACAGACAGATAGTCCGCCATCTGCTGGCGGTTAAAGGGCACTGTTATGGTGCGGCTTTCCTGTTTCACGGATTCCTGGGACAGGTACACCATAACCCTCTCCCGCAGGGACTTGGGCGTAATGATATCCATTTTTTTCGTGAGCATCAGGTTCTTCCCGGCCAGTACATACATCAGGCTCCTTATCAAACGGTTGTGGAAATCGCAACTGGAGGAGCAGGTTGTCAGAATGCGGTTCACGTCCATAAACAGGATTCCGGAGCGTTCCGACGCCTGCACATCCACCATCAGGGGTTCTCCCTTAAGGCATGCATAAGTCTCCCCGAATATCTGGCCCTTTCCTATATTCTCGATGATTTTCCTGTTTCCCCACACATCGTCCTTAATAATATTTACAGCCCCTTCCATCACCACCCCAAGACGGCCTGTCACATCGCCTGCCCTGTATATATAGGCATCCTTGCCATAGGTCCGTTCTTCCGCTGAAAGGCATGTGAGCATGGCCTCTATCTCCTCCTCCTTAATTCCATGAAACAGCTTTGTTCCTGCCAACAGATGAATATCCATATTTTTCTCCTTTAACGTTGTTTCAACAACTTACTTGTTGTCAAAATTATATTATACTTCATCCATACCGTCAAGGGCAGGCAGGACATGCCGCCCATTCACGCATATTTAAGAGGAGGATACAGAATGGAACACAATATGTTTTGTTTTCAATGTGAACAGACCGCGGGATGCAGCGGATGTATGGGAAAGGCAGGCGTGTGCGGCAAAACAGCTGCCACTGCCGGGATTCAGGACCAGCTCACAGGAGCCCTCATCGGCCTTGCCAGGGCCGCGGAGGGGAAAGAACACAACCGGGAAGCAGACCGCCTTATTGTAAAAGGACTGTTTGCCACCCTTACCAACGTAAGCTTTGATGACAATGCCCTGAATGAACTTCTGGAGGAAGCCGGACGCTTAAAGGATTCCCTGTCCCCTCTGTGCAGCTCCTGCACA
The DNA here is from genome assembly GCF_015556325.1 of Clostridium sp. 1001283B150225_161107_B6. Lineage (NCBI taxonomy): Bacteria > Bacillati > Bacillota > Clostridia > Eubacteriales > Clostridiaceae > Clostridium > Clostridium sp. 1001283B150225_161107_B6. Next base: position 347,833 of record NZ_JADNMD010000004.1, on the reverse strand, counting down.
TCAGAATGCGGCAAGACAGAAGATTTTGACCTGAACCGGCTCTGGACCGGTAACGAGGATATCCGCTCCCTCAAATCCCTCATTCTTTTCGGCATGAGAGGAATGGCAGCCTATGCGTATCATGCCATGGTGCTGGGCCATGAGGACAGAAGGGTCATGGACTATTTCTATAAAGGACTGTTTGCCGTCGGATATGACAGCTATACAATCCAGGACCTTCTGCCCCTTGTCATGGAACTGGGCGCCGTGAATCTGGACTGCATGGCGCTGCTTGACAAGGCCAACCGCCGGGCCTTCGGCATCCCTGCACCGGCGCAGGTAAGCCTTACCGTGGAAAAAGGTCCCTTCATCGTTATCTCCGGCCATGACCTTCACGATTTAAAGCTTTTACTGGAACAGACCCAGGGCAAGGGCATCCGCATATATACCCACGGTGAAATGCTGCCCGCCCACGCCTACCCTGAGCTCAGAAAATACGGACACCTGAAAGGCAACTTCGGAACCGCATGGCAGAACCAGCAAACGGAATTTGCAGACCTTCCGGCCCCTGTGCTCTTTACCACCAACTGCCTGATGCCGCCCAGGCCGTCTTACTCCGACCGGGTATTCACCACTGCCGTGGTATCCTATCCGGGCATGGTCCATATTGACGACCGCAAGGACTTCTCTCCGGTCATCGAAAAGGCCCTGGAACTGGGCGGATACAAGGAGGATACCACCATACCCGGAATCAACGGCGGTACCAGCGTTACCACCGGCTTTGGCAGGGAGGCTGTTCTGGCTGCCGCAGGCACTGTGGCGGAAGCTGTGAATCAGAAGGCGCTGCGCCATATCTTCCTGGTAGGCGGCTGCGACGGAGCCCGTCCAGGCAGGAATTACTACACGGACTTTGTAAAGCAGACGCCTGAGGATACGCTGGTACTGACCCTGGCCTGCGGCAAATACCGTTTTAATGACCTGGAGCTTGGAACCCTGGCCGGCCTTCCCCGCCTTCTGGACATGGGCCAGTGTAACGATGCCTTTGGCGCCATCCAGGTGGCCGTGGCCCTGTCAGAGGCGTTCGGCTGCTCAGTCAACGACCTGCCCCTTACCCTGGTGCTGTCCTGGTATGAGCAGAAGGCTGTCTGTATCCTTTTAAGCCTGCTGCATCTTGGCATTAAGAACATTTACCTGGGCCCCACCCTTCCGGCCTTCCTCTCGCCGGCCATACTGGATTATCTGGTGGAACAGTTTGATATCCGCCCCATCTCCACTCCTGGGAAGGACCTGGCCGCGATGTTGGCCTGACATCCCGGCAGTGAGACAGGAATCTCACTGTGCAGAGAAAAGAGGACCTGTACGCCGCAGCCGGCATACAGGTCCCTGTCCCATTGTTCTCTCAATTTTATTGTTTCCCAACGTTCCGCTTACTCTTCTTTTCTTTCATTTTTCCCATGTTTGACAAATACATATTCCCTGTCCCCGGATTTCTCCCGGCTGTAGCAATACCCCAGCCGGTCAAAATCCTTAAGGCCTTCCGCGTCCCGGATGTCCCGTTCTGCCATGAACCGGACCATTTCCCCTCTGGCCATCTTGGCCTCGGTGGCTTTCACCTTTACCCCGGCACCGCCCTTTCCATCCTCAGAAAGGGTGCCGAACACACAGGTCACATACTCAATATGGGATTCCAGATACGGCTCCACCGCCCTGCTGTATTCCCTGGAAGCCAGATTCACAATCAGCGTCTCATCTGCGGCCAGCTCCCGGTAAATGGAACTTCCCCAATAGTCATAAAGGCTCCTGATACCTGAAGGCAGTTCCACCTTTGCCTGCATCTCCAGGCGGTACGGCACAATACCGTCCAAGGGCCTAAGGATGCCGTAAAACCCGGACAGGATACGCAGATGCTCCTGCACATAGTCCCACTGTCCCTGCTCAAACACACCCGGCGCCATGTACTGGTACTGGATTCCCTCATAGGACAAAAGGGCCGGTGTCAGGCGCCGTTCCAGGTCCATATCCTTAAAACGGCCGTAGTTAAGCCGGGCTATGGTTTCATTGCACTTCCACAGCTGTCTGGCCCGGTCCAAATCCAGATTCTGTATGTATTTCTTCAGTTCTTCTGCCTTTGAAAGGAAACAGGGAAGATTCGCCCATTCCAGCTCGTCTTCCCTGATATTCATTTTTTTGGCAGGCGATATAATTATCTTCATCCTGTCCCTTACTCCACTTTTTCTATCCTTGGAAAATACGTAAACAGCACCTTGGCTATAATCTTGTCCTTCTCCACAAACTGGTTCTTCCAGAACCGGGCATCCAGGGAATTATTCCTGTTGTCCCCCATCATGAAATAGCACCCTTCCGGCACTGTATAGGGACCATAGGAGCCTTCCATTGGTTCGGGAAGATAGGGCTCGTCCAGCGGGGTGTCGGAATCATCGATATAGACTTTTCCGTCCACCACGTTCACGGTCTCGCCCGGAAGCCCTATGACACGCTTCACGTAGTAGATTTTTCCCGTCGGGTCGTCCGGAAAATGGAAAATCACCACATCACCCCTCTCAGGGTCGCTGGCCAGGTAGGACAGCCTGGAGCCGATAACGCGGCTCTTGGACATAATGGTGTTCTCCATGGAGCCGGTTGGAACACGGCTGTTGGCTATGATAAAGTTGTTAAGGACCAGGGCGATGATAACCGCTGCCACGATAATCTGTATCCAGCTGATAATCTCCTTTTTCCAGCTGAAGGGTTCTTCCTCCTGCTGTTTTCTGCTCCCTTTCTTCCTGCTTTCCTCTTCGGGCATATATATTTCCTCTTTTCCTGCATTCTGTCTGACGGAGCCGGGAACACATGTAAAATGGCCCGGCTCCTCTGTCGCTGTCATCAGCGAATCTGGCCATCCCCGTAAATAATGTATTTGGTGGTGGTCAGTTCCTTAAGGCCCATGGGGCCTCTGGCATGAAGCTTCTGGGTGCTGATGCCGATTTCCGCTCCGAAACCGAATTCCTCACCGTCCGTGAAGCGGGTGGAGGCGTTGACATAGACAGCCGCGGCGTCCACCTCGTTTAAAAACTTCTGGGCATTGAAATAATCAGAGGTCACGATTGTTTCCGAGTGGCCTGTATTGTAGGTATTGATATGGCGGACAGCCTCATCCACAGAGTCCACCAGCTTTAAGGACAGGATATAATCCAGGTATTCCCTTCCCCAGTCCTCCTGGGTGGCCCGGACAAAGGCCGGCTCAATGGCGCAGGCATCCTCGTCTCCCCGAATCTCCACCTGCTTTTCCTCCAGCTTCTTTCTGAGAAGGGGAAGGAATTCCTCTGCAATGCTTCTGTGCACCAGCAGGGATTCGCATGCATTGCACACGCCGATTCTCTGGGTCTTGGCATTGAAAATAATGTCCAGGGCCATATTCTGGTCCGCGGAAGCGTCCACATACACATGGCAGTTGCCTGTGCCTGTCTCTATAACCGGGATGGTGCTGTTTTCCACCACGGTCTTTATGAGTCCTGCTCCTCCCCTGGGGATGAGCACATCGATATACCGGTTTAAACGCATCAGTTCCCTGGTGGTGTCCCTGCTGGTATCCTCAATCAGCTGGACCGAGTCCTCCGGCAGGCCCGCGCTTGAGAGTCCTGCACGCAGGCACCGGGTAATGGCCATATTGGAGTGGAGGGCGTCGCTTCCGCCCTTTAAGATAACTGCATTGCCTGATTTGAAACAAAGGCCGAATGCGTCTGCCGTCACATTGGGACGGGCCTCATAAATCATACCGATGACCCCCAGAGGCACACGCTTCTGCCCTATCTGAAGCCCGTTGGGGCGAAGCTTCATGGACAGCACTTCTCCTACAGGGTCATCCAGGGAGGCCACCTGCAGCAGGCCGTCTGCCATGGCCTGAACCCTGGCCGGCGTCAGCTTAAGGCGGTCCAGCAGTCCCTGGCTCATGCCGTCGGATTTGGCCTTGTCGTAATCCCGGAAATTGGCCTCAAGTATTTCCTCCTCGCCTTCCAGCAAGGCCCTGGCCGCTTCCTCCAGTCCCATATTCTTCTCCCTGGAGCCCAGGGTACCCAGTACACGCGATACTTCTTTGGCACGGCTGCCTATTTCATTCAATGTCATCATAATCTCCCCTTCACAATGCATCAGACTTCCTTGATTCCGCCATGTTTCTTTCCCAAATCCGTGATGGAGCCGTCCGGCTCCTTGATGGATATGTTATTCAGGTTATTGCGGAGACTTCCACGAATGGCTGCCACATACTCCTGGCGCAGCCGGGCCTGTTCTTCCTTCTCCTGGTCCGTCAGTCCCACTGCCTGGGACTTGTGATACAGTTCATTGATACGGTCAATCCTTGACGCGTCCATACATTCACCTCTTTCAGGGTCCTGGCACCCGGCCGGGTGCAGACTGCTAGTATTCATTGTTCAGATAATGCATCAAATCAAAATCCAGATTGGTGTGGGCCAGGAACAGGGTTCCCTTTTCCTTGCCTGACATAATGTCCAGTATGACATCCACCTGGTCTCCGTTGGCAATGACCATATCGGCTCCGCTGTCCGTGGCAATCCGGGCCGCTGCCAGCTTGGCTGACATTCCTCCGGTACCCACATCGCTGCCTGACGTATCCTTGCCCATGCGTAAAAATTCAGGCGTGATTTCAGGCACCAGGCTAATGAATCCGGCCTCCGGGTTCTCTCTGGGGTCATCTGTATAAAGGCCGTCTATGTCGGATAACAGGATGAGCAGGTCTGCTCCGATAAGGGCCGCCACAATGGCCGACAGCCGGTCATTGTCGCCAAAGCTGTCCACATACGGAATCTCCGAGGTGGACACCGTATCGTTTTCATTGACAATGGGTATGGTTCCCAGATTCAGCAGCTCGTCAAAGGTGTTCTGGGCATTGTACCTGGAAGAATCATTGACCATGGTATCCTTTGTGAGAAGAACCTGGGCCGCTGTCTGGTTGTATTCCGCAAAAAGCTTCTGGTAAATCATCATGAGCCTGGCCTGGCCCACAGCTGCAAACGCCTGCTTCTCAGCCAGGGAACCCGGCTTCCTGTGATGGCCCAGGGCCTGCCGCCCTGCCGCAATAGCTCCGGAGGACACCAGGACCACGTCCTTTCCCTGTCCCCTCAGGTCGCTGATGACCCGCACCAGCTTCTCTATCTTCATCAGGTTCACTTCCCCTGTCTGTACATGGGTAAGGGAAGATGAGCCAATCTTAATCACAATCCTCTGCTTCTCTGCAAGATTCTGACGTTCCTGGGTTTCCATGATATACTCCTTTATCTCTTCAAACGATTCCTGTTTATCTTACACCAATTTAAAGGTCACGTCAATTTCTATGTTGCAAATCTTCCTCTTCCCCTTCCGTTAAAAGTAGCTCAGACAGCCGAAGGGAAGGGGCTGTACCTGCGTATGATTTCCTCTGCTGTCTTGATTCCGTCCATGGCCGCTGAGGTGATTCCCCCGGCATAGCCTGCGCCCTCCCCGCAGGGAAAGATTCCCTTTACAGGGCTTTCCATCTTTTCATCCCTGGGAATGCGGACCGGGGATGAGGTGCGGCTTTCAATGCCGGCTAAGATGGCATCCGGCCGGTTGAACCCCCTAATCATGGTTCCAAATCCTTCCATGCCTTCCATGAAAGCCCTGGACAATGGTTCCGGGAATAGCTCCCTGAGGTTGGCAAAGGCATATCCGCCCTTAAAGGCCGGATTCACATCTCCAAAGTCCCCGGAAACCTGGCCCGCCTTAAAATCCCCGTAGAGCTGTACCGGTATGTTTCCTTTACCCAGGCGGAAGGCAGCCTCCTCCAGACGCCTCTGGAACCTGATGCCTGACATGGCATCTCCCGGCATCCCGCGTACCTGCTCCGCCTCACAGCCCTTCTCCCCTCCGGGCCCTGTCTCCATCCGGCTGAAATCCTCCGGCGTGACAGTGACAATAATGGCACTGTTGGCGTTTTCCCCTGCCCTGTCATGGTAGCTCATGCCGTTGACAGCCAGACGGCCTGTCTCAGAGGATGCATTGACCACGTAGCCTCCGGGACACATGCAGAAGGAGTAAACGCCCCTTCCGTCCGGAGCCTTCCAGGTGAGCTTGTAGCTGGCAGGACCCAATTCCCTGCATTCCTCCATGCCGTACTGGCTCTCATTTATCAGCGTCTGGGGATGCTGCACCCTGAGTCCCACTGCAAATGCCTTTGGCTCCATGGGAACGCCCCTGGCCAGCAGGGTTTCAAAGGTATCCCTGGCGCTGTGTCCGATGGCCAGAACCACTGTCTCCGTCTCAATGACCTGGCTGCCGTTGATTACAAGGGCCTCTATCCGCCTGTTTTCTCCAGCCTCCCTGTCTGTCACGAAATCCGTGACCTGGCTCAGAAAGCGGACCTCTCCTCCCAGGTTTTCAATCTCCCTGCGTATGGCTTTGACAATGCGGCTTAATACGTCGGTTCCAATGTGGGGCTTATTCACATAAAGGATAGACGGGTCCCCGCCGAACTCTGCCAATATGCGCAGTACTTCCCGGTTTCTTCCAAAGGTATCCTTTACCAGGGTGTTAAGCTTTCCATCGGAAAATGTCCCTGCCCCGCCCTCCCCGAACTGTACATTGGAGGACGGGTCCAGCTGCCCTGTTTCCCAGAAACGGGCCACCCGCTCCGTCCGCGCGTCCACATCCTCTCCCCGTTCCAGAAGAATGGGCCTGTACCCTTTTCTGGCCAGCATAAGACCGCAGAACAGCCCCGCAGGTCCGGTGCCGATGATAACCGGCCGGCCGGCCATGGGCTCTGTACCCGGCTCAGGAAGGCGGTAAGGCGTCTCCTGATGGACCGTTACATTACGGTCCTTCAGCCTGCGCACCAGCTTTTCTTCCTTCTGCTGTCCGGCCTGCCTGATTCCTATGTCCACCACATAACTGTACCGTATATCCGGCTTTTTTCTGGCATCCACAGACTGCTTGATAATGGCAAGCTTCTCTATCTCCCCTGCCGGAACATGCAGCATTCTGGCAGCCTTATCCAAAAGGCCTGCCCTGTCGTGTCCCAGGGGCATCTTTAACTGATTAATACGAATCATTTCCTGTTCCTCTTTCCGTTTGCTGCATGTATCCCTGCCGTCATACCGCTGGACCAGGCAAACTGCAGGTTGTATCCGCCGCAGATTCCGTCCACATCCAGAAGTTCTCCTGCCAGATACAGATTATCGTGAAGTCTGGATTCCATGGTGGATGCATCTACCTCCCTGGTATCCACGCCGCCGCAGCACACCTGGGCATTGGCAAAGGGATTCACCGACATGACAATGGCTTCATAGGTCTTTATCTGTTCCAGAAGCAGTTTCAGCTGTCTGGAAGACAATTCCCCTGCTTTCCGGGAGGATTGAATGCCTGCCAGCTTAATGAGCACCAGAGCCAGTTTCTTGTTCAGCAGGCCTGTAAACAGTTCCTCCGCCGTCTTGTGGCCCAGAAGGGCTGCCCGCTTTTTAAGCAGCCCAAAAGCCTCGCCGTCATCCCAGGACGGCATAAAGTCCACCAAAGCAGTGACCTTTTTTCCCTGGTCCAGGGCCCTGGCCGCAAAGCGGCTGACCTGGAATACCGGGATGCCGGACAGGCCGTAGTCTGTCAGCTGCAGTTCCCCCCTGTCCTGGGCCAGCAGTTCATTGGCCGCCATAAGCTTTACCCTGGCATCCGTACGGATACCCGCCATCTGCCTGTACATATTTCCCTGGCACCGCAGCTGCACCAGGGCGGGAAGCGGCTTGATTACCCGGTGCCCCAGCATCTTTGCCAGCTCATATCCGCTTCCGTCCGAGCCGGTGGACGGGGCCGCCTTGGAGCCGGCCGCCAGGATGACCGCATCTGCATCCAATACGCCCTGGTCCGTGTACACTTTGTAGCGGACCCTGCCGCCGGCTGGCTGGTTGGAATCCTCCTCCACCTTTACTGATTTTTTGGCTTTATTTTTGAATTCTCCGCCCACTTTTCCATCTTTATTCCCATCAACCGGCACTATCTTCTCCACATTACAAGAAAGCAGCACCACCACGCCCAGGCGCTCCACCTCACAGCGGAGCACGTCCAGCACTGCGGATGCCTGGTCCGAATTGGGATAGATATATCCGTTCCTGTCCTTTGGCTCTATTCCAAGACCTTTGAAAAATGCCAGGGTCTTGTCCACCCCAAAGCCCCGGATGACCTCCATGGGAAACCCCTCCTGGCCGCAGCGGTAACAGTCCGCCTCCATCCTAAGGTTGGTCAGGTTGCACCTGCCGTTGCCTGTGGACAGGATTTTCTTTCCCACACGGTCCATGTGTTCCACAATAGTCACGTCAGCCCCGCTGCCGGCCGCGCCAATGGCAGCAACCAGTCCTGAGGCCCCGCCTCCTATGATGACGATTCGTCTTCTCATGATTTATCCAAAGCTCCTTATCCTGCTCTTAAGTTTACACCCCATTTTATATGTTTTTCCGTGACATTTCAACTGTTTCCTGTTATTTACGGCGCCTATTTACAGGATTGGACCGCATACAATCCTGGATTCTGCAAAAAGGACCGGATTCCCAACGTGGAAATCCAGTCCCTCTGATTTATATCCGGCCTTTTGCTGTTTACGTTTCACTCTGTCCGTGCAGACGCCGCGCCATCTGTCAATCCTGAATCCGGGATTTGCTGATTCTGCACGGAATGGCCTTAAAAGCAGGAAAACCGGATACCTCATCCCTGATTTTCATGCTGTTTACATCATTGATATTGCCCTCTCTCCACTCCTTTGAATGATAGCTGCTTCCGCCCCCCGAAAACACATGGATTGTCCCCGGATGCATGGGCGTGATTCTGGCCCGGAACCGCTTTGTACCAAAGGCAGTCTCCACATCCACTTTGCATCCGTCTTCTATACCCATGCGTCCGGCGTCCGAAGGGTCAATATCTGCTGTTGGATATGGGTCAAGGACTGCCAGCGCCTCTATATTGGGGCCAAAGGAACTGTATCTGACCGGACTTCTGTTACCGCATGTCATGACAAACTCAAATCCGTCTTTTAATCCCGCCACCCCGCTTATATCCTTATAAACAGGATATCCCGTATACCCCATATCTTCCAATAGCGTGGACGATATCTCAAACTTGCCGGAGGGGGTGGGGAATCCCTTCCCGCCGTCGGCCCTGAGTTCACCTGTCTCATATTTCCTGTAGGTCCGCTTCTTTTCAAGTACAATGCCCTCGGGATGCTCTTTCAGCCGCTTAAAAAGGGCTTCCCTGCCTTTAAAGGCCCGTTCATAGAGCTCTTCCTTATTCTTCGGGAATGCATCCGGCCTGCCCATATATTCCGCCAGCTGCTGGTAAATGAACACATCCGCCTTTGCTTCCCCTACAGGCCCGATTATCTGTTCCCTCAGACGTATGCCGCCCGGATATTCGCAGAATGAATCATTTTCCCACAGCGTGGTGGCGGGCAATACCACATCCGCATACCTTGCATCCTCAGTCATAAAGCGGTCCAGGACCACCATGAAATCCAGTTTCCTGTATACCTGGCGCCACAGCTCCTGTTCCGGGTAGGAAATGGCAGGAGATGCCGCCCGGATTAAAAGTCCTCTGACCGGATACGGCTCACCGTGAAGCACTGCATTGGGGAATTCCATGAACTGGCCGCATCCGGTCAGGGCATAGAATACCGGGTATTTATCCGCCCCAACAGGCATGATTTCCTGCTTTGGCGCCGGTTTTACAGTGGGAATTGCGGACCCGTTAATATAGATACCGCCCTCCACATCCACCTTGCCTGTTATGGCCCACAGAATCTGGATGGCGCGGTTATTCTGCACTCCGCTGAGCTGATATTCCAGCCCGGTATATGAAACAAGGCTTATCTTCTCCGTTGAGACAAACAGCCGGGTAAGCTCCTCTATGGTCTGAACCGGTATTCCGCAGTACTTTGAAAGCCGGCCAACGGACAGGGTATCCAGGTACGCTTTATAAGCTTCAAATCCTCTGGTATAATTCTTTACAAACCCTTCGTCGTACAGATGTCTCTCCAGTATCAGCTTTGTCATGGCCATTGCAAGGGCCCCGTCGGCTCCTGGGATGATTGGCACCCATATATCAGCCATTTCTCCCATCCCTGCCTTGCAGGGGTCTATGACAACCAGTTTCGCACCCCGTTTCTTTGCATCCGCAATGGCCCGGTAGGCGGACAGCGGACCGGAATCCGTCTTTGGGTTTTTACCCCAGCAAAAAATGATTTCACTGTGCCCGATATCTTTTACCAGCATGGCCTCTGTGACGCCATAGGTGGTCAGGGGCGTGAACACGCAGGAGGAGGTATTGCAGATGGAGCCCGGCCCCATATCGTTGGGCGAGCCGAACACCCGGAACAGACCAGCATTTGCACACATACTGTCTTCCAGCCCGCTCCCGCCGTAATAGCTGGCCAGTGCCTCAGGCCCATGTTCCCTGATTATATCCAGAAACCCCCTGGCCGCATATGTAAGGGCCTCATCCCATGTGGCGCGGCGGAAGGTTCCTTCTCCTTTTTCCCCGCACCGAATCAGAGGATGCAGTATCCTTTTATGGCTGTACACAATTTCCGGCGATTTCTTCCCACGGGGACAGACCCGTCCCCTGGGGGATTGGGAATCCGCCTCCACCTTTACAAGCTTTCCGGATTCCAGGGTTGCCACTATATCACATTTATTGTGGCACATCCCGCATACACCTCTTTTTTCCATCCCAGTCACACCCCTTTTTATACAAGGAACGTCTCCCTTGCTTCCTTTACTGCAAGGCTGATATCTGCTTTGATTACCTTTTCCATATCAAGCCCCATATCATGTGCATATTCGTCAAACTCGTTCTCCGTACAGAAGAAATTCATGGCGTTTCAGCACGAACCTGCCCAGTTGGTTATCTCCTCCAGACAGAAGGAGAGCGCATATAAGCCTTCAGGCCGATGTTTTGCGCACTCCCCGTTTTTCATTTCCACATACACATCATTTCCGCATACACAGCAGGATGAATGAATCTGCGTATCCTCATGAAACGTAAACGTGGCTCCAATGGCATCTATGGCGCACATGGCCGAGAATTCCCTGCCATCGGCAAGTGTGACGCGGTGCGCAGTGGGCAGTGCGGATACCGGATAAATGAAGTTGATGTTCCCCTCCTCATCCGCGGAAAAACCATCCCTGGAGTGAAGGACATCCAAAATGTCCTCAAATTCATCCTTGCCGGAAAGGCTTATTCCCTTTAGTGCCTCATACCCGTCCTGTTTCATGTGAAAGGGCCTCTTATTATCAATTATGAAGTTCATGATGGCAATACGTACCTCATTCTGCTTTTCATTAAACTTTGCCTGAACATTCTGTCCCAAATCCATACATCCTCTCTTGTGCTTGTTTTTTCTTAATGTTTATGGTCGCTCTGTCCGGCCGTTGTCTCTGCCGCTTTCTCAGCCGCCTGCTCCGCCGCCTTTTTATCACGCGCTTCCTGCTCCGCCTTCAGCTGTGCCTCATGGCCTTCCGCTGCCTTTGCAGCATCCTGTGCAAGCTGCTCGTCCGTGATGTGGTCAATTTCCATTGCCTTTTTCAGCCAGTCCTCGTACTCCATTCCCAAGGGGAAATTCTTATCCAAATCAATGGACTGCGCGAACACATCAAAGCTTCCCAGATTGGCCTTTTCCACCCACTCCGGCTGGCAGAACTCTTCCAGCGTGTCAAGGCTTGTCCTCTGTTCCGGGTCAATATTGAATTTGTCATACTGGGCGAAACGGTTTTTGATATTATCCTCGCTGAATTCCCATGTAATGGTGCGTCCTTCTTTTACGCATTTCATGTACATGGTTCTGAGTCCGACAATCTGCGTGGTGCCAAATGTATCCGCAAAAATCATGGATGCATTGTACGGGTGAAGATACATATACTGTATGGCAAGCCCGTGAGCCAGTACAAGTCTCTTGGCCAGTTCTTCATGTTCCTTGGCAAAATCCTGCTGCATTGCATATACGCAGCACATACCCCATCCTGTTTCCTTATCAGAGGAGATATCAGCTCCCCATCCTGTACACATAATATGTCCGATACCTTCGGACTCTGCCTGTGAGGCATAGGGGTCTCAGCAGGTAAAGGCAGCCAGCTGACCTGCCTTCATCGCTATCAGTGCATCGGACGAGCCCATGGAGATAGCTTCGTATTCCCCGTCTGCCGGGTCCGGGGACAAGCCCAGTTCCTCCGCCCATGTGTGCCACTCCGGACGGTATTTAACGCTCTCGCCTCCGATGGCAAGCTTCTGTCCCTTAAGCTGCTCCGGGTCGGTAATATCATTGCTCACAACCAGATACCGGGAACCTCCCAGATGGTTCGCAGCCGCCATATAAAGCGGTGCTCCGTTCTTGGATGCGTCAATGGCGCTGTCAATTCCCAGATACCCGACATCCATTTCACCTGAAGACATGGCCTCTGCAATCTTGCCTGTCTTCGTAATATTGACCTTCAGTCCCAGGGCGTCATAGATTCCCGCTCCCTGCCCCACAAGCGCCGCCACCATGTGGTCGCAGTTGTTATATCCCATCTCCACCACAAAATCCTTATCCGCTGCCGGAATCTCGCCAAGTATATCCTTATATTTGGCGGCCTCCACAACAGGGTCATAGTCGGTGGAAACGGTCACACTTGTCTGAGTACTGTCCTTGCACCCCGCCAGCGCCGTTACCAGCACTCCGATTGCAAGGACGCTTGAAAACACTCGTTTCTTTTTCATTTGTCCGCTCCTTCAATTATAAAGTATTAATCCACTTTCCATTTTAAGAGGATTGACTCAATCAGCAGCATCCCCTTGTCAATCACAAAGCCTATCAGTCCTGCAATAATCATGTACGCCATCATGACATCCGTCCTCATACGGCCTTGCGCCTCTACCATACAGTAACCGAACCCGGCACTCGTCGCGATGAACTCCGCTCATATGACGGACATCCATCCCGCGCTGATAGCCAGTCTTATGCCTGTAATCACTCCCGGTAAGGCGCCCGGCATGATTACATCCCTGATTACGTCCCATGTGCTCGCACCCATGCTTCTCACTGCGTGGTAATAATCCCGGCTGATATCCTGTACTCCTGCAATCGTATTCAGGATAAGGGTAAATACCCCGCTGAAGGCAATCATAAAAATCGTAGGTCCGTCGCCCAGGCCAAACCATACAATGGAAAGGGGCACCCACGCCATAATCGGCACCTGGCGCAGGGAATTGATGAACGGCGCTATGGCTTTCATCAGTTTGGGGGAATACCCCATCAGCAGGCCTATGGGAAATCCAATCAGACAGGCATACATGACGCCTGTCAGCACGCGTCTCATGGTTATTCCTATATTGCGCAGGACATATAAATCCCGAAGGCTGTCGAATACGCTGTAAACCACACTCTCTAAGGTAGGGAATATGAAAAAGTTATTCGTTATATGAGCGCCGAAAAACCATATGACCGCTATCACTGCCACGGCTGCAGGAGTATAATAATTAAATCCTTCTCCCGACAGCTTTTTCCAGTTTCGCCTGTCCTGTCTTCTGACGCCCGTAATCATCCTGTTAACCTGCCTTTCCTGACTGTTAAGCTTATGCTTTTCCTCCATTTTTTCACCTCCTCACTGGTAATTTCTTCATAACGATATGAGTTTACCATGGCTTTTCAGAGATGTATAATAGTTAATCTCTATTCATTTTCCCCTGTCCATAGAATAAACAAATCCCCCTTTTTCCGCTGTTTCCCACGCCATTTTTATAGGTATTTCCATCCTGAAACCAACGGAATTATCTATGCCCCCGCCCTCATCCATACTATATTTCTATACGTGTTTCTTTCAGCCGCTTATTATGTTATAATTCCTCCGAATGGAAAAAAATACAAGTAAAAAAGGGGGAAAGCTGCCATGAACAGACCATGTATTGAATACATTTGCGCATGTGCATGATGCGAGGTTTACATTGGGTTCGTTGAATCCTTAAAGAAAGAATATGAAGGAAGGCTGGAAGTCGTCATATATAAAACCGGCAGAGACTTCGATTATATCAAGAAATACGGTGCGGTAACCAAAAGCATGCTGGTCATTAATGAATCCAGGGCCATAAAGAAATTAAGCCGTGAATCCATAACCGCGGCATTTGAGGAGGCAATACAATCTTGTTAAATGAATTCTTTGCGTTTATCTTCCATGTCTGTTACTCCGCACTTAATATGCTGAACAGTTCCTCGGTCTGGATGGTCATAAGCTTTGCCATTGCCGGAGCTTTACATGAATTTCTGAGCCCTGAAAAGATGAAAAAAAGCTCCATCTGTTCATCCAGGGTTTCCGGCGTATTCTGGGTCACTGTGTTCGGTATGCTGATTCCCATATGCAGCTGCGGAACCATACCCCTGGGAATCAGCCTGTACTATTCAGGCGCCTATCTGGGCCCCACACTGGCATTCATGACATCCTCCCCCATGATTAATCCCATTGCAGTGATTCTCTGCTGGGGACTTTTAGGAAAAGAAATTACCATTATATATGTAATCACCGGATTTGTGGCTCCCATGCTCATCGGTGTGGTTGCAAACAGATTCGCAGGCAGCGAGCTTCATATGCCGGGTATCGGTGAACAGACCGGACAGCCCATAATCCTCCTGGAAGAGGAACCAGTCTCTTTTAAGGACAAGCTGCTGTCCGGACTGAAGTGGTCCTTTACCGAGCTGTCTGTCACCGTATGTAAATATGCGGTAAGCGGAATGCTCATTGCCGGCCTGATTTTCAATATATTCCCCCAGTCAGCCGTGCAGACCTATCTGGGGAATCCGGGAATCATCTCCCTTTTTGGAATCACGGTGGTGGCCGCCCTCATGTATGTGTGCGCGGTGGGTCATATCCCCTTTATCGCGGCCCTTGTGGCCAGCGGCGCTGCTCCCGGGGTCGCAATCACATTTTTAATGGCAGGCGCTTCCACTAATATACCGGAGCTGCTTACCATTCACCGGACCATTGGAAAACGGGCCATGATTATGTACTTTTTCATGGTGACTGTCATTTCCAATATTGTGGGATACATCACAAACCAGCTGCTTATGCCCGGTTTTAAGCCTGTTCTGGATTTTGACGCCTCCCAGAAGACAATCCGGGCTGCCAACAAACTGATTTTCACTGCGCCCCTGTGGCTGAAATACCTGTGCAGCTTTGTCCTGGTTATCTATGCATGTGTGGCGCTGGCACGAATCATAAAAAAACAGCTTGGCAGCCAGACTGCTGAAATGGTTTAGGAGATGAATGATGAGTAAAAAAACAAAAAAGCTGACCCCATACAAACGGATTTCCCTGTACACCATCCTACTTTTATCCGTCTGCTTTCTTGCTTTTTCAGCCAGCAAATATCTCCGGAAGCAGACAGAAGAAACAAATACCGGCCGCCGCAGACTGGCCTTTGCCCCTGCTGTGGAGGAGGACAACCAGGCTCTGCTTATCTTTAAAAAGGAGTTTCCCGACCGGGAAATTTATCTGGCCTGTGAGGAGGATGTGACGGACGACGGGATACCTGACCTGCTTGTTATTTATAAAGAAGGTTCCCTGGTCCGCTTCGTAACTGCCATTGGCCAGGACAGCGGCGGTTATGTTTATACCGACCCTATCCCTGCGCCCATTGAAAACCAGGGCATACAATTTAAGAACATAGACAATGAAGGCGAAATGGAATTTATCATCTCCGGTGAAAAAAACGGACAGGCCGGATATGCCATTTACCGCATCATCGACGGACAGCCAAAGGATTTATTCGGCGATGGCATGGATAACTGCTGTTGAAAGGAGCATTCATATGAACCCATCCCTAAAAGCCCTGCTGTGTACAGCAGCCCTCTTCACCGTCTGTTTCCTTGCAATATTCCTTTTTCCTAAGGATAACACAGGAACAGACCGGGGCCTGCTGCGCATCGGAGCCGGAGACGATATATCCGGTTATCTGATGGATGAGACTTTAAGACACTGCGGCAGCAACACGGTCCAGGGAAAAACAGCCGTTGAATCCTTTGAATTCAACGACTGCTGAAACAATACCGCACAATGGGCTTTACGCTCAGAGGAAATTGACGTTGCATTTTACTGCAGTCACATGGCATACCATCTGATTGAGGACAAACGGTTCATGATATACGCCCCTGTCATCATGAATTCAGATGTGATGATTTACAGCGGCACGGATATGGAACATGTATCCCATATAGGCATCAGCCAGGGCCGCAGGCATCTGTCGAAGATGGTGTCGGAAGCCTATCCGCAGATTACTGAAATCTCGGAAATCAGTCCCAGGGTTCTGGGATATTCCCTTGAAACAGGGCAGATTGACGCCGCGGTCATGGATGTCACCAAAGCAGTCCTGGTGCCCGGAGTAACCATTGCGCCCATATCAGACGAGGACTATATCTCCTATGTACTGGTTGTGCGCAGAGACGTGGCGGACACGGAACCCTTCCTGAAATTTGTGGATGCCTATAACAAAACAGTCCGGGCTTTAAACCGGACCGGGACATTTTCTGAGGTCATAAATGCTGACGGGATTCTTCCGGACTCCGTCCACATCAAATTCTTGGGAATTTAAAAGAAAGGAAGATTATTATGTCTATCACTGTGCAGGAACTCAGCAAGAGTTTTGAGAGCAAACGCGGCGCCAAAGAAAGGACCGTTGTTCTGTCAGATATCAGCTTTGAAGTCAGGGACGGGGAATTCGTTTCCCTGTTAGGTCCTTCCGGCTGCGGCAAAACAACCACCCTTACTATTATTGCGGGTTTTCAGCCGCGGGACAGCGGCAGAATTTTTGTAAATAACCGTGAAGTGACAAAGCCCGGTCCTGACCGTGCCTTTGTATTCCAAAATTATGCCCTCCTTCCATGGCTGAAGGTGGGTGAAAACATTCTCTATCCCATGAAAAAGAGAAAGATACCAAAGACACAGCGTGAACAGCGCCTGAAGGAGCTTCTTGAAATGGCGCAGCTCCAGGACTATGCCAACTACTATATCCATGAGATATCCGGCGGAATGAAACAGCGTGTGGCCCTGCTGCGCGCCCTTGCCTGCGACCCTGAGGTCCTGCTCCTGGACGAGCCCCTGGGGGCAGTGGATTTCCAGATGCGGCAGCTGCTTCAAAAACAGCTGGAGCAGATGCTTCAGGCAAAAAAGACCACGGCCTTAATGGTTACCCACGATGTGGACGAGGCAGTCTATCTCAGCGACCGCGTCATCGTCATGTCCAGGGAAAAAGGAAAAATACTGGCCGACATCACCATAGACATCCCACGCCCCCATGACAGGACCAGCGTAGTCTATCACCATTACATGGATGAGCTCACCCAGGTGCTCAGTTCCGCCCTGAATGGTGATGTGAAGAATTCCGAGGACGAGGACCTTTTAGACTTTATCCAGAAAAATGAAAAGAAAAAAAAGGAACATCTGGCCACCGCATAGGCTGGACCTTGTCAGCTTGTATAGGATTCCAGATAGTGGTATACGTCCATCATGGACGGAAACCATATGCCCTCCATCAGCTTTTCCCTCTCCTTTTCCGGAAAATCCGTAATAGGGATATGGGTGTAAAGACAGATGGTGCTGCGGTCACTGCAGAATACCAGGAGAAAGCCGGACTCCGACACAAGATAGTATTCTTCTGCCGGAGAAACGCTTTCCAGTATTGGCTTTACCTGTTCCTGGTTCATGGCGGCCCTGTCATCCACATCATTGACAGTCTCCGTTTCAATGACCGTATTGGGAACTGCCTGTTCCTGCCTAACGCTATATCGGGTAATCCCGTATGCAACAATCAGACACACAACCGATGTAACTGCAAACAGGGCAAAGCAGTATAATAGCTTCTTCATGAACTAACCTCCTCGCTGGCTCCGCCCCGCCATACCCGGTCGGCATGGCGCCGTAAGCCGCTTTAAGGTTAGTATCTGCTTTCTAATCCAGTTTTAATCATGAATTCTCAAATTTTCCATCACTCTTTTCCCATGCATCCCATGCATCCTATCCCAGAAGCCGGAAACGGTTCAAAAGCCGTACCAGTCTCCTTCCTCCCGGCATGCCCTTAAGCTCCTCTTCCTCCACTGCCCTGAACCTTACAAGGAGCACGGCGTAGACCAGGATGGCCACTGCCACGGAGGGAAATACCACGATGGCCATGCCGGTCCTGCCCCCCATCAGCCGGTCCGGAAGCAGGGCGTAGATGGCTCTGTATACCCCGTAAGCAGCAGCTCCCATGAATCCGGCGCATATTGAAGGCAGGATAAGGGTCCTCTTGTATTCCTGCTTATATCTGGCAAATCTGGCAATGGCGTGTCCGTTTAAGAGACACATCACAAAGGCGAACATAATATTGGCGAACACCACGCTGTAAATTCCCATCTTCAGCACCATGAGAAATACCTCCAGCACTGCCACGTGAATGACCAGAGCAATGACTGCATGGCGTATGGGCACGTCCATGTGGTTCAGTCCCTGGAGAATGGCGTTTGTAACCGTTGACAGGGAATAAAATACCACGGCCAGGGAACCAGCCATGGAGAGCCGTATCAGCATGGCATTGTCCTCGCTGATAAACAGCAGGTTGCAAACCGGCTTTGCCAGCACCGTGATTCCCACTGCGGCCGGAATGGCAATCAGCAGGGAGAAACGGATGGAGGTGGCAATCCGCTCCAGCTTCTCCCTTCTGTTCCTGTTTGCCACTGCCCTTGTGAGGGATGGTATCAGGGAAGAAGAAAGGGCATTGGAAACAGCCACCGGTATGTTGAACAACAGCTGGTACTGGCCCAGCACGCCCCAGTAGGTGGCGATGGAATCCTCCAGATAGCCCAGCTTATCCATGCCCTGTCCAAACAGGTAATTGTCCACCACATTGGAGCAGTTGTAGATGCCGCTGCTGATAACAATGGGCAGTACGGTGATGGTGAGCACGTAGAAAATCCTGCGGTAGCTCTCCGTCCTCCCTGACCTGTCCTCCCGGACCAGCTGCCTTCTCTCCCGCCCTCTGGAGGCAGTAAGGCATATGAAAAACAAAAAGGCCGTGAGCGCGCCCGCTCCGGTTCCAATGGTGCCGCCTGCAGCACCCAGCGCATAGGAATAATCCTTGGCGCCCCGGGCAGCATTGATGGACGAGCCCACCCCAAAGAGGATTCCGGCCGCAACCACGCTGACCACTGCATTGACTATCTGTTCTAAAATCTGGGACACTGCCGTGGGCACCATGGTGCCTGTTCCCTGGAAATATCCCCTGAGCACTCCCAGATATGCCATAATCCAGATGGTGGGCGCCAGGGTCTTAAGCGCATAGCGGCTGAAAGGCGTCTTGATAAGTTCTGCGAACAAATCCGCCCCAAACCACAGGACCACTGCCGCCACGCCTCCCACCACCGTGGCATAAATAAGAGCCGCTTTTAAGATGCGGCTGCAATTTCTGTGCTCTCCCCTGGCCAGCCGGGCGGATATCATCTTGGATACTGCCACCGGCATGCTGTAGGAGGATAATATAAGGAGGATATTATACACATTAAAGGCCGATGTATAATATCCGTTTCCCTGTTTTCCGATAATGTCGTTAAGGGGCATCCGGTAGAGCATCCCTATGATGCGCACCACGATACCGGCCATGGCCAGGATGCTTCCCTGTATGACAAAATCAGCTGCTTTCTGTTTCCTGGTTTTTTTCCTGCTTGTCCTTGGATTCATGTCTTTTTACTGTGTATCCTCATTTCCCATAATTTCCGACTTGGCAAAATCCCTGGTGGGAATAATACAGACCCAGGTCTTTCCCTGATTCAGCACAACTTCATCGTGATTGGTATCATAATAACGGGTGGTGCCGAACTCGCCGTCCTTCTCCCAGTTAATGGGAATCGCTTTGCCGTCTGTCATAAAATACCCGCATTCCGTGGTATGTACATTGATATCCAGATAATCCGTAGTGGCGTAATGGCCGGTCTGGCAGTACTGGAAAATCACGTTCTTCACTGCAACGGGGCCTTCGTCCCCCTGGTGGATTCCGCCGTACTGGTAACGGTGGTACAGCCCGTCCGAGGGGTCATATACAAAGTATGCCTGGTTCATCATGTAGCCGGTCTTTACCGTGCCTGCATCCATGACTCCGGGACGCTGTTCAAGGGACGCTTCCCTGCCGTCCCTGGCAAAGAGATAATGGCCCTGGTAGGAAGGGTCATAGGACTGGGTGTACCCCAGCTTCTCAATAGAGGCAGTAATCCTGTCCCCGCTGGTATACGCGTTATGGGGCGACTTCTTGTCCTTTGTGCGGTAAAAGGCCAGGCCGCCGATGGCATCCAGACCATTGATATTGTCCACGTTCTTCAGATACGGCTTGGCAAAGGTGCTCTGGCCGTAGTGGACATAGATGGCGTCAAATTCCCTGGCAAAATAGGTGTAATAGGTCCGGCAGCTGCGCACCGAGCCTATGCGCTCCAGACCGTCATAATCCTCTATAAGGGCCATATACCGGTTCATGCCGCCCTCCACAGGCGCCTCATAGACAACGCCTGCACGGTTCATGCCGTACTGGGGCCTGGCCTCCTTGTCATTGCTCATCATCACGGCAGCGGGCCGGCGGTTTCCCCTGGCAGCTTCCACCATCTGGCCGGTCAGGTAGCTGCGTATCATTCCGCCCTCCTCTGTCCGTTCCTCAGGAAGATAATAATCCGGCAGGCTTCCGGTATCCTCTTTTGTGGTCTCGGGGTCCGACCGGATGATAATATCGGGTTCAGTGGCCTCAGCGGCGGCAGAAGTCTCCAAAGCCGTGGTCACTTCCACGCTGGCCTCCTTTGCGCAGCCCGTTAACATCACTGCCATGGCCAGTACTGACATGGTAAGCCCTGCCGTCCAACTGATTGCCATCCTTCTGAACCCGTTTCTCATCTTGTATACCCCCTGGTTTCCAGTATCTCTTTCTGTTTTTCTTCCATCACCAGCCGTTCGCCGTCCTCCATGTGGTCGTAGCCAAACAGATGGAGCATGCTGTGGGCTGTCAGGAAAGCCAGCTCCCTGGTCTGGGAATGGCCGTATTTCCCAGCCTGCTCCTCCACCTT
This sequence comes from Clostridium sp. 1001283B150225_161107_B6, assembly GCF_015556325.1. Lineage (NCBI taxonomy): Bacteria > Bacillati > Bacillota > Clostridia > Eubacteriales > Clostridiaceae > Clostridium > Clostridium sp. 1001283B150225_161107_B6. Next base: position 326,751 of record NZ_JADNMD010000004.1, on the reverse strand, counting down.
GTCCACGGAAATCACAATGTCGCCCAGCATCAGTTCGCCGGTCTCAGGATTGAAATAATCCTCCACGGCGTCCTCCACATGGTCAAAATCCGACGGCGTCCCGTAATCCACCATGGGAAAGGACAGCACGTCCGTTGGGGCGTCAATCTGACGGTGCTCCCGGTTGATTTCCTGTATGGCGTCATTGTCCGTAAGAATGACACTGACCTCTGCCTCGTAGGGACAGCCCTCATAATCCAGGGCAGCCAGCACAATGTCCTCAATGATTTCCCGGTAGGGCAAATCCAGTACCTTCTCTGCTTCATATTCAATTGAAATGGTCATGGTCTTATCTCCTTGGCGGATTAATTCCGCTCCCGTATCCTGCGCCGTCCTGGGGGCGGGGTATTCTTCTGTTCATAAGTCTCGTAGGCCTGTACAATTTTCTGCACCAGGGGATGGCGCACCACATCGGAACTGGTCAGGTAACAGAAACCAATGTCATCAATCCGTTTCAGCACCTTAAGGGCTGTGTCCAGACCGGAAACAGCGCCGCCCGGAAGGTCCTTCTGGGTCTGGTCCCCTGTTATGATGACCTTGGAACCAAAACCGATTCTGGTAAGGAACATCTTCATCTGTGCCGGAGTGGTGTTCTGGGCCTCATCCAGGATGATGTAGGCATTGTCCAGAGTCCTTCCCCTCATGTAAGCCAGGGGCGCCACCTCTATCAGCCCCTTTTCCGAATTATGGAGATAGCTCTCCGCTCCCATAATCTGGTACAGGGCGTCGTAAAGAGGACGAAGGTAGGGGTCAATCTTGCTCTGGAGGTCGCCCGGCAGAAATCCCAGCTTCTCGCCGGCCTCAATGGCCGGCCTGGTAAGGATGATGCGCCCCACCTCTCCGTTTTTAAAAGCCTGGATGGCCATGGCCATGGCAAGGTATGTCTTTCCCGTACCGGCAGGTCCGATGCCGAACACAATCATCTTCTTGCGGATGGCATCCACATAGTGTTTTTGTCCCAGTGTCTTTGGCTTCACCGGTTTGCCGGATATGGTCCGGCATATGATGTCCTTGTCAATCTCCAGAAGCTGTCCGTCATTCTCCGTGAAAGACAGGGACAGGGCATAGTCCACGTTCTGTTCCGTGATGGTATTGCCTCTCCTGGACAGCTCAATCAGGTTGTTGAACACGCTTTTGGCCTGGCCTATGGTTTTCTCCGGTCCGATGATTTTTATTTCGCCGTCCCTGGCAATCATGGTCACATGCAGGGTGCGCTCTATTTTCTTTAAGTAGGTGTCAAATTGTCCGCAGACATTCCTCTCATGCTCTGCGGGAATGTCAATCATTGTCTCAATTACACTCATTCAGCAGTCATTGTCTCCTCTGGTTTTTCTCCCGGCTCCCCGCCGGAATTCTTGTCAGGCTCTGCTGCCGGCTGTGTCTTAACAATGGATTCCTCTGTCACAAGTTCACCCGTCAGACGGCATTCAGAAACACTTGTTTCTATTCTATCATTATTTTCAAGAATTTGTACCCCCTTTTCCTCTAAATTTTTGACAAATTGGTAATTTATGGCTTTGGACAGCTCCTTCAGCTCATCTTCCCTGTAATTCCGCTCATAGGATGCCATCTCCCGGCCCTGTATGGTGCCTATATACACAGGCAGATAATAATTGGAAAACAGCCTGAACTGCTTTTCCTCCATGGAATAATCCCACTCTCCCTGTCCCCTCACAGGGGTCAGGAAGGTAAAGGACCAGGCCCCGGCCTTCATGTACCACCCTCTCCGCCTGCGCCCTGTCCGAACCCGTTCCCTGTGCAGGAGAGGAAATGTCTTCTCATATTGCTTGACGGTCCTTGCCACGATATCTGCATCCGCGTGAACCATGTAGGCATTGATTTCCTCCTCATTGTCACCGATGATGGGGACGCGTCCGCTGACCAGTACCTGTCCCTCCTCCACCTCATCCCCCACGCTGACCTGGGCAATGCCCTGCCGCACCACCATGGAGGTAATGACTCCTGACCGGGCAGCCACTATGTCGCAGGGTGTCTCGTCCTTCTCAGGAATCGTGGACAGCACCTCGTTTTCCTTGATATGGATGAGCAGTCTTGTGCCTGACACCCGGGCAGATACCCAGGTTATCTCGGGAAAACTTGTGCGCATGGAGGCTTCCAGGTCCTCGCAGTTAATCCTGGCCTTCAGCATACCGTAATCAATGTCCTGGGTGTCCAGAAAACGGACCAGGGTGTCGTAGGTATACCTGTAATTGCCTTCAAACTGGATATCCCATATGAACAGGGACATAACATAAAGCACCAGGAAAAAAGCCATGATTCCCGCCCCGTAATACCAGCGTTTCCTGTGCCTGTAAATAAAAAATGGGAGGCCGAAACGGCCGGTGATGTGCAGCCTTACCTGTGCCTTGCGCACCAGGGGCTTCACCCGGCGGTACCCTTCCACAGTCATGAAAAACTCATAATCCCCGTCCCGGTTGCAAATCAGTCCCCATACCTCCAGACCTCTGGCATTGCAGAGATTCAGGAAGCGTTCCGGAGAATAGCCGTGAAGACGGAGTCTTACATATCCTTCCCAATTATGTAACAGCCATTCAATCAAGCAGGCCCCTCCTTTGATTTATGTTTCAAATTCCAAAGAACCGACCTGGCCGGTTATCTTCATCTCCTCCGCCGTATAGTAATCAATCTTTAAGCGGGCTCCGTGAATCACCACCTTGCAGTTCTTAGCCTGGAGCTTAATCAGGGTGTCCGTGTAAATCAGGATGCTCCTGTAATTCTCCACATTCACCTGGCTCCTGCCCACAAAGCTTATAAGCACATCCCCCAGAATTACATCCCGGGGCAGCCCCAGTGCGGATACGGCTGTTTTCTTTGGTTCCCATGACATATGCCCACGCTCCTGATACACTGGTTCTTTTTATTATATGCATCAGCCTGTTAAAAATGCAGTTCCCTTTTTTCCGAAAACAATCACATTCCGGCTTCCATATGAATAGACTATAATGAATCAATCTTTTGCGAGGTCTCTATGAACAATCAGTCCTATCATACAGACAGAATGAACGAGTATCCGGACACCCTCCTGACCACGGCAGAGCTGGGTGAGGCAGATGTTCCCGTGGCTCCCCTTCCCAACCCCGGCGAGGGAGGCCCTGTGGACAGCGGCAGCAATCAGAATAACGGCTCCAACGTCCCTGTCATCCCCCTTCCCAATCCGGGCGAAGGCGGTCCTGTGGACAGCGGCAATAACCGCCCCGGCTTCCCGCCCATCTTCCGGCCCATTTTCCCCGGAAACAGCGGCTCTGTCACTGTGATTCCCGGCGTCACCTTCCCATGCTACAACTGCATCGCCACCAGCTTCGGCAGGGTGCGCATTCTGAATGCTTCCACCGGTTACCAGCCCTTTTACGTGTACCTGGGCAACTGGATGATTGCAAGCGGCCTGGGAAACGGCGACATAACAGGCTATGTCCAGTCCGCCTCCGGCACCCAGACCGTCACGGTTTCAGGAGCCAACGGATATGTGTACATCCAGAAAACCATACAGGTCCGAGCCTCAGCCTCCATGACCATTGCCATCATCAATACGGCAAGCGGCCTGGACATCATGGAAATATCCGACATTTCCTGCAACGCCCCTTCCGGCACCAGCTGTCTGCGGGCCTGCAACCTGTCTCTGAACCTGGGGCCCTTCGACGTGTCCATCGGCAGCCAGAACTCTTCCTACACTGCCTTCACCAATGTGCGGTACAGGGAAGTGACCCCTTACACCAGCTTCTATCCGGGGTGGTACCAGCTCTACATCTCCAGGACCGGCTCCTACCCCAACACCGCGGTGGCAACCACCTCCGCCAATATGAGCGCCAATACATCCTACACCCTGTATATCTTCAATGCCCCCAATGCAACAGACGGGCTGAAAACACTGGTGGTATCCAACTAAACCGCAGGGTTCGGCCGGCGCATGGCCCAACGGGCAGACGGAAAAACGGTTTGCAGGAATTATGTCCCGCAAACCGTTTTTCTTTTCGCTTATTCGTCCCAGTTATGGTACACGGCCTGAACATCGTCGTCCTCATCCAGCAAATCCAGTGTACGGTTTATTTTCTTGATGTCGTCCTCATCGGTCAGCTCCACCCATGTCTGGGGTATCATGGTCACATCCGCCTCCATCATGGGAATGTTCCGGGCCTCCAGCGCCTCGCGCACAGCACTGAAATCATCCGGTGCAGTGATAACCTCGTAGCTGTCCTCCTCCTCGGCAAAGTCCTCTGCGCCTGCATCCAGGGCAAGCATCATCAGTTCGTCCGGGTCCATGTCGCACTCTTCCTTGTCGATGATAATCTGTCCCTTTTTATCGAACATATAGGACACGCTTCCCGGCGTGCCTACGTTGCCGCCGCCCTTGGTAAAGGCGCTTCTCACATTGGCAGCCGTGCGGTTCTTGTTGTCGGTCAGCGTATCTACGATAATGGCCACGCCGTTAGGGCCGTATCCCTCGTATGTAAGGGTCTCGTAATTCACGGAGTTGGCATCGCCTGCAGCCTTCTTGATGCCGCGGTCAATGGTATCATTCGGCATGTTGTTGGCTTTTGCCTTGGCAATAACGTCTCTCAGCTTACTGTTGTTGGCCGGGTCTGCCCCGCCCTCTTTTACGGCAACAGCAATCTCACGGCCTATAACAGTGAAGATTTTGCCCTTGGCAGCGTCGTTGCGCTCTTTCTTATGTTTAATGTTGGCAAACTTTGAATGTCCTGACATTGGTAAACACCCTTTCCTGTTTCTTCTTTTATGGTTTATACGTTCAAATACAGCCTTCTGCTGTATTTTATACACATCTTTTCTATATTAACACGAATTTTTTTATATGGCAAGAAAAATTCTTTGGCCCGGATTCATGGCCCGGATTCTCAGATTCCCGCCCTGTATCCGTTCACAGCTACCGCACCTCCGCTGCCAGATTCCTGAGCCACTTCTTCTGCCTGTACCGTATATATCCCAGCACAGCCTTATAGACCTCCTCCGTCATCACCAGTGCATAGACCGTATAGATAGGCAGTCTCCACACCAGGGCTCCCAGGAACGCCAGGGGCACGCCGATGAACCACACGCCGCTGGTGTCCAGGAACAGGCACATCTTTGTGTCGCCGCCGCTTCTCAACACTCCCACCACATTGACGTAATTAAACATCTTCGCCGGCATGTAGGCCGCAAAAATCAGAATGCACAGGCTTACGTCCCGCGCCACCTCAGGCGTGATGTTGTAAAGACTGATAATGGGCCACCGGATTCCAATCAGCACCACTGCCACGCCCACTGTTGCAATGAACTGGAGGATGAAGAAATGCACCGCATACTTCTCCGCCCGCTTGAGATGGCCTGCCCCCAGTTCATTGCCCAGGATAACGGCCGTTGCCGCGCTCAGACCCTGGAACAGCACCACCAGGATGTCCTGTATGGTGGTGGCAATGGTGATGGCAGCCACTGCCTCGTCCCCCATGCGCCCGTATGCCAGGGAGTACATGGTTGTGCCCAGCCCCCACATGAACTCATTGGCAATGACAGGGGCGGATGTCCTGAAAAACTGGCCGATGAACAGGCCGCTCCAGCCAAACAGCTCCCTGATGCCGCAGGCCACAGGCAGCTTCTTTCCGTACACATATCCCAGAATCAGCATAATTTCAATAATTCTGGCTATCAGGGTAGCCACGGCAGCGCCGGATACTCCCATGGCAGGCGCGCCGAACTTGCCGAATATGAGCACGTAATTCAGGCATATGTTAATCACAATGGCGATACAGCTGCTTATAACAGGGAATATAACCTTGTTCACCGCCCGGAGTATGGCCACATATACATTGGTCATGGCCAGGAAGGGGTAGGTCAGAACCGCTATCTTCAGGTACTTTGCCCCCAGCTCCACGCTGTCATGGCTGGTAGTGAATATGCGCATGACGGATTGGGGGGACATAAGGGCCGGTACAACGAAAAACAGGGCGCCTGCCAGGGCCAGCAGAATGGAAAGCCCCAGGACCTTCCTTATGCTTTTAATATCACCGTTTCCCCAGAACTGGGCCGCCAGTACGCCGCTTCCGCTGACAATGCCGAATACAAGCAGCGAAAATACAAAGAAAAATTTATTGGCCAGTCCCACTGCTGCTATGGCTGTGGCCCCCATGGTTCCAATCATCAGGGTATCCACCAGGTTTACCACTGTGTTGAGCATTCCCTGCAGGGCCACGGGACAGGCAATCATAAGCGCCTTCCTTAAAAATCTGCTGTCACGAAACATCTCCTTCGTGCTCTCTACTAACTGCATCATACTTCTCTTCCACCGAATCTTTCCCGCTGTCCGCAGTCTTCCCGCCTTCCGGCACAGGAAATACCCGGACGCTCTCTATCATCTTATTGCCGGCCCGCTCCACCTCAAAGAGCCAGCCTCCGAATTCCACCTGTGGATTCTCCCCCTCCTGAGGGATGCGGTCCAGCCGCGAAACCAGATATCCGTTCAGGGTATCGTAGGTATCGCTGTCCTCCTCAGGCAGCTCAATATCCAAAGTCTCCATCACGTCTTCCAGCGGCGTAAGGCCGCTCATCACAAAGGAGCCATCCTCCATGGCCTGTATGAAATCCTCTTCCTCATCGTATTCATCCATGATGTTGCCCACAATTTCTTCCAGTATATCCTCCATGGTAAGGAGGCCGGCTGTCTGTCCGTACTCATCCACCACGATTTCCATATGAATCTTGCGGGACTGCATCTCCTTGAAAAGGGTATCTATGTTCCTTGTCTCCGGAATGAAATTGGCTTCCCTCAGAAGGCCGGGTATGTCCATAACCAGCCTGTCCCTGTTCTCTTCCTGTTCTGAAAAGGTCATGGCATCGCGCATGTGCAGGATACCGATGATGTCGTCTATGTCCTCCCCGTATACAGGATACCTGGTATTCACGCCTTCATTCAGAATGAAATCCACTGCCTCCTTAAGGCTCATGCTGCCGTCCAGGGCAGTCATGTTGGTGCGGTGGGTCATGATGTCCGCTGCTTCCTTGTCTCCCAGCTCAAAGATATTGGTTATCATCTCCGTCTCGTCCGCTTCCAGGACGCCCTGTTCATGGCCCTCATTGACCATGGACATGATGTCCTCCTCCGTCACATTGCCGTCGTCGTCCGCCAGGTCCACCCCAAAGGGCTTTAGCACCAGGGCTGAAATCAACGTTATCAGGCGTGTCAGGGGCAGGAATACCCCAGCAAAGAAAAGCACCACCGGAAGCATATGGTATCCCCACTTCTCAGGCTCCTTGGCCGCCAGGCGTTTGGGTATAATGATGCCGAAACTGATGACCAGCACCAGGACAAATATGGTGACCAGGGCCAGAAGTCCTGCCCACTGCCACCAGGATGGGTTCCTGTACCACGGCGTGCCTGCCATCTCCATCACCTGGGCCGGGTCCACCCAGGCCAGCACTTTTCTCAGAAGGAACCTGCGCTCCACCATGCCAATCATGGCAGGCAGGATTGCCGCTCCTATAATCATACCCATCAGATGGGTGGTAACCTGAATGGTATGGACAAACCTCACCGGACGGTTCACTATCTCCAGCAGGCGGGCAGCCTTTTTATTCCCCCCGGCCGCCTCCTCTTCCAGCTTCCCCTCGTTCACATTCTGTATTGCCGAACCAAAACCGTAAAACACTGCCTCCAGAAGAATAAATCCTATCAATATGAGGATACTGACAGGTGGATAACCATCGTCCATAATGACAAAAAGACTCCTTTCATACTCATAAAACGCCATTGCCGCGGAGTACTGCCAAAAAAAGCAGAGCTATACCCCTAAAATACGGCATAACTCTGCTTATCATATCATTTTTCTCATATTTCGTCAATGGTGCCTTATACACCTGCCCATGGTGCCCCCGCCTGCTTATGTACGCAGTTCCAGGCTAATCATAAGGGCCTCATCCACCCTCTGCTGCAGCTCCTCATCAATATGACAGATTTTCTCCTTTAATCTCTGTTTGTCAATGGTGCGCAGCTGTTCCAGGAGAATGACCGAATCCTTAATCATGGCACAGCGCCTGGTGGGCAGCTCCACATGGGTGGGCAGCTTGGCTTTGTTCATCCTGGATGTAATGGCCGCGCATATGACCGTGGGACTGTGCTTATTTCCCACGTCATTCTGGATAATCAGCACGGGGCGCACTCCCCCCTGCTCCGAGCCAACCACCGGCCGTAAATCTGCATAATAAATATCTCCGCGTCTGATAATCACATTGTTCACACTCCGTCAATTTATTCAACCTTAGTATTGACATTTTTGGCCTGTGTATACATGGCCCGGATACACTGGGGCATCCGGCCTGCTTTACGCCACACTAATAACATATGATTCAGACGTTCTCTTTGAGCCTGGTAGGCTTTTACATATATCCGAAGCCCTGGTAAATATCGTTAAAATAATCCTTTTGGCCAATGGCCTTCCCGTCCCTCAGATAGACCCTGGGGACCCGTTTTCCGATTCCGCAGATGATTTCGTAGTGGAAACCGCCGCCCAGACGGGCCAGCTCCTCCACCGTGATGCATTCATCCCCATCCCTTCCAATGAGGGTGGCCTGGTCCCCTTCCGCTGCCTCCGGAATGTCCGTTACATCCGCCATAAACTGGTCCATGCATATTCTTCCAAGGATTTTTGCCCGTTTCCCCCTAATCAGCACCGTGCCCTTATTGGAGAGACTGCGCGGATAACCGTCCCCGTATCCCACCGGAATGGTGGCCACCCGCATGGGACGGTCTGCCACAAAGGTGCCTCCGTAGCTCACGGCCGTACCGGGCTCAATGGTCTTTATGTATGTGATAAAGCTCTTAAGCTCCATGGCCGGAACCAGCTTTACCCTGTCCTGAGCCACCTCATCAGAAGGATACAGACCGTAAATGGAAATCCCGGCCCGCACCATATCCAGTCCGTTGGAGTCCAGCCCCTCCACAATGCCGGCGCTGTTGGAGCAGTGGCGGACCGGTATATCCAGGCCCCGGCTGCGGAGCATTTCGCAAAAATCCCTGTATGCCCTGTACTGTGCCTCATAAAACGTCTTATCCGCCTCGTCAGCCCTGGCAAAATGGGTAAACATTCCCTCAATGCGGATACCCGCAAGCCCGGATATCCTGACTGCCTCCTCTGCCGATGCCTCGTCCGGCGTCATGCCAATCCGGCTCATGCCTGTGTCCACGGCCAGATGGATGCTGGCCCTGGCGCCGTTCTTTACAGCTGTCTCCGATAGCTTCCTGGCCTCCTCATACCGGAACATGGCCGGACGTATATCATACCGGACCAAATCTTCAAAGCGGCTCTCATGGGTCACGCCCAGCACCAGAATCATTTTCTGTATGCCGTGGCGGCGCAGATTGATTGCCTCGTCAATGGTCGCCACCGCATAGCCTTCCACATAAGGGGCAATGGTTCCGGCCACCGGAACGGCCCCGTGTCCGTACCCGTCTGTCTTTACCACACCAATCATGGAAGTGGCTGGCCCAAGGCTGGCCTTCATTGCCCTCATATTGGATTCCACCGCATCCAGGTCAATGGCTGCGTAAACTCTGCTGTAAGAATTCATGGTTGTTGCCTCCTGTGTCATGTCCCCCTTTTCACGGGGACCCTCTTGATTGTATTTTAATTCATAGACCCGGCCATCACACTGCCGACCGCATCCGCCAGTTCCGATGCCAGCAGGCTGTGGGCGCCGCTTTTAGAGGCGGCCGCGTCTCCCGCCCGCCCGTGCAGGTATACGCCCAGGCAGGCGGCCTCCTCCTCCTCCATGCCAATGGCTATCAGTCCTGCTATGATACCTGTGAGCACGTCTCCTGAGCCGGCCTTTGCCATGGCGCTGTTGCCGCTGGAGTTGATGTACAAATTCCCGTCCCGCCCTGCCGTGACCGTGGCTGCGTCCTTCAGCACACAGGTAAGGCCGTAGCGGCCTGCATACTCCAGGGCCGTGCCTGCCAGGTTTTCCTTAATCTGCTCTATGCCCTCCCCCGTGAGCCGGGCCATTTCCCCCAGGTGCGGGGTCACAATAATGTTCTCCGTATAATAGGATGTCAGATAGGGATGGCCAGCTATGGCATTCAGGCCGTCCGCGTCAATGATGACCGGCACAAAGGCGCTGGTCAGTATATCCTCCACCAGATACTCCACGTAGGGTCCGTTTCCCAGTCCCGGTCCCAGGACCACCACGTCGGCCCATTCCATCTGGGCTTCTATCATCTTCCGGAATTCCTCCCTGCCCTCCATGAGCTGGTCCGGGGTGTAGGCGGCTATAATGGCCTCCGGCAGGCGTTCCTGGAGTATCTGCCGGTTTTCCTCCACCGTAAGGAGCTTTACCAGCCCGGCCCCTGTCCGGTATGCAGATAAGGCGCTCAGGTAAGCGGCCCCGCACATATTCCTGGAGCCCGCCACAATCAGTACCTTTCCAAAGGTTCCCTTGTTGGAATAAGCAGGACGCCTGGGAATCCGTTTCAAGTCCTCATCCCCGTAGGTAACGGCAAAATCCCCTGCCGCCGTTCCCTCTGCCGCCTTCACCGCCTCCAGGGCCTGAACGGGAAATCCGATATCAGCCACTTCCACCTGCCCTGCATATTCCCGTCCCGGATACAGGGCTGTCCCGGTCTTCTCCCATCCAAAGGTAACGGTTACATCCGCCTTCAGGGCAATGCCCATGACAATTCCCGTATCCCCATGGATGCCTGAAGGAACATCCACTGCCACGGTACGGCGTATGGACCTGGCCTCCAGCATCTCGATGCACTGCCTGTACTCTCCCTCAACCGGCCTGCTCAGTCCCACGCCGAACACCGCGTCAATGAGAAGGCCGCACGTTTCCTTTTCCCCGTCCTGCCAGGGCGAAGAGAAAAGGCCCACATTGGCGGCAATGGAAAGCTGTGCTCTGAATTCCTCTGTTCCTCTTTCCGGATTCCCCACCAGGAATACACGCACCGGATACCCTTTTAAATGAAGCATTCTGGCTGCCGCCACGCCGTCGGCCCCGTTGTTGCCGGTGCCGCATACAGCCCACACCGTATCCCCCTTCTCCCAAAGGCGCTCTGCTGCCCGGGCCACCTCAAGAGCAGCCCGTTCCATCAGGACCAGGGATGGGATTCCCACGGTATGGATGGTATATGCGTCAATGGCCTTCATCTGTTTTCCCGTTACCAGCATCCTCATATGACTGTACCTCCTTTATCCTTCCCTCTCCCACTGCAAATGCCATGGCGTATTCCCCTGTGTTGGTGATGGAAACCTCCAGGCGTTCCATCCCCATCTCCTTAAACCGCGTAAGGGCCCCCCGGTAAAGGCGGACATAGGGCTTGCCCAAATCGTCCCTGAGCACCTCCACGTCAATGGGCATAAAGGTGCGGAATCCCGTTCCCAAAGCCTTGGCCACAGCTTCTTTCACAGCAAAAGAGCCGGCCAGCTTAGAGGCGGACCCCTTTGCTTGCCGGCTTTCCATATCTGTAAATGTGCGCATCACAAAATAATCCTTTTTACAGGCTTTTTCCATGCGGCTGATTTCAATTAAATCCGTTCCAACTCCAAGTATCATGGCGCTGACTTCCTAAACATTTACTTTAATGAATTTCTCTGCTCCTCCTGCTGGTCATACATACTGCTGACCCGGTAGGAAAGGCGCATCAGGCTCTCGGACAGATGTACATTTTCAACCACCACATCCTCCGGCACCACCAAATCCGTATGGGCAAAGTTCCAGATAGCCCTGATTCCCGCATTCACAAGGCGGTCCGCTATCTCCGGCGCCTTTGTCTTGGGAATGGTCAGCGCTGCAATCTGAATCTCATTCTCCCGGATAAATGTCTCCAAATCATCCACGGAGCGAATCTCAATTCCCCTGATAACAAGTCCAATCAGTTTGGGGTTAATATCAAACATTCCCCTGATGACAAAGCCCCTGCGCTCAAAATTCGTGTAGTTGGCAATGGCCTGTCCCAGGTTTCCTGCTCCGATGATAATTACATTATGCTGTCTGTCAATTCCCAGTATCTTAGCGATTTCCGAATAGAGGTACTTTACATTATAACCATATCCCTGCTGTCCGAATCCGCCGAAATTATTCAAATCCTGACGGATTTGAGATGCAGTCACCTTCATTCTGGCGCTCAGCTCGTTGGAGGATATACGCTCCACACCTTCCTCTATTAATTCACCTAAATAACGGTAATAGCGGGGCAGCCTAGAAATCACTGCCTTCGAAATCTCCTTGCGTTCCATGATGTATCCACCTTCCCATTGTGCAATTCTATCAAAACTCTAATAGTACTATTATAAACACACGTCAAAAAAATGTCAAACACGTTTACATATGTTCTTGAAAAAATCGTTCCCTTATATTATACTTGTGAGAGCAAAATATGTCGTTTTTAAAGGAGTTTACCATGATTTTATCATGCAGCAATATAAGCAAATCTTTTGGGGAGAAACATATATTAAAGCAGGTTTCCTTCCACCTGGAGGACCATGAGAAGGCGGCCATCGTGGGAATTAACGGCGCCGGCAAGTCCACCCTCCTGAAAATCGTCATCGGGGAGCTGGCCCCTGACGAGGGGTGCGTTGCCCTGGGCAAGGGCGCCTCTGTGGGCTATCTGGCCCAGCACCAGGACCTGGACAGCGGCAGCACCATCCAGGACGCCCTGCTGGAGGTCAAACGCCCCATTCTGCAGATGGAAGAACGCATCCGCTCCCTGGAACTGGATATGAAAAGCGCGTCCGGCGAACGCCTGGAAGCCATGCTGGAGGAATACAGCCGCCTGACCCACCAGTTTGAGCTGGAAGGCGGCTATGCCTGCCGCAGTGAAATCACCGGTGTATTAAAGGGACTGGGCTTTGCCGAGGAAGAATTCACAAAGCCCATCAATACCCTTTCCGGCGGGCAGAAGACCCGCGTGTCCCTGGGCAAGCTTCTTCTGACCAGGCCGGACATCCTGTTTCTGGACGAGCCAACCAACCACCTGGACATGGAATCCATTGCCTGGCTGGAGACTTACCTTAAGACCTACAGCGGCAGTGTAATCATTGTTGCCCATGACCGGTATTTCCTGGACCGGGTGGTGACTAAAATCGTGGAGCTGGACAATGGAACCGGAACCGTATTCAGCGGCAACTACACTGCATACAGCGACAAAAAGGCCATGCTTCGGGATGCCAGAATCCGGGCATACTTAAATCAGCAGCAGGAAATCAAGCACCAGGAGGCGGTAATTGCCAAGCTGAAATCCTTTAACCGTGAGAAATCCATACGCAGGGCCGAGAGCCGTGAAAAGATGCTGGATAAGATTGACCGGCTGGAAAAGCCCATGGACATCGACGACTCCATGGACATCCGGCTGGAGCCGGATGTGGAAAGCGGCAAGGATGTGCTTACAGTCACCGGCCTGAGCAAATCCTTTGACAGCCAGACCCTGTTCACGGATGTGGACTTTGAAATCAAGCGGGGGGAGCGGGTGGCCATCATCGGCAACAACGGAACAGGCAAGACCACCCTCCTTAAAATCATCAACCAGCTGCTTCCGGCTGATACCGGCGAAATACGCCTGGGTTCCAAGGTCCATATCGGCTACTACGACCAGGAACACCAGGTCCTTCATATGGATAAGACCCTGTTTGACGAAATCCAGGACACCTATCCCACCATGAACAATACCCAGATTCGCAATACCCTGGCCTCCTTTCTCTTTACGGGGGACGATGTGTTCAAGCTAATCCGCGACCTGAGCGGCGGCGAGCGGGGCCGTGTCTCCCTGGCCAAGCTGATGCTGTCCGACGCCAATTTCCTGCTGCTGGACGAGCCCACCAACCATCTGGACATCACGTCCAAGGAAATCCTGGAAAGCGCCCTGTGCCGTTACACCGGAACCGTCCTCTATGTGTCCCACGACCGGTATTTCATCAACCGCACAGCCACCCGAATCCTGGATTTGACCGGCCAGTCCCTGATTAATTACATCGGCAGCTATGACTACTATCTGGAGAAAAAGGAGGCTGTGGAAGCGGCCTTTGCGGCCAGGAACAGCCGTTCATCATCCGCCTCCCGTACCTCCCGGTCCGCCGGCAGCCCTTCCCAGGGCTCCCAGAATGACCTGAAGCTGGAGTGGAAGGCCCAGAAGGAAGAACAGGCCCGTATACGCAGGATTCAGAACGAGCTCAGGAAAACAGAGGATTCCATCCATGCCCTGGAGACAAGGGACAGTGAGATTGACGCCCTGCTCACCAAGGAAGAGGTCTACACCGATGTGCCGCGGCTTATGGAGCTGAATAAGGAAAAAGAGGAAATAGCCGGACAGCTAGAAACGCTGTACCTGCACTGGGAAGAATTAGCCGAGGAGGCCTGATGCCGCAGAAAGGAGCTGCTACATGAAACTGAAACGTATATTTGCCCTCATAGGCGCCATTGGGCTGGCCGGCCTGTTTATCCTGGCCATTGTGCTGGCTGCCATGGGAGCGCCGAAGAATTATCTCATGGCGGTTATCTTCTCCCTGGTTTTCATACCCATTATCATGTATGCCATGGGACTTATGACCAGGGTGCTGAAACCATCCGACCCCTTTGAAGATATGGACGGAGATGCCGGAGGGAATCCCCTGCAGGATAAAACAGACATGGATTCAAAGGATGATTTGAGAGAATCCAAGAGAACCAAATAAATGACACTCCCCCTGTGAAAGACTTTTTTATTGATATGTCTTCCACAGGAGGAGTGTTTTAACTTGACAGCCCCTTTACCCAGAACACGCCCAGCATAACCACAGACAACAGGGCCGCGCCCTCATAGGGGAACCGTATATCCAGGACGCCTGCGGCCCGGGCCATGAACCCCAATACCAGCGGTGAAGAAAACTGTCCCAGACTTCTCATAAACATAATGACGGAACCGGCTGCCAGGGACTCCTCCTTCTCACAGGCAATACATGCCTCTGCGTTAAAGGTGCCCACGGCCGAGGCAAGGGCTATTCCAAACAGTACCAGACCCAGTATGGTAAGTGCCAGGCTGTTCTTTGCATATAGAGAAAGAAGTCCGCCAATGGCGCACAGCCAGATGAAGGTACTCATATATCTTCCCAGGATATTTTTCAGCTTTCCGATACAAAGCCCTGTCACAAGGGAGCTTACGGTCTGGAATGACATAATGATTCCCACTTTTTCCCCGCGGATTAAACCCTCCGAAAGAATGATGGCGGAGCAGTTGTTCAGTATGGCAAAATAACCTACAAACACCACAAACGTGCCAATTCCATAGACCCATATCTTCTTAATGACGCCAAGGGTTCCAAAGCTATGATGCCCGGCCCCTGCTGGAACCCCATTTTCATTCCCCGCAGCCTCATTCCCCGCAGCCGTTACATCGGGAATATGCTTCAGGCACAGCCACAGACATGGGATTCCAAACAGATACACCAGGAACACGGCTCTCCAGGAAATGGCAGCCAGATACCCGGCCAGCACCATACAGATAATGGACGACACGCTGGACCATATGACAATTCCTCCATTTAAGCGGTGCTGTTCCTCCCTGGTAAAAAAATAGGACAGCAGCCCCACTGACAGCGGCATCATCAGCCCATATCCGGCTCCAATGAGGATTCTTGTAAGGACCAGTGTGTAAATACCGGTGGCCAGACCGCCCAAAAGACCGCCCGCCAGGAACAGGACCAGCCCTGTTCCGCAGAGCTTCCGGACCGAATACCGTCTGCTGAGCCAGGTAAAGGGAATGGCTGCTGCAATCACCATCAGTGACGGCAGGGATACAATCATCTGTACCAGCACGCCGGGGGCATCCGGAAAGGTCTGGCGTATGACTCCAAGGGCAGGCGATATGCCGGTTCCCACCAGCGCATTGGCCATGGAAAGGCTCAGCACTGCCCACAGCACCATGGACCTGTTTTTCAGTTCTCCTGCCGTATTATCCTTTGTACTCATGAATCCTGCCTTTCTAACAGATGGTATAGTGTGCTGATATAGACAGCCAGGGCCGGAACCATGGCATCCTCATCAATGTCAAATCCGGGATTATGCAGACTGGCTGTCAGGCCCTTCTCCTCATTCTTCACTCCGAAGAAGAAAAAAGCGCCCTTAAATTTTTTGGTATACCAGGCAAAATCCTCTGACCCCATCTCAGGCTCCGTACGCTTCATTACCTTGTCTTCGCCCAGCACTTCTGCCGCGGATTTGCAGATTATATCCGTCACATCCCTGTCATTGGCAAAGGAGGGAAATGCAAAGGAATCCTCAAATTCACAGGTGATTCCGTTCATCCGGCTGATATCCCTTACAATCTGCTCCAGCCGTTTTGCAATATAGTCCCTGACCTGGCTGTCGTGGGCCCGGAAGGTCCCTCCAAAGGTCAGCTCCGAGGGCAGGACATTTTTAGTGGACAGGACCCCGGCGTTTATGGAGCATACCGAAATAACAGCCGTCTTCATGGGCGGTATCTCCCTGGAACGTATATTCTGAATGGCCTGAATCATCTCCATGGCAATGGGTATCAGGTCATTTCCCTTATGGGGCGACGCAGCGTGACATCCCCTTCCCTTCAGCTTTACCTCAAAAAAATCGCCGCTGGCAAAAAAGTTCCCGTATCTGCACCCCATGACCCCGGCCGGGTACTGAGGCTGGCAGTGGGCTCCAAATATGGCGTCCACGCCATCCAGAACGCCGGAATCCACGATGAGCTTTGCGCCGCCGGGAGCCGGGCCTTCCTCGGCAGGCTGGAATATCAGCTTGACGCACCCGCCCGGAATCTGGTCCCTGTGCTCTGAAAGATAGGATGCCAGTCCCAGCAAAAGGGCTGTATGTACATCATGGCCGCAGGCATGGCATACCCCGTCCCTGGCGGAGCGGTAAGGCACATCCTTCTCATCCTGCATTCCCAGTGCGTCCATGTCCGCCCTGACCGCTATGGTATTTCCCGGCCTGCCCGTGTCCAGGATTCCCAGCACAGCACTCTCCGCAAATCCGGTCTGTACCTGGTATCCAAACTCCTCCAGCAGTCCTGCCACCATGGCTGATGTCTTTGGCAGATAAAATCCGGTTTCAGGACAGGAATGTATCTTTCTTCTCCACTCCACCATTCTGCTCCTGTAGTCCTGGGCCTCATTCAGTAATTCCTGCATCCTATCACACTTCCTCTCTCAGTTCTTCCGGCACAGAATCAGCCAAATATGGTTTTCAGCCTTTCAAGGCCTTCCTTTACCATAGCCCTCTGCGTACCGATATTGATACGGATAAATCCGTTTCCTTCCCTTCCGTAATGGGAACCGTCATTCGGCGCCACACCGGCTCCCACCACCTTTTCCATAAGTTCCTCCTGGCTTAATCCGTAAGCTGTGAAATCCAGCCACATAAGATAGGTTCCGTCCTGCACATACGTCTTTGCCTTAGGAAGGTTTTCCTTTACATACTCCGTCACAAACTGCGCATTCTCATATAAATACTGATTCAGCTCATCCACATAGGCTGCCCCGTGGCGGTAGGCCACCTCAAATGCCTTAAGCCCAAACAAGTCCACGCCCACATGAAACGCAGTAACTGCCTTGTTCACCCGGTTGTACAGCTCCGGATTCTTGATAATCAGGATAGATGATTTTAGACCGGCAATGTTAAAGGTCTTGCTGGGAGCCATGGCAATGACGCTGCGTCCTGCCGCATCCCGGTTCACCGTCTGGTAAGGTATGTGCTTATGACCCGGGAAAATCAGGTCGGAGTGTATCTCGTCCGAAAACACCAGGACCTGGTAGCGGCTGCACAATTCATTGAGTCTGGTCAGCTCCTCCATGGTCCACACACGTCCCACCGGATTATGGGGGCTGCAGAGTATGAAAAGCTTTACGCCCTCCTTAAACTTCTCCTCCATGTCCTCAAAGTCCATTTCATACCGCCCGTCTGCAAGTTTCAGGGAGGAAGCGACCAGGGTTCTCTCCTGCTGCTCAATCACCTTGAAAAAGGGGTCGTAAACCGGCGTGCTCACCATTACCCTGTCCCCCTTATCCGTCAGGGCATAGATGATGAAGGAACAGGCGCAGACAACGCCGGGAATGGTAATCAGCTCCTCCTTTTTTATGTCAAAGTTATTGCGGGTCCTGTTCCATTCAATGAAGCTTTCATAGTACCCCTCCGACGGGAAGGTGTACCCATAGGTGGGATGCTCCGCCCTGTCTGTCAGGGCCCGTGTGATTTCCGGCAGGGTTTCAAAGTCCATATCTGCGATTCCAAAGGGAATCAGGTCCTTCCGGCCGAAATCCTTCTCCAGCCGGTCCCACTTAATCACCTCCGTATTGTGTCTGTCAAATGCCTTGTCAAAATTGTACATGTTTTCTTACCAACCTTTCTTAGATACTTATCATTAATTGGATGCATGCCCGCTGGGTGCATCCTGTCTGATGTACCCTATCATACTCTCAGAAAGCCTCCCCTGTCTACCCCAACATAATCAGCAGGTTGCACATCCCCAGACCCACAAAGGTTCCAATCATGGAGCCAATGGCCGCCATAATCACGGAAATGGACTGATAGGATTTACCATAGGCAGCCGCAACCACGGGAGCCGAGGACACGCCGCCGATGTTGGCGATGCTGGCAATTCCCAGGGTACACAAATCCACCTTCATAAGCTTTGCCACCAGGAACATGATAACGACATGAATCAGGAGTACGGTAATGCCTGACAGGAAGAAGATGCCTGCATTGGCAAAGCTCTTTAAGTCCACATTGGAGGATGATACGGAAAGGGCAAAGACAGCCAGCGTTCCCCCTATCAGCTCCAGACCGTTTATGTAGCCGAATTCCGTGGTGGTTCCGATGATGACGCCAATGGCTGTGACCAGGAGATACAGCCACACCTGTGCAGGCACGGCCGGCACCAGTTCCCCTAAAAAACCGCCCATGTGGAAACCAAATGCAACAATCACAAGGCCCACTCCCAGAATCATAAACAAATCCAGGGAGGTTGGAATCTGTTTCTCCCTCTTAGTCTCATCCAGTCTGGATGCAATCACATCGATTTCCTCCGGATTGCCGCCTGTCCATTTATTAAACCTGGCAGCAAAGGGGACCATGACAATCAATATGGTCATCCAGGGACGGAATATCAGGTTAATCAGCAGCAGTACATTGGCCAGATTCTCATCGCTGAGCCCCACTGCCCCTGCAACCGCGTACAGGTTTTCAATGCCCCCCGTAAAACTGGCTGTCCACGTGCCGAAGGACTGGGGAATCTGCTGCAGTCCCAGCGGACCTGCAAAACACTTATACACCACCACCATTCCCACGCAGATGCTCAGGGTGGTACACAAAAATACAGCCAGCAGCTTGGGGCCTATCTTTACCATTTTCTTAAAATCACATTGCACCGCGATACAGAATACCATGAAGGGAACCATGTATTCCAGGATATTGCTTCTCATTGAACTGATGGCCTTATTGCTGAAAGACCAAATGCCAAAGGTATTGCAGCATACAACAATCAGGAAGACAATGATGACCGGCGGCAGATACTTATAAATCTTTAAGGGATACTTCTTTACAATCCAGAACACAAATGCGTTAATTGCCAATAATGCTGCTACGAAACTTAATCCTGATGTTACTAACATACGCTTCCCTCCTGTGATTCATAATGATATACGGCCAAACAGCTCTCCCCTGGCAAAACACTTTAATATTAAAACTGTTTAACCATTAAACTATTTACAATTAGAAGTATACTATAAGTTTCGCTATATTTCAACATTTTTTTATGCAAATTTACATCAGTTTCCCATCCGTCCCATCCATATATCAGTCATGTTGTATATATCCTGATTTCCGCCGCGTTTTTTCCTTCCTCTTCTCATTGAAACATGACAACTGCATGGCCATCAGCCCATGTACACAGGCCATCCTATGAATATGTAATGAAATTGGGTTGAAATCTTTCCTGTTTTTCCTTATACTAATAAGAGTACAGTTTTATCATCAAATGACCGGGGGTATTATGGAAAAAAAGAATCGAATCCAGGAAACCATATCATTAATCATGAAATATAACCGTCAGATGTACGAATACGGCAAAGACTTCCGTACCTACGGTACCGATAAGATGCTCCGGGTGGACCAGATGTCCATCATCAATTTGATTGGCGACAATCCCAGGTGCAACCTGAAACTCATTGCCCAGTCCACTGACTCCAACATCTCCACCGTATCCCTTCAGGTGGCGCGCCTTGTGAAGCTGGGCCTGCTGGAAAAGCACCGCTCCAGCATGAACCAGAGAGAAATTGTCCTGAGCCTCAGCGAGGAGGGCATGAAGGCCTATGCCTTCCACAAAAAGCTGGACCAGGACTGGTCTGATACCGTGGCTTCCCTGCTCTGCGGATATACGGAGGAGGAGCTGGCTGTCATCAACACCTTTCTCCACCAGCTGCTGACCGAGAATCCGCCCATGTAGGAGGCTGTTTACAGAATAAAGCACCCAAAACAGGACCCGCCGGCAGCTGCCGAAGGGTCCTGTTTTCAATCGTTCTATATTTATTTGCGCATAATGATGTCGTCTCTTCCCGGTCCGTTGGACACCATTGAGATAGGAGCCTCAATTTCCTTCTCCACAAACTCAATGTATTTGCGGCAGTTCTCCGGAAGGTCCTCATACTTCCTAATGCCGCGGATATCACACTTCCAGCCCGGCAGTCTGGTAAGAACCGGCCTGGCCTTCTCAAGCTTAGCCGTGGTGGGGAATTCCCTGGTGACCTGTCCGTCAATCTCATATCCGACGCAGACCGGTATTTCATCCAGATAGCCCAGCACATCCAGCACAGTAAATGCCACTTCCGTGGTGCCCTGAATCCGGCAGCCGTATCTGGTAGCCACTGCATCGAACCAGCCCACACGTCTGGGTCTTCCTGTGGTGGCGCCGTACTCTCCGCCGTCGCCTCCCCGGTTTCTCAGCTCATCTGCCTCGTCTCCAAATATCTCGCTGACAAAGGCGCCGGCGCCAACTGCGCTGGAATACGCCTTGACCACCGTGGTGATATCCTTAATCTCATAAGGAGGAATGCCTGCGCCGATGGCTCCGTAGGCAGCCAGTGTGGAGGAGGAGGTGACCATTGGGTAAATACCGTGGTCCGGGTCCTTAAGGGATCCCAGCTGCCCCTCTAACAGGATGTTCCTGCCTTCCTTAATGGCCTCATGGAGATAAGCGGAGGTATCACATACATACGGCTCAATCATATCCCGGTAGCCCAGGAGCTCTTTTATGATTTCCTCGGGGTCCAGAAGAGGTTTATGGTACAGGTGCTCCAGAATCACGTTTTTCAGTTCACATACCCTGTATGCCTTTTCCCTCAGCAGCTCCTGGTCAAAGAGCTCGCTGACCTGGAAACCAATCTTGGCATACTTATCCGAATAAAAGGGAGCAATGCCTGATTTGGTGGAACCAAAGGACTTTCCGGCCAGACGCGCTTCCTCGTAGGTGTCAAACAGCACATGATACGGCATGAGAATCTGGGCCCTGTCTGAAACCAGGATTCTGGGCTTGGGCACGCCCCGCTCCACCAGCGCTTCGATTTCCTGAACCAGATATGGGATATTAAGGGCTACTCCATTGCCGATGATGCTGGTAGTATGCTGGTAAAACACGCCGGATGGCAGAAGATGAAGGGCGAACTTGCCGTAATCATTGATGATGGTATGGCCTGCATTACTTCCGCCCTGGAAACGGATGATAATGTCAGACTCCTTGGCAAGCATATCCGTAATCTTACCCTTTCCTTCGTCACCCCAGTTAGCACCTACAATTGCTCTGACCATACTAAAATCCTCCTTCGGGTATTTCCCGTCCAATGCTCATTTGCAGTTCATGAAAGGATGGACACGCATTCCTGTGTATCTTATCCTTACCTAATTTACTACAACCTATACCATAAGTAAAGACGTTATTTATTATGTTTTCCATAAGCAGTACTTATGTCATTTCCAAGGAGGACCCTTGTACACTATCTGCTGCCTGCCCCATGCTCAACTGCCGCCTGTCCGCAGGCCATCATGCTCAGCTGCCGCCCGTCCGCAGGCCATCATGTCCAGCAGCCTGCGGCCCGGCATGGAAATCAGGCTGGACTCCCCTGTAACCACGCATATATGACGGGGCGGCATCTCCTTTTTAAACCTAAGGCGGAACACCTCCCCCCTGTCTATGGCAGCTTCAGCAAACCCTTCCATGACACAGCCGATTCCCATGTTGCGTCTGGCGAACTGTACTATCATGTCGCTGATAGCCAGCTCAAATTCCGGTTTGAGCAGCGTTCCCTGCTGTGCCAGAAAGGCGTCCATAAAGGTTCTGGTGCTTGTATTTTTTTCCAGCGCTATGCAGGGAAATGCCTCCAGCTCCTTATACTCCAGCTCCCGACCATCCAATTCCCGGAAGCTGCTGCCTGCAATAAAGACATTGCGTATGGCCTTTACCTGAAACTGCTTAACCGTTCCCCTGCTGGTAAAGGGCGTGGTCACCACCCCAAAATCAATTCTTCCCTCTTCCAGGCTTTTAATAGTCTCAGGGGTGGGCGCATTGGTCACATTCACCTTAATCTTTGGATACTCCCGGTGAAACTGTTCCAGATAAGGAAGAAGGTAAAACTGCAGCGTCATATCGCTGGCGCCAATCCGGACCTCCCCCACATCCATATTCAGCATCCGCTCCAGCATCTTCCCGCCTTCCAGAAGCTCCTCCACCCCAGGCTTCACATAGTGGTACAAAAGCTCCCCTTCCCGGGTCAGCTGCACTCCCTTGGACGTACGGAAAAAAAGCTTTGTACCGGCCTCCTTTTCCAGCTGCCGCACGGCCTGGCTCACAGCCGGCTGGGAGATACACAGCTCCTGGGCGGCGGCTGTAAGGCTGCCGTGGGCGCATACGTGGTAAAATACTTTATAGTACTCAAAATTCACATTCATCCATAAGTTCTCCTTATCGAAAGATAACATGTCCAGAATTAACTGTTATGGATATCATAGCATAAAACAGAGGGATTGTGAAACTGAAATAATGACGGCAAGCTTCCCAAATTAATTTGCTCCCCATAAATATAATATCTATGGAGAGCAGTCAAACATACTATATGAACTTACGCGTGCCGAATTACTGAATATATCACGGCCGGACCATGTTACAAAACAGCTGCTTTCATACCTGAAAAGACAGACCAGGAAAATAACAGGCTCATGATATGTGCAGCGTATTGCTGGTAACCGTTGGTGTTGCGGCGGCGCCATTAACGGTAAAAGAACCTGTCACAAATGCAGCGCCCGCCGGAATTGTGTCTGTGAACGGCAAGTTTGTCAAAGCGCTCAGTCCCGCATTCGTTACTGTAATCGTATAGGTTAAGGTATCGCCAATACTGGCGGTAAGCTTGTCTACCGCTTTAAGCAGCGTTGGGGCAAGAAGCAAAACCGTTGATACAGCGTTGCTGTTGACAGGATTACCGGCATATGTCACACTGGCGGTATTATCAAGCTTATTTATAAGGGCCACGTTTCCTCACCTCGCTTATTATGATTTTAATACATCATATGTAAGCGGGGACAAAGTGTTCCTATTATTGCTCCTGATATATATCAGACATTAATCTCAGCCGTCAGTCCCAGCACTGCCGCATTTTCCTCAAGCACCGGTTGAATGACCTCCTCCAGGAACTCCTCCACCTGCTTCGGCGCACGGCCCACATAGCGCGAAGGCTCCATGGTCTTTTTCAGTTCGTCCAGGGAAAGATTAAAAGCCGGGTCCGCTGCTATCAGCTCCAGAAGGTTGTTGTCCAGCCCTTTTTCCTTCACGTTCTTTCCGGCCTCCATGGACAGCTCCCGAATCCGCTCATGGAGCTCCTGACGGTCTCCGCCGGCCTTCACAGCGTCCATCATAATGTTCTCTGTGGCCATGAAGGGAAGCTCGGCCATCAGGTGCTTTTCAATGACCCTGGGATATACCACCAGGCCGTCCACCACGTTCAGGTACAAATCCAGGATGCCGTCCACTGCCAGGAAGCCTTCCGGCACTGACAGCCTCTTGTTTGCAGAGTCGTCCAGGGTTCTCTCAAACCACTGGGTGGATGCCACCAGCATGGGGTTCATCATGTCGCTCATCACATAGTCAGCCAGGGAGGCAATGCGCTCGCTGCGCATGGGGTTCCGCTTATAGGCCATGGCGGATGAACCAATCTGCTTTTTCTCAAATGGCTCCTCCACTTCCTTCAGATGCTGGAGGAGGCGGATGTCATTGGAGAACTTGTGCGCGCTCTGGGCAATGCCTGCCAGCACGCTTATGACACGGCTGTCCACCTTGCGGGAATAGGTCTGGCCGGATACCGGGTAACAGCCGTCAAATCCCATTTTTTCTGCAATTCTTGCATCCAGGCGGCGGCATTTCTCATGGTCCCCGTCAAAAAGCTCCAGGAAACTGGCCTGGGTGCCTGTGGTTCCCTTGGACCCCAGCAAACGCATGGAGCCAATGAGGTAATCCAGGTCATCCAGGTCCAGCTTAAGCTCCATCATCCACAGGGTGGCGCGCTTGCCTACGGTGGTGGGCTGGGCCGGCTGGAAGTGGGTGAAGGCAAGGGTTGGAAGGTCCTTGTATGTTTCAGCGAATTTGGACAGCTCCGCCAGTACGTTGAGCAGCTTTTTCCTCACCAGCTTAAGGGCTTCGGTCATAATGATGATATCCGTATTGTCTCCCACGTAGCAGGAAGTGGCGCCCAGATGGATAATGCCTTTTGCCTTAGGGCACTGCACGCCGTATGCATAGACATGGCTCATGACATCATGGCGGACTTCCTTCTCCCTGGCCTTAGCCACATCGTAGTTGATTTCCTCTGCATGGGCCTTCAGTTCCTCAATCTGCTCGTCCGTAATGGAAAGCCCCAGCTCCTTCTCTGTCTCAGCCAGCGCAATCCAGAGCTTCCTCCAGGTACAAAACTTCATATCAGGTGAAAAGATATACTGCATCTCCCTGCTGGCATAGCGCTCGGAAAGAGGGCTTACATATCTGTCGTGGTCACTCATGTCATATCCTCCGTATTCATTGATTTCATGTGTTCTATCATATCACATACCCATATTTTTTTAAATGCCCGCCGCCTATTTCTCATAGCTTCCCCGGATGTCCTGGGAGGGCGGCTCCATGGGGTAATCCCCTGTAAAGCATGCGGTGCAGATGGGCTTTTCAGCTGCCATCTGCGGCAGCCGCTCCTGCCTCAGGAAGGAAAGGCTGTCCGCCCCGATAATTTCCCTCACCTGGTCCACCGTTCTTCCATGGGCAATGAGCTGGTCCTCCGACGGAATATCGGTTCCAAAATAACAGGGGTGCAGAAAGGGCGGTGCGCTGATTCTCACATGAACCTCACTGGCGCCTGCGTCCCGCAGCATCTTCACAATCAGGGCGCTGGTGGTTCCCCGGACAATGGAGTCGTCAATCATGATAACCCTTTTTCCAGCCACTGCTTCCTTTAACACGTTGAGCTTGATACGCACGGCAGACTCCCTGCTGCTCTGCTTTGGCTTGATAAACGTCCTTCCCACATAGGAATTCTTTACAAAGGCGGTTCCGAAGGGAATCCCGGATTCCATGGCGTAGCCCAGGGCCGCCGCGTTGCCTGATTCAGGCACGCCCACCACCAGGTCCGCCTCCGCCGGGGAATCCATTGCCAGGAACCGGCCGGCCTGAACCCTGGCCCTGTAAACGCTGACACCGTCAAAAACACTGTCCGGTCTGGCAAAATAAATATACTCAAAAATACATCTGGCTTCACCGGAAGGGTCCGGCAGGCACATTTCCTTATTGGATGCAATGCCGTCCGCCGTGATGGTCACAATTTCTCCCGGCTCCACATCCCGGACAAACTCAGCCCCTATGGTTTCCAGGGCGCATGTCTCTGACGCCAGGATGTAGGCGTTATCCCGTTTCCCGATACACAGGGGCTTGAACCCAAAGGGGTCCCTTGCTCCAATCAGCTTGCGGGGACTCATGATTACCAGGGAATAGGCTCCCCTCAGCTTTTTCATGGCTGCGGCCACCGCGCTCTCCACATTGCGGGTGTTTATCCTGGCCCTGGCAATATGGTAGGCAATGACCTCCGAGTCTATGGTAGTCTGGAAAATGGCCCCGGTGTACTCCAGCTCATGGCGCAGCTGCGGCGCATTGACCAGGTTCCCGTTATGGGCCAGGCCCAGGGTTCCTTTTACATAGTTGAGCACCAGAGGCTGTGCATTTTCCCTTGTACTGCTGCCGGCCGTGGAATACCGCACATGTCCAACTCCGATATTGCCCCTTAATCCTTCCAGTACCTCCGGCGTGAATACCTCGTTGCAAAGGCCCATCCCCTTATGGGCCGCTACCTTCCCCTTGGGTCCCTCTGTGTCGCTCACCGCTATACCGCAGCTTTCCTGTCCCCGGTGCTGCAGGGCAAAAAGACCGTAATATATGGCCTGGGCCACATCGTTCCCGTCAAAATCATACATCCCGAAAACCCCGCACTCCTCACGCAGTTTATCTGCCCCAATATCAAAATCCATCAGGTTCTGATTCATGAAGTCATGTCCTTTCTGTGTGTCAGGCTGCCAGTTCCATACCGCGCTGCAAAAATAACAGCGCTGCATCTGTTCCCTTCTCAAAGAAGGGAACGCCTGGGTAATCATGCCCAGGCGTTGTATCTTAATTTGTCCGCGTCAGACCTCCCGGTCCGGCCTACTGGATACCCAGTCTGCGGAATACTTCTTCGTATGCGTCCTCTACATTGCCCAGGTCTCTTCTGAATCTGTCCTTATCCAGTTTCTCATGGGTATCCTTGTCCCAGAGACGGCAGGTATCAGGAGAAATCTCATCAGCCAGAATCACCTTGCCGTGATAACGGCCAAACTCAATCTTGAAATCAATCAGGTCAATGTTGAGTCCGTCAAAGTATTCCTGGAGCACTTCGTTCACCTTAAATGCATACTCTGTGATATCGTCAATCTCCTCCTGGGTAGCAAGTCCCAGGGCCAGGGCGTAATAGCTGTTGATGAACGGGTCGCCCAAGTCATCGTTCTTATAGCTGAATTCCAGGGTCGGGCATTTGAACCTGATGCCTTCCTCCATTCCCATCTTCTTGGCAAAGCTGCCTGCGGAGTAATTGCGGATGATGACCTCCAGCGGAACAATCTCCACCTTCTTCACAGCTGTCTCCCTGTCATTTAATTCTTCTACCAGGTGGGTAGGTACCCCCTTCTCCTCCAGCTTCTTGAAAATAAAGTTGGTCATACGGTTGTTGATGGCGCCCTTTCCAACAATGGTTCCCTTTTTCAGACCGTTGAATGCAGTTGCATCATCCTTGTAGGACACGATTAACACGTCCGGGTCCTCCGTTGTGTAAACCTTCTTAGCCTTTCCTTCGTAGAGCATCTCTTTCTTTTCCATGGGTATCCACCTGTCCTTTTCTTATATTCGTATGGTTGCGATATAGATTTATAAGCTGACGCTATAAAAGAATACCATTTCAGAAGAAATTATAATACACAATGTCTTTGAATACAAGCATGGCAATCATTAAAATTCCTAATGAATGTCCTTTGCCCCGCTAATCACTCCCTTGGCCTCCGTCCTCATAAGGGCCCTCATACCCTTCCTCCACCTGGAATATATGAATTTTCTTTTCATCCAGACGGATGGTAAGACCGCGCTTCACCGCTGCGGGCCCATTCCCGTCAGCCGCCCGGACCGGACTGCTCTCCTCAATCCGTTCCAGGTGCGGTATCTGCTCTCTGGCCCACCTGACAATGAACCGGCCTGTTCCTGCCCAGGCCGTAATACCGGCCGCCAACAGGAACAGGGCGAATCTTACACGGCCTTTCCTGCGCCTGACAGACGGACAGCGCTCCCTCCAGGATTTCACTGACTTCTTTCGCATCTGTCTCAGCATCGTGTTCCTGCGGCCATATCTGCTTATGTACCCCAATCAATCTCCTTCCCCGTTTGTCCATGAACTGATTATAATCCTTAACAGGGCGCTCTTCAAGAGGCATCTTCTGGTTTTTACGCAGATAGACCCTCTCCAGCCGTCCCCGGCATAGAAAGGGTCCATATCCAGGCTCCTGACAGCAATCCGCTATCTGGCCTCTGTTGTATTGTTGGTACCGCTCTCATTGACTGTGTTGGATTCGCCTGTGATATCATCCACGCCGTTCTTAACGTCATTTGCGCCCTTTTCCACATCATTCATAAGTCCGTCAATGATGCCGTCCCCTTCCGTTTCCATGGAAGAGGTCTCCATCCCTGTGGTTTCCTGGGATGAGGTACTGGTGGAAGTGGCTGCTGAGGATGAGTTCTGGCTGGCGCCTGTTGAAGACTGTGTATTGGAGTTATTGCTTCCACAGGCCGTAACAGACATAACCATGATGAGCAGCAGCATTGCAAATATTGCAGGTCTGATTTTTTTCATAATGACATTCTCCTTTCGTTTTCTACCTATATTATGTGCTTTAGGAGAATGGATTATGGTGGAACATCCTGCATATTCTGGAAATTTCTGTTATAAACCCACCACGTCTGTCATGGAATACATGCCGGGTTCCTTTCCGGCCAGGAATTTGGCTGCCTCCAGGGCGCCTTTGGCGAAAATGGCCTTGGAATAAGCTGTGTGGCTGAAGGTCACCACCTCGTCTCTGCCCGCAAATATCACATCGTGTTCGCCCACAATGGAACCGCCCCTGACGGACGAGATTCCGATTTCCTTAGGGTTTCTCTTCTCACGCCTGGTGCTCCTGTCACAGGTATAGGCGTACTGCCCGTCCATGGCCTGGTTCATGGAGTCCGCCAGGGCCAGGGCTGTGCCGCTGGGCGCATCCACCTTCTGGTTGTGGTGCTTTTCCACGATTTCCATGTCAAAGCCGGAGCCCGCCAGCACCCTGGCTGCCTCCCCCACCAGCTTAAGCAGCAGGTTTACTCCCAGGGACATATTGGCGGAGCGCAGGATGGCTGTCTTTTCACTGGCCTTTCCCACTGCCTCAAGCTGTTCCTCCGAAAGCCCGGTGGTGCAGAGAACCACCGGAATCTGCCTGGAGCAGCTGTAAGCCAGAAGCCCGTCCACTGCCTTTGGGGACGCGAAATCCACAATCACGTCCGCCTCTGCATCGCACTGGTCCAGGGAAGGGAACACGGGATATCCCAAATCCGTCCCCTCCCGGACGTCAATGCCCGCCACAATGCGGATTCCCTCATCTTCTGCCGCCAGCCCTGAGATTACGTGTCCCATGGCCCCGCAGCAGCCGTGCATTATCATCTTTACCATTGGTATTATACCGTCCTTTCCCGAAACCTTCCCTACAGGATGCCGTAAGCTGTCATGGCAGCCTTAAGCTTCTCCTGATTCTGGGGCTCCATCTCAGTTAAAGGCATGCGCAGCGGGCCCACGCCCTTTCCCATCATGTTCATGGCCGCCTTAACCGGAATGGGGTTCACCTCGCTGAACAGCTCTGTAATCAGCGGAATGGCCTTTAACTGAAGGCTGGCGCTGGTTTTTACATCCCCTGCAAAATAAGACGCGCAGATATCGTGGGTCTGGCGCGGCGCAACATTGGACAGCACCGAGATAACACCCTTTCCTCCCAGCGAGAGAAGGGGAACAATCTGGTCGTCATTGCCGGAGTACAAATCCACCGTTCCGTCTGACAGGCTCATAAGGGTGGCAATGGCAGAAAAATTGCCGCTGGCCTCTTTTACGCCCACAATATTGTCCACGTTCTTACACAGGGCCGCAATGGTCTCAGGCTTAATGGTGACGCCTGTCCTGCCAGGAATATTGTAGAGGATAACAGGAATCTTCACTGCATCTGCAACCGCTGTAAAGTGGGCCATAAGTCCTTTCTGGGTTGCTTTGTTGTAATACGGGGACACCAGAAGAAGTCCGTCCGCCCCTCTCTTCTCAGCCTCTGCCGAAAGATAGATTGCTGTCTCCGTACAGTTGGAGCCGGTTCCTGCAACCACGGGAATCCGCTTCTTTGTCACCCTGCAGATGTACTCAATTACATCCAGATGCTCCTCATGGGTCATGGTGGAGGCTTCGCCTGTGGTGCCGCAGGCAATGATGGCGTCCGTGCCGCCTGCAATCTGCTCCTCTACAATCTCCTCCAGTTTTTCGTAATTCACTTCACCGTTTTCCTTAAACGGGGTTACCAGTGCTACACCTGCTCCTTCAAAAAGTGCCATACTATATTCTCTCCTTTTCTCTTGATTCAATCACAGTGTGCTTTTCCCCATAGAAAATGAAACCCGGACGTACTTTCCCAAGAAACAAAAAAGGGCTGAGGTAAATGTCAGCCCTTCCATATACGTATGATTCCAGTGTCAAATCCACGTTCTTTGGTAGCTCTCCATCCACCCGGATGACAGTCATACGGCTCTTAACCATATGCCCAGAGGGGGCGTAAACAAGGAACGCTTCCTCTTCGGCGTCTCTCCCTTTCCCTAAGCCATCGCCTGTGCCTGCCACATCCGGCTTACCTACTCATGATTAACGCAACCTCTACTCTATGATTGTTGGTATTATATTATCACCCTGCCAACAGTCTGTCAACAGGAAATCACTCATATCTTGTCTGTATCCTTGTGACCTCATCCACATGGCCATCCAGGCACTCCGGATATATGGTCCCTGTAAGGATTAACTGTATCTGCCCATTCCTGGCCTGGGCTATGATGGCGCACAGCTCCTCGCCTGATATCACACCCTCATCCAGGATTCCCAGAATCTCATCCAGGATAAGCACATCACACTCCCCTGTCACCAGAACCTTCCTGGCAAAATTCAGGCCGTTCAGGATACAGATTCTTGCCTCTGCCTTCTCTTCCTCCGTCAGCCGGTCAAAGAAAACAGGGGTTTTCTCAAATCTGAATATCTTAAATTCCGGTTCCAGACGCTGTATGATTTCCATGTTATCTACATCCAGGGCGCCTTTAAGGAACTGCACCATATAGACGCACTTTCCCTTGGTCAGCGCAGTCAGCCCCCTGCCAATGGCACTGGTGGTCTTGCCCCGTCCCGGTCCGCAGATAACCTGTATCATGCTCTCTTTCATCATCTTGCACCTCATGCTTTACTTGCTTTGTCTTAAGAACAATTGGACTTGCTCATAATAGCATAGTTTAGCCAATATTGCAAATATTTCTTACATTTTTCGAAAGATATTCAAAAGGATTTGTTAGATAGCAGCGTCTGCAGCCTGGTCAGTTCAAGCCTCGTCACATTCCAGCTTGCTGATGGAAACCTCATATGCAATGCGCTTCTCGCACTCTGTCTCGCTGAGTTTTTTGGTGTACTCGCGGCTCTGCACGCGGCCCCACACTCTTACCCTGGTGCCCACCTCGAAGCTGGATGCAAAACGCGCGTTGCGTCCCCAGCTGATGCAGGGTATGTAATCCGACTTGCCGTAGGGGCGGTTCACAGCCAGAAGTATGTCTGCGATTTCCCTGCCAAGAGGAGTTTTTCTGTAAATAGGCGGCTTGCAGATATAGCCGTCCAGGAATATCTGATTGGTCTTGGTGTAATCCGTGAATTCCTCAATAAAATGAATTTCCCTTACAAAGATGGACAGCATCAGCCGGTTCTTGATTCCCTCATGCCGGTTGTAGGAACGGAACTGGCCCAAGGATTCCACGGTACAGCCTGAATAGTCTTTATGTACGTCTATAAGGCGCTCGGATATCATCAGGGGAATGATGTCCGCCTGCTCGCTGAGCCTGTTGACAGCCACATCCACCATATAAAATCCTTCTCCGAAGACTTCATGGCTGAAGGTAAATCCCGACACGATTTCTCCGATAACGCTTACCCTGTTGTTTTCAATCATTTTTTCTGACATAGTACATCTCCTCTTCGCTTCTAAATATTTCTCATTCTGCCGTTTTACTTGTTTCATCCTTTTATTCTCTTGCTTTTGTACGGCACATTGATAGTTTATGAGGGGAAATGCCATAATAGAACAAAAAATAAGGCGAATCCCGCCAGAATCGTTCGACAGGATTCGCCATTTCACTTACAAAATGTCGATTTTTATCTATTTGTTCTTGAAAGAAGCCCTCTTGCGCAGGGTTGGGTCCAGTATCTTCTTGCGGATGCGCAGGCTCTCCGGAGTTACCTCCAGAAGCTCATCCGTATCAATGAAGTCCAGGGCCTGCTCCAGGCTCATGATTTTAGGCGGTGTCAGCTTAAGCGCCTCGTCAGCACTGGAGGAACGGGTGTTGGTCAGCTTCTTTGTCTTGCAGACATTGATTTCAATGTCCTCTGCCTTAGGGCTCTGTCCAACCACCATGCCGGAGTACACCTTGACGCCCGGTCCGATAAACAGGGTGCCTCTTTCCTGGGCATTGAAAAGGCCGTAGGTAATGGCCTCGCCTGCCTCAAAGGCAATGAGGGAGCCGGTCTGACGGTAGAACAAATCGCCCTTGTACTCTGAGTAGCCGTCAAAAATGGTGTTCAGGATACCATTTCCCTTTGTATCGGTCATAAAGTCACCGCGGTAACCGATAAGTCCTCTGGAGGGGATGGAAAATTCCAGCCTGGAATAGCCGCCTGCTGCCTGGCTCATACCCTGAAGGGCGCCCTTGCGGCTGGTCAGCTTCTGGATAACAACGCCGGTGTATTCCTCAGGCACATCCACATAAGCCAGCTCCATTGGCTCCAGCTTGCGGTTCCTCTCATCGTACTTATAGAGCACCTCCGCCTTGCTGACAGCAAACTCAAAGCCCTCACGGCGCATATTTTCAATCAGTACGGACAGGTGAAGCTCACCGCGGCCCGACACCTTGAAGCAGTCCGCGGAATCCGTTTCCTCCACCCTCAGGCTCACGTCTGTGTTCAGCTCCCTGAATAAACGGTCGCGCAGATGGCGGGATGTGATATACTTGCCCTCCTGGCCTGCCAGCGGGCTGTCATTGACCATGAAGTACATGGCAATGGTGGGCTCGGATATCTTCTGGAAGGGAATGGACTCCGGGTTATTAGGGGTGCATATGGTATCGCCGATATGGATATCCGCAATACCGGAGATGGCAACGATGGAACCAATGCCGGCCTCCTGCACCTCCACCCTCTTAAGTCCATCAAACTCATAGAGCTTTCCTATCTTGATTTTCCTGAATTTATCCGGCTCGTGGTGGTTTACCAGAACGCACTCCTGGTTCACCTTAAGTCCTCCGTTGTCCACACGTCCGATGCCAATCCGGCCTACGAACTCATTGTAGTCAATGGTGCTTATGAGTACCTGGGTCTCTGCGTCCGGATCTCCCTCCGGCGCCGGGATATGGTTTATAATGGTTTCAAACAGGGGACTCATGTCCTCTTCCGGGTCCTCAATCTTGTATTTTGCAAATCCGGCCCTGGCCGATGCATAGACAAAGGGGCAGTCCAGCTGCTCATCCGTGGCATCCAGGTCCATCATCAGCTCCAGCGTCTCGTCAATGACATCCGCCGGCCTGGCCTCGGGCCTGTCAATCTTGTTGATGCACACGATGACGGACAGATTCAAATCCAGCGCTTTCTGAAGCACGAACTTTGTCTGGGGCATGGGTCCTTCATAGGCATCCACTACCAGTACCACGCCGTCCACCATCTTGAGCACACGCTCTACCTCGCCGCCGAAGTCAGCGTGTCCGGGGGTATCGATGATGTTGATTTTTGTGTCTTTATAAAATACAGCCGTGTTCTTGGACAGGATGGTGATTCCTCTCTCACGCTCCAGGTCATTGGAGTCCATTACACGCTCCTGAACCTCCTGGTTTACGCGGAACACGCCGCTCTGCCTAAGCAGCTGGTCTACTAATGTGGTTTTACCATGGTCTACATGGGCAATGATAGCGATATTTCTTACATCTTCTCTTTTCATCTTCATAGTGATTACTCTTCCTTATTATATACGTCTACAGCCACGGTTTTATAGTATAGCATTGGTGTGTACAGATTGCAAGGGATTTTGCACCATTTCCGCTTATTCCCGTTGATTTTCCTTTATCCGGCGCCCTATTTAGCCGGCTCAAACACCTCTGCTATTTCCTTCATATGCCGTGCAATGGGCAGATGCTGGGGACATATGGCCTCACACCTGCGGCAGCCGATGCAGTCGCCTGCTGTCCCGTATCTGGCCGCATAATTCTGGTAATAGCCCCTGGAATTGGACTTCTCACCAAAAAGACTGTACTGGTTATAAAGGGAAAAATACCTGGGTATGGGAATCTGCTTCGGACATCCTTCCACACAGTACTGGCATGCGGTACAGGCTATGGCTGTGGCGGACTGGATAATGTCCGCAGCCCTGGCCACAATCCGCTCCTCCTCCTCAGTCAGGGGAACGAAATCCTGCATGTAAGCCGTATTGTCCAGGAGCTGGCTGTAATCCGACATGCCCGACAGCACCATGATAACCCCCTCCCTGCTGGCAGCAAACCGGACTGCCCAGGATGCAGGGGTCATACCCGGAGCATGGGCCTCCATCAGTGCTCCGGCCTCCCGGGGCACATCCGCCAGGGTCCCGCCCTTAACCGGTTCCATGACAATGACGTCCTTCCCGTATCTGCGGCACACCTCGTAGCACTGACGGGACTGTATGTCAGGGCTGTCCCAGTCTATGTAATTAAGCTGCAGCTGCACAAACTCCATCTCGGGATGTTTCTCCAGTATCTCCTCCAGAAGCTCAGCATCCGAATGGAAGGAAAATCCGATTCTGACCGCCTTTCCCTCCTGCTGTTTTCTGCGTGCGAAATCAAACGCCCCCAGCCGCTCAGCTGTCTCATAATACGTCCTGGACATGTTGTGAAGCAGGTAGTAGTCAAAATAGCCAACGCCGCACTTTTCCAGCTGCTCCCGGAAAAAGCGCTCCATGTCCGCCTCCTCCTTCAGATGGCTGAGGGGCAGCTTATCCGCCAGCACATAGCTGTCCCTGGGCCAGCGATCCACCAGGGCCTTTTTCACAACACGCTCACTCTCATACTTGTGGTACATGTAAGCCGTATCAAAATAGGTAAATCCCCTTTCCATAAAGGTATCCACCATCCGGCATACCTGCTCCAGGTCCACCGATGCAGGGTCCTCCTGATTCAGCAAAGGAAGCCTCATGGTTCCAAATCCCAGCTTTTTCATTTCCATCATCTATTCCTCCTATTCTTTCCAAAACACGCTTATTCTAAAAGCATGGTTTATCCAAATGCGCCATTTTCCTAAAACACCACCAGTCCGCTGTCACCCAGACCGTAGTATACCTCATCTTCTCTCCGTATGATGGCCTTTCCGGCCGTTCCCTCCGTAATCTGGGCCGTGAAACGTCCCTCCTCCGCTATAGGTACCAGGAAGGTGAACACAGCCTTATCCGTGTACTGCGTATCCAGGGTATCGATTCCTGCCTGGGCAGCAATATACTGAATCTTTCCCACCCCGTTGTAATCCGTGGTGACCTCCAGGCGGACAGCCAGTTTTTTCTCCAGAATAACGCAGTTCTTAAGTCCTTCCTTTAACGCGCCGGAATAAGCCCGCACCAGACCGCCAGTGCCAAGAAGCGTGCCTCCGAAATACCGCGTCACCACAGCGCACACATCGTGAAGCTCCTCGCCTGCCAGTACGTCCATCATGGGTTTCCCGGCTGTCTGGGACGGCTCCCCGTCGTCGCTGCACCGGGCGTTCTGTCCCCTGTCCCCGATGATATAGGCAAAGCAGTGATGCCTTGCATCCCAGTATTTCTTTCTGATTTCCTCTATGAATGCCAGGGCCTCCTCCTCTGAGGACACCGGGCGCAGGTCCGCCAGGAAGCGGGACTTCTTCTCCACCAGCTCCCCTGTGCCTCCCTTGTACAGGATTTTGCAACTCTCTACCACTTTTACGGCTCCTTTACGGTTATTTGTGGGTTCTCATCCCCACCCTTCGACATTTTTTACCTGATTTTTATCATAATATAGATAGCAGGCGATGGCAAGGGCATATTTAAACCTTTTCAATTTTACAAAACTGGTGTATAATCTACAGGATAGGTATGAGGGTCCGCAGGGGGGCGGATTCCATTCAGATTATGTACGAAAAGGAGAATCTATGAACTATGGAAAGTACGAGGCTGAGCGCAGGCTTAAGTCTCTCCACTCTAAATCAGGCAAATACGCTTCACGGCTGCTCCTTAATATATTTAAGGCGCTTTTTGTCCTGTTTTTGTTTCTGGCAGTAGTGGGTGCATCCATCGGTTTCGGTATGGTTAAAGGCATTATAGACAATGCCCCTTCCGTTGATATTCTAAATATTCAGCCCAGCCGTTTTGCCACCACGGTATATGACGCTGCCGGGAACCTGACAGATACCCTGGTCACCAGCGGTTCCAACCGGGAGGAAGCCACCTACGAGGAGCTTCCAAAGGATTTGATTAATGCATTTGTAGCTATTGAGGATTCCCGTTTCTGGACTCACAACGGCATTGACATCCGTTCCATTGCCAGGGCTGTAAAGGGAATTGTCAGCGACGATTATGCAGGCGGCGGAAGCACCATAACACAGCAGCTCATCAAGAACAATGTGTTCTCCGGCGGTATGGAATCCGGCTGGGGAGCCAGGATTGAGCGTAAACTCCAGGAACAGTACCTTGCCGTGCAGCTGGAAAAGAACTCAGGAATGAGCAAGGAAGATACCAAGAAGCTGATTATCACCAACTATCTCAACACCATCAACCTGGGCAACAATACCCTGGGAGTAAAGGTTGCTGCCAAGCGCTATTTTAATAAGGATGTCTCCGACCTGACCCTCTCAGAGTGCACCGTGCTTGCATCCATCACCAAGAACCCTTCCAAACTCAACCCCATATCAGGACGCGAAAACAATGCGGAACGCCGCAGAATCGTACTCCAGTATATGTATGAGCAGGATTATATCACCAAGGCCCAACAGGAGGAGGCCCTGGCCGATGATGTATACGACAGGATACAGAACGTGGATACGGCCACCAAGGGGACCAATACCCATTACAGCTATTTTACGGACGAGCTGATAGAGCAGGTCATCAATTCCCTGATGGAAAAGCTGGACTACACGGAAAGCCAGGCCAGCAATCTCCTCTACTCCGGCGGACTCCAGATTTATACCACCCAGGACCCGGCCCTACAGGCCATTGTGGACGAGGAAATCAATAACCCGGACAACTATTCCGTGGCCAAGTATTCGGTGGAGTACAGGCTTTCCATTACCCATGGGGACGGTACCACGGAGCACTATTCAGAAGACAGCCTGCGCACCTTCCGCAAGAGCGTGCTGGGAGATTCCTCCTTCGAGGGACTCTACGCCTCCAAGGAAGCGGTCCAGGACGACATTGACCAGTACAAGGCATGGCTTTTAAAGGACGGCGACGAAATCATCGGCGAGCGCCAGAACCTGATTCTGCAGCCCCAGGCATCCTTTGTGCTTCTGGACCAGCACACAGGGGAAGTCAAGGCCCTGTGCGGCGGCCGCGGCGAAAAGAAGGCCAGTCTGACCCTGAACCGGGCCAGCAACGTATACCGCCAGCCGGGTTCTGCATTTAAGGTTATCACAGCCTTTGCACCGGCCCTGGACGCCTGCGGCGCCACTCTGGGCACGGTCTACTACGACGCGCCCTATACCATCGGAACCAAAAGCTTCAGGAACTGGTGGAACTCCGGCTATGGCTTTACCGGTTACTCCAGCATCCGCGACGGCATCATCTACTCCATGAACATTGTGGCTGTGCGCTGCCTCATGGAGACAGTCACGCCCCAGCTTGGCGTGGAGTATGCAGAGAACATGGGCATCACCTCCCTCACAAAGGATGACCTGGGAGCAGCCACTGCCCTGGGCGGCATAACAAAGGGCGTTTCCAATCTGGAACTGACCACGGCCTATGCGTCCATTGCCAACGGCGGCGTGTACACAAAGCCCCGCTTCTTTACAAAGATACTGGACCACAACGGAAAGGTACTGATAGACAATGAACCTGAGACAAAGCAGGTGCTGAAGGATTCCACCGCCTTCCTCTTAACGGACGCAATGTCGGAATCCATGAAGAGCAACCGCAAATTCACACGCCCCGGCGTGTCCATCAACTCCACCAGCACCCGCGCAGCCCTGACAGGCATGACGGCTGCCGGCAAGAGCGGCACCACCTCCAACAACAACGACGTATGGTTCGTGGGCTACACGCCGTATTACACCGCAGGCATATGGGGCGGATGCGACAACAACCAGAAGCTAAAGCACGGCGGCGTGAACAACGGCGGAACGACCTTCCACAAGGACATCTGGCGCAACATCATGAACCGTGTCCACGAAGGCATGCCGGATCCGGGCTTTGCAGTGCCTGACAGCATTGAGACTGCGGAAATCTGCCGCAAATCCGGTAAACGGGCTGTCTCCGGCGTCTGCAACCACGACCCCAGAGGCAATGCTGTGTACACCGAATATTTTGCAAAGGGAACCGCTCCCACAGAGGTCTGTGACAAGCATGTGGAGGTTACCGTATGCGCTGAGTCAGGTATGCGCCCCACCCCATACTGCCCCACAAAGACCACCAGGGTATGCATGACCCTGCCGGAGGGCGAGGAAGGCGCAACGGATGATTCCGTATTTGCCATCCCGGGCTACTGCACCATCCACTCCGACGCATCCACCATCATACCGCCCAATACGGATGATTTTGGAAATACCGGGCCCACCGTGACACCCATCGGTCCGGGATACCAGACCTCGCCGGAAACCACGGAAGGGTTTGGGCCGGGGAACCGTCCTTACTAGGATTGGTCCCGGATAATTGAAATTTAAAATGAAATTTATATGAACCGGAAAAGCAAATAATCCAGCTTTTCCGGTTTATTTATTTTTGAGTATTTTTCCGGAAACGAGGGATACTGTAACTATTACATCCTGTTACAGGAAGGAGAGTGCATGAAATGGGACAGATGAAAGGCAAGGCAAGTATTGAATTTGAACATCCCCCGGTCATTATAAGTGCCGGCTCCGTCGTTGGAAAAAAAGAGGGGGAAGGTCCTCTGGGAAGCCTGTTCGACGAGGTGGAACTGGACGATATGTTTGGTATGGATAATTGGGAACAGGCTGAGAGCACCATGCAGAAGAAAACTGCAGATCTGGTCATTGAGAAGGGCGGCATACGAAAGGGTGAGCTGCGTTACCTGTTTGCAGGCGACCTGCTGGGACAGCTCATAGCAACGTCCTTTGGAACCGTGGATTTGGAGATTCCTCTTTTTGGCCTTTATGGGGCCTGCTCCACCATGGGAGAGGCATTGGGACTGGGAGCCATGGCAGTCAATGCAGGATATGCGGACCAGGTCATGTCCATGGCATCCAGCCATTTTGCCACGGCGGAAAAGCAGTTCCGTTTTCCGTTGGCTTATGGGAACCAGAGGCCGCCGTCAGCCACATGGACTGTTACGGGCTGCGGCGCGGTTGTTCTGGCAGGCAACCGGAAAGACGGAATGGCCCGCATCGCAGGCATCACAACCGGGCGTATGGTGGACATGGGGGCCAAGGATTCCATGAATATGGGAGCTGCCATGGCCCCGGCTGCATTCCATACCATTGAACAGAACCTGGAGGACTTCCAGGTCAATGAGACCTGGTATGACAAAATCATTACCGGTGATTTGGGCGAGGTGGGAAGGACCATCCTGCTGGAGTTCATGAAGAATAAGGGAAGGGATTTAAGCCAGCTTCACATGGACTGCGGTATGGAGATTTATGACAAGGAACAGCAGGACACCCATTCGGGCGGTAGCGGATGCGGCTGTTCCGCCGTTACCCTGTGCTCCTACATCCTCCCCAAGGTACAGGACGGCACCTGGAAACGGGTTTTATTTGTTCCCACCGGAGCCCTTCTGTCCTCGGTAAGCTTCAATGAAGGACAGAGCATACCGGGCATTGCCCATGCGGTCGTCATTGAACATATAGACAGTTAAGGAGGAAATGACATGGACTATATAAAAGC
Organism: Clostridium sp. 1001283B150225_161107_B6; assembly: GCF_015556325.1. Classification (NCBI taxonomy): domain Bacteria; kingdom Bacillati; phylum Bacillota; class Clostridia; order Eubacteriales; family Clostridiaceae; genus Clostridium; species Clostridium sp. 1001283B150225_161107_B6. Next base: position 286,734 of record NZ_JADNMD010000004.1, on the reverse strand, counting down.
ATTTATCGTGGGAGGTATTATCTGCGCCCTGGTCCAGATTCTGCTGGAAAAGACCAAGATGATGCCGGGACGGGTCATGGTCACCCTGGTGGTCAGCGGCGCCATACTGGGTGCCATAGGGCTCTATGAACCTTTTGCAAAGTGGGCGGGAGCAGGCGCAACCGTGCCTCTTCTGGGCTTTGGAAACACCCTCTGGAAGGGCGTGAAGGAAGGTATCGGAGAGGACGGCATTCTGGGTATTTTTAAGGGCGGACTCACGGCCAGCTCCGCGGGAATATGCGGCGCCCTGGTGTTTGGCTACCTGGCATCCCTTATATTTAAGCCGAAGATGAAGTGATGAAGATGGTAATAAAAACACTACAGCCATAAAAATGGCAGAAAACCAGTGAAACAGAAGAACAGAACAAAACGGGACACCGCCGTCAAATGACAGACGTGTCCCTGTTTTTTGCTGCTGTAGGCCATTTCTTTTGCATCCTCCGGAATATTATCCGGAATGGATGTTACCTTTGTTATATCAACCAAAATCGTAATACCGTTTACGCTCAAGCTTATAAGAACAAACCATCCACATCCAGTTCTTCCTCTATCATGCCTGACTCCAGCATGAAATCAGCTGTTTTTTGGAATCCTTCCTTATCCTCATCCGTGACATCCATGGAAAAATCATAGAAGGCATACATCTCCTTTACTGCCTCTTCATCCAAATCCAGTGCCCTGGCTGCAATCTGAAGGGCCTGCTCCTGATTGTCTTTCATAAATGCGGCAGCGCGGTTCTGGGCTTCCATAAAGCGGTCTATCACATCCTGATTTTCGTTATAAAAATCATCTCTGACAGCCACGGCAATCATAGCTTTCATGAGTCCCTCCCCATCAGCCACCATGTGATACCCCTGCTCCTTTGCCTGATAAGCGGCTGCTCCTGCAATCAGGGCTATATCCACGCTGCCGCCGTCCAGGGCCGCCTTGGCATCTGCAATGGACATATTCACGTAATTCACATCATCCATGGTCAGCCCTCCAGCAGCAAGATACGATACTAAAAGCTCATGGAGATTCGTCCCTGCCGGTCCCCCAATGGTCTTTCCCTTAAGACTCTCCGGGGTAGTCAGGCTGTCATCTGCAGAGTACATGCAGAATGCCTTTGGGGACCTGCTGTACATGTTCAGCACCTTGATATCCGCCCCGTTGGCAGCAGACAGGATAACAGAGGTTGCTCCCACCCCATAAAGAATCTGCACGTCCCCGGATGCCAGCGCCTGTGTCTGGTCGGCTCCTGAATTGATTTCCGCATATTCCAGGGAAATACCCATGTCCCTGAATGCATCTGCAAATATATTTTGGTCCCGCTCAATGATGGTAGGAACGTTGAGCGGCGAGGTAACATAAGTGAGCGCCAGCTTGTCCAGACCGGAGGAAGCCTTGTTTCCTCCTGACTGTGTATCTTCCAGGGCATCCTGCCGGGCATCTGCCTCCGCTGCTCCTGCCGATGCCTTGCCGCAGCCGGTAAGGGCGGATGCCCCGATGCACAGGGCCAGCCCTAATGCTATAAATTTTCTCATTTCATTTCTCCTTATTCTGTCTTTTTATGTCTGTCTATTCCTGCTATATAGCTCCAGTTCCCAGTCCCCTGCGTTCAGACTCTCAATAATACGCCGCTTCAGGGAGATGAACATATCATCCATCAGGTTCCTGTCCCCTGCCGTCTCCGGTACCTGCACCTGGGTCTTGACAAGTCCGTTTTCAATGACCACAATCCTGTGTCCCAGAAGCAGCGCCTCATCGATACTGTGGGTCACAAACAGGATGCTGCACCTCAGTTTCTGCCGGACCCGCAAAAGCTCTTTCTGCATCTGTTCCCTGGTAAAATAATCCAGGGCTGCAAAGGGCTCGTCCATCATAATGAAGGACGGGCGGTATGCCAGCGCCCTGGCTATGGCTGCCCGCTGCTGCATCCCTCCTGACAGCTGGGACGGATATGCCTTTTCAAACCCTTCCAATCCTACGGTATTTATAATATCTCTTATAGTATCCCTGTCCTGCTCCTTCTTCCTGAGCCCAAAGGTCACATTATCCCACACAGTGAGCCAGGGCATCAGCCTGGGTTCCTGAAATACATAGGCGGTCCTGTGGCAGCCCTCATACTGTATCTCCCCGCTGTCAGCCTTCTCCAGTCCTCCTGTAAGCCGCAGAAGGGTGGTTTTTCCGCACCCGCTCCTGCCCAGAATAACTGTAATGTGGTCCTCCGGTATATCCAGGCTGATACCTCTCAGCACCTGGACAGGCCTGTCCTCCACCCTATACTCCTTATAAATGTACTTCAGCTTAATCCCAGCCATTGTCACAGGTTCCTTTCAACATTTTACTGATTGCAAAACCGAACAGACGGTCCGTCACGTATCCCACCGCGCCAATGGTCAGAATTCCCACAATGACCTTGTCTGTCCTGGACATCTGCTGGGCAAACAGAATCATATGTCCCAGGCCCGTGGAAGCAGCCACCATCTCAGCTCCGATGATGGCCCGCCAGCTGTATCCAAGGCCGATACGCATTCCCACCAGTATATCGGATGCAGCGTACGGCAGTACAATCCTCAGAAACTTCCTTCCTGATGAATATCCGAACATTTCCCCCACTTCCAAAAGCTTTTTATCACACCCCGTAAATCCCTTTACAATATTCAGATACATGGGGAAAAAGGATGCCAGAACAATGATAACTGTCTTGGTTGTCTCCCCAATCCCGCACCACAGAATCAGCAGCGGAATCATGGCCAGAGGCGGTACATTCCTGAAAAACTGCACCACATACTCATAATATCCGCTGGTTCCCGGCAGCAGAATCCGTACCATCCCCAGACCAAAGGCCAGCACAAAAGCAATGGAAAATCCCTTTGCGACTCTGACAAAGCTGATAAAAATATCCTTCCACAGCTCACCGTTCACAGCCATTTTATAAAAACTCCGGAACACCCCGGAGGGAGGCGGCAGTACATAGGCGCTGAACATATCCGCCCGGCAGACCCCGTACCATATAAGCAGAATTGCCCCTATTCCAATCAGGGGGGCCATTGACCTGTTCCACCTATTCTTCATCTGCCATCACTCCATCACCATTGTGGCATCCCATATCACAGTAGAGCATCTCCACCAGCCTGACCTGCTTCCAGGATTCCTTTTCAAGGTATTGTCTTATGGTTTCTTCTCCGGTCAAACTGATTGTATCTGTCTCCAAATCCTCAAAAAAACCAGGCGGAATAGGGCTGGCCCTCAGGCATCGTGTAGCGCCTTCCGGTACAGCCGCCTTCCCATAAGCAGCGCATTCCGCCCAGGCATCTGCCACGGTTTTACCCAGTTCCCGCAAAAGCCCGTTCCAGGTCAGGAATCTTGTGTCTTTAAGCTTTAAGGCATTGCCTGCATCCGCCAGCGCCCGGCAGGGCGTGGTTATGATTTTCAGTCCGTCTTCCAGGTCCCTTCTCCCGCTGATTTCCCTGGCACAGTGAATCAGGATTGGTTCAATATCCGGTATCACAAGGCTGTCTCCCCGCTGCCCGGCTCCCCGTTCCCCGTCTACCTGTTTCCCGGCTCCCCGCCTCTGCCGGTAATCCGCCGCCATCCTGCCTGCCATGGGGCACCGCATATCCGCCACCGTCCCCCGGCCCGCTTCTATCTGGGACTTGTACTTTCCCTTAACAACAGCTCCCCAGTCTGTATTGCACCGTACCTGCACAAATCCGTGCTTTTTCAGGAAACACGCCAATGCCTCTCTGTGATACATGTTCTCTGCCACCGGGTTAATCCATATGTACTTCAATGCGAACCCTCCTCCGTTTAATGTTAGCCTGCGCTAACCCGTATAGGATATCAGAGAACCTATAAAAAGTCAACTGTCTGTCCCCATAAAATGGAAAATGGACCAGGGAATTTTTTCCAGTCCATTTTCTACGGTCATATCTGATGATTCATTCTCTATTTACACAAAAAGGCTGCCCCAACTTTATATTACGAAAAAACAGAATAATAAGCGGATACCTCCTCTTATTACTCTGCTCTTTCCACACCTTCTTTTAGATTTAAAAAATCCCCGCTGCAATTCCAACCCAGTAAATCAGCCCCAGCACCCAGCTGGTCAAAATCCCATACAAAATAACCGGCCCTGCAATGGTAAATATCTTACAGCCCACGCCGAACACCTCGCCCTCCGCATGGAACTCTATGGCCGGAGCCACCACGGAATTGGCAAACCCGGTAATGGGCACCAGGGCTCCTGCACCCCCGAATTTCACAATCTTTGGATATATATTGAATCCGGTCAGCAGGATGCTCAGCAGAATCAATACCAGCAGAGTCCAGGCCGCCGCTGTCTCCTGGTCCATGCCCATGTTGTTCATCATGAAATTCAGGGCAAACTGCCCCAGCACACAGATGATTCCGCCTACCAGGAAGGCCGCTGCCATGTTTTTTGCCAGGCTGTGGGTGGGAGTCACCTGTTTCACGTACTCCTCATACTTTTTCTTATCAATCTCCATTTGTTTACTCCTCTCAAAATCCGGCTGCGGACAGCCCTAAACCTTTTTGGCTCATCCTCTTAGGTTCATCCTCTTTGGCCTCGCCCTCTTTGGCCTCGTCATCCAAGGGAAGCCATACGGTTCCAGAAATAGACCAGGGCTCCTGCCATCTTCCCTGCTGCCAGGGCAAATATAATATACTGCAGTCCCACAGCCAGATGAATCCTCCTGCTGATAACCGGAAGGGCTTTCAGGGTTTCCGCCAGGGACATGACCAGACAGCCCACGAAAATCCCTACGGACAGTCCGAATACACATATGAAAAGGGTGCCCAGATAAGGCCCCATATAAATGGGAAACTCATAAATATCCAGTATATTTCCCAGGACACCGCCCAGAATAATAACTGTCTCATACAGAAAAATATGCTTCCTGGTGCCTGTCTTTCCCATGAGGCGCACAAACACGCCTATGATGGCCAGGAACGCATATACGCCGGCTGCAATGATGCCGCCGGCGCACAGACCGAAGAACGCCAGCAGACATTTTTTAAGTAATATCAATTTTTGACTCCTTTCTGCCGTCATTGGCAATCAGGGTCTTACTGATATTGTCCTCATAAAGGCGCATTTCCACCTCTAACGGCGTGGGGTCCGTATTCAGTTTTATGGCTGCAAAGTGATTGAAAAAACCGATGATGCCCACAGCCAGACCCACGGAATAGCTTACCTCAAGCACGGTGAAACCGCCGGATTCATAACCCATAACCAGCCTGTACACCTCGCTGAACACATCGGTAACACTGACATCATTGTTAAAGGTCATGATGGCAAATGCGGCGCCGAAAAAACACACCAGGCAGACAAATACGGTCTTGGTCCACTGCCAGACGTAAGCAGGCGGGGAAGGCGGCTTGTAGGCAATGATGAAATCCGCCTCCCCCACGTTGTTTACATCAATGGTGGAGTCCAGCTGTTTCAGCTTGTTGATTACGTCCAGGGCGCTTACTATATAGCGGCGCTTGGCATCCACCTTCACGGTCATGACCTTCATGGCATTGCATTTGTTCATCACATTCTGGTCGTCGCAGTAAACCTGGGCAACGTCCTTCAGGACAACGTCCTTGTGGGTCAGCTCCGTGATTTGACTTAGTTTTAAATAGACTGTATGGTTCATAGACCTTTTCCGCTCCTTTGGATTTCCTGCTGTCCGTACATCATGGACACAGGGTCAGTCACAAAGGCCGGACAAACTTCCTCTTCCATGGAAGGCTCATCCATCTCCTCCCACACCAGCGTCCCTTCCTTTTCATATCCCCTGTCTCCGAAACCTGAGGACAGATACCATATCAGGACCCCTATCAGGAGAAGGGAGGCTATGACTGCAAGCAGTTCACATACTCGTTTACCAAAACCCATAAGAATCACATCCTTTTCAAAAATGTTAATTGGTTTCTGGTATCTAGTATAACTTCCATGGAACTTTTTATACCTTGCGGCTTTTGTTTACAGTTTTTTCCTCATTTCTTTCAATATACGTTTTTCCAGCCGGGACACCTGTACCTGGGAAATGCCAAGCTCCCCCGCAATCTGGGTCTGGGTCTCATTGTAAAAATATCTGCGCAGTATAATTTCCCTCTGCTCTTCCTCAAGTCCCTCCATCAAATCCTTTAAAACCATTCGGTTTAACAAATCCTCATGGTCATTGTTGTCCTGGGCCAGACGGTCCATGAGATAGGTGGAATTCTCATCCCCGCTGTCCGCAGGGCGGTACAGCGACTCCACCTCCGCAGCAGCCTCCAGGGATGCGGCCACCTCCTCACGGCTGGTCCCCAGCCTGCCTGCAATTTCCTCAATGGTGGGCTCTCTTCCCAGACTGTACGTCATTTCCTCCCTGGCAGCCCTGACCTTAACCCCCAGTTCCTTGATGGAGCGGCTGACCTTAATCATGCCGTCGTCCCTGAGGAAACGCTTGATTTCCCCTGTAATCATGGGCACTGCATAGGTGGAAAATTTCACATCAAATCCAGTGTCAAATTTGTCGATGGCCTTAATCAGTCCGATGCTTCCAATCTGGAACAGGTCCTCCATCTCATACCCCCGGCCGGAGAACCGCCTGACAATGCTCCATATAAGCCCCACATTGTCCATGACCAGCCGGTCCCTTGCCGCTTTATCCCCTTCGTGAGCCATATTGATTAATTTCATGGTCTCATCCATCGCCGTCACCTGCCGATGAATTTCTTCATTGTCACCAATGTGCCATGATTTGGTTCAGACTCCACCTCTACCTGGTCCATGAACGCCTCCATAAAGGAAAATCCCATGCCGGAGCGCTCTCCCTCCGGGTCCGTGGTAAACATGGGCTCCATGGCCTGTTTCACATCCGCTATGCCCACACCGCAGTCCTTCACTGCCACGGTCAGGGTGTGTTCCTCCATATCTGCAGTCAGGTCCAGATATATGGTACCCTGCCCGCCCTTGTAGCCATGTATGACTGCATTGGTCACTGCCTCGGATACAGCTGTCTTCACATCATCCACCTCCTCCAGGGTGGGGTCCAGCCTGCTCATGAACACGGCTGTCACCACCCTGGCAAATTCCTCATTCCGGGAAAGGCTCTCCATCTCCAGCCTCATATGTTCTCTGTTTGTCTCCATTTTCTTATCCTCCATCTTTTTCATCCCTTTATTGCTGATTCCCTGTCTTCATAGCCCTTGATTAGGCGGCTTACCCCGCCCATCTCCAGTATCCGCCTGACCTGAGGCCCTGCCCCGTAATAGGCCACGGTTCCCCGGCTGGCTGCCATCTGCTTATAACGGTTTAAAAGCACCCCGATGCCGGATGAATCCATAAATGATGTGTGTGTAAAATCAAATACAATCCTGTTGATGTAGTTCTCTGCCAGAAGCAGGTCCGTATCCCGTTTCAAATTCCTGCAGTTATGGTGGTCCAGCTCCCCCGGAAGGTGAATCACCAGCATCTGCTCCCTGGCCTCATACGTAAACGTTGTCTGTTCCATCCCTCCATACTCCTTTCTCAGCGCTTATAAAATACAAAAAAAGATACCACAAAAGACTTATATCTTATCTTCTGTAGTATCTTTCCTGAAAAACCGTTTAAATTAATAACCCCTGGCATTCCTTGCCCGGTCCACATAGTCGGAATCCGGGAATTCATTGACCACTTTGTCAAACATGGAATTGGCATTATCCGTGTCGCCGGCATCCTGGTACAGACGCCCCACATAGAACAGGGCTTCCGGATTATCCGGCCTTATGGTCAGGCTGGCCTGGAAATAGTCCATGGCCTCTGTCTTATTGCCTGCATTCCACAGCTGAAGTCCCCTGTCCACCAGGCTCTGGTAAATATTTGCCGTCATATCCTGACGGATATTTTCCACAATGGCCTGAATATTTTCGTCCTCAATCAAATCAAAGCTGGCTCCGGCATATGCCTTGGCCGCCGCCACCAAATCACCGCTCCTGTAGTCCTGGAGAATCCAAATCAATCCCTGGTACTGGGCTATGACGCTGGTGTTGCCTGTGGTCAGCTCGTCCAGACGGGCCTGAATCTCCTTTGTGTGGGCATCCAGCTCATCGTAATCCGCCTTCAGGATATCGTACTGCTGATTTGCATTGTTGAGCTTCTGCATATAGGATTTCAGGTTGTTGTCGTGGATGCTGTTAAGGTCCCTTGTTCTGGCAGGCAGAATGAGGAAATAAAAAGCCATAATGCCGAGAACCAGTCCAATGATGATGTGGAACACAGTGGAAATGCCTGTGGTTTCCTTATAAGTATTAGGGATGATGACATCGTCATCCTCCATCTTACGATGGGAAAATGCTTTCACCATCTTGCGCTTCTCTGCATCCGCCCTGCCTGTGTTCTGCTTTACAATGGACATGTAGTACAGGGCCTTCTGGTTGCTCTTGTCAATCTGAAGAATTTTATACAGGGAACGGCCGGCCTTATTGTAATCCTCCCTGGCCATGTATAACAGGGCCAGAAGGAGATGGGCCTTCACAAAGTGGGGATTGGACTCCACCACCCTGGCCAGCTGGAGTATGGCCAAATCATCGCTGCCGTTTTGTGCATGCCAGAGCGCCTGGTTGAATGTCTTTACATTCTGGCTCTCCATCTCCAGCTGCCCCGGCTTTCTCTGAATCTCATCCAGATAATGGTCCGCCAGATTATCCTCCGGCTGCAGGTTCAGGCTGATGACCCACTGTACCAGTGCATCGGCCACTTCCCCGTTCTCATAGTATATCAATCCCAGCAGATTCCTGGCATCTGTCTGATACTTATTAAAATGCAGGCTTTTCTTCAGGCACTGGGCCGCGCCGGACAAATCCCGTATCCTGGCCTTTTCCAGGCCCAGGTTGTAGAAGCTGTTGGCTATCTGCTGGTTCTTTCTTGCATAGTCTGTATTCACAGGTCCCGCTCGCCTCTTTCTTTTATCAGTTCCATCATGATGTCCGTCATATCTGTCAAATCGCTTTTAACAATGGCGTCCTCCACCTCTTCCACATCCAGGCTTGGTTTAAAACGCTCAATCTCCTCTTCAAAATCAATCATGTATTTCACTCCTATCTTGTCAGGACTGCTGCTCCAGCACTGCCTTAATCTCACCGATGAGATACAGGGAACCGGCACAGAACAATAGTCCTTCCCGGCTTTTCTCCGTCATATCCTTAACAGCGCTCCCGGTGTCCCCGTATGAGTACACAGGCCTGGACGTATATGTGCGGAATACCCTGGCCAGTTCTTTGGCAGCCAGTCCTCTGTCGCTGTTCATGTGGACCACGCCGACTGCTTCCCAAATCATCTCTTTGCACAGCTGTTCCGCCATACGCTCATAATCCTTGTCCGAAACAGCGGCAAACAGCAGCCACGGCTTCTTTCCCTGTCTGTCTGATATCTCCCAGGCCGTCTGTATGAAGGCCTCAATCCCTCCGGGATTATGGGCGCCGTCCAGATAGATTCCCGGCCGCACCTGTTCCATCCGTCCGGGCCAGAACGTATTCTTCAGACCAGCAGCAATATGCCGGTCCGTTATTCCCCATTCCATACCGTCCGGGCAGATGCAGGGACCATGGCCCGGCATCCTGCAGCCTGTCCTGGGACATTCTCCGGGATGGCGCAATACATCCAGAGTGCGGACGGCCAGCATAGCATTTTCCGCCTGATAAAACGCTTCAAAGGGAATCTCCAGTTCCAGGCATCTGCCGTCCTTCATTCTTGCACTGATGGACAAGCCCTTTTCGCCTATCTCCTCCACATAGAAATCCTCCCGGCCCACCGGATATCGGGCTGCACCCTTGCGGAAGGCAAAGCCCTCCAGTATGGTGGATACCTCCGGCTGTCCGTTATCAAATATAAGAGGGACCCCGGTTTTGATAATGCCGGCCTTTTCCCCTGCAATCTTGGCCAGGGTGTCCCCCAGATACTTGGTATGGTCCATGCTGATGGAGGTAATCACACAGGCCGCAGGGTGTTCCAGCACATTGGTGGTATCCAGCCTGCCGCCCATTCCTGTTTCCAGAATCATCACATCCACATCGTGCATCCGGAACAGGACCATGGCCATATAAAACAGGAATTCAAAAAAAGTGGGATGGCAGAGTCCCTGGCCTGCAAGCTTTTTGCTGGCCTCAAGGACCGTCTCAAAAGCCGCTTCAAAGCTTTCCTGGTCCACCATCCTTCCATTAATCAGGAAACGTTCACGCACCTCCACCAGATGAGGCGAGATAAAGGTACCGGTGCTGTAACCGGCTTCCCTCAGTATAGATGTAAGGAATGCGCACACAGACCCCTTGCCATTGGTTCCAGCCACATGAATCGCAGGTCTGTCCCGGTCGGGGTTTCCCAGGTAATCCAAAAACTGCCTGACATCCTCCAATGAATTCTTTTTCCTGGTCCACATGGGAATGCGGTCCAAATACTCCTCTGCTTGTCCCATAACTAAAGTCCATTCTTTCTTAAAAGCCTGTCTGCCGGACAGGCTTTTATAATCTTAACCTAATTTGATTCAATTGGCAACCGGATATTCTCGCCGCCCTTCGCCAGGATGCGACAGAATTCCCGTCAGCTGCCCTCTGTATTCAGGGATGCCTCCCTGCGGCGTCCCACCGGAATCTGGGCCAGTATGATAGCGCCAAACATAAGGGCGCATCCCAGTATCTCCCTGGAAGACAGCTTCTGCCCTAAAATCACCCATCCCGCCAGGACAGAAATACTGGATTCCAGACTCAGAATCAGGGAAGCAACCGTGGGGTTCATGCCCTTCTGTCCCACAATCTGCAGGGTGTAGGCCACGCCGCAGGACATGATGCCTGCGTAGAGAAGGGGCGCCCATGCGGCTATAATCTGGCTCATGTCAGGCGTCTCACAGACCAGCATGGCTGCGCCTGAGAGAATGCCGCTGACAAAAAACTGGATGCAGGACATCTTTACCCCGTCCACAACAGGGGAAAAGAAATCGATAACCATAATATGCAGGGCAAAGAGAAAGGCGCATACCAGCATGAGAAGGTCCCCTTTGTTCACTGACAATTCTCCCCCGTTCATGCACAGCATGTACAGGCCGGCCAGGGACAGGACCACTGCCCCGGCAACCACGGGGCTGCATTTCTTACCCAATAAAAGCCCCAGTACAGGGACAATGACAATGTAGCAGGCGGTTATAAATCCGGCCTTACCCACTGTGGTGTACTGGATTCCAAACTGCTGGAAGTTGCTGGCCAGGCAAAGGGCCACGCCGCAGAGTATGCCTCCCGTAATCAGTGTCTTCCTGGCCCCGGGTATGACCGGGACCTGTTCCTTCCTCTTATTCTTCCTGTCAAAGAACCATATGCAGGGAAGAAGGACAACACCGCCCATAAGGCATCTGACGCAGTTAAATGTAAATGGCCCCACATAATCCATTCCAACGCTCTGCGCCACAAAGGCAACGCCCCATATGGAGGCTGTAAGCAGCAGCAAAAGCGCATTTTTTATTTTCATAGTCTGACCTCGCTGTATGTAATGAATGTGCAGCTGTTCCGAACAGCTGTATTACTGCCGTGATATTTCATATATTCCGGTCACAGCCCCGGATATTCAGGGTTTCAGCACGTCAAGGCTGTAGTTCACCGCCACGTCCTTGCGCACGTAGGATTTATTGAAGGCGGACAAAATCCGGTTCATGACCATCTCACTGTTCTCAAAGGTAGCTGAGGACAGAAGCAGGATAAACTGGCTGACACTGTAACGCGCATATACGTCGCTGGAGCGAAGGGATTTCTGGATGGACGCCCGCAGGCGTTCCATGGCCCTTGCCTGGATTTCCGGCTTAAGGGTGCGTCCCCTCCTGTCTCCCACGGTCAAAAGGCACAGGTACACGGAATCACCGCTGCGCTCCACACCCCTGCGCTCCAGCTGAACCAGGCGCTTGAACACAGCGTATTCACACTGGTACGCCCCGTGTCCCTCTCCGGCGCCGCCAGTGCCCAGGGTCTCCTGAATCGCATCCAGGTCAGTCACAACCTCCTGCTCGCTGCTGCTGATAACCTTGTATAACTCCTTAAAATGCTCTGAAGGCGTCATCAGACGTTCCCGGTAAAACATATCCGTGGTGGCCTTATACCGTGACAGCGCAGTCTCCTGTTCACCCTGGCCATAAGCAGCATATATCCAGTAATAGTGGAAATCCTCCACAAACCGGTCAATGTCAATGGCCTTCCGGCAGATTTCCTCCACCTGAACATAATCCTCATCCTGAATCAGTTTTTCCGCCATATGAATGACCAGCTTCTGATATAATGTGTGGTAATAGGCGGCCATGGGGCCTACCCAGCTCTCTTCGGCTGACTTTGGCAGGAAAATGCCCCTGTACAGCCCAAATGCCTCCAGGCAGGCGTCCCACCGGTTCTCCCCGTCCCTCTCCCCGTCCCCTTCCGGGTCCAGGATTCTGCGGCACAGGATTTCAAACCGGTCTGTGTCCACTTCCGTTTCCCAGGCCGGGTTCCACATATAGGCCCCCTTCTGGCTCAGAATCAAATCCTGGGACGGGAAGCCGGCTGCCTCCAGCATCTTCCTCACCCGGAAAACCAGGGTTTTAAGGGCGCCGTAGGGATTATCCTGAACACCGTCCTGCCAGATGGCATGGAACAGCTCATTGATGCTCACATCCCCCCTGCGCTTAATAATCAGATAGCTCAGCAGGCTCCAGGCTTTCCTGGACCGGTTATCGCTGTCGCTCATGGCCTTTTCATCCATTGTAATGGTGAAACCGCCGAACATCCTGACATGGATAACCGGCTTATTTCCTGATGATTGATTCATGCTATGCTCTCCCTCTCTATCCCTGTGTCTGACTTGCTCTGTTTTCATTTTCCTGCGGACAGGCAGTTTCTGCCGCCTGTCCCATTATCCTGAGCCTTCTCCTGGTTCATCACTGAAGCTGTGCCAGACGTATCTTCACCTGCTCCATCATCTGTTCATATTTTTCAAGCTTTGCGCGCTCCTCGGCAATCTTTGCCTCCGGCGCTCTGCTTACAAACTTCTCATTGCCCAGCATACCTCTGGAACGGGCCAGTTCTCCTGCCAGACGTTTCTCTTCGCCCTTTAAACGCTCTATCTCCTTATCAATATCCACCAGGTCGGCAAAGGGCATATAAATCACTGCCTTGTGAATCACTGCAGAGACAGCATCGTCGGCAATTCCTTCCTTATCCTTCTGAAGGATTACCTCGCCTGCGTATCCCAGGGAGGCAAAGAAGCTTCTGCTGTACTCAAATATCTGCAGCAGCGTTTCATCCTCTGACACCACATAGACAGTAGCCTTCTTGCTGGGCGGAACGTTCATGGCTGAACGCACGCCTCTGATGGCTCTCACAGCCTCCTTGATGGTTTCCGTGGACTGTTCTTCCCCTGCAAACTTCCAGTCATCCCTGTAAACCGGCCACTGGGAAACCATGATAGTCTCCTCCTCTTCCTGAAGGTTGCAGAAAATCTCCTCTGAAATAAAGGGCATGAACGGATGAAGCAGCTTCAGAGCCTGAATCAGCACCTGCTTAAGCGTCCAGATAGCGGCTGCCTTAGTATCGTCATCTTCATTGTACAGCCTTGGCTTCACCATTTCAATATACCAATCGCAAAATTCTTCCCAAATAAAATCATAAACCTTCTGAAGGGCGATTCCCAGCTCATATTTGTCCAGATTTTCAGTCACTTCCCTTGTAAGGGTATTTACCTTGGACACAATCCATTTGTCAGCCATGGTAAGGCGTTCCGGCGCCACGTCGCCCGATTCACCCGCCTTCTCAATGTTCATCATAATAAAGCGTGAAGCATTCCATACCTTATTTGCAAAGTTGCGGCTGTTTTCCACGCGCTCCCAGTAGAAGCGCATGTCATTGCCGGGTGCATTGCCTGTAATCAGGGTCATGCGCAGGGCGTCAGCGCCGTACTTGTCAATGACTTCCAGGGGGTCAATGCCATTGCCCAGGGACTTGCTCATCTTCCGTCCCTCGGAATCCCTTACCAGGCCGTGAATCAGCACGGTGTGGAAGGGAAGCCTTCCGGTCTGCTCCAGGCCGGAGAACACCATACGGATAACCCAGAAGAAAATGATGTCGTATCCGGTCACCAGCACATCCGTGGGATAGAAATAATCCAGGTCCTCTGTCTTCTCAGGCCAGCCCAGGGTGGAGAAGGGCCAGAGGGCGGATGAGAACCAGGTATCCAGGGTATCCTCATCCTGATTTAATGAGGTGCAGCCGCACTTGGGGCAGGCGCATGGCGCTTCCTTGGATACAATGATTTCTCCGCAGTCCTGGCAGTAATAGGCAGGAATCCTGTGGCCCCACCACAGCTGTCTGGAAATACACCAGTCGCGGATTCCTTCCAGCCAGTGGAGATATGTCTTTCCAAAGCTCTCAGGAACAAAGGTAAGACTGCCGTTCTTAAGGGCCTCAATGGCCGGCTTTGCCATCTCCTCCATCTTTACAAACCACTGCTGCTTTACCATGGGCTCTACCGTGGTCTTGCAGCGGTCATGGGTACCCACGTTGTGGGAGTGGGGAACCACCTTGACCAGCAGGCCCTGAGCCTCCAAATCAGCCACAATGGCCTTCCTGGCCTCATAGCGGTCCATACCAAAATACGGGCCCGGAACATTTACCGTTGCATCGTCATTTAAGATAATGATTTCTTCCAGGTTGTGGCGCTTGCCCACCTCAAAGTCATTGGGGTCATGGGCCGGTGTGATTTTAACGCAGCCTGTTCCAAATTCCTTGTCCACATACGGGTCTGCAATAACAGGAATCTCGCGGTCTGTCAGGGGCAGCTTCAGCATCTTGCCCACAATGTCCTGATAGCGCTCGTCCTCCGGGTTCACTGCCACTGCGGTGTCTCCCAGCATGGTTTCCGGCCTGGTGGTGGCTATCTCCACGAAACGTCCAGGCTCTCCCACCACAGGGTAATTGATGTGCCAGAAGAAGCCGTTCTGCTCCACATGCTCCACCTCTGCATCAGAGATAGAGGTCTGGCAAACAGGACACCAGTTGATGATTCTGGAGCCCTTATAGATGTAGCCTTTTTCATACAGCTTGACAAAAACCTCCAGTACCGCGTCAGAGCATCCCTTATCCATGGTGAAACGCTCCCTGTCCCAGTCAGCGGAGGAGCCCAGCTTATGAAGCTGTTTCACGATTCTGGTTCCGTACTCATCTCTCCACTTCCAGCACTCCTTAAGGAAACCGTCCCGTCCCAGGTCTGCCTTGTCAACGCCTTCCTTCTTAAGCTTGTCAATCACCTTGACCTCGGTGGCAATGGCGGCATGGTCCGTGCCCGGCTGCCACAGCGCCTCATAGCCCTGCATCCTCTTATAGCGAATCAGAATATCCTGCATGGTATTGTCCAGGGCATGGCCCATGTGCAGCTGTCCCGTAATGTTTGGCGGCGGCATCACAATGGTAAATGGTTTCTTGCTGCGGTTTACCTCTGCGTGGAAATACTTTCCGTCCAGCCACTTCTGGTACAGGCGGTCTTCGATGTCCGCCGGGTTGTAGGTTTTCTCCAGTTCCTTCATGGTTTGTTCTCCTTTTTGGATAGATGGTTTTTGTGATTGAGCTGGTGGTGCGCAATCCATGGCATCAGGGTCCTGCATGCCGGAAAAATAAAAAGCCCTTTGCCAATCCCGTTGAGGGAAGGCAAAGGGCGGAGTATCCGCGGTACCACCTTTGTTTTGCCGGATGTCCGGCAATCTCATTGGGCCTTTAACGCAGGCCGGTCGGAAACAGCTACGCAGAATGTATCTTTGGATGGTGACAGCACATAAATATCCGCCTGCCAAACCTTCTGTTTCATCCTTCACTGCTCCAGTTCAGAAGCTACCTTCCACCATACTCTGCCCGGGCCGCCTTTCAGCCAGTGAGCTGCCCTCTCTGATGGTTCTTATGATGTACTCCTCTTCCTCATTACCGTTTTGTTTGCTTTGATTTATAATTATCAAGCATAATAATTATTGTGGGATTTGTCAAGTGTTTTTTAGAGTGTAAGCCCTTCTATACCCGCCTGTGCAGATGTAAGTTCCAGTCAGGACTGTTGTACAATATTAATATGGCAAAGGTTAAAATCGTCATTCCAAAGAACAGGCTTGCCCCCTTCACATTTCCTTCATACCGTTTTTTCTTCCGTCCAAACAGAAATCCCAGTATCACTGCAGCACAATATCCCATCAGGCTCCCCCATGTATTGTGCAGCACATCATCCAGCTCTCCTAAGCCTTTATCCAGCAGGACCTGAGTGACCTCTATTGCAGCCGAAAAGGCAAAGCCCGTAAGAGCTGTTTTCTTCCAGTCCGGTTTCCGAAGAATCGCAGTTAAAAAGAAACCAAACGGCATAAACAGAGCGATATTACCCAAAATCAGATACCAATAATAGCCGGAATGGTCTCTCCAGGCACGTTTAATGGTCCAGAAAAGCTGGAGCCTTATGTCTCCCTGCCCTGATTCACGGTACAATGTGGCATACAGGATAACAGCTATGGAAAGAAGGAATAGAAAAACGTATAAATATTTGCGGAAGCGGTACATGGTACCTCCTTTGGAAATTTTCTTTTATTGTGGACTAGTGTATAGACTGTTATACAAAAAACGACAATCTTATTCGTGAATCTCTATATCTGAAAAAATATTTATTGAGTTTTTTATTTACATAGAAATCCATTATATTTTGAATAAACAAAACTTTTAAAACATATAGAACTATGCTTACACATCATAAAAGTCTTTATACCATTGGGAAAATCGTCTTAACCCATATCTTAGACTTGTACGTGGCTTAAATCCAAATTTTTTTTCAAAAGGAGACGTATCAGCATAAGTAACCGCTACATCACCCGGCTGCATTGGAACCAACAATTTATGACTTTCAAAATCATAATCTGCGGGTAAAACTTCGGCCCGAATCAATTCTTCCTGCAGAATCATCACAAAGTCTAATAAATTTTCCGGACTGCTATTTCCAATATTATACACTGCATATGGCGGAATCGGAAGCCCATCTTCTCCTGTTTTCTTTTCCGGTGGTTCCTGCATTACTCTTTTTACTCCCTCTACAATATCATCCACATAAGTGAAATCACGCTTGCAGTTTCCATAATTAAAAATCCGTATTGTCTCGTTATTACGAAGCTTATTAGTAAATCCGAAATATGCCATATCCGGACGGCCTGCAGGACCGTATACAGTAAAAAAGCGTAGACCCGTAGATGGAATATTATAGAGCTTACTATATGCATGTGCCAGTAACTCATTAGATTTCTTAGTCGCGGCATAAAGAGATACAGGATTATCTACTTTATCACTAGTTGAATATGGAACGTTTTTATTTGAGCCATATACCGACGATGAAGATGCATAAACAAGATGCTTCACTCCGTCTACACCATTATCATAAGAATGACGGCAGGCCTCCAGAATATTGTAGAAACCAATTAGATTGCTTTCGATATACGTATCCGGATTCGTAATGCTGTATCTTACCCCCGCCTGCGCCGCCATGTTAACTACAATATCCGGCTTATGTATCGTAAAAATTATATCAACCATTTTTTTATTGGCAATACTCTCCTGAACAAAAGTCCAACTGCTCTCTGGATGTTTTCTTGATATCTTTTCAATTTCATCTAATCTCCATTTCTTGATGCTCACATCGTAGTAATCATTCAAATTATCAATACCAACAATTTTTACTGATGGTTGTGTTCTAAATAGTTCGAGGATAAGACTCGCTCCGATAAATCCAGCCGCACCAGTCACTAAAATTGTTTTTTGTTTCAACTCAAAATCATATTTCATACATACTGCCTTCTTTCACTTTAGTAAATCAAACTAAATGTGCAAACGAGTAACCAAATAAACTTTAGACTTTGTTATTAATATATCCATATGTAGCATTCGAATCATTTTTAATAATACACGGATTTCCAAATACAATTGAATTATCTGGTATATTACAATTCACAAATGTATTAGGCGCAATTAATACGTTATTTCCTATTTTTATTCCCCCAACAATTGTAGCATTTACTCCAATCCACACTTCGTCCCCGATAATTGGCGATCCCTCTCGTGCGCCTCTATTTTCCTGTCCGATGGTAACTCCTTTATGTATGTTTACATTTTTCCCAAGAATAGCCTCCGGATTGATTGATATACAATATGGATGTCCTATATATAATCCCTCACCAATCCGCGTACCATAAAATAAATCAATATGATTTCTGGTTTTAAACCACGAAAAAATAAGCCGGTATATACTGTGTATTAACATATTTGTTGAACTTTGCGATTTTCTGTAATATTTTTGAAATTTTGGCATAGCATTATTACATTCAATATAGCGTTTTCGGTCGTAATCTAAACTATTCATAATCTTTCCATCCATTTACATTTATTATCAAACGTACATTAAAATATCATTAATTTAATATATTTACTTAGTCCTATTAATTTATTGAAATCAATATACATGTTTGATTCGTCTATCTTCTTACTACCATTCTTAAATGTTCCAACAAATATTGAAACTCATCTGATTTTCTACACAGAATAAAATAAATACTGTTAGGAATTATAATGCATACAAATAAACGTAAACTAAGAATTAGTATATCGTTTCCATGAATGAAGCAACATACGGTATAACACACCCCACCCAATGTAAATAATAAAATATAGTTAATCCCAGCTTTTTTAAATCCAATACTTGCTTTTTCCTTTAATATATATTTATAAGTTATAAAAATATCAAATGGATATGATATCAAAATTGTAGTAATAAAGGATGCAAAGACAATTCCACTCACACCAAAATGTTTTGCTAACAGAACATCTAGAATAAGATTAGTTAAAGCAACAATCACTTGTCTCCCAATAGTTTTATTCCACAATCCTGACACACTAATATAGGTACTGGTAAAAAACTGATTACAGGAATTTGAGTGAAAAAAGAGTACGATAAACAAGACTGTAAATATTGAAAGAGTATTATTGTTTCCGACCCACAATTTCATAAAAGGTTGATATAAACAAAACATCGTTATCGAACACCATGTCGAAACCCATATTCCAATCGACCACAAAGCATTAAACATCCTCAAATTTTCTTCTTGAGACTTGGTATAAATACTATTTCCAACAGCTGCGCGTACCGAACCGTACACTATTAGTATTAATCCTATCAATGATGTAGAAATATAATTATAATTTCCGTAGATTCCAAGGACCGATAATCCTATAAAGGAAGATATGATAATATTATCTGCCGAATTTACTAATTTGGATGTCACCGAATGTGCTGCTAAATATACAACCTTTTTTTGAATAATTTTTTTTGTTTTCTCAGATACTTTTCCTGCAGGATATAAATCCGGATATTTTTTTCTGCTTATAATTCCCGTTAAGATATTTACAAGCATAGTCGATAGCAATAACATTAAGACATAGCTATAATAATCCCCAAAAGCAAGCAGCAGCACAATCTGCATAATATATTTAAATATTTCAGAAACAGAGTTGATATTATGAACAATATCACCTCGTTGATATACATTGAAAAGGACACTTTTGTATGAACTCGTTAAATATGAAATGGAGGCATTTAGCAAATAAATCATGAACAAAAAATATATATTCGTATCTGCAGGATAATCAGCGTTAATGAAGCACTTCAAGAAAGGCAATATCATGATTCCTAAAATCAATATTATACTGCCTATTATCCAGTATAATTTTCTAAGTAAAGCCAACAAAGCTCTAATCTCTTCTTTAGCATCTTGAGCCACAGGTTCATACAAGCAAAAAATAATTGCTGTTCCAATTCCTAATTCTGAGATACTTAACACCGAAAGAATAGATGTAAACAGACTACTAATACCAGCATATTCTGTCCCTAATTTATATATAATCATTGTCCTAGTAACAAATGGCAATATAATTGTTATAAGTCTATTGAGAAGACCAAATAACAATGTTCTGGTACTGTTTTTTGTACGCTCAAAATTCATTATAAAAACCTCTTTTAAATTTGTATAATTGCAAGTGAATTATACGCAACGAATAACGTGTAAGTATCTCACATTTGTGTAATTGCATCTTTAATCCATTTACACTAGACATATCAAATCCATTTTCTTTTGCAAACTTTTTCATATTAGAATTAACCCAAAATAAAAAAGGCCCGCGAATATCCGTTTTATAGAACATTTTATAAGGTTCGCAATAACCATCTACATATGTAATAGGTTCAACCCCTGCCATTTCATCCAGCATCCATTGATGCCATTGGTATCCATTCATCCGATTAAACAAAATTATTTTAGGCTTTGTCTGAGAAAAAATAATATTGTGTGCACATGAGCCACCAACGCTTGCAAATATTTTACATTTATTAACCATAGCAATCTGTTCCTGCAGCGTATGTTCCTCAGGATAGACTACAAAAAAGCCATTCTTCCTCATCATATGCGCAATAAGTTCTTCTCCATAATCAGACTTTTGTTTTTTGGAAAATCTACCACGTGAAAAGTATATCTTTTCATATGTCTCTTCTAAAATACAATCAGGAACAGCAGATACCACTTTTCTGATAACCTCCAAATATTCTCTATGCCAACAACATTTTCTCTTATATGTTCCCATTGGAATATAAGACATGTCTGGAATAATAACTGATTTAAATTGTGTTGGCTCTGTTAAATATATAATTTGTTCTTTTTTTATACCCAAAAGGTTTAATAATTCAAAAGCATTCTTATGAATTCCCCCAAGGCTTTCCTGTGTTGCAAGAAAAACATATTTATACTTTTTGGAGTCTTTCAAGGCAAACCAAAGTCTGGAAATTGAATCAACTAAAAAGCTGCCCCACTGGTTTCGATACTGACCAAGATATACAACATCTTCATCTTTATATTTTATACCCTCATTCGTCAAAAGTTTTAATAGTTGAAAAGAAGTTTTTAAACCCTCTCTCTGAAAAGAGGATTCAATTGGCATTCCCCCTTTCGTGAATAATCCCCCGCTAAATCCGTTTCCAACTCTGCCACAATCTGGTATACACAACACATTCTCCTCTTTTAGGATATCTAACCTATTATAATTCTCATGCGGTGATTGATTTAAAAATTCAATCCACTCTTTTGAAGATATATTATTATAACAGTATTTAACAAGTCCCTTCTCATTCATATTTTCCCTCATATTTTTTTTCCAAACGCATAATACAATTAAAAATTCGTTCACAATTTCTCATATCATGCAATGGAAAAAAAGATTGTATCCGTTGTTTATATTTATCGTCCATTTGAAAATCGTCACTTATTAAATTTCTAATCAATGCAATGCATTCATCATGATTTTGTATAACATCTCCAAATCCCATGTTATCATAATCAAAATAACCTTTTGTATAATCATAGTGTTCGGAAATATATCTTTTCCGGTCAAATTGATAATAAATTATGGGCTTGCCCATATATCCAAAATCAAAGAAAACACTGGAAAAATCAGTAATAAGTAATTTCGATTCAATAAGTAACTGTTGTACATCATATTCTTTAAATTTTGCAATAACTACGTGTTTTGAATCAGCCGAGAAAACATCTATCTGTTTCTGTAATATGTAGTGAGGATAAAAAATCAACTCTATCCCCTTCTCTTCTAATAAACCCTCAAGTTTTTTATCATTTAAGATATTATTCCAGGTTCTTACAAATTCACTTTTAGAAATATCCTCTTGTCTTTCCCCCTGCAACCATCTTCTAAATGTCGGCATAATTAATATTTGATTTTTAGTTATAGAATTATGGAGATTATCAAAACGTGCTAATCCTGTATATTTCACTACATCTTTTGTATACCCAAAATTCTTTAGCACATATTCATACTCAGGCTTTGCACCACATATATATATATCAGGTTTTGCATTGCACACACAATGTTGAGGCAAATAATCTTTTACTATTCCATGTTTTAAAAAAATAAATTTTGCTTTACATGACACAATTTTTCTTAGTTTAAAAAAATAATCTGCATAAGGCAAGTCTCCGCCCCACATACTAGAGCTTAATCGTATCTTTGCTAAATTCAAAAAAACAAAATGCTTAAAGGAGTTGTATTTCAAACAGTTACCGATTTCATCTACTTTTTTAAAATCTGAAGATTCAATTGTAATGACATAATAACTATTTATCTCGGGATGCTTCAATTTTAAGAATTTATAGAAAAAGAAACCATTATCCCTGGCATCATCCCCACGTTCCGCTAAAATCCACACATCTCTATATCTCTCATAAAATACTGATAAAACTATTGCACAAATTCTCGACGTAAACAGTTTCATAAAAAAGAAAATAATTCTAATTAATCGTACAACTCTTTTACTCATGCTTCCACCGCCTATTGCTATCTTCGATTATTTTTTATATTTTCAATCATCAAACTAAGGCAGCTCCAACATTTCGCCTATTTTGATATCCCATTCATATGGCTCTATTGCTGTTAATCCTGCATAATGATACATCGTAATTTCACCAAAATATACTTTTCCGCCTATATTGTAGAAATCAACGCGGCATTGCGGTATTCCTTGTGATAACTTTTTCGCCAAATCTTTCATTAACTCAATAGATTTTGGAATTTTAGGAACTGGATTCGCATTTGGATGACCATTCATAAATGGAAGATGATGATAATCCATATCAAAAAAATCAAATTTAGTTTCTTCATCAGAAAATCGATCTGTAGCAATAAATAACAATTTGGGGTCGCCATTAAAACAAAAGATTTTATAATCTGTAAGTTGTTCTTCATTTTTTCCTATCTCAACTGAATAATCTTTCATATATGTTTCAGCAATAATCTGTGGCTCAACATTTTTATATGCCCATTCCCTCCACTTTTTCCAATGGCAACCGCTTAAATGTTCTGTTAATAACTGTTTTGCATGCTCTTTATTAAAATTAGATTTATCTTTACAGATAACAATTCCTCCGCTGTCATGTGTGGTTTTCAAGACGAACTGGTCCGGAAGTATATCAAAATCAATTTCATCAAAGTGCTTCCATGGTCCTCCTAAAAGAGGTATTACATATTCCTTACCTATTTTTTCTGATACGTACTTTTTTACAGCATATTTATCAACCATCATCGTATACTTAGAACACCTATCATATAATTTCAGCCATTGTACTTTTTCCGTGAAAGCCTTTGGATTTTTTAAATTTAACTTCCTTCCAATTTTTACTTTATATGCTATTTTTAAATATGTTCTATCTGGAATCCAATTTTTAGAAAAAGGACAATAAAAAAACTTAGATAGCAGAAATTGTTCAATTAATTCTGGATTTTTAATTATTTCTTTTATTTTATTCATTCACACTTCTCCTACTTATTTACCTTGATACAAGCTTTGAAATTCTTGCATTACTGCTGAGGCAGAAAATGCCGAACAATCATATTTCACATGTGCTCCTTCAGTTCTCTTATAATCTTTAACAATGTAATCTGCCCACTTACCTTCTCCATCATCAAGAGCTATAAAAGAAACTCCTCCAACATTAATACTATTAGGAACAGTATCCGAAGCATAACATTTTATGCCCATGGCTTGTGCCTCTATCATGACAATACCAAATCCCTCATGTCGCGAAGGAAATAAGCAGGCATTTGTCTCTTTAAGTACAGAAGGTATATCCGTTTTGCCCGGCAATAATATCACTTTATCTTCAAGGTGGTATTTTTTTATTTCTTCTTTAATCCTTTTTCCATAATTTACCGGGTCGAACCCAATTAAACGTAATTCTGCATTTTGACCTTTATGAAGAATCTGGTTCAATACCCTGATAGAAAATACCTGATTTTTATTATCACTATAACTCCCTATTTGTGTCAAAATAAGTTTTTTATTCAGTTGATTTAAAGGGCTAAATACATACTTCTTATCATCGTAAGGATTATACACAACTTTACTTGATAAGTTTTGAAACAAAGATAAACATGCCTCCTTTGAACATCCTATATTATTTGTAGAATATTTACTTATCAATCTGCGATAATATTTTTCCCATAGTGAACGTGGAAATGCGGCTGGTTTATAATTTGTATGGCTGTGTACAATACGTATAGGTACCTTCTGTTTTTCTGCAGCCTTTACACACAGCCCACTTTCAAGAGCCTTGTTACAATGAATAACACTGTATGGTCCATTTAGTCTAATTATCTCTTTTATGTTTATATAGATAGACATACCGCGTAAATAAAAATCAGCTCTTTTGCGAAAAGCTATTTTTCCTGTATAATGTGGTATATAAAACAAATTACATCCATATGATTTAATTTCATCCTCATATACACCGTATGTATTTTCAAAAAGGACAAAGTCAAAATGATAGTAACTATATAAGTTGCGGACAATATTCATAAACACGGTCTGCACACCGCCCAAGCCGAAATTATCATATAGAACACATAGGATTTTTGTTTTATTACGTGTCATTTTTCACCTCTCTGTACTCTCATATATCATTTCATTATTAGTTTATATAATATTGATACCACTTCTGAAAAATGAAGAAAGACCAAACAACATTTGTTAAATTCGCACCACTATTATCAATATATGCTTGTATAAATCTATTTGTATATGAAGGTTCAAATATCCCCTGCTTTCTCAAATATTTTTCTTCACTGTATTCCAACAAAGATTCTTTTAACACACCTTTCAACCATTTTTCAACCGGGGCACCAAAACCATGTTTAGGCCTATCCATTATTCTCTTTGGAACATAATTGTAAGTTAATTCTTTAAGAATTCTTTTTCCACCCGAATTACTAGTATACTTAAATACATGGGGTATTTGATAAGACAACTCAACTACTCGATAATCCAGTAACGGACATCTGCACTCCAATGAATACTTCATGGATGCCCTATCCATCTTGCATAACAAGCTTGGCAAATACGTTTCTTGGTCTAAAAGCATACATTCTTGCTGCCAATCTTTATGATAATATCTGCTTTCATCATATTTACAATCTTCAGAACTATCAGGCAGCATCTGGTTAACAATACCGACCGAATTGGTAATATGTATTTGACATCTTTTACTTTTTTCTCTATTTAATGCAATAGTTTTAACTCTATTAGGTATTTTATTTAGAATATCCATTTGTCTTAAAATAGGAATATTACATATACCATTGACAAGCGCACCTGCAAAATCCAATTGCTGCGCCTGCTTCACTCTTATATAACGTTGATACCCACAAAACAACTCATCTCCACCATCTCCTGACAGGGCAACTGTGACATCTCTTTTTGCAAGCATGGAGACTAGCATTGTAGGTATTTCAGAAGGGTCAGCAAATGGTTCATCGTAAAACTCAGGAATGGTCTCTACCAAATCCAACATGTCCTGTTCCGAAATATAAAGTTCTGTGTGAGCTGTTCCTAGGTACGCAGCGACCTCTTTAGCATATATGGCCTCATTGTATTCCGCCGAATCAAATCCTATTGTAAATGTTTTTATTGGCTTTTGAGACATAGACTGTGCAATAGCTGCTACTAATGTAGAATCAAATCCACCACTTAAAAAGGTACCGAGCGGAACGTCCGAAATCATTCTTTTTTTTACAGCGTCAGTCAATATAAGTGATAACTGTGATTTCGCCTCATCAAAATTAGTAATTAGATTTACGGATTTTTGATGATACATTTCAATTACATCCCAATACTTGTTCTTATTAATATCACCACCATGAAAACTCAAAATACAGCCTGGTTCCAATTGAAACACATTTTCAAATATTGTCTCTGGTGAATTAATGTATTCATTACATAAATATTTTTTTAATACTTTAATATTTACTTCCTTTTTAAACCCAGGATACTGCATGATAGCTTTACATTCTGATGCAAACACAATATTATCATTATCAAGCCAATAGTAAAGCGGCTTTTCCCCCATCCTATCTCTAACCAAAAACAACGTATCAGATTTTTTATCATACAATGCAATAGCAAACATTCCATTTAATCTATTTATACAAGAAATTCCCCATTTCAAGTAAGCTGCAATAATTACTTCCGTATCACAAGATGATATAAAATCATATTCATTCAATTCACTCCTAAGTTCCATATAATTGTAAATTTCGCCATTAAAAACCAAAGAAACCCTTTTATCAGATGAGTACATTGGTTGATGCCCCAATTCACTTAAATCTAAAATAGATAACCGCCGCTGAGCTAATCCCAACGAATAGCCTGAATTGCCCTCAAATATCTCAGCTCCACAATCATCTGGCCCTCGATGATACATAGTATCATTCATTGCAATTAACTGCTGCAAATCTATTTCCCTTTTTGAAATGTAACCGCATATGCCACACATAATACCCCTTCCTACTAATTCAGTGTCCTTCATTATCTATTTGATTAGATTTACGTACCATACATAATGTAAGAATCATAATATTCCAATATGGTTTAAAAGCATAGATTGATGATGAAACCGATAAAACTATCATTCCAAATAAAATAGACAAGCAAAAAATGTCTTTAGACCTTATACTTGAAATAACAAAACATAAAATATGCAAAACATATAAGCTAAGTCCGACAATCCCTATTTCTACTAAATATTCTATAAAAATGTTATGAATTACATTGTGTATTCTAAAATCAAACAAATAAGAAATATTTCTTGATGTTTCCGCTCCATATCCAATTAACTTACGTGTAATCCCTGACTTTCTAAAGGCATTAATCGAGTCTTCCCATAATAAATACCTCCCACTTCCATTATTTGAATTTATCAGCGCATCCTCCGTGAATCGTCTCGCAATTTCTGATGGCATATATGATATGACCACTCCATAAATTCCCGCTGCCAATAATATAATCCCTATCTTTTTTATGATAGAAATTCCCTTAATTTCTTGACTATCTTTATAAAACAACACAATAAATACTGATGCTATCACTAACGAGAGAAGTCCCCCTCTTGAGCCAGTTGCAAAAGTTATGTAAATATATACTGCAATCTCTATGATTGCTATGATTTTTTGATATAATTCTGACTGTGTCGAAAGAATATTCACCGTTGCATTTGCTAAAGCAAAGAGAAAATATGCACATAAGTAATTAGGATTCTCGCTAATTATACCGGATAGAAGCAATCTACTCTGCGCGTAAGTTCCTGTAAACATTACGATAACTGCTGTCAATCTAGACGACCATATCATACATTTCTTCAGATAAATAACTTCATCAGCCCTGTAATAATATCCCGCAACAGACATCAGCATTAATAAAAAAGATAATTGTGTAATAGCACGTGAAAAACTGGAAGATGTATTAATTGACCAAAAAAATGATATTGAGCTCCATATCACAAATAATATTGAAAAAAAAATGATTCGGTTGGTATAAAACCGATGCTTTTGTATTAACCAAATGGCAACAGGAATAAAACCTATTATTTTTAACAAAGAACCTAAAGTCCCGAAACTCATTGCACCTAAAATCACAAACAACATATATATTCCTAACCATCTACAATATATACTCAGTTGTTTATTTCTATTGTCTAACATATATCTCCCCATATTTTGGCATCATATTTTTACTCATTACCAAATATATAAGTAACAAAATCTTTACATGTTGTCCTTATATCGTAACCATTTTTCCGAAAAGTTTCATATGAATCATATCTTCCTTGTTTAGCGAGTTTTAGTGCCTCTATTCCCCAATATGAGATAGGAGCATTAATATCTAAATATAATAATTTTCCCGAAATATCAGCTTGTTTTGTTATGGTATCTGACAACAGGCAAGGTAGACCTGTTGCCTGAGCTTCAATAATTATATTGGGCATACCTTCGTAATAAGATGGAAAAACCATTACATCAATTGCTGAAAGAACAAAAGGTATGTCTTTTCGGACATCCTGAAATAGAACATAGTCTTCGAGTGCAAATTCTTGCACCTTTTTCTGTATTTTATTTTTTAGGTCTCCCACTCCTACCATTAAAAGCATTGATGATTTGTCCTGCTTATGAATTTCATTGAATATATTAATTAATAATTCATGATTCTTCTGCTGACTAAACCTTCCAATGTGGCCAATCAGAATAGACTCATCTGCAACTCCCAGTGCTCTTCTAGTATTCTGTCGTTCAAATGCATTAAACTTATATATATTCAAATCTACAGCATTATGTAATATATTAACTTCGCATCGTTTATATGCTCTATTACCAAATGTATAAATTGCTGCCAAATCAGAAGGCGCAATTTTAACATCCACATACTTTCCGTATATCATACGTCCAATTAAATGAACCATTTTGTTTTTTATACTCTTCCCATCACTTGAATTACTCGACCTGGCAATGCATACTTGAGCACCTGCTTTTTTTGCAATTTTTAAATCCATAAAACCAGTTGCATTAGAAGTAATTCTAAGAACATATCGGTAATTTTTGGATTTTACTAAATTATATAATTGTTTTCTAAATTCTTGTAGATTTTCACTCTTTGGTGGAATATAATGTATCTCTCCACCCAAACTTTCTATCTCGTCATCGTAAAACCCCTTACGTGGAATATTGACGCAAAAGTCCATTTGATATTTTAATTTGTCAAGTTCCCGGTAAATTTTCATTAAAAAGGTCTCCGCTCCACCAGCATCCATAATACTTACCAAACACAATAATCGCTTCATTGCCTTTTTCTCCTAATTTAAAGATTCATTAAGTTTTTGTATAAATTCCTCTTCTGTATATTTACTGTACTCTTTTAGACAAAACTTTTTCATCTTTATTACTCTTTCCGGAGCATCAATCACATTACATAAAACTTTTTTAAATTCCTCATTATTTCCAAATTCATAACAAAATCCAGTAATATTATCCATAACAACATCGGCATAGCTTTTCCACTTTGATACAATGACCGGTACTCCTGCCGCGTATGCATCAATTATTGTACCTGGAACACCTTCCGTGTAAAAATGGGTCGGAAACAATAGCAAAAAATACTTTTTTACTATATGGGTACTTTCATCAGCTTTCGCTATTCCTTTATATGATATATAAGAAGGAAACTGGCTTACTAATTTTTCAAAAGTACTTTTATAATTCAAGTCTACAGGACCGTATATATCGAGCATGTATACAATTCTCTTCTTATCCTTATTTATTTCTATAATGGTGTTAATGGCATCCTCTATTCCTTTTCCCTCCAGAACTCTCGAAAAGAAACAGACAGGATATGGCTCCTCCCATATGTAATTCAATTCTTCATCAGGAATTGAATTAAGTTTTTTATAGTTTTTTAATACTACTACGTTAGCAAAGCCCATATTTTCCAAATTTATCTTCATATTTTCTGTTTCTACAAAAATTTTATCAAACTTCTTTAGCATTTCTTTTAACGCAGTATTTTGTTGTAATATATCAACTATCCAACCTCCAATTACATCATAGTATATTTTTTTATGACTAAATTTTTTCATAAATATCAGAATTCTGGAAATATAAAATACACCATTATGAGCTGGAAGCATGAATACTCTATCACATGTCACAAATACTTTTAAAAGTGATAAAATCATGGAAAACAAATTTTTTTTCCATTCATATGTTTCAACACATACAACTTGCTCGTTTCCATAGTATTTTTCTAATGTAGCTTTTAAACTTCGAGTCTTTACTGGTTGTCCTCCCATGTCCATCGTTTTAAAACCAAAAGCACCAATAATACCTATTTTTTTCATTATATTCTTTCTCTTCCTTGACACATGTAAATCCTTCTTATGTATGTATCTTTCTAATTCTTATATTTTTATATGTTATAAGTGTTTTACTTGTATTTTCTCTAGTGTCATACCATACGTCAGGTACTATTATAATGCTGTCCATTTTTACTCCTAAGAAAGCTCCCCACCAAGAAAAGGAACTATTTGAAAGCACAAAATCATCACATTTTGACATCAGCGAAAGTTGTTCAGGCGCAGATAAACCTTCAATATATTTTGTAATCACGTCTTTTTGTGTAATACCACACATTTGTTTTGCCACCCTAATATCATCTGAAAATATTAAAATATTAATATTTTGTTTCATGTATTTTTCAGTAATAATTTCATTAATTGCACTATTAAAATAACCTGATGAACATATCGGCCAGCCTTGAGAGAGATAATCCTTTCCGCAACGAATGCTAACAGCTAAATATTTCTGAGATGCGTCTATACTGTACTTATTTACAATTGGGAGTTTTAAATGACTAAGTAATGTATTTTTCGCCTCAAAAGCCATTATTGCATCTTGAAAATACCCGTAAATATATACATCTTTCTTATTCGATATGCAATATCCTTGTGCGCTGCGTTTCGAATAGTAACATCCATTTTTTGACAAACTTTTACTCATTTTTTTTTGTGAAGGAATAAATTTTTGCAAAAGATGGTATGCTTTTCTAGTAATTTCATACTTTACCGAATAATCTATGTCTTTGTCATAAAAGCGAATAGTTCCATCTTCTAACATATTCAGAAGTTCAAAATTTCGGACTTTGTATTTTTCATATTCCCTTATATCCAAAACCATTTCCACGTGTTTATGTTGTTCAGTTGCAATCTTATATGCGAAAGCAATAATAAATAACTGATTGCCCAATCCTCCACGCATTCGTACTATAATTTTATCCATAACCATTCTCCATATAAACGGTAAAGTACTCATTTACTTATATTCTTTTCACGTATCTCTTTTTTTTATATAATCCAAATACTATATTTCTTAATGTATTTATCACACTTTGTATTATTCCCATCTTTTCCACTTCATGAAATAACTTAAAATGCCACCTTATTAATTCTTTATAACTATTAGCGCTAATCGAGCCACTTCTCCCCCTTCTGTATTCAGATAAACTTTCATCTAGTAAATAGCAATCTGCTCTTCTACAAATTTTCAACCACATTGCATAATCATTATTTTTCTTTATATCATCTATTTGAATTAAACCTATAAATCTGGCATCATACATCACAGTCAGACACCCTGGCCAACAATAATTAAACATACCTGTTTTTGTTATCTTCATTGGCCCAGTGACCATTACTCCGTTTTGTTTACTGTTTTGATTTATTTCATAATAATTTGTATACGAAAAATAGTATCCATTTTTTGTCATGAACCTTATTTGTTTTTCTAATTTTTGAGGCAACCATAAATCATCGCTGTCAAGAAATGCAATCCACCTTCCTCTTGCCTCTTTTAATGCTTTATTCCTTGAAACAGCAGCTCCGTAATTTTTAGGATTTTTAAAAAATCTAATCTTAGAATTTTCTAAATACTCTTTATCAAGAATCTCATATGTATTGTCTGTAGAACAATCGTCCACAATTATAAGTTCCCACTCTGTATAGGTCTGATTTATGACACTCTTTATAGCTTTAGATATATATTGGGCAGTGTTATAAGATGGCATTATTATTGACACCAAATCTTGCATCTTTCTATCCTCACAAATTTTTGCTTTTGACTTTTACCAACTCTTCCAACCAGACTTTATTTCCTCTATTTGTCTATTCAAAATTTCTTTTTAAGTATTTTTTCAGCAATAGCATGACCCTCATTATACTCCTCTACTCCAATTTTACTTTCTCTCAACAGGTAATCTCCTAAATCCTCCGCTGTAGCCATACCATCCTCAGAAATATCATCTTGTTTCACAAAAGCCTTCATTATGGTTTGAAAAATTATCTTTACATCTACAAAAAAAGTAATTTTCTTGATATACTTTAAATCATAATCCAACTTTTCCTCCCATTTAATTGCATTACGACCATTCACCTGTGCCAAACCACTAAGCCCAGGCCTTACTGAATGTCTCATTCTTTGTTCCTTTGACATAAAAACCATATCCCGAACTAATTGTGGACGAGGTCCGCACAGTGACATCTCACCTTTAAGTATATTAAATAACTCTGGTAACTCGTCCAAACTCGTTTTTCTTAATATTTTTCCAAACTTCGTCATGCGTAATTCATCTGGTAGCAAAGCACCCCCTTCATCCTTTTTATCAGTCATAGTCCTAAATTTATATATAATAAATATATCTTCGTTCAAACCTGGTCTTTTCTGTTTAAAAATAACTGGTGCCCCTAACTTGAATCGTACCATAGTTGCTAACACTATTAATACTGGTGCCAAAAAAACTACTGCCATCAATGATAGAACAAAATCCAAAGGTCGCTTTATGTATTTTTCATAAGGCCCCATTCGGCGAAGGACAGTTGGCTTTTGTTTTTCAATATTTTGTTTCAATATTCTAACCTCGTCATTTTTTATCGCCTTTATTCAAAGCAACTTCTAATTATTCTAATCACGATATCCTGCTGCTTAGATGTCATTTTAATATCGCTTGGTATGCATAATCCCCTATGAAAGATATCCATCCCAACATCAAGAGGTTTCCCGTCTGTTCCAACAGTCCTCCTTTGAATATATGCATTTGTGGTTCCTCTGCCGTTTCCTTCTCGAGTTACAAATTCATTCATTCTGTAAATAGGCTGCATATGCATCGGCTTCCATATTGGACGCCCCTCTACATTGTACTTAGCCAATGTTTCAAGAATCTCAGTTGGGCAACTTTTTCCCGGTTCACTAACATACAACGTTTCATAATCATCTCTAATCTGCTTACACATTGCTTCCGGATTAATAATTATGCAGGATAACCAAAAATTAGGTTCTGTCTTTTTTATATCATATGGATTCATCTGAACAGGTAAGTCCTTGAATCCCTCTTTATATCTTTCATAAATTGCTCTCTTTCTAGCAATATGTTCTTCCAAATATGGAAATTGCCCTCTAACGATACCAGCAATTACATTACTCATTCTGTAATTGTATCCGACTTCTTCGTGCTGATACCACGGTGCGTTTTCTCTGGCCTGAGTAGACCACTTATTCACCTTCTGTGCAGCTTCTTTATCATCAGTAAGTAGCATTCCTCCTGCCGAACCTGTGATAATCTTATTTCCGTTATATGAAATTGCATTAAATTTGCCAAACGTTCCCGTTTCTTTACCTCCATATGTTGCTCCCAGAGATTCTGCCGCATCTTCTATAATCACTGCTCCATGCCTATCACAAATATCTTTAATTTCATCAACCTTCGCAGGTGTACCATATAGATGAGCAAATACTACCAACTTTACATCTGGATATATCATAAAAGCCTTTTCTAAGGCTACCGGATTCATATTCCATGTATCGTATTCTGCATCAATGAATATTGGGACACCGCCCTCATATACAACTGGATTAATAGTTGCTGCAAACGTCATGTCTGAACAAAATACTTTATCTCCCGGCTTTACTCCTGCGAGTTTCACCGCCATATGCAAGGCTGCTGTTCCCGTTGATAAAGCCACTGCATATTTACACCCGATTTTATCACATGCAAGACGCTCAATCTCATTTATGTTATTACCAACCGTTGAAAGCCAATTTGTGTCAAATGCCTCTAACATATACTTTTTCATTTCTTCATGCTTGGTTGGGCTAGATAAATAAATTCGTTTCTCAAATATATTAAATTCGCTTGCCATTTTTCCCTCTTCGTATCTTTTAGACAGTTTCCTGCCTAATATAGATTATATATATGAAATCACAACACTGTACCTGCAACTTATATAAACCATTAAGATGTAAGCTCTAGTTAAAACCTCATTTCAACACATGATAAAAATCTCATAACAGGATTCAACCCAAATCTCACAAAATTTCTGTAATCATAGTTTTTAAGTTACTCTCATTATCTCTCAGGCCAATTGCTAACATTTTTCATGATTTTAATTAATCCCGTCTAAACAAATCCCTTGTATAGACCTTTTCTGCTACATCATCCAAGCAACTTTCATACCGGTTAGCTATAATACAATGGCTCCTCCTTTTAAACACTTCCAAATCATTTATAATTTCACTTTCAAAAAAGGTCTTATTATTTTCCAGATTCGGCTCGAAAATGATTACTGTAACACCTTTTGCCTTAATCCGTTTTATAACACCTTGGATAGAACTCTGACGGAAATTATCACTATTGCTCTTCATTGTTAAACGATATACCCCAACAACAACTTTGCTTGTGCTGTTTCTATCCCAAGATTCTCTATTACTGCATAATTCTGCAATCTCAAGAACACGGTCTGCAATAAATTTTTTTCTTGTTTTATTACTATCAACAATTGCTGATATCATATTTTGCGGGACATCCGCATAATTTGCTAATAACTGTTTGGTATCCTTTGGTAAACAATATCCTCCATATCCAAAAGACGGATTATTGTAATGTGTACCAATACGTGGGTCAAGACATACACCTTCAATAATCATCTTCGTATCAAGTCCTTTCATTTCAGCGTATGTATCCAATTCATTAAAATAGCTTACTCTAAGTGCAAGATATGTATTAGCAAACAGTTTCACAGCTTCTGCTTCCGTGAATCCCATATATAAAGTATCAATATTCTCTTTAATTGCCCCTTCCTGAAGTAAACTCACAAATACCTCGGATACCTCTCTACTTTTATCATCACAACCAATAATGATTCGACTGGGATAGAGATTATCATACAATGCTCTTGACTCCCTTAAAAACTCTGGGCTGAATAGGATTCTATCTGTATTAAATTTCTTTCTTATATTTTCAGTGTATCCAACAGGAATGGTGGATTTTATAATCATCATTGCATTTGTATTTACCTTCAGAACAAGCTTAATCACTGCTTCTACTGCAGATGTATCAAAAAAATTCTTTTCACTGTCATAATTTGTTGGGGTAGCAATAATCACAAAATCTGCGGACTTATATGCAGTTTTACCATCCAGTGTGGCTATCAAATCCAGCTCTTTTTCTTTCAAAAACCTTTCTATATACTCATCCCGAATTGGGCTGATTTTATGATTAATTTTCTCAACTTTCTCTGGAATTATATCTACTGCAACCACTTTATTATGTTGTGCAAGTAATGTAGCGATGGAAAGTCCCACATACCCCGTTCCAGCTACAGCAATATTTCTTTTCATTTTTAATGTTTCCTTTCTACAGCGTATTTAAAAATAAAATAATTCGTGGTTTGAACCTGCAGTTCTTTGTAGATTTTTGCAATATCTAATACGATACCGTAGCCTCCGGCACTTCCAACTCCGCAATCTCATCCGACCCATAAACCCGGATACTCCCGCCGGTCCCAGTCTCCCATTTCTGTCCGTTTCCGTCAGTTACCTTTGTATTCTTCATCACCTTCCCTGATGCGTTCACCAGGTATTTTCCTTCTCCCGGAATATCAAATACCTCATAGCGGGCAGCCTTGTCAGCGGTTTGCAGCTTTCCCTTATAATAGGCATATCCATCCTTGATTCCGGTGATGCCCCTGCCCTTGATATCGAAGTAATACTGTGAGCGAGAGGCGCTGACGCCGTCATCCACCATGGCTTTCCCCACCGTGCATTTTCTGTTCCCGTCCTCTGAACCGCAGTAATAAAACTCGCCCTTTACCTCAACCAGGCCGTACTGGGCTGCCCCGTACATGTCAAAGATATAGTATCCGTCACCAATCTTTTTCACCTCATAGCTGTCCTCGCCCCCGCATACCGGCCGGCCTGTATTATCAAAGTAATACCACTCCTTCTGCCCTGAACCGCTGGCATCCGGAGGGCCCTCTAACTTCTGCCAGGCACTTTCCACCTTTTCCCCGGAAATGTACTTCTTGTCTTTCTCTGTCTCCGGCTGGTAGAAATAGCGGTATCCCTTGATTTCAGGCACTGTGCTGTTCATTTTCACCCAGCCCGGATACATGATGCCGTAGCTGTCAAAGCAATAGGTGACGCCGTTCACATCCTTCTCCTGCTTACCTCCGCCGGAGCGTTTTTTCTTTCCTGATGATGTACTGAAATAAAAGTAAGCATACTGGCCATGTTCCTGAACATAGTCCGCCACATCAGTATTGTCCATCCAGCTTTCCGGAATCTCCAGCCACTGCCATCCCATGGCCCTGGCGCCGTCCTCTCCGCAATAATAATAGGAGCTTTCCTTGTCATCATCTTCCGGTGTCTCTGTAAGCCAGCCCGTACGCATGACGCCGGAGGTATTAAAGCAGTAAAATTTTCCGTCAATCTTATGCCATTTATCCACGATAATTTTTCCATCGTTCTCCGCATAGTACCAGTAATTATAATCCGCATTCCTGGAATCCAGGCCGCTGATGACAAACCATTCTTTTTTCTTCATGGCGCCGTCATCTCCCATATAACGCTTATCGCCATTATTATCCGTTATCCAGCGTTTCCGGTAATTCAGTCCGTTTGCGTCAAAATAATAGGTCCTTTCCCCTGTCTCCTTATCCCCGATTGTCTTATACCCACCCTTAAGCACGGCCCCGGATTCCCCGGCGTAATACCAGCTCTCCGTCACTGCTTTCGTAGCACTGTTAACATTTTCAATCTTGAACCAGCCGTCATCCTGGAGGACTCCAACTTCATCCAGGTAATACCTCTCCCCCTTGGTACTGTCCGTATACCAGCGTTTCCTGTAATTCAGGCCATTCGGGTCAAAATAATACCAGTTTCCATCAATACTTCCCCATCCTCCCCGCCATAGGGAACCGTTTGAATCACCATAGTACCAGTTGGTATATTCCTGGCCGCTGGAATTTGTACCAGTGATGGAAAACCAGCCCCGTTTCAGGTCTCCCATATCATCTACGTAGTAACGGTTATCCCCAATCGTAACCCAGCGTTTTCTGGGGGAGGTTCCATTTTTGTCAAAGTAATAGGTAATGCCGTCCAGCTCATGCCAGCCATCCGTCAAAAGCGAACCATCCTGTTGGGCGTAATACCAGTTAACATATGGGTTCCCTTTACTGTCCGCATTTTCCACGGAAAACCAGCCTTGCCCCGGTCTGGCTCCCTGC
The DNA here is from genome assembly GCF_015556325.1 of Clostridium sp. 1001283B150225_161107_B6. NCBI lineage: Bacteria > Bacillati > Bacillota > Clostridia > Eubacteriales > Clostridiaceae > Clostridium > Clostridium sp. 1001283B150225_161107_B6. The sequence continues at coordinate 249,685 of NZ_JADNMD010000004.1, read as the reverse complement.
TCATCCACGTAATATCTCTTATCTTCTACCGTAAAAAAAGCCTTTCTGGGTGAATTTCCTCCCGGGTAGAAGTAATAATGCTTTCCGTCCAGCTCATACCAGCCATTGAGCAGGATTTTCCCGTCGTCTCCTGCATAATACCAGGCCGTGGATGGTTTTCCCGAAGGCAGATTTGGTTTGGATGTGACGCTGAACCATTCATTTTCATAGCGGGAACCATCTTCCTTTATGCGGTAACGGGCTCCGTCTTTATTCACCCAGTTGTCGGTAACCAAAAGGCCGTTCCCTCCCAGATATCGCAGGGTACCATCCGTCCATGCCGCCCACTGGTTTGCCGCCTTCTTATCATGCTCCATATAGAACCACTGCTGTTCTAAATTCTGCTGCCATCCATCTGCTCCGTATACTGGCACGGCTGATATGACAAGGGCCGCCGATGCGCATGTAACAATCTGTATCAAAGTCTTCATTTTCATCCAGTTCATTCCTCACTGTAAGCTTTTCTTCAGGTCTTACCGTTACTTCTGGCATAAATTGTATCCAGATATGGTATGGTATCAGACGCCCACGGGTATTCCGTCATATAGTTTCCTGTGTAGACAGCCAGATAGGCTTCATTTCCCTTCATAAACTCATATAAATCGCATTCAAACCATTCTGTGTTAACAGAAAACACACCTCTTTTATGAATCAGCATGTCCTCACAGCCATATTCCTCAAGGGTCCTGTGCAGCCGGTGGTAAATAACCCTTATATTCCTCTTGGCCGCGCTCTCCTGCAGGTTCTCATACAAAATATGTACCACCTGTGCCAATGACACGCTTCCACCCCTTTGACTGACAAGGATGGCCAGCAGCTCCTTGGATTTTTTACTTGGAAAATAAATCACTTTGTCGTTAACAAATACATCAAAACCACAGAATGTCTGTATATATACTTTGGGCTTTTCCGGCACACCGGTCCCCTCCTTTGCATGGTGTGATTTAAGGAAACAAAATCCAGGCATTTTCCTTTTATCATAGCTGAATTCCTGATGTCCTTACATCCTTGGCGTTCTCATATCCTGTTCCAGGCCGTAAACTGCCATTGCATTATGCAATGCCATGCGGTTTACTATAAAATTCTCCCTTTCTGATTCCTTTTCCGCTTTCCGGCCTGACACTATGCCGGAACCCATCTCCAGCTCCATCCCGGCCGCTGCTTCCGCCCGGGCCTCGTCCTGTTCTGTCAATATCAGCTCACTGGCATTATCTTCCGCCTTGTAATGGTACTCCGGCACCATCTCATGGACCAGTTCCCGGATATTCCCCTTCTCCAGCCATGCAGCCTCATCCAGACGTGCCAGTCCTTTTTCAAATCTTTCGTAATCCATCTCAATGGGTTTCCCAATAAATATCCTGTCATTGCCGGTTTTCTGAAGCCCCTCTTCATCCATGAGCAGCTCCTCATAAAGCTTTTCCCCAGGTCTCAGTCCTGTAAACCGGATGTCAATATCCCTATACGGCTCATAACCGGACAGCCGAATCAGATTCTCGGCCATGTCCAGGATGCGAACCGGTTTTCCCATGTCCAACACAAATATCTCTCCGCCCCTGGCATAGGCCCCTGCCTGCAGCACCAGGCTTACCGCCTCCGGTATGGTCATGAAATACCGTATGATGTCCTTATGGGTCACGGTCACCGGGCCGCCGTTTTCTATCTGCTTCTTAAACAGGGGAATCACGCTTCCATTGCTTCCCAGCACATTTCCAAACCGTACAGCCACAAATTCCGTGGCGCTTTTCTGATTGCACATCTGGACCACCATCTCACAGAGTCGTTTGCTTGCTCCCATGATATTGGCTGGATTTACCGCCTTGTCCGTGGAAATGAGAATAAAACGTTCTGCGCCGTATCTGATGGCTGCCCTGGCGGTTTTATAGGTGCCCAGGACATTGTTTTTGATAGCTTCATTGGGGCTGTCCTCCATCAGAGGCACATGCTTATGCGCAGCTGCATGGTACACAATATCCGGCCTGTAGGTACGGAACAGAGATTCCATGCGGTTGGTATTCCTGACCGAACCAATCAATACTGCCAGATTAAGTCCCGGATAATTACGCTTTAATTCCTGCTGGATTTCGTAGGCGTTATTTTCATACATCTCAAATATGATGAGCTGTCTGACTCCATGGCCTGCCAGCTGCCTGCACAGCTCGCTTCCAATGGAGCCGCCGCCGCCCGTGACCAGAACCACCTTGTCCCTCACATATCCCATGATTTCATCCAGCTTGACCTGCACCGGTTCCCGCCCCAGCAGGTCCTCTATTTCCACCTGCTTAAGCCTGGAAATGTTCACTTCCCCATTCATCAGCTGATATACACCGGGCAGGTATTTAACCCGACAGCCTGTTTTCTGGCATATGCCCAAAATGTCCTTTATCTCTTCACCTGGTGCTGACGGCAATGCCACATAAATGGAGTCAATGCCTTTTTCTCTCACCAGCTCCGGTATATCGCCCCTTGTACCGTCTACCTGCACACCGTCAATGAATCTTCCCTGTTTGTCCCTGTCATCATCCACAATGCACACAGGATATCCATGGATTTTCTCGCTTGCCTTCATTTCCCGGATAATAAGCGTTCCAGCCTGTCCGCCTCCCACCACCATTACCCGCGGGGTAGAATCCTTCTCCCTGGCACGGTTTATCCTGTTAATGGTTTTTTGAATCACCTGGAAACTGATACGGCCGCATATGGCTGCACCTGTCATCAAAACAAACCAGAGTACATAGTAGCTTCTGGGCATCCGTTCCCCAGACAGAAGCAGTCCTGCGAACTGGGCCAGGGCCGCAATAAGACAAACCAGAGCCACCTCCAGCATCTCCCTTATTCCGGCCGCCCCCCACATAATGGCGTAAAGACGGCCTGCACAGAACGCAAGGGTAACCACAGCCATCTGTAATATCCCATACTTCCACAGCGCCTGCACATATGCAGCAGGGATGCTCTGAACATTCAAATCAAATCTAAGTCCCAGGGCTAGCCCTGCGCAAATCCAGACCGCAGCCATATCATATACCCAGAGAAAAAACATCCTTACCCGCTTGCTGCGGGGAAGGTATTTTTCCAATATAATTTTGTCTCTGTTTTTCAATTCCGCTCATTCCCCTGCTTCTTATATACAATCGACAAGGTTCCCGACCCAGGCACGCCAAACCACAGCATCTTGGATTCTGCATCCACCCTGGTGGGTTTTATCAGCTGCCAGATTCCCGTCATATTGTTGTAAAACAGTACTTCCACGTCTCCCAGGCCGCCTATCAGGTTAGGAACATAGAGAGGTACCTCCACCAGACCGGTCTTTTCCGTGTTGGTAGCTGCGTCCTTTATCATGATTGCATGGGTTCCAATCAGGGCGTTGTAGCCTGTCAGGTCCACTCCCGGCACGGCTTCACTGAGAGGGCGTCCGCTGTTAATGCCATTGATAGCATCCACCACTGGCTTCGGCAGACCGGCAACAGCAGCGTCAGTCCCCTGTACGAATTCAAGAGCCGTATCGCCAATGACTGCCTGTCCCCTGCTGTTGGTTCCTACCGCCTGTTCTCCGGCTGTCTGTCCCACCGCAATCTGTACCGCATTATTTCCCTGGCCTGAGCTGACGGCGGTGGAGCCTGATGCGCCACCCTTTGCCCTGTCCGCCCGTTCTCCTATGTCGTAGCTGCTCCCGTCACTATTACTGTCCACAATCACCGGTCCTGTCCCCAGACTGCTGGCCGCAAAGATACACACGGTCTGAGATACTGCAAGGGCTGCTGTCAATACAATGATTATTGTTCTTTTTTTCATGTTTTCCACCTTTCCTTTTTTCATATGGATTATAATCTGATGTCAAATTTTGATAGTTCTGTTCCGCTTCCGTATTTCATATATACCCCTCCCTCCTCAATCGGCCGGTCTATAAAACCAGTCCAGCACCAGGGGTATGATTTCCTCCTGATTCGGATGGTATTCATCGTAAATAAATGTCTCCACAGCTGTTCCCGGTAGAGTCACCATATCTGTATCTGTAAAATCCTGGCTTCCCCCTAAAAAGGCCATGGCCATATCCAGATACCGGTCTTTAGCCATGTCCGTCACCATATACGGCTCAATTTCTTTCATCAAATCCGGTATAACGCCGTCATCCAGCCTTGACTTATTTCTGGCCGCATCCAGAAATCCCCTGATATATGATTTCTGACGTTCCATACGCGCCAGTGCGCTCTGAGGCTGGCCCGTATCCCTGTAACGCACATACCTCACTGCCTGTTCTCCCCGCAGAGTAATGGTCCTTCCCCGGACAAATTCCGGATTTGCCTGTTCCAGGCCCGTCTCCTGTATGGTGACAGTGACCCCTCCCACCTTATCATTTGCAACGGGCAGGGCGGACATGCTTACTGCCATGTATCCGTCTATGGTAAGGCCTCCCAGCAGATGGCCTACTGCCTCTGTCATGTACCTGCAGCTCTTCTCTCTTCCATCTCCATATGCATAAGCTAATGTAAGATGCTGAACATCCTTGCCCAGCACATTTCCGCTTAAATCTGTCAGTGTGATTTCCGTCATGGTATCCCTAGGAATCATGAGTACCTTTATCCTGTCCCTGGCCGTATCCTGGGCCACCAGGAAAATACCGTCAGCCTGTCCCCCGGAACCAGCCACCATGGTCTCCTCCAGGCTTCCCGGCCTGTCTATACCTATGCACAGAACGGCCTTCATGTATGTATTGCGCCTGTAAGCCCTTCCCTGATATTCCACTCCGTCCTCTGCATTTAATAAAGTGTTTCCAGACTGAACACTGTGCCATTGCTCCGCCTCCTCCGACGCTGCCTTTCTTTCCAGATACATCTGACTGGTTTTGTAAAAAAATACCGAGACCAGTATGGAAAACAGGGCCAGAACGGCCTGTACCAACCTCCGGCTCCTACGATTGCGGTGTTGTGCCATTTTTCATTTCCGTCCCGCTTGCCCCCTTTACGGGTATTATCTTCCCCTCCTCCTCATACCTTCCGTAGTGCCTGCCGTATTTTCCGTAATACTTGCCGCTGCGCCTGCCATAATATCTGTCGTAATAGCTGTGCTCATACCCGCTGCCCACCCGGTTCAGCACGGCTCCCAGGATGCGACACCCGCTTTTTTCCAGCTGCCCCCTCACTTTCTGTACAAGACGGTAGCTGATTGCCCCGCTTTCAATGACAATGACAGCCCCGTCGCACTGACTGGCAATGATGGCTCCGTCTATGATGTTTGCCATTGGCGGAGTATCAATGATAATGTAGTCGTAGGTTTCTTTGACACCCTCAATCATTGTCTTAAACAGGTCATCCTCCAGCAGTTCCGCCGGATTGGGTGAAAAGGGCCCCGAGAGAATCATATCCAGGTTTTCCATATCTGTTTCATAGCATATCTCTTCCAGCCTTTTCTGCCCACTAAGATACTGGGACAGACCATTGGGATTCCCCTTAATTTCATAACGTTTGACCATTACGGACTTGCGTATGTCCGCATCCACCAGCAGAACCTTTTTGCCTATATTCCCAAAAGAAGATGCCAGTGCGAAAGCAGTCTCGCTTTTTCCTTCATCCGGCATAGAGCTGGTGAACATGATGGTCTTAAGACCGCTTCCGCAAAACTGGATGTTGGTGCGCAGGGTCTTGATGGCTTCCTCATAAAAATAATCTTTTCTTCCGGTATTCTTCAGATGTAAGATTCCTTCCATCACTATACCCCCTTTCCGCTTTTCTCCGTCTTGCGCTTTTTGCGTTCCTGCTTTCTCTTGCTCCGTTTTTGGTGCTGCTCCTTGTTCATTCCATCATCATCCGGTATGGATGCCAGTACGCTGATGCCAAGGTATTTATCCACATCCTCCTCCGAGCGCACCGTGTCATTCATGATGACCTTTAGGGTTATGACCGCACAAGCCGCAATGACAAATGCCAGCCCGCCCAGCACCGCGTTCTTTCTTATGCTGGGAGATGCAGGATTCTCCGGCACCACTCCCTGTTCAATAATCTTGGGCGGTACCATCTCCATGATATCCCCTATGTAATCAGAGGAAGCATTGGCCACCTCATCCACAATGGCCTTGGCTCTCACCGGGTCCGTATCGGATACAGTCATGTTCAGTATCCTGGTATCCGCTGGATTCGATATCCGTATCCTGGCTTTTAACTGGCCGTAAGTCATATTCAGCCCCTGTTTCTCAATCACCCGTTCCAGCACCGGCCTGCTGGTAATCATCACACTGTAATCCTTTGTAAGCTGGCTTCCTATCTGTAAATCCGCCAGGGACGTCAGGGTAGTCTCTTTTGAGAGGACATATACCATGGCCGTGGATGTGTATACAGGCGTCAATATCAGGCGGCTGTAGGCTCCTGCGCCCAGACAGCCTATGACTGCTGCCAGAATGATTATCCAGGCCCTTTTCTTAAATTCAAACAACAACTCCAGGAGGTCTATCTCCATATCATCTTCTCTGTACAGCTTTTCCATCTTCCTCACATTTCCTTTATTTTGTTTCCCAGGCAAATACATTTACAAAACAGAATCCCTCAATATATATTCCTGGTTCTGTCTGAGAAGCCGCTCCGCCATCCCCCCGGCGCCCTGCCCTTTCCGTTCCTGCTGCATCATCCATCCGGCAGCCTCCCTCATCTCAGGCGGACGTATCAATACCCCATGCATGTCCGTAGCTATAAAATGGATGTTTCCCTTCCGTATCTCCTTTCTGCACCAGACAGACTGCCTGTCAAAAATTCCTCCGCCAAGACTTCCCGCATTCATCTGCAGGTATGCGCCGCACTTAACCAGCTCCTCTGTCCTCCCCCTCTCCCTGAGGCAGCCATACCGTTCCGCATGGGCAATAACCGGCAGGTAGGAAGCCTGAACCAGGCTGCGGACCGCCCTGAACAGCCGCGTATATCCGTCACCCGGCAGAAATTCCACCAGCACATACCGGCTTCCGGAAAGGGTCAGCACCTCTCCCCGTTCCAGAAATAAGGGCAGTTCCTCAAAGTACTGTACTTCCTGTCCCAATCCAATGGTCATCCTTTCCGACAGGGAATGCGCTGCCTCCCCCAGCTGTTTTGCCAGCTCCTTCAGTCTGCCTATGTCCTGCCCGGAAATATAGTGGGGCGTTGCAATGATATGGGTGATTCCCTGTTCATGGGCCAGGTTCAACATTTCCCCTGCTTCCTCCCAGTCAGAAGCCCCGTCATCCACGCCAGGCAGTATATGGGCATGGATGTCTACCCAGCCTTTGGTTTCACCCGTTTCTTTTCTCTCTGCCAACGCGGCTCCTCTCTTGCATACGAAACAGGGAGGTTTTTTCACCCCCCCCCCCCAGATTCGTATGATGATTTACTATCAAATTCTTCACTGAATTTTTATTGTCTTTTATTATGTTTTCAACTGAAGAACTTCCCTGTTCCTTCCCCATCCCGCGCTTCATGATATGCTTCATTCAGCCGGTTCCCCAGATACCACAGAATAATCATTCTGTGGTAAATATCTGATAAAACAGTTAATATTTTGTTTTATTTAATCCGTGACCATAAAATGAAAGTTAAATATAGATACGCAAAGAAGCCGGCAACCCTTGATTTTGTTTCCGGCTTATGTGCATTGAAGAAAAAACATCAATATGTATATTGACTATCACTGTTTTTTTAGATATACTGTATAGAGTTTTTAGACCTGTGATTTATCATCAGAGACCTTTGTACCACGGAATGATTATTCTGTGGTATTTTTTTTATTACCCCGATTTTCAGCCTGTTAAGTACCCGCTCATGCTCCTTTACGCTGGCAGCCACATAAATGCGGGTGGTTTCAATGGAGGAATGGCCTAATATATCCGCCAGATGGGCCATATTCTTCTCCACCGCATAAAAGCTTCTGGCAAACAGATGGCGGAAATTATGGGGAAATACTTTATCCCGCATGACGCCTGCCTTCATGCAGAGCTTTTTCATGGCGTGGCAGATGTTGCTTCTGTCCAGTGGGCGTCCGGTTCTGGTGCAGAAGATGCTGCCGCTGCGGATGCCGTTCTTTCTGGCAAAGGCCTTCAGCTCCGCCGCCAGATTCTTTGGAAAAATCACAATCCTGTACTTTCCCTTCATGCTGATTTCCGCCTTTCCCTCCATAACGGACTCCACGGTTACATATCTTAATTCGCTCACCCTGATGCCCGTACTGCAGATTGTCATCATGAGATAATACAGCTGGTAATTTCCCTGCCTCCCGGCTGTATCCATCAGCCGCTCATACTCCTTTTCCGTCAGTTCCCGTTTCTCGTCAATATAAGCCCTTCTCTGGACCTTCAGAAACTTTACACGGTACTCACCCAGCCCCATAAACCTGAGGTATGCATTTACTGCCGACAATTTACCGTTGACGGTCTGGGGACGGTACAGGCTGCTGAGATGGCTGCGGTACTGAATCAGCAGCTCCTTTCCTATTTCCTTTTTCCCTAAGAATTGCAGGAACATCTGCAGTTCATAAACATATTTGCTGATTGTAGCATCAGACTTTTCTTCTTCCTTCAGAAAACCCAAAAATTGTTCTGTCACACATGCCATATCCATTGACACCTCCGTTTTTTTCTATTATTTTTCAAAACCAGGGTTTTTATGAAATATAATGATGAAAAAATTAATTGCCCGGAAGCATCCCCTCATACGCCATGGCTGAAATAAAAGAAAAAGCCGATTCCAGATAACCAGAATCAGCTTTCCAAACAAAATACAACTATATACTATCTTCCCCCCACCCTTTACAGACATCAATCCACCCCAGATACCCGGAAGCTGTCTCCAGCTCCGGAATGGTAAGCTTCACTGCGCTGCTGGCGCTGCCGCAGGCCGGGTACACCACATCAAACCGTTTAAGGGACTCATCCAGGTATACCTCCACACCCTCCTTCACTCCGAAGGGGCACACCCCGCCCACGCTGTGCCCCACCATCTCCGTCACCTCATCCGGAGACAGCATCTTGGCCTTTGTCTTAAATTGTTCCTTATACTTATGGTTGTCTACCTTGGCATCCCCGGCAGCCACAATCAGCACCGCCTTCCGGTCCACCAAAAACGATAATGTCTTGGCAATACGGGCCGGTTCACATCCCACTGCCTGGGCTGCCAGCTCCACGGTTGCGCTGGATACCTCAAACTCATAAATCCGGTCCTCCAGGCCAGCCTTCCTCAAATGCTCCTTTGCTATGTCAAACGCCATGATGTAATACCTCCGCTCTTATCCTGTTCTCATCTCGTATTTATCCTGTTCTTGTCTTTGCACCGCTTCACGCCATATAGGCTCAGACCATCATCCGGTATTCCTGCTTCCACCTGCGCACCATCTCCGACGCGCCGCTCATCCGTTTGATGGGATCCTTTTTAAACAATGCACGCAGGGCCCTGACTTCCTCTGCCTGGCCTGCTTCCAGCGCAGCCAGGTCAATCTCCTCGCTCCACTTCCTCTTCCGCTCGTCCGTAAACACGGACTGGTACTTGTCCTTCACATCCAGCTCCGGCGCAAATACAGTGAGAAAATAAATGCGTTTCAGCACCCCGTCATCCTTCCCCAGCTCAAAAGACTTGTCGTAGCATCCCAGGGCTTTGTGGAACTGGAACATCATGGCGTAGCAGGCGCCCAGGTTGTTGTACACCTTTGCCAGGAACAAATCCTCCACCACCTTGTCCCTGGGATACTCCAGGATTTTCCCATACCTGGCAGCAGCCTTGCCATACTGGTGCTGGACGAACATGTAATCCGCCCTCTGTTTTTCATACTGGGCCGGATGCAGGGCCCGCAGGGACGCTGTTGTCTGCTTGAATTTCTGTATTTCCTTATCGCTGTAATAATCACATTCCGACAGGAACAGGGCCAGGACCTCCTCCGGCCTGGCGCCGGTCTCCACCAGCTTCTCCATGCGTCCCGCCAGATAATCCATGTCCAAATCCCTGCGGATGAAATCAATCAGCAGGTCATCCAGGAAATCATCCATCACCAGCACCGGGTGGTTGTATACCACATAGCACAGCTCCTGGGAGGAGTGGATATGGATTCCCAGCACATCGATATAATAGGGATGTTTCACAGGTTCCTGCCTGCAAAGTATCAGGCTCATAAATTCACCTCTTGTTTCACCACCGCGCCCGAGGAGGGGAACAGTTCCCCGAATCCCTTGTCACGGATGGACATTGTCATGGTGCCTTCATCGGTAAAGGCCACCTTAAGCTCAACCCGGGTGGTCCTGGGGGGGCGCTCCGGAAATCCGGTCAGGGGAATCCTGACCAGCTTTTTCTTCTTGGAGTCCAGGGGACTGACCGTAAACTCAATCTCCTTTTGTCCATCCACAATCAAATCCATGGAGCTTTTGGATTCATACCAGTTGTCGCCGTAGGAGGCCACCACCAGCTGGTTCTCTCTCCCTCTGCGTATAACCTTTAAGGATACCTCCGCCTTAAGCCTTCCCTCACAGATGAACACATAGGGGTAAGAGGTTTCCTGATGGGTGTAATCAGCTCCCTTGTAAGCAGCGCCCCTGGCAAAGAGACAGGGCTCCACAAATACCTTTCTCCGGTTGCAGATTAACCGCATGAAGCCGCTGGCCCAGTCCTGGCGCTCAAATCCCTTTCCCGTCAGAAACACCGTGGAAAACAGCTTCCTGTTTAACAGCTTCTCGCCGCAGGCCGTAAGTATCTTATCAGCCAGGCGGCTGCCGGAGGGAGAGTCCAGGATATCCAGGTTAAAGGCCTCCTCCTGGTTCTGGGCCTCTGCCTGGACCATGTTGCGCCTCATACCTCTCTGGACCTTCATCTCATAATAACACAGGCGTTCGCCGGACAGCTCAAACAGTCCCACCTGGTTGGTCCACAGCTCCTTTTTCTGGCTTAGTACATAATATATGAAGCCCTCGGTGTGGCTGATAACATGGACACGGTCCCTTGGAATCTCCAGGTAATCGGCGCAGTACATCAGGGTGTCAAGCAGCCTGCCGTCCACGCTCTGAAGGGTGATGACCAGCTGCGCCACCTCCTCTGTTCCGAATTCCTTCCTGGGATACCCTAACATCCTCTCTATGAACAGCTTGAGCAGCGTACCGCCGCTGTAGCAGATGCCTCCGATGGTGGATGTGCCATCCTTGGCCGCCATTTTAAGAAGCTTATCCACGATAACGCCCTCTCCCAGCAGGGTGGCCGCATAAGCCTCCTCACCTGAGAGCCAGACCTCCTCTTCCTTCCTCCGGCAGATGACCGTAGGAATGGTCCACGACTTTTCTTTATCATAACAGCATATCTGGGTATAGTCGTCATTTAAATCCAGACCAATCACTAGACCGTCCATAGACAGCTCCTCCATTACTCCATGGGAAACAGCCTGCCAAGCGCCGCCGACTTCTTAAGATAGTCTTCCATTGCGTTTAAAAGCCTGCTGTCGTCCCTGTCTTTGATTGCTGCTCCCATCTCGTTCAGGCAGGCAAAACGGCTGTTCTCCTTTCCCTCCAGCTTATGGTCGCACTCCACCTGTCCCTCTGCCGCAAGCCTGCGGTGTCCGTCCAGATAGTCATATATCCTGTACTCCATGATTTCTCCCTCAAAGAGTACCTTTTGTTTCACAAAAATCCCCTGGTAAACACGGCGGATATCCTCGCTGTGGAATCCGGTTTCCTCCGGCAGGATTCTCACCTGAAGCTCCGGATGGGCGTCCTTCCTGCCCCGGTATTCCACCATGGCCTTATCCATGATGTCCTCCGGCACCGGAATATGCTTTGACAGCTCCCTGGTATAGGGGAATACCAGTCCTTCCTCCAAAAGCAGGGACGTCATGGTCTTAAGAAGCTCCGCATCCCCCTCATCCACCTTGTCCAGAGTGGAAAAATACCGCGTCAGGGCCAGCAGATAGATAGTGGGCATCCTGTCCTTATCAAAGGTATTGCTCACGGCCTGTTTCAGATATTCAAACACCCTCTGGTCCATATCCTTTTCTTCCAGGAAGTACTGGACGCTCTTCTGGGTAAAATACGCCTTTACCACCATTTCCTTGGTGGTCTTGCGCTTCATATAAAGTTCAAACACGGAATCCATCTGGTCGCAGCACCCGGTAAACAGCATCTGCCCCAGCAGCCGTTCCTCCAGGTCATATGTCTCCACATGCTCCCTGACGCCCTGAATCAGCACCTCGTACATCTGGGATACGGTTCCGTTAAAATGCTCGCACAGATAGTCCAGAATCACGCTGTCATAGCACCCCTGCCTGAACACCTGATGGGACAGCCCCAGAAGCAGGTCGTCCTGGTCAAACAGATTCATCAGTATGGTCTTGGTGCACAGCTTCATCAGCCGCGGCGTGGATATATACTGGCTTCCGTAATCCCGAATCATGCTATAGGCTTCCCGCATATAATTCTGGCTGATTAATGTCTCGCAAATCTGCTGCCTCTGTCTGGCAGCCATGGGCTTTTTATCAATCTGCACCAGATAGGCGCAGTTAAATACACCGTCACCATCCTTGTCCTCAGACGCTTTCCGGCAGTAATAATCCGTCACTGCCTGCATCAGCTTTCCCTCGAAAACAGGGCTTAAATGCATCTGCACCACGATTTCTTCCAGCAATGCAGCCTGCTCGTCCGTCTCCACCCCGCGGTTCACTATATCCCTGCATTCAGAGAGCTTGAGCATGGGATGGTCCGGATACACCTCATAGCACTGGGCCAGCAGCTCCGGCCGGTCCATCACAGATACCTTCCAGTGTTTTACATCCAGATACCGGTTGCCGTATGCATCCTGGAACAGGAGAACACTGCGGTCGGAAAACAAAGGCACGTAAGCAGACTGGTTTTCCAGGAGAAATGCCTCCTCGTCCTCCAGCTCCTCATAGCGGACAATGACATACTTCATCCTGGAATCCCCGCACCGGATGCGGCAGGATTTAAGGATGCCCGGAAGCACTCTGGCCACCCGGCTGTCTATCATATCCTTATAAATCATGTGTTCGTAAATAACGGCCATGGAACGGTTGATTCTAGACTGGAACAGCTGTTCCATGGCAAACTGCTCCATATGCCTGGTGTAATTCTGATACAGCTCCGCGGAGGGATTCATATACTCCAATATATTCCGGTAGAGCACCTGACGGCTGTGCCTGTCCAAATCCTTATCATAGGAGAAATACAGCAGCACCTCCTTAGGCAGCAGGTGGCCGTAATCCTCCGGCAGGGCGTAAAGGAAATACTCGTAGAGCCTGGTCAGGTTCACTCCCTGTTCCAGGGCCTTCTCATACCAGACAAAGGCGTCCTTTTCCTTGCAGTCTCCCTTGATGAGCAGGCTGCACACAGCCTCCAGGATTGGCAGCTCCTCGTATGTCTGGTACAGCTTCTCAAATAAGCGCTCCACCAGTTTCCTGTAATGCTTAAGCCCCAGAGCCAGCTCTGCCGCCCTCAGTGCGGTTAAACGGCTGACAATTCCTTTCTGCACCCCCATGTACAGGGCCTGTATCTCAAAATCACCCAGGCGCACAAACAAATCCGGATGGGCTTCCATCAGACGGCAGGCAGAGGCATAGAGAAAGGGGCTGCTGCAGCCCTGGTTGAACAGGGATGCCATGGACCGGTACAGCTCCAGGGGATTCTGGGCCATGGTTTCATCCAGCTTCATCAGCATCAGGAAAAGATAGGGCCGTATCTCCCCGTCCTCCCACAACAGCTTTCTGATATAGCGTACCAGGGATTCCTTCTGCTGGACAGAAGGCTTGATTTCCAGACGCAGAAACTGATAGAAACAGTATAATTCCACCTGCTGCTCCCTGTGGGCCAGCACATGGTCCCTTGCATCGTCCAGGGCCAGGGAGGCATTGTCCTCCCTGCCGTTTAGTATAAGAAGCTCCGCCTGTATCAGCTTGGCCCTCTCATCCCCCGGAAAATCCGCCCTGAGATGCTCCGTTTCCTTCATCATCTGGTTCAGGAGAAGGGCCGGCTCATAAACTCCCGCCTCATAGTCCAGGCGCAGGGATAAATATTTATACAGACTTCCATGGTCCATAAACCGGTCTGTGCCGGATTCCCGCTCAGTGCTCCCTGCTGCGCGGCGGCCCTCAGCCTCCACAGTAATCAGGAATTCCTCCCCCAGGGATTTGACGCGGATGCATCCAAAATTCCTTCCCCTGTGAAGCCTGGACGGAACAATGCGGTATCCCACCCTGCACCGGCCCTGGACAAAATCCTGGTCCGTAATCCTGGCGGTCCCCAGTTCAATGAAAGGGGCATCCGCGGTTATGTCCGCCGACACATACCCCCAGGTTCCTGCTGCTATATCAATATAATCCTCTGCTGTTCCGGTTAAGTTCTCATATATCCTGGTTCCGGTTTCCAGCCCCAGCTTTACCGGTTCCTTCACCTGCAGGGCCACCAGGAATTCCTCCATCAGGTTCCGCCTGCCCGCCCTTCCCTTCAACCCGTCATAGATGGTACGGACCCGGGAATCCTGCATGAAGGGGGCTTCTGTAAAGTCCTGGTATTCAAACATTCTCAGCGCCTTTTCCTGGTCCTTCTTAGCCAGCAGGGCAAAGTCCCTGGGAGTCTTTAAATTTCCCAGAACCTCCCCTGAATCACCGGCCTGTACACGCAAAGAATAAGGAATCTCCCTCTCACCTCCATTGGTGACCAGGTAAAAAGATCCCTTGATTTCGTCCCCGTGCTCTGAAAAGCCCACGTTGACTTCATATATAATCCGGTTGCGAAGTCCGCCAAAAGCGCTGTTCACTACCCGGACCCTTTCATGGCTGGAATACACCAGCCCTTTTATATGCAAGTTATTGCCGCTGCTCACCAATATCTCGCCACGGATGACCTCACCCGCAGGAACCGAAACCTCCACCCTCTCCGGCGTCAGCACCAGCTCCGGCGAACCATTGTCAATGATTCCCCTGGCCAGACGGTTAATACGTTCCCTCATAGTACCACCTGTATCTTTATCCTTCTGTGTAAAGTGTCCACACTTACGTAACATGATATCACATTTTGGGTGGTTTTAAAAGTTTTAATTGCATCTTTTGTGCAAACCACGGGTTCCATGTTTTTCCATCCATACTCTGTGCTCCCCTCCCCCGGTCCCGGCCTCCCCTAATTTCAAAAGGAACTTGATAAACACTGACAAAATTGTTATGATATATAAAAATGCATTTTTGTGTTTCTATTATATAAGGAAAAGGACGGAATGGATTATGACAACCAATGAAAAAGCACTGCTGCTCCATGAGGAATGGAAGGGAAAACTTGAAACCACATCAAAGGCAAAGGTGGCATCCAGGGAGGACCTGGCTCTTGCCTATACCCCGGGGGTTGCCGAACCCTGCAGGGTGATTGCAAAAGACCCGGAGGCAGCTTACCGGTACACCATCAAATCCAACACCATTGCCGTTGTCTCCGACGGAAGCGCCGTACTGGGCCTGGGCAATATAGGTCCCCTGGCAGCCATGCCGGTCATGGAGGGCAAGGCTGTGCTCTTTAAGGAATTCGGCGGCGTCAACGCATTCCCCATCTGCCTGGACACCCAGGACACCCAGGAAATCATTGAGACCGTTGTGCGCATTGCCCCTGCCTTTGGCGGCATCAACCTGGAGGACATCTCCGCCCCCAGATGTTTTGAGATAGAGGAAGCATTAAAAGAGAGGCTGAACATCCCTGTATTCCATGACGACCAGCACGGCACTGCCATCGTGGTCCTGGCCGGTGTCATCAACTCCCTGAAGCTGACCGGCAAAAAGAAGGAGGACTGCTTCGTGGTAGTAAACGGAGCCGGTTCAGCCGGCGTTGCCATCACAAAGCTGCTGCTGACCTATGGATTTGCCCATGTCACCATGTGCGATAAGAGCGGCATCCTGACCAAGGGAGCAGACGGCCTTAACTGGATGCAGGAAAAAATGATGGATGTAACCAACCTGGAACATAAAACAGGTACCCTGGCAGACGCCATGAGGGGCGCTGACATCTTTGTGGGCGTGTCCGCTCCCGGAATCGTTACCCAGGACATGGTTGCCTCCATGAATAAGGACGCCATTCTCTTTGCCATGGCAAACCCTGTTCCGGAAATCATGCCTGACCTGGCAAAGGCTGCCGGGGCGCGGGTGGTTGGAACCGGCCGTTCCGACTTCCCCAACCAGGTAAACAACGTAGTGGTATTCCCCGGAATCTTTAAGGGCGCTCTGGAAGGCCGTGCTGCCGCCATCACCGAGGAGATGAAGCTGGCTGCCGCCGAGGCCATAGCCGGACTGGTGGATGAAGCGGATTTAAGCGACGAGAACATACTTCCCGAAGCCTTTGACCCCCGCGTAGCAGACGTGGTCAGAAGCGCGGTAAAGGACCACATTAGAAAATAATAAGAAAACCCTGATGGAGTGTGTATGATATGCTGACTGAACCTATGACCTTGTACAAACTGATGAATCTCTATATGCTGAAGCAGGTGAACTTTCCCCTGACCAACGCCCAGCTCACCAACTTTTTCACAGAGCATGAATACACCACCTACTTTACCCTCCAGCAGGCCTTAAACGAGCTGGAAGACGCCGGCCTGGTGCACAAGGAGGCCAGCCACAACAGCACCCGGTATGACATCACCAGGGAGGGCGAGGAAACCCTTAACTTCTTCGGCAAGAACATATCCTCCGCCATCATTGAGGACATGGACCATTACCTTAAGGAAAACAAGTTCCGTCTCCGGGAGGAGGTGGGCACCACGGCCGACTTCTACAAGGGGACCAACCAGGACTACATTGTCCACTGTGAGGTCCGTGAGAACAAAACAACCCTGATTCGGCTGGATTTGTCTGTTCCCGACAGGGAGCAGGCAGAATCCATGTGCAATACATGGAAAACAAAAAGCCAGGAAATCTATGCCCACGTCATGCGGTCACTTTTATCCTGACTTTTATCCATGCCTTTCCTATCAGTCCATTTCCTGTACCGGTTAAAACGAAAGTTGTTCCAATAACAGTTCCAAAATCTGCCGGGCGTTTGAGTCCGGCTTTTTTTCGCATATGTCGTAGATGGTTGCAGCCAGCCTGAAATTCTCTCCCAGATTCCGGATGACCCATTCCCTGGATTCACCTGCTTTTCTCAGACGCAATATTTTCGCTATCAGGAACAGATACTCCTTCTCCTGCTCCGGACCGGTCACCATACGGGCTTCCGCCTTGGGTGCCTCGGGTTTGGCCGCCGGATGTCCGCCGTACCTGGCTGCCTTTGGCGCTCCCCCGGCCCCTTCCGCCTGTGCTGCTCCCCCGGAAGTTCCGCTCTGGCCGGCTGTCTTTCCCGCCTTCTGTTTATAGCGCTTCTGCTGTTTTTCATACTTGCTGGCCCTGGTCTTCTCTCTCTGGCCGGTGGCTGCTCCGGGCGTGCCGTATCCATGCTCCAGCCAGATAGTCTCCACCTCATATTTCCCGTCCTCAATGGTCATCACTGCCATGGAAAGGGGCAGGGTAAAACGCTTATAACCGCAGCTTCCCGGATTCAGCCAAAGCCTTCCGCTGATTTCCTGCTGATAGTACATATGGGAATGGCCGAATATAACTACCTGTATATCTTTAAGCATGCTGGGAATATCCACACGTTCGTGGGCCATGATGAATTTTACCCCGCCGATTTCAAACCGGTTTACCTGGCCAAGGCCCCCTGACCATCCTCTGTCATTATTCCCCCTTACCGCATACAAGGGCTGGTCCACATTCAGCTTGTGATACAGCATCTGATTGTCAAAATCCCCTGCATGGACAATCACATCGCAGGTTTCAAGAATCCTCTCCACCTCCGGCCGGAGCACTCCATGGGTGTCCGCCATGACCGCCACCCGTATTGGTCCCGTTTCCATTACATAATACCTCCAGATACAGCCGGGCGCCTCTGGATTTCCATTCCGCCCTCTGTCTTATTTTTCAGTCATACCTTTATATATTATACGCTAAATGCCGGATATGTCGAGTTGAATCTGAGGCTTTTGCCCGGTGTTGTGCCAATAAAAGGCATTTTTCTGCATATTTCTTTACACGCTCCCCATTCTGTGATATATTTAATGTTAAGATAGTGTTAATATTATACCAAGTCGCTTAATGCTACTATGTAGCAGTGGGAGAACCGATTTTTTGGGGTGTATTCATCCGCCCGGCCTGTTACGGCCCCGGATGATAGGGAACCTTTCTTTCCCGAACCCGGCAGCTAATCTCATAGGCGGAAGAGGGACAGGGACATTCTGGTAAATCATTTTGCTGTATTGTCGTATACTTTTCCGTCTGCATCCATGCAGACGGTTTCTTTTGTTAAGTCCGTTCTTTTCCTTTACCTAAAACTGAATACATCCAAGGATATTCCCCATCACCGCACCCTCCCAAGGCGGCGCCCCAACGAAAGGAGACCTGATATATGCATGAACTCACTAACCTGGATCTGGCCATCATTGTCCTCTATATGATAGGAATGCTTTTTGTGGGCGTATGGTTCGTCAAACGAATCAAGAATACAGGCGATTACTACGTTGCAGGCAGAACCCTTGGCCCCTTTGTGCTGACTGCCACTGTATGCGCCTCCATCATCGGCGGCAGCGCCATGATGGGACGGGCAGGCATTGCCTACACCACTGGCTTTAAGGCGGTCATGACCGCCATCCCCTATCTCATCGGCATGTTCATCTTCTCAGCCATCGCCGGACGTATCCAGGAGGTTGGCTTCACCAGAAACATCAATTCCATACCGGAGCTTTTTCACTACCGGTTCAACCGGACCGCCCGCTGCATCCTGGCCTTCATGATTGTATTCACCATGATGGGCACGGTAGCTGCCCAGGTAACCGCCACCGCCACCATCATCAAAATGCTGGGAAATGAATTCGGCATCAGCTATGAAGCCGGCGCCCTTGCAGCCACTCTTATCTTCATCATCTACACCGCTGCATCCGGCCTTTTCGGAGTGGTGTACACGGATGTGCTTCAGTTCTTCATGCTGATTATCTTTGTCTACATCCTGATTCCCTTTTCCAGCCTGCGGTACCTGGGAGGCTTTTCCTCCTTCTGGCAGAACCTGGACAAATCCTACCTGGTCCCTCATATCAACGGCAGCATTCTGGGCGATATTGTCACCTATCTGGTGTTCACCCTGGCAGGGGCCGAGATGTGGCAGAGGGCCTTTGCAGCCAAGAGTAAGAAGGCGGCCACCCAGGGTATGTTCTGGGGCACTTCCATTTACATGATAACCATTGCCCTGGTATTTTTCATGGGACTGGCAGGAAGGCAGATTCTGCCGGATGTGGTAGCCTCCTACGGAAGCTCTGATGCCGTTGTACCGGCCCTGGCTGTAAGCATTCTGCCTCCCGGCCTTACGGGACTGGCCCTGGCAGGCATCCTGTCGGTCATGATGTCCACTGCGGACAGCTATCTGCTGGTATCTGTCCAGACCTTTGTACACGACCTGGGAAAAAATTTCATGCCGGAAATGACGGAGAAACATGAAATTCTCATGTCCCGCGTCATGTCCGTGATCCTGGCCATGGGCGCCCTGATTATTGCCCTTTACATCAAGAACGCCTACAATGTGCTCATGTTTGCCTGGTCCTTCTATGCTGCCGCAGCAGGTCTTCCCTCCCTGGCGGCCCTGTACTGGAAAAAAGCCACCAGTCAGGGCATCATATCTGCCATGACGGGCGGCTTCGCGGTATGTGTGGGCTGGAAACTGGCCGGCAATCCCTGGGGACTGGGGGAAACCGTTCCCGGCGCCGTTGTCTGCGGCATCCTGCTGGTGGCAGTGAGCCTGGCCACCTGCAAAAAGCATCCGTGCAGAATGGCGTAAAGGACCCAGCGGCTCTCTGCTGCTATTTAATGATACTGTAAAAATACAGCACGCATACTCCCAGCAGCACATACATGATTTTAGGCATTTCCTTAATCTTGCCGGAGGCCAGCTTCAGGACCACATAAACCGGCAGGGCCACGCAGATTCCATTGGCAATATTATTTGCAAATATGGTAAATGCAACACAGATAAATGCCGGGAAGGATTCCGTAAAATCATCATAGTTGATGTTGCGCATGGAATTGAGCATGCCCACTCCGATGATTATAAGGGCCGGAGCCGTTGCAGCCGACGGAATCATCAGCGCAAACGGCGTCAGCAGAAGGGTAAAGGCAAAACAGACACTTGTGGAAATGGGTGTCAGTCCGGTCTTCCCTCCTGCCTCCACGCCGGAGGAGGATTCCAGATAGGTAGTCATACACGGCATACAGAACAGGCTGCCCAGAGCGGTTGCAATGGCATCCACCTTAAACACCTTGTCTATGCCCGGAAGGTTGCCGTCCTTGTCCAGGAACCCGGCCTTTGCGCCCACGCCCAGGGCTGTGCCGAAGGTAGAGAAGAAATCCGGCACAAACATGGCAATCAAAAACGGCAGATAGGCAAACTGCAGTGCTCCCAGGAAATCAATCTTCATGAACTGGCCAAAGGGAGAGCTGGGCGCCATGAAAAATGCCTCGGGCATCTTAGTCAGGCCCATGGGGATACCGGCCAGAGTGGTAATCAGAATGGAAAAAATCATGTATCCCGGCACCCTCATCTGCTTGGTGATAAGAATCAGCAGGAATCCAATGAGCGCCAGAAGCACGGAAGCAGAACTTAAGTCTCCGAATGCCAGGTTATTCTTGCCTTCCAGGGCAACAATCAGTCCTGCGTTCTTACATCCCAGCAAAGCGATGAACAGGCCCACGCCTGCGCTGACCGCATGTTTCAGGCTGGCGGGAATGGCATTTACGACAGCATCTCTGAGACCGATATAGGAAATCACAATAAAAATAACACCGCTCCAGAAAATAACGCCCGCTGTAATTTCAGGCGAAATCCCGCTGTTGGCAATCATTCCCGACACGATTGCCACACTGCCCAGCCCGGGGGCCAGGGCAAACGGGCGGTTTGTCACCAGGGCCATGGCCACTGTGGTGACAATAATCAGTAAAATCATGGATGTGAGCATGACCCCTCTGTCAAGCCCTGCATTGGCCATGATATTGGGGACTGTTCCCAGCACATATGCCATGGTAACAAATGTGGTGATACCGGCCAGAATCTCCGTACGCACCGTGGTCCCATGCTCTGTCAGACGGAATTGCCTGTCAATCCAGGTGCCGGAAGCTCCCCTCTTGGCTGTACCTTCAGTTTCCTTTGACATGATTAATCCTCCTTTTGATTTACTCTTCCATTTTCAACGGCACGATTTTACAGGCTTTTACATCAATCAGCCCCTTATCGGTCAGCTTTAAGGCAGGGCTGGCTGGAAGGGTCAGGGTGCAGAAGGACATGATGGGGTTATAATGTCTGTAACCCTGGTCTGCCATTGCCCTGCGTACCCCGGCCAGCTTTTCCCCCACCTCCCTTGCCGGCCGGTCCGATAAAATACCGCCCACATTAAGAGGCAGCTCTGCCTGTATCGTTCCTGCATCCGCCACGGCCATGCCGCCCTGCATCTCTATGACGCGGTTAAGGGCGAGCTTCATATCTGCAGGATTCGCGCCGGCCACCAGGACGTTGTGGCAGTCATGTGCATAGCTGGTAGCAACAGCTCCCCGTTTGTTGCAGTCGCCGGTCAGCAGTCCGTATCCAACTGCCCGGCCCTTGCCATACCGCTCGAATACCGCGGCCAGCAGGCAGCCTGAATCTTCCCACTGGAGGATGCCGTCCTTCACCGGCATATCCAGGATTTTTTCCGTTGTCCTGGTGGAGCCATCCTGAATCTCCATGACCCGGACCCGGACTGTGCCGGAATCCGGCTCCATGGGAACCGCAAACCGGCTCTGTTCCTGGTAATCCAGCCGGATACTGTGGTAATAGGGCTCTGGAAAACGCATGTCCCGGGTCTGTTCCGCAGTTACCTGTCCCCTGCTCCAGATACAGTTTCCGTTCTTATAGGTAGATGCAACAGAAAACCCATCCAAATCACTGAGCAGCAGGAAATCAGCTGTTTTTCCCGGAGCAATTGCCCCCCGGTCCAAAAGGTTCATCCGTCTGGCCGGGGTAAAGGAGGCGTTATAGATTGCCTGTTCCGCCGTCATTCCCAGCTCCACAGCCCTGCGCACCAGGGCATCCAGATGGCCCTGGGTACAAAAGGTGTCCGCCATGACATCGTCTGTGACAAAGCAGAAATGTTCCTCCAGACCATGTTCCCTGATGTAGTCCAGAACCTCTCTCCGCAGCATCTTTTCCTGGATTTCCATAAACATGCCATTGGCAAACCTCTGTTCCAGTTCTTCCATGCTGTGCTCCGTATGGTCCCCATTGATGCCAAGATACAGGAACTTTGCCAAATCCAGGTCCAGCAGCGCCGGACAATGCCCTTCAATGGGAAAGATGCGGTCCTGTTGGCGGAGCTTTTTAAGGAACCGGGTAATTTCCAGCTGGTTTTCCCGGATAACGGTCCTGTAGTTCATGACCTCCCCCACACAGGCCACCCAGGGATTTTCCTTCAGGCCTTCCATCTCCTCACAGGTTATGATGCCTCCGGTAGTCTCTAACTCAGGGGAGGTGGAGGGCACGCAGCTGGGAATCCCGTAGAAAATATCAACCGGGCTGTTTTCCCCTGCCCGAATCATATCCAGAACCCCCTGCATCCCGTTCACATTGGCCATCTCATGGGGCTCCGACACAATGGTTGTAACCCCGCATTCCGCCAGCCGCCTGCAAAACGCTCCCGGCGTCAGCATGGAACTCTCAATATGCATATGTATGTCAATCAATCCGGGCACCATGTACATACCCTCTGCATCCACTGTCCTGTCAGCCTTAACCGCGCCTGACCTGCGGGAATCAATGTATAAGAATTTCCCTCCCAATACAGATACATCTGCCGATACAAACTTTTTAAAGTAGCTGTTATAGACCTTTGCCCCTCTTACAAGAAAATCCGCTCTCTCTGTTTCCATGGCGCCTCCATTCAGCAATATTGATGAAACCCTTGATTGTATATGATTTTTATTATACAATGTGCATAGGTAGGTGTCAAAGTCATAATAATCATCCAAGTTATGAATTTTTTTCATTGGAGGTGTACAGATGATATCAAAAGAAATACGGTATATGCTGGCCATACGCAGATATGGAAGCATCACAAAGGCGGCAGACTCCCTGTTCATTACACAGTCTGCCCTGAGCAAGGCCGTAAAGAATATAGAACGCCAGATAGGCTCCCCTCTGTTCAGCCGCATTGGCAATGACCTGGTCCCCACCCATATCGGCAACCGTTATATGGATTATGCGGAAAAAATCTTCCAGATAGGTTCTGACTGGAACTCAGAATGCGAGGATTTATTGGGGGAGGAAAAGGGACAGCTGACCATTGCAGTGGCACTGATGCGCGGCTCCTGCCTGCTGCCGGATATACTGTCCCGTTTTTATTCCCGGTACCCGGATGTACAGATTCATCTTCTGGAGGAATCCCACTCCGTTGAAAAGCAGCTGGCCCTTTCCCCCAATGTGGACTTTGCCATCTATAATTCCACGGCCACGGACCCCGCCCAGACAGCGGAGTACCTGGGACAGGAAGAAATCGTTCTGGTGGCCTCCCCCCATCATCCTCTGGCAGAAAAGGCAGTGGTCAGGGACGGGTATTGCTATCCCTGGATGGATATCCGGCATACGGAACAGGAAGCCTATATCCTGCATCCACAGGACCAGACCACAGGCCGGATATCCGCCGGGCTGTTTAAAAAGGCCGGCATAAACCCGCCGGTCCTTTTGTTTACCCGCAACAGCGATATCGCCATACGTCTGGCAGCCTCCGGCACAGCCCTCTGCCTGGCCCCTGAATCCTATGTCAGGAAAATACATTTTGACAATCCCCCTCTGTGCTTTTCCGTGGGAGAGCCCGCCACTGTGACCACGCTTTATGCGGTATATCAAAAGGGCCGGTATATTCCGTCCTACGGAAGGTATTTTATCGAGCTGGTGAAGGAGCAGTACCAATAACGCCTTCCCAGCAGAGCTTGCTGTAAAACCATGCAAAATCAGCGCCAAAAGGCCTGATTTCCTGCAAGTAATACCCATCTGCCAGGAAATCAGGCCCTTTTTACTTTATAAATTCAGGTTCTATTTGAGACATACAGAGCTTCTACAGATTCCCCTCAATAAGGTCCCATATCTCATCCCTGCCCTGCTTTGTCTCTGCCGAAAACGGAATGATGATGCCGTCCTTTTCCATCCCCAGGCCTTCCCGCACCATCTTCACATGCTTTTGCACCTGGCTCCGGTTAATCTTGTCCATCTTGGTGGCGATGATGACGGGATGGTATCCGTTGTAGGTAATCCAGTCATACATCATCTTATCGTTAGCTGAGGGTTCATGGCGGATATCAATGAGCAGGAACACCATCTTAAGCATCTGGGAATTCCTGAGATACCGTTCTATCATCTTGCCCCATTTTTCCTTGACCTCAACCGCTATCTTGGCATAGCCGTAACCCGGCAGGTCCACGTAGTACAATGCCCCGTTGATGTTGTAAAAATTGATGGTCTGGGTCTTGCCCGGCTGGGAGGAAGTCCTTGCATATGCCTTGCGGTTCATCAGCGCATTGATGAGGGATGACTTCCCCACATTGGACTTGCCTGCAAATGCAAACTCAGGCAATATATTTTCCGGCATCTTGCTGGTCACGCCGCACACTGTCTCCAGATTCACGTCTCTTATAATCATATTTCTTTCTCCTAATTCCTATCCGTTGGCCGTTGCTTGTACAAACGTCTCCGATGCCGCGTCTAAACAAACGCCTCCGACACCACGTCCTCCATGGCCTTTACATACACGATGTCCAGACCCTTGGTGATTTCCTTGGACAGCTCCGCCATATCCGGCCGGTTCTTATCAGGCACCAGTACCTTTTCTATGTGGGCCATCTTGGCTGCCAGTATTTTTTCTTTCAGTCCTCCGATGGGCAGGACCCGTCCCCGGAGGGTTATCTCTCCCGTCATGGCCACCTTGGACTGGACACTCCTGCCCGTCACTGCGGACAGCATGGCCGTGGCCATGGTAATTCCCGCAGACGGCCCGTCCTTGGGCACGGCTCCCTCCGGGATATGGATGTGGAGGTCGTGCTTTTCAAAGTAATCATCGGCAATCTCATATTGGGGGCACACGGACCGCACATAGGTCAGGGCTGTCTGGGCGGATTCCTTCATCACATCGCCTAACTGTCCGGTCATCAGAAGGCTGCCCTTGCCCGGCATCACATTGACTTCTATCTGAAGGGTGTCGCCTCCCACGCTGGTCCAGGCCAGACCGCGGACAATACCGACTTCGTCCTGCTCATTGGCATTTTCAAAGGTCACCTTTTCCTTGCCAAGGTATTTCTCCAGGTTGCTCTCCGTAATCTTGATGGACTTCTTCTTATCCTCCAGGAACTGCCTGGCCGCCTTGCGGCACACGTCCCCGATGCGGCGCTCCAGGTTCCTGACCCCTGCTTCCCTGGTATAGTTGTGTATGATTTTCTCCAAACTCTTATCAGAAAATGTAATCTGGCTGTCCCTCAGGCCGTTGCGCTCCATCTGCTTTGCCACCAGGTAGTCCCTGGCTATGTGGAACTTCTCATTTTCCGTGTAGCTGTTGACCTCAATCAGTTCCATACGGTCCAGCAGCGGGCCCGGTATGGTCTGGGTGGTGTTGGCCGTGGCAATGAACAGGACCTGGGACAGGTCAATGGGCAGCTCCACATAGTGGTCCCTGAATTTCACATTCTGTTCTCCGTCCAGCACCTCCAAAAGCGCGGAGGAGGTATCGCCCTTGTAATCGCTGCTCACCTTGTCAATCTCATCCAAAAGCATCAGCGGATTGCTCACGCTGGCCTGACGCATGCCCTCCACGATACGGCCCGGCATGGCGCCCACATAGGTCTTTCTGTGCCCCCTGATTTCCGCCTCGTCCCGGACGCCGCCCAGGCTGATGCGCACATACTTCTTATTCAGGGCCCTTGCCACGGACCGGGCAATGGATGTCTTGCCGGTTCCCGGAGGTCCCACCAGACATATGATGGGGCTGGTGCCCTTCTTGGTCAGGGCGCGGACAGCCAGGTATTCCAGGATTCTCTCCTTTACCTGCTCCAGTCCATAGTGGTCCTCATTAAGAATCTTCTCTGCATGTTTGATGTCATCATTGTCCTTGGACATCTTCTTCCAGGGCAAATCCAGCAGGGTTTCCACATAGGTGCGCAGTACATTGGCCTCCTGACTTCCAGCCGGCATGTTGCGGAAGCGTTCAATTTCCTTATGCAGCTTTTCCTTTACTTCCTTGTCAGCCTTCAGTGCGTCCAGTCTCTTCTGGTATTCGTCCGCATCTGATACAGCGTCCTCGCCCAGCTCCTGGCGGATAACCTTCATCTGCTCCCTGAGGATGTATTCCTTCTGGTTCTGGTCAATATCGGCCTTTACCTTTTCCTGGAATTCCTTTTTAATCCTGTATATCTCCATCTCAGTCAGCAGGGTATGCATCACTACCTCGTATCTGGCTGACAGGGAACTGTTCTCCAGCACGGTCTGGCGTATGGTGTAATCCCATGGCAGCTGGATGGCAATCTGGTCCAGCATCTCATTCAGCCCGGTAATAATCATCAGGTTGGGCAGAATCTCCTTGGTAATCTTGGGATTGACTCTCCCATATTCCTCCAGCTTGTCCTTCAGGATGCGCAGCATGGCCTCCTGGGTCAGGCTGTCCAGGTCATCCTCCTCCGCCTCAATGGCGGCAATCTCGCCCATCATGGCCGGTTCCTCGGCATCCAGGCACAGAAGTTCTGCCCGCTCCAGTCCCTCCACCAGCACGCGGACCACCTTTCCCGGCAGTTTCACCAGCTGCTTCACCACGGCGATGGTACCTACCTGGAACAAATCCCCCTGCTCTGGCTCAACGATTTCAGGATGTCTCTGGGCCACAAGGAACAGTCTCTGGTCACCCACCATGGCCCGTTCTACGGCTGCCACTGATTTCGGCCTGTTTATATCAAAATGCAATACCATACCCGGAAGTATGGTCAGGCCCCTGAGAGCCACCACGGGCATCGTAATCACTTGTTCTCCCATTTTCAATCTTCACCTCTTGTATCTTAACCATTTGAAAAGCCGCTGCAATGCAGGTGCCGGACCGGCCGGAAAACAGGCCTTCTGGTCCGGGTCATATCTGATTTGCAGCGGCCCTTTCTCTCTTCTAAATTGTCACAGGAGCATGACAGCCTACGCAATTTCTCCTGTCTTGCTGTCCCCTCTAAGCCGTTCTGACAACGGTTTCCGGGCAGATGCAGGAGGCATGTCGCGGTATACTAATTCCGGCTGTCCTGCCTTTCTCACTACGTCTCTGGTAATGGTACAGATTCCGATGGAATCATCGGACGGAATCTCATACATAAGGTCCATCATCACTGACTCAAGGATGGAACGCAGTCCCCTGGCGCCAATCTTGCGGTCTACTGCCAGCTGTGCAATTTCCTCCAGAGCCTCCTGGGTAAATTCCAGCTTTACATTGTCCAGTTCAAACAGCTTCTGGTACTGTCTCGTCAAAGCGTTTTTCGGCTCTGACAGGATGCGCACCATGGCTTCCTTTGTCAGCTGCTCCAGTGAAACCATCACCGGCACACGGCCTATGAACTCAGGAATCAGCCCGAATTTGGTCAAATCCTTTGGCTCCACCTTCTTGAGCAGCTCATCGATGTTCAGGTCGTTCTTGCTCGCCACCTCGGCGTTGAAACCAATGGAACCTGCGCTGATGCGCTGCTCCACTATCTTCTCCAGGCCGTCAAAGGCACCGCCGCAAATAAACAGGATATTGGTGGTATCAATCTGAAGAAGCTCCTGGTGTGGATGTTTCCTGCCTCCCTGAGGCGGAACGCTGGCAACCGTACCCTCCAGAATCTTAAGCAGGGCCTGCTGGACGCCCTCGCCCGAAACATCTCTGGTGATGGATACATTTTCGGACTTCTTGGTAATCTTATCAATCTCGTCAATATATATAATGCCGTATTCGGCACGGGAGATATCATAATCAGCTGCCTGGATAAGCTTTAACAGGATGTTCTCCACATCCTCGCCCACATATCCCGCCTCTGTCAGCGCAGTTGCATCTGCAATGGCAAAGGGAACATTGAGAATCTTAGCCAGGGTCTGGGCCAGGTAGGTCTTACCTGAACCGGTGGGCCCCACCATGAGGATGTTGCTCTTCTGCACATCCACATCCATGTTCTGGCATGCCGTAACCCTTTTATAGTGATTGTAAACCGCAACAGACAACACCTTTTTGGCGTCATCCTGTCCGATGACATATTCGTCTAAAAATGCTTTGATTTCCTTTGGCTTCAGGAGACGTATATCGGCCAGTGCAGGGCTTTCCCCTTCATCCTGTCCCTCCAGCTCCTCTTCCAGAATCTCAGAGCACAATTCTATGCACTCGTCACAGATATACACATTGTTGTTGCCTGCCCCGGCAATCATCTTCCGTACCTGATCCTGTGTCCTTCCGCAGAAGGAGCACCGAATCGTGTCATCTGGTCTCATTGGCATACGATACCTAACCTTTCATATCCTTTACTTGCTGTTTTACGTTACCGGCCTGATGCCTTAGCGCTGCGCTGCAGCACTAATGATGTGCGATGATTTCATCAATAAGGCCGTATTCCTTGGCCTCCAATGCAGACATATAATTGTCGCGCTCTGTATCGCGCTCAATTACTTCCAGGGGCTTCCCTGTGTTTGCTGCCAGGATTTCGTTTAATTTCTTTCTTGTCTTCAATATATTCTCAGCCACGATTTTAATTTCCGTTGCCTGGCCCTTGGCCCCGCCGGAAGGCTGATGTATCATGATTTCAGCATTGGGCAGAGCGAAACGCTTGCCCTTGGCTCCGCCTGAAAGAAGGAACGCGCCCATGCTGGCCGCCATACCGATACAGATGGTAGACACATCGCACTTGATGTAATTCATGGTGTCATAGATGGCAAATCCCGCGGATACAGAACCCCCAGGGCTGTTGATATACAGATGGATATCCTTGCCGGGGTCCTCTGACTCCAGGAACAAAAGCTGTGCAACCACAAGGCTTGCGGACACATCGTTTACATCCTCGCCCAGGAATATGATTCTCTCCTTCAGCAATCTTGAATAAATGTCATACGAACGCTCGCCGCGGCTGGTCTGCTCAATGACATAAGGTACTAAACTCATATAACCATCCTCCTAGTTATGAGCACGCGGCGCCTGTTTTCAGGCGTCTGCGCGCAATACATGCCATCCCTCCCGGCCAGTTCTTTCACCCGCCCGGCGGAATGACGTTCACTTATAAGAAACCAGGGAGATTCAAAGCCAGTCAAATAAGCGCTGTGAACCCCCCGTATCATATGTGAATTATACCAGTTTTGCTTCTGCTACCAGGAAATCAACCGCTTCCTGAACAGCAATATCTTCCTTCATCTGGTCCTTATCACGGTCTGACATGTAATCCTTTAACTTGTCAGCCTCCATCTGGTAAGTGGCCGCCATCTTGGCAATTTCCTCATCCAGTCTTTCGTCGGAAACCTGCAGGTTTTCAGCCTTTACAACTTCCTCAAGCACCAGTCTGGTCTGGATTCTCTTTAAGGCCTGCGGCTTCATCTGCTCTCTCATCTGCTCCATGGTCATACCTGTATATTTCATGTACAGGTCCATAGACAGACCCTGGCTCTCCATACGGCGGGCTGTATCCTGAACCATGTTGTCAATCTGGCCTTCCACCATCCTGTCAGGAATCTCCATGGATGCGCCTGCCACTACCTTGTCAACCACACGGTTCTCGTTTTCGGAAGCAGCTTCTTTCTGCTTTCTCTCAAGAATCTTTGCCTCAATATCCTTCTTGTATTCATCCAGAGTGTCAAATTCGGAAACCTCTCCTGCAAACTCATCATCCAGTTCCGGAAGTTCCTTTACCTTGATTTCCTTTACAGTCACCTTAAAGGTAGCCGGCTTGCCAGCCAGCTCTGCTGCATGATACTCTTCCGGGAAGGTTACGTTAATCTCGCACTCTTCGCCGATGTTCTTGCCAACCAGCTGCTCCTCAAATGTATCGATGAAGGAATGGGAACCAATGGTCAGAGGGTAATCAGCTGCCTTGCCGCCGTCAAATGTCTTGCCGTCAACAAATCCCTCGAAGTCGATGACGGTCTGGTCGCCGTCAGCAACCGGTCTGTCCTCTACGGTCAGAAGTCTTGCGTTCTGCTCCTGCACCTTCTTGAGTTCAGCTTCCACATCCTCCGGCTTAACAGCAGCGTCCACCTTCTCTACCTCAATGCCCTTGTACTCGCCCAGGGTCACCTCCGGTCTTACGGCTACGGTTGCAGTATAGATGAACGGCTTGTCCTTGCCAATCTGCTCTACGGCAACTTCTGGTCTGGAAACGATTTCCAGTCCGCTTTCATTCATTGCCTCCATGCAGGTTGCGTTGATAGCTTCATCGGCAGCCTCCTCATAGAAGATGCCTTCGCCATACATCTTTTCAATCATGGCGCGAGGTGCTTTGCCCTTACGGAAGCCTGGAATATTAAATTTGTTCTTGCTCTTATTGAAGGCTTTTTTCATTGCATCCTCAAACTGCTCTGCGCTTAACTCTATTGTCAGTTTGGCCATGTTTTTTTCTAATTTTTCTACTTGTACACTCATTTTTACGGGTTCCTCCTTAAAATATATGTGGTTCGCCCATAATCCATGAGGGCGCTACACTTCAATGTACCATTATAGCATGCTCATTTTAAAAACACCAGCGTTTTTTACAAAAAAAACTTCCATTCCATCCCACATACCCATGATATGGAACAGAACGGGAGTTTCCCTCGTCCGGATGTTATCCCCAGTTGTACTGGATTGCCGCTGCAATCTTCTGGGCCTGCTGGGGACCCTGAAGCAGGCGAATCAGTTCCAGTCCCATATCAAGGGCAAATCCCAGGCCCCTGCCGGTGGTGATGTTGCCGTCCGTCACAACACCCTGGCTGGTGTAGGACACGCCTGTGAGCTGGTCCTCAAATCCCGGATAACAGGTGGCCGTCCTGCCCTTTAAGAGCCCCATGCTCCCCAGGATGCTTGGCGCTGCACAGATGGCCGCAATCCTTCTGCCCTGCTTGTTGGCACACTCCACAGCCTCTCCCAGGCCCTTGTGCGCTTTCAGATTGTTCGTTCCCGGCATCCCTCCGGGCAGGAACAGCACATCCGCCACATCCGGGTTCACATCCTCAAACAGGGCGTCCGTCCCCAACTCAATCCCATGGGAACCAGTCACGTTCCTGTTCCCTGTAACAGACACCAGTGTCACCTCCACACCGGAACGCCGGAGCACGTCCACAACCGCAAGACATTCAACCTCTTCCAGTCCATCCGCAAGAAATGCATAAACCTTTGCCATGATAATCTCCCTTTCCGCCATTTATCGCATAGTAATTGTATTTTATCATTTATCACTTTTCAGGGAAAGAGTTAAATGATATGATTGTAAAATGGAAAAAATAAAAATAGTTAGTAAAATCCACTAATCGACAATCACAGCAAGGAGGTTTTACCATATGGAAATCGAACGTAAATTCCTGGTTCCCCGTCTTCCGGAAGGCTATGACACCCATCCCTTCCATCAGATTGAGCAAGCCTATCTCTGCACCGGCCCGGTGGTCCGCATCCGGCAGGAGGACGAAGACTACTATCTCACCTACAAAGGCAAAGGTCTTCTGTCCAGGGAAGAATACAACCTTCCGCTGACCCGCGAAGCCTACTCCCACCTGCTCCCCAAGGCCGACGGCATTGTGCTCACCAAAAAACGCTATCTCATCCCCCTGGACAGCCCAGGCCATCTGACCATTGAACTGGATGTCTTTGAAGGCCGCTACGCCGGCCTCATTCTGGCCGAGGTAGAATTTCCCACTGAAGAAGAAGCCCTGTCCTTCCAGCCCCCGGAATGGTTTGGCAGGGATGTTACGTTTACGGGGGAATATCAAAATAGTAAGTTGGCGTGTGGGGTTTAGGGGATGCTTGGAGAGGTTAGGTGCATCTGCCCGTGAGGGGAAGAGTGAGGGGGGGGGATTTGGACGCATCTACAGGGGCGTGTAGTTCTTGGACAGCGGAAAGCGGCGTTAAGAGGCTGGCCGGCAACTGTTTAAGCCCAATATCTAAAATACATGAAAAGGCTGGCTGCGGGTTTTGGCAGCCAGCCTCTTGTATTCAGCCGGTTTTCAGCGTCTTGGAAATACGGGCGGAAACACCTATCTTTTCCAATTACTTCTTCTGGACATACTTCAAGCAGTCAAGTGTTACTGCGGTTATGATGATGATGCCCTCGAATACGAACTGCAGGTTTGTGTCGATACCGAGAATGGTAAGGGAGTAGATAAGTACGGTGAAAATAAGCACGCCCACTACTACACCTGAAATCTTACCGATACCGCCGGTAAAGGATACGCCGCCAACCACGCAGGCTGCAATTGCATCCATCTCCCAGCCCTGGCCGTAAGCAGCGGAGCCGGAACCTACCATTCTTGCGCATTCCAGCCAGGAACCGAATCCGTAAAGGATACCTGCCAGAATGAATGCTCCCATGGTTACCCAGAATACGGAGATACCAGAAACAGCTGCTGCTTCCGGGTTGCCGCCTACTGCGTATAAGTTCTTGCCGAAGGTGGTCTTGTTCCAGATAAACCATACAATCACAATGGCAGCCACTGCCCAGAGAATGATGGTTGGGAACCCGTTTATTTTTGGAATAATCATCTTTGGAATGGCCGGTTCAATGGCGCCGAAGGAAACGCCCTTTGTTGCATAGGTCACAAGACCGAAAATCACCAGCATGTTGGCCATGGTTGAAATAAATGGATGCATCTTAAACTTAGCTGTAAAGAAACCTCCGATGGCCGTAAAGCAGGTACATAAAATGATACACATAACAAGGGCAAATACAACCCTTACGCCAATGGGCATGCCTGTGAAATCAAATACGTGGCCGAACACAGCGCCTGTGTTGATGCCCTGGTGCATGATAATGGTTGCTGTGGTCATGCCCATACCAACCATACGCCCTATGGAGAGGTCCGTACCGGTAAGGAGGATAAGTCCTGCAACGCCCAGAGCCAGGAACATTCTTGGGGAAGCCTGCTGGAGAATATTTAAAATATTATTATAGGTAAGCAGCTTCACGTTTTTCATCACCGGCGCAGCGATACACAGTCCGATGAAAATCAGGATAATAGCGATATACAGACCATTCTGCAGTAAGAATGTCCTGCGGTTGAATGTATATTTATAATTCTCCCATTTCTGCGCCCTGGTTTCCATGAAGGTGAATTTAGACAGGCGGAGCATATCAATCAGATGATACTGCCATGCAAAGGCAGCATGCCTTCTGTCCTTGATTCGCTGAAGCTCCTTGTCCAGGTCCATCTTCGCGTCAAACAGACGGTTCTTATGAACATACTTCTCATCCTTTATCTCCTGATGGTCCGTAAGCTTTGAGAGGGTGTTTTCATGTTCTTTGTTCAGTTGTGCAACTTTTGTGTCGTATTTTTCCTTTGCAAGAATTTTTTCCCGCTCGCAGCTTTCCTTTAAGGGCTGATAATATTCCTTATCAAAATGCGCCTTCAGGTAGCTCTCGGCATCGGAGATTAACTTTGCAATCTCATCCTTATTCTTTGCCTCAACAGCCTTTGCTTTTTCCATCTCCGCGCTGCATGATGCAATCCTGTTTTCCCTTTCATCCTTTGTAAGGGAACGGTCTCTCTTTGTTGCGTCAATACTGTTCTGCAGGGCAACTACCCTGTTTGTACCGTCCGCTCTGAGACTGTCGATTTTTTTCTGAATTTCGCCAACGTACTCCTCAATTGGCTGGCGCAGCTGCATTTCCTGTTCAGCCGTAAGAGTCTCATTGTTTCCTTTCGCCATATCCATGAATCCCCCTTATAGGTATTTTGCACTGAGCCTTAAAAGTTCTTCCTGATTTGTCTCTTTTGTATTAACAATTCCAGAAAGGCGTCCATTTGACATAACACCAATACGGTTTGTAATTCCCAGTATCTCCGGCATCTCAGAAGAAACAACAATGATTGTCTTCCCCTGCTTCGCCATATTGATGATAAGCTCATATATTTCATACTTTGCGCCCACGTCGATTCCTCTGGTGGGTTCGTCCATCATAAACACCTGCGGACTGCGCTCCAGCCACTTTCCAAAGATAACCTTCTGCTGATTGCCGCCGGAAAGGCTGGAAATCATGTCGTCAGGCCCCATACACTTGGTATGCATGATTTTGATTTCCTTTGACGTGGCCTTTATCATCTTTGCATCGGAAAGCGCTATGCCCGACATATACTGCTGCAGATTGGCAATGGTGGTGTTAAAGGTAAGGTCGCCCTTTAAAAACAGTCCGTTTGCCTTGCGCTCCTCGGTAATCATGGCAAAGCCATGCTCCATGGCTTCCTTTGCGCTGCTGAAATTCATAAGGCGGTTATTAAAATAAACACGTCCTGCCGCTCTGGTTCGGACACCAAAGATGGTTTCCAGAAGCTCCGTGCGCCCTGCCCCTACCAGGCCGTACAGCCCGAATATCTCTCCTTCTTTTACGTCAAATGAAACATCCTGCAAATGAGGCTCAAACTTTGTGGACAGATTCTGGATGGACAGAATCACGTCGCCGGGGGTATTGTCAACAGGCGGGAACCGGTTATCCAGGGAACGGCCGACCATTGCTGCAATCAGCTCATTCATATTTGCATCCTTGGTGCTCTTTGTCATAACCAGGTTTCCGTCACGAAGCACGGATATCTCATCGCAGATTTCAAAAATCTCATCCATCTTGTGAGAAATATAAATCAGGGCAATTCCCTGCTCCTTTAACATCCTCATCATCTCGAAGAGTTTGTCAACCTCCTGTACGGTCAGGGAGGAGGTGGGCTCATCCAGAACAATCACCCTTGAATTATAGGAGATGGCCTTGGCGATTTCGCACATCTGCCTCTGTGATACGGACATACGGCCCATGGGCTGGGTAAGGTTTACAGTCATTCCCAATTTTCTAAAGAGCTCGGCGGCTTCCTTTTTCATCCTGCCTTCATCAATTACACCCATGGAATTAACCGGATAACGTCCCAGGAACAAATTATCAATTACATTCCGTTCCAGACACTGATTCAATTCCTGGTGAACCATTGCAATGCCGTTTTCAAGAGCATCCTTTGGTCCGGAAAAGCTTACTTCCTTGCCATTCAGGAAGATATTTCCCTCGTCTTTCTGGTAGGTGCCGAAAAGGCACTTCATCATGGTTGACTTACCAGCTCCGTTCTCACCCATAAGCCCCATAACGGTTCCGCGCTTCACATCCAGGTTGATATGGTCCAGAACCCTGTTCCGGCCGAAGGACTTGCTCATACCGCGTATTGATAAGACGATATCATCTTTCTTATCTGCCATTATTTTACTCCTGTATATGTAGATTGATAGGTTTCAGTATTAAATATTAGGGAGAATTTCTTCTCCCTAATAACAGCACATCTTTACCTTTCCACGATTCTTCTTATCGTGTACTTTTGTTGTTTCAATGAATATTACTGCTCAAGCAGAGATGTGTATGAAGCTGCATTGTCTGTCTTAACCATGTTGATGGCAAATGCGTCATACTGGCTTGGATTTCCAAGACGGTTTGTAATATTGGACTCTGTCTGTCCGTCGCCGCCGATGTAGTCAACCTTCAGGTTGAGAAGCTTATCATATTTCTGAAGCAGAGGCTGATAGGTGGAGCCAAGGAAGTTGTCAGCTGAGTTGTAGATGTTCAGCCATACATTCTTTGTAGCATGGGAAGCCTCATCCAGCTGATTGGATACAGGTGCGTACACCATGGTGGAATCTGTGAAATCTGTATAGTTATCAGCAGTTACAGCTACGTTCAGTGCGTAGTAGGAACGCTCATCTGCCTTGTAAACATATACATCAGGGCTCAGGACATTGCCTGCATCGTCTGCTGTGCCGATACCTGTATCAATATCAACTCCATCCAGTGCATTACGCAGAACACGAAGTGTCAGGTATGCCTGTACGTCTGCATGCTGGCTGATTGTGCCGCCGTAGCCTTCTGCGATAGCAGCCACTGCGTCGCTGTTTGCATCATAGCCAAATGTAGGAACCTTGTTGTCCTTGGACCATGCGTTGAACATGGACATGCCCATGCCGTCGTTGTTGGATGCAACTATATCAATCTGTTCGCCGAAAGAGGAAGACCATGTGCCGATAGCATTGCCTGCTGTGGCGGCATCCCATGTAGCGCCTGCAGAGTTCTTCATC
The DNA here is from genome assembly GCF_015556325.1 of Clostridium sp. 1001283B150225_161107_B6. Taxonomy (NCBI): domain Bacteria; kingdom Bacillati; phylum Bacillota; class Clostridia; order Eubacteriales; family Clostridiaceae; genus Clostridium; species Clostridium sp. 1001283B150225_161107_B6. The sequence goes on along the minus strand of NZ_JADNMD010000004.1, from coordinate 213,341 downwards.
TCCTGGGAAGCCAGCTCGCGGACAACATATGTCTTTCCGCCTACTTCGATGGAGCCGTCCTGTACAACGGTTGCTGTGCCGTCTGCGTTTGTACCAACAGGGTCACTGTTGATGTTGCCGTCTTTCTCCACAGCTGTGCCAAGAGCCTTACGGATACCTCTTGTACGTGCGATGGAGTCGTTGTGTCCGATGTCTCCGATTGCCAGAACATAGCCGATGATTCCGTCGCCGTTGCGGTCAATTGAATCAATGTTCTTCTCAATGTAATCCTTAACCATGGTTCCCTGAAGCTCAGCACCCTGGTTTGCATCGAAACCTACATAATATGTATCCTTATTGAAATTCAGGGCCGTCATATCAAGCTGTCCTGTTGCACTGCTGGATGGCTGACGGTTAAACCATACCAAAGGCTTATCCTTGTTTGCCACCTCTGCGCCTGCTTCGGGTGCCGCTGCTGTATCAGCTGCGGTTGTGTCTGCTGCCGCTGCGGTTGTGGTATCCCCTGCAGCTGCTGTGGTTGGTGCTTCTGTTGGCTTGCTGCCGCCTCCGCAGGCAACCAGTGATAATGCCATGGAACACGCAAGAGCAACACTTAATGCTTTCTTCATTTTTAATTCCTCCCTTATATTTTTGTTGTCTTTGGTTGTTTTTGCTTAACAACAAGTTCATTATACGACCTGATTGTGCATTTTTCCATATGATTTTTATAGAAGGATTATAAAATTTCTTTGATTTTATCCTTTTTCATCGGCGTTTTACATATGACTCACTGGTTTTTAAGCAATTTTGCCTCATCCTGGGTCAGCGCCCTCTGGGGACACCAGTAATATTTTCCTTCCAGCTGCGGTACCCTGGACTTTGGGTCCTGGTTCAGGGACAGGCTCCAGGCAATGTCAAATATGGCCTGGGCATACTTCTCCTTATCGGATTCCACGGTACCGAAGAGATACCCTTCCTCCAGGGCCTTGATACCCACAGGGGTGCCGTCTATGCCGACTACTTTGATGGAATTCGCCCCGATTCCGGCCCGGTGTATGGCGTCAATGGCGCCCAGGGCCATGTCGTCGTTGTTGCTGACCACCAGTTCAATCTGTCCCGGATACTCCTTCAGCCACTGTTCCATAAGGGCCGACGCCTGGCTCCTGTCCCAGTTGGCAATCCCTCCCGTAATCTTCTCCAGAGGCACATTCCCGTCCTTTAAGGTCTGGATGGACCACTCCGTGCGAATCAGGGAATCCTGATGGCTGGTTTCCCCTTCCAGAAGCACATAGCTTACCAGACCGTTGCCATTGGCATCCAGTGTACGTGAATCCTTCTGGTATGCATCCACCAGGATATCTCCCTGGAGCACGGCTGATTCCTTGGCGTCCGCTCCCACATAGTACAGCTTTTCCCATCGGTTCATGTCCTCCTCCACCGGCTCCCGGTTAAAGAACACCACCGGAGTGCCTGCGTCCATGGCCTTGTCAATGATGATGGATGCCGATGAACGGTCCACGCTGTTGATGCACAGAGCATCGCAGCCAAGGGAAATCAGCCGCTCCACCTGGCTGTTCTGGGTATTCTGGCTCCCCTTGGCATCCATGATGTCCAGCTTTACCTTGATGCCTGTCTCCTGTTCATATTCCTTTGCCTTGTCCTCCAGGCCTGCGCGCAGGGTACCGATGAAGGTGTCGTCCCCCCGGTAGAGCAGAACCCCGATGCGGATGGAATTCTTGTCCGCCTGCCGTCCGCCTTCGTTTCCCCTGTACTGCCACAGCCCTATGAGGATGGCCGCCCCCATACAGGCCGCCAATAGATACATCCAATTCCGCTTCACCGCAATGCCCCTTTCCTTACCGCGTCTTTTCCCAATTTACAGTCTTTTCTTTTTTACTCAATGGGATAAAGCATTTTCTCATATGTCTTATCCCTTAATTTGTCCTCATCCACATAAATGGCCTCCAGCAGGGTCTGCTGCTTCTGCCGCGTGCCCTGGATGGCCTCCACGGCCTGCTTTACGCTCAGATATCCCTGGTCAAACTGGTTATACGCTGTCATTCCCGTGACAATTCCCCTGTCCAGGGCCCTGAGTAGGGAGGTGGTGCTTCCGGCGCCGTAGAGCCCTGCCACCCTGCCCTGATATATGGTGTTTTCCTCCAGTATCCGTGTGGCCTGGTCCAGTGATTGTACATCCAGAGCTATAATGGTAATCCTGCCGCCTCCGGGAGAATCTGTTTCCTCTATGGCCTGGCGGTATGTGTCCTGGTTTTCCCTCTCAATGAGCCGGTATTGATACCCCTGCTCCTCCAGCACGGTCCTGACTCCCTCATAAACCTGGGCGCTGTCCCCATAGTCCAGCCCCCTGCAAAAGAGGTAGACCGGCACATCCCTGGGGGCCTGGGACGCTGCCGCCCCGCCCAGAAGCCTGCCAACCTCCCTGCCGTCCACGCCGATGGTGTCCGGGGACTGGCCTCCCAGCGGGGGCTGGCCCAGAAGAATGACAGGGCAGCCGGGACTCATGTCCTCCAGCTCCTTTACAGCCTCCTCCGTCTTCACCGGCGCCAGAATAACCGCCCTGGTTCCGTCCCTGATTTCCCTTTTTACCAGCTCCATCTGCTGCGCCTGGTCATCCGGGGCATAAAGGGTGATGAAGCTGACGTCCCCATGGAACTCCACCGCCGCCTGGTCCATACCCTTTTTGAAATTCACATAGTAATCGTCGTTATCACCCTCCACGATAACGGAAATGGGATATACCTCAACTTTCTTTTCCGTGATAATCAGGTCCGTGGAGGACATCAAAAACAGCAGGACCAGGATACCGGCCCATATGCACCAGAGAATTTTCCCTTTATTTAACATAGGCTTCCTCACCTTTCCACGATTCTATTTATCATGGACTTTCCGTATTCTTTACTTCCTCATAGGGGATGGCCGGCAGATGGGCCGTGACCGTTGTCCCGTCATCCGGCTCTGACTCTATTTCCAGTCCGTAGCTGTTTCCAAAATACAGCCTGATGCGCTCGTTCACATTCCTGACCCCGATACCGGAGCCTCTGCCCGACGGCACATGGTCCGTATCCCCGAAGAGCCGTTTCACCTGCTCCCGGGTCATGCCCAGGCCGTTGTCCGATACGCTCATATACAAATCCTTGTCCCGGCGCCATGCCCTGATGCGGATTTCGCCGTCTCCGTCCATGAATTCCATGCCGTGATAGATGGCATTTTCCACAAGAGGCTGAAGGATAAGCTTAAGGCTGGCCAGGTCAGTGACATCCTCCCCTGCTTCCACCGTGTAGGTGAATTTGTTTTTATAGCGCATGTGCTGAATCATAAGGTAGTTGCGCACATGCTCCAGCTCGTCCCTGACCGTGATGATGCTCTTCCCCCTGCTGAGGCTGATGCGGAAAAACCTGGCCAGGGCCGTCACGACCCGCACTGCGTCGGACAGGTTTTCATTTTCAATCATCCATACAATGATGTCCAGGGTGTTATATAGGAAATGGGGGTTAATCTGTGCCTGGAGGGTATCGAATTCGCTCTTTCGTTTGGATTCATGCTCCGCCACAATATCGTCCATCAGCCTGCGTATCTGCCTGGCCATATTCTGTATGGAATTGCCAAGATGCTGTATCTCATAGGAGCCTCCGCTTCTGACCTCTGTTTCCAGGTTGCCTGCCTCGATTTCATTTACAGATTTTTCCAGTTCCTTGATGGGGTCTGTTATCCTGGATGAGATATAGGAGTTGATGATGGTCATGATAAAGAGAACAAAAGCAATCATGAAAATCACCAGAAGCTTTGTCTTGATGTTGTTCAGGGACACGCCGTCAAGAGGCGTCACCCCCACCACCTTCCAGCCCGTGTATCCCACGGTCTTCACGGTGACAGTGCGTTTTACCCCATCCACGGTCTGCCGGTAATTGCCGTCCCTGAGGCCGGATACCTCCAGGTTGTTCTCCCGGACGATTCCCGAGTCAATCAGCTGGGCCTGGGGATGGTATATGATTTCCCCGCTGCTGCTAATCAGATAGACATAGCCTCCGTTTCCCAGGTTTACCCCGTCGAACAGCTGCTCCAGACTGCTGTAGCGGATATCAATCAGCAGGACGCCCTGGTCCGTGGAAGGGCCCTGGGTGATTTCAACCGCCCTTGACAGGGAGATAACCCACCGGTACTGGTTCTCGCTGCCGTCAAAGATGTACTGGACATGGGGCGTGGAAAAGTGCATGTTTTCCGTCTTTTCCAGGGAGGAGGTAAACCAGTTTTCCCCGGTAACATCCACATTGGTCTTAAGACGGGCCGCCGGCACGGATTCCAGCAGCTTTCCTTCTTTGGACAACAGGGCAATGTTCTCCACATTGTCCTTGTTGTTGTCGTAGAGAAGGGTCATCTCGCTTCCGATGGAGCCGCTTGCCAGGTCCGCGTTCTTGACAACGCCGTAATACAGGGAATCCGACAGCTTCATCACGGTGCGCAGGTAATCCTCCATAGACCTGGTTATCTGATTAATCAGAATCTGGTTCTCCTCCCGGATGGTGGCGGACATCTGGCCCGACAGCCTGGAATACAGGGAAATACCTATAAATATACTGGCGGCCAGGGCCGTCAGCGTAAAGTAGATGAATATAATATACCGTATGCTGGCCTTCTGCAGCTTAATCCTCTGCTTCTCAAACAACATGTCCCCTGCTCCTTTACGCGGCCTGCCTCAGTCCCGTTGCACACGGCGGGACAGGCCTGCTGTATCTATTTTGCCCCTCTGAACTTTGTGGGCGAAACCCCAAAGCGCTTTTTAAACACATAGCTGAAATAGTTCTGCTCCTGATATCCCACCTTGGCCGCTATGACATAGGTCTTGTCGTCGGTCTTGTTGAGAAGCTCCACCGCCTTGTCCAGGCGGACCTGGGTCAGGTAGGCGGTATAGGCCTGCCCTGTCTCCTTCTTGAACATGGTGGAAAAATAGGCCGGACTCATGTGCAGCTGGCGGCATATTTTCTCCACAGACAAATCCGGGTCCTGATAATTGTCCATAATGTATTCCTTGGCCTTCTGGATGACCTGCTTCATGGTATTATCCCGTTCCTGGTTCATGGCCTGGTTCATCCTGACTGCGGCGGAAAGCAGCCAGTGGGCAAAGTCTTCCTTTTTCAGCATCCTGGGTATGACGGCAAAGGTATCTCCCTGCTCTTCCCCTTCCTCTGTCAGCTGGTCCAGGTCCAGGTCATACTGCTGAATCAGCTGGACAATGGAGCTGGACACGCTGAGCATATATGCCTGGCACTGCCTGAAATGCACCTTTGCATCGCTCATCTTATCCATGACCGCCTGTACCGCTTCCTCTATCTTCTCCCTGGGACCGAACTTGATGGCCGCAATAAGCTCCGCCTCATCCTTGCCGTCAAAACTCAGCTTTCCCCCGCTTACAGGCTCCACGTCATTGATGTAAATGGTGCTTCCCGCCCCCACAATTGCCTTATAGCCAAGGGCGTCCACGGCCGCCTTATAGGAACTGCTGACCTCCCCCAGGTCCTGGCAGCTGTGGCCGATGCCAATGGTGATGGGCACCTCCAGAATCTTCTTTGTCTCCTTGCAGATATCCCCCAGCACGTCAATGAGGCCGGTCTGGCTGTTATCCCCGTCAATGGCAGCAATAAGGGCCAGTTCAGACCAGGAGGTCCTGGAAGAGGTGAATACGGATGACCGGCAATAGTTTCCCAGCTTTTCCTCCACAATCTGCATAACTGAAATAGGAATCAGGTCCCTCTCCTTGTGGAGAGGCAGTATGTTCCCCTCCCTGATTTCCTCCGGCTCTATGTCAATGGCTGCAGCCACCCACTTCTTGGCTCCTGCCAGAGGAATGTCGTACTCCGCCAATTTTTCTTTCAGTACCGGTCCGGGTACCGTGCTTCCCACCAGTTCGTTTAAGAACTGGTCCCTGAGAATGGGAAGGTTGCGTATATAATTTTCACGCAGCAGGTTCACATTCCGTTTCTGCTCAATCTCTTCGTCCAGATTGGATTTGATGCGCTTTAAAATAGCGGTCAGCTCCTCCACGTTCACCGGTTTCAGGATATACTCCGTCACATTCAGCTTAATGGCCTGCTTGGCATACTCAAAATCATCGTAGCCTGAAAAAATCACGATTTTCACTGAGGGGTATTTCTGCCTCACCCGTTCAGCCAGGGAAAGACCGTCCATAAAGGGCATCCTGATATCCGTCAGAATCACGTCCGGCTCCAGGGCCTCCACCTTTTCCAGGGCTTCCTCCCCATTCTCTGCATCTCCAACCACCTGGAAACCGGCTCCCGTCCAGTCAATTTTCCTGATGATGCTCTGCCTGACCTCTTCCTCATCATCCACCAGTATGATACGGTATAAATCCATACGTATGTCCCTTCCTTCTTAAATGTATGCCTGTTCCCCAGGATTCCACCTGTCCGCTCCGCCCAGCACCTTTTCCATGGTGTAGTCCTGTGCCTGCTCACAGGTAAGCACGGCCACCCAGTCCGGCCTGGGAGAGCCATGTTGCGGCGGTTGCCGGCCTGTTATATCCCGGTCCGCTGTATCCCGGTCCGCTGTGCCCCGGTCCGCTGTATCCCGGTCCGCTGTGCCCCGGTCCGCTGCTCCCGGTCCATAGCTTGCATATTCCCCGTAAAACAGGGTGGACCGCGCTTCCTTCTTATCCCAGTCATGCCATCCTTCACGGCATATATGGGGACCCAGATAGCAGTCAATGAGAACTGTCCTGGCGTAATCCCTCCAGGGCCGGCCCAGATAGACGCTTTCTCCGGCGCTGTTTCCCGTAAACCGGCAGCTTCTGAACACATACCCATATCTCTGGCCCCTGGGGGTGGATGCGGCAGTCACATATCCCTTTCTTTCTGCGTCCCTGCCAACAGAATATAGTTCGCATTTCTCAAAGTAGGCTGTGGCGCTGCCGAATATAAAGTCTATGTCCCCGCAGATAAAACAGTTCCGGTAGCAGTGGCGCCCGTTTATTCTGGGGGAAAACTGTTTTGGTCCTATAAACCCGTTCTTTTGGATTTCCTTTGGGGGAAGGGGGCCTGTGAAAAGTGTGTCCTGTCCTCCCAGCATCCGGCATCCCTCAAACAGAATCCTGTCCCCGTCCACATACAGGGCCAGAGCCTGTCCCGCCTCTTCCCCCGGACCCGCGCTGTTTTCAAAGGTCAGGTTCCTTGCGGTAAAATCATGGGTGTCCACCAGCACGCTGTAGGTGCGGAATGTCCCCCGCCTGCTTCCGTCTTCCATCAGCATGCCGGCAGACAGGCCGTATGTGATGACTGTGCTGTCCGCCGACTCACCCTCCAGTGTAAGGCGCGGCCTTCTGATTTCCAGCCGTTCCCTGTACACGCCCTTTTTTATGAATATGCAGGCCGGCGGCCCCTCTGCTTCTCCCAGCGCCGCCAGGGCCTCTCCTACTGTATCGTAATCACCACTGCCATCCCTGGCCACTGTCAGGCAAATAGCCTGCTTATCCTGCCCGTTCTGTCCATCTGATTCAGTCACCTGCAAGCCTCCTCTTCCCGGAGTGTACTGCTCCGTGAGATTTATCACAAGTATACCTCAAATGTATGGAATTGTCATCCCGGAGCAGAACCGAAATTCACTGGAAAACCCTTCCTGCCATGCTTATAGTTTCTCATAAGTATAAATAATATATCAATCATATTGTCCTGTACTACTAATATATGTTATGATAAGTCCGTAACCGGCAGACAGGCCGGCACCAATCACAAAGGCGTAAAACAAACACATAGATAAAAGAGGTATGATATATGGGCGGAATATTTGGTGTTGCATCAAAAAACAGCTGTACCCTGGACTTGTTTTTCGGAGTGGATTACCACTCCCATCTGGGGACAAAAAGAGGCGGAATGGCCGTATACGGCAGCCAGGGCTTTACAAGGTCCATCCACAACATAGAAAACACTCCCTTCCGTACAAAATTTGACGGGGATTTGGACGAGCTGGAGGGAACACTGGGCATCGGATGTATTTCCGACAATGAACCCCAGCCCCTTTTGATTCAGTCCCACCTAGGCAGCTTTGCCATAACCACAGTGGGAAAAATCAACAACGAGGCCGAGCTGGTGGCCTCAGCCTATGAAAACGGCCATATCCATTTTATGGAGATGAGCCATGGACGAATCAATGCCACGGAACTGGTGGCTGCCCTGATTAACCAGAAATCCACATTGGTGGAAGGTCTTCTTTTTGCCCAGGAAAAGATAGAGGGCTCCATGTCCATCCTGCTGCTGACGCCGGAAGGAATCTACGCATCCAGGGATAAGTTCGGAAGGACCCCCATTGTCATCGGACACAAGGGCGATGCCTTCTGCGCCTCCTTTGAAAGCTTTGCTTATATTAATCTGGGATATACGGACTACAAAGAACTGGGTCCGGGCGAGATTGTATATATGACGCCTGAGAGCGTAGAAACAGTCAGCCCTCCCAGGGAAGAGATGAAGATATGCTCCTTCCTGTGGGTATACTACGGTTACCCCACATCCAGCTACGAGGGCATCAATGTGGAGAGCATGCGTTATGAATGCGGAAAGCTGCTGGCCAAACGGGATGAGGCGCAGCCCGAAGTGGTTGCCGGCGTTCCAGATTCAGGCATTGCCCACGCCATCGGGTATGCCAATGAATCCGGCATTCCCTTTGCCCGCCCCTTTATTAAATATACCCCCACCTGGCCCCGCTCCTTCATGCCGCAGAACCAGGGACAGAGAAACCTGATTGCCCGCATGAAGCTGATTCCTGTGGACTCGCTGATCCGCAATAAAAAGCTTCTGCTCATCGACGACTCCATTGTGCGCGGTACCCAGCTGGGAGAAACCACGGAATTCCTGTACCAGAGCGGGGCAAAGGAAGTGCATATCCGCCCTGCCTGCCCTCCCCTTATGTTCGGATGCCCTTACCTTAACTTCTCCCGTTCCACCTCAGAGCTGGACCTGATAACCAGAAGAATCATCCGGGACAGGGAAGGCGATGATGTGTCCCGTGAGGTTTTAAACAGCTATACAGACCCGGACAGCGCCAATTACAAAGAAATGATTGAGGAAATCCGCAAGCGCCTTGGATTCACCACCCTGCGCTACCACAGGCTGGATGACCTGGTGAAGTCCATCGGCATCTCACCGTGCAAGCTCTGCACCTACTGCTGGAGCGGCCGGAAATAGGGAATCCCCGGACTCTGATACGGCAGCGCATCAACCAGTTCCTACACCGGAATCTGATACAGCAGCGCATTACAGATGGCGGCGGCAACATTGCTGCCGCCTTTTCTTCCCTTTGCCACAATGTAGGGCGTGTCCTCAAGGGTAAGTATCAGTTCCTTTGACTGGACCACGTTCACGAATCCCACCGGTACGCCGATGACAAGGGCCGGAACAGCCAGTCCCTCCTTTATAAGCTCATAAATGCGGACCAAAGCCGTGGGAGCGTTGCCCACGGCAAAAATAAGGGGACGCCCCTGTAAGCCATAGAGCCTGGCCGCCTTTTCCATGCTGGCCACAGCCCTGGTGGTTCCCTGTGTCCCCGCCTGGTCAGCCACATCCTGGTCCGCCATGAAACAGAAGGCTTCCCCGCCCAGAGCGGACAGCCTTTTTTTGTTGATTCCGGACAGCCCCATATTGGTGTCCGTGACAATAACTGCCCCGGCTTTTAACGCCTCTATCCCTTTCCTGACCGCATGGCTGGAAAATACCAGGTTTTGTGCATAGTCAAAATCAGCCGTGGTGTGGATGGCCCGCTTGACGACCCGTTCATTTTCAGGCTCCAGCTGTATGCCCTGCAAGGACAGTTCCTCCTGTATGATTTCAAAGCTGCGCCTCTCTATATCCCCCGGCAGCACCTGTTCCAACTGTATGTCCGTCATACGCTTACGCCTCTCCTTTCCGCCTGATGCCCATGATTTTGTACACGGCATCCATATCCAGATTCTCCCTGAGTTCTCCTGCCAGCTTATCATACTGCTGTTCCCTGTAAGCGGGATAATCCATGTCCGCAGCCTGCTCCAGGGTCAGCCCCTTTGCCGCTGCCAGCGCCTCTGCCACTGCCCCGGCAATTCCGGGTCCGTCAAAGATTCCATGGACATAGGTACCATATAGATTCCCCCTGTTCCACCCATCCATCCTGGCCTGTCTGGACAATATCCCGTCCTGGCCTGTCTCCATCACATAATCCATGGGGCGGCATATCTCCGGCTCCCTGCGCCAGGAAACGATTCTGGCCGTGTCCGCAGCCCCTTCCTCCCGGTCAATGAACGTACGGCCCATATGAATCTCATATCCTGCAATGGATTTTCCGGACAGATTGCCCAGGCAGCCGTCCAGCTCGCCGAAGGCGCCTTCCACCTGGGTCCTTACCTTTTCCTCCTCAAACTCCGTTTTAAGGGGAAGAAGCCCCATTCCCTCCACCCGGGAGGGACGGTCCGTTTCCACGCCCTTTGCATCCTCCAGCACCTCTCCCATCATCTGGTAGCCGCCGCAGATTCCCCACACCGGCACCCTGCGGTCAGCCAGCTTAAGGATTGCCGCCTCCAGCCCGTTCTGACGCATCCACAATAAGTCGCGGATGGTACTCTTGGTGCCGGGGAGGATGACCATATCCGGGCTGCCAAGGTCGCAGGCCCTTGAAACATAGCGCAGGGACACTCCCGGAATTCCGGAAAATACATTAAAATCCGTAAAATTGGATATACGCGGAAAACGAATCACTGCCAAATCAACGGCAGCCGGGGTCCCTCTCTTTCCTGTCTCCAGCCGGCTGCTTAAGCTGTCCTCATCCTCAATGTCCACATCCATGTAGGGTATCACCCCTACCACGGGTATATGGCACAGGTCCTCCAGCATGGCAATCCCAGGCTCCAGTATGGTCCTGTCCCCCCGGAATTTGTTGATGATTAATCCCTTTATGCGCTTTCTCTCTTCCTCTGTCAGAAGGGCCACCGTACCGTAGAGCTGGGCAAAAACGCCGCCCCGGTCTATGTCCCCCACCAGGAGCACCGGCGCGTCGGCCATGTCCGCCATGCCCATGTTCACGATATCATCGGATTTCAGGTTGATTTCTGCCGGGCTGCCGGCCCCTTCTATGACTATGACATCATACTGTTCCTCCAGACGCCGGTATGAGGCCATGATATCGGGAACCAGCGTTTTTTTACAGGCAAAATAGTCCCTGGCCTTCATATTTCCCCTGGAAATCCCGTGGACAATGACCTGGCTTCCCACATCCGTGGTGGGTTTTAAAAGAATGGGATTCATGTCTGCATGAGGGACAATACCCGCCGCCTCCGCCTGTACGGCCTGGGCCCGTCCCATTTCCAGGCCTTCCGGTGTTATGTAGGAATTAAGGGCCATGTTCTGGGATTTAAAGGGAGCTGTCCTGTAGCCGTCCTGATGAAAGATACGGCACAGTCCGGCGGCCAGAATGCTCTTTCCCGCATTGGACATGGTTCCCTGAATCATGATTGGTTTAGCAGGTTCAGACATTGTTTCCTCCTCTCAAGCACCCGGGCCATTTCCCGGATAAGCTGTTCATTGTCCTGTTTCAGCTTCACACAGATACGGTAGCAGGAAGAATCCAGCCCCGGATAATTGGCACAGCTGCGAATCAAAATACGGCGCTGCAGCAGTTCCTGGTAAAGCCGGCCTTTTTCCGTGGTTCCATCCTCTCCCGGGTCCCTGAAAAACAGATAATTGGCCCCGGAGGAATATACCTTAAAACCCAGGTCCCGGAGTGCTGCAGCCAGCCGCTCACGCTCCTCCTTAATTACAGCTCTGGTATGCTCCACAAAATCCGTCTGACTAAGAGCCGCCACGCCGGCCCGCTGGGCCAGGCCCGACACGGACCAGGGCTGCCGGACTGCCTGCAGCCGTTCCAGCAGGCAGCGGTCACTGCAAAGGCCATAGCCCAGCCGCAGCCCGGCCATGGCATACAGCTTGGTAAATGCCTTCAGCACAAACAGATTCCCAAACCCGGACAGGTCAGGTATGACGGAATATACGTCTGAATCCTCCAAAAAATCACAGAAGCATTCATCCACAACCAGGAACGCCCCCAGACTTCCGCAGGTTTGCGCCAGCTGCTCCACGTCTTCCTTTTCAGCAGGTATTCCCGTGGGATTGTTGGGATTGCACAGGAACACAATATCATAGGGCTCTCCCCTCTCCGCCGCTTCCTTGATACAGCTGCACATGCCGGATATGTCCGGGGCGAATCCGGCGTCCTCCCTGAGATAATAATAGCTGGTCCTGCACCCCGCTGCTTTCAATGCCTGCTCATACTCGGAAAAGGTGGGAGCCGGGACAAGCCCGCGGCCAGGACGCAGCGCTGCGGCCAGGCCGAATATCAAATCAGCCGCCCCGTTTCCGCAGATAACCCACTCATCCTCCACCCCATGATGCCTGCCCAGGGCCTGCCTCAGTTCCCGGCACCGGCTGTCCGGGTACAGGCTGCATATTTCCTTGTCCAGGCAGTCCCTCAGCGTGCTCTTTACCGTTTCCGGCATTCCAAGGGGATTAATATTGGCAGAATAATCCATCTGTATGTCCTGGCTGTAAATGTCTCCGCCGTGCTGATATTCCATAATAACCTCCCATAGTGACCTTTCCTTTTGAAGATATAGTACGATAATTACCAAATGATATCACAGAAGCAGAAGCAGGACACCCAGACCAAGGACCATCACACCCTCTGTGAAAAACATAAGGAGGTTTGCCCGTCTTATGTCCGCTGGTTCTATCCTCCTGCCGTCATCCCCTATATAGGGCTTTTTGTGAAGCGTTCCAAAGTACCACGCATCCCCTGCCAGACGCAGATGGAGGGCCCCTGCACAGGCAGCCTCGCCGTGGGCGGAATTAGGGCTGGCATGGCGCTTTCTGTCCCGGAGGAACACCTTCCAGGCATGGACTCCGTCCATCCCGGGCAGGACCCAGGCTCCAAGGACCATCAGGACTCCGGTCAGCCTGGCCGGTATCAGATTGAACAAATCGTCCAGCCTGGCTGCACAGCGTCCGAAATACAGGTACCTGTCATTCTTATATCCCACCATGGAATCCATGGTGTTGACAGCCTTGTACAGCGCGCCTCCAGCCGGCCCCAAAAGCGCCATGAACAAAAAGGGGGCAATGACGCCGTCAGAGGCATTTTCAGCCACTGTCTCCACTGCCGCCCTGGCAATTCCGCCCTCATCCAGTACTGAAGTGTCCCTTCCCACAATCATGGACACATTGTATCTGGCCTCCTCTGTCCGTCCTGCCTCCAGGCTGCGGCACACCTTCATGCTCTCCGTGTACAATCCCCTGGCTGCCAGCATGAGACTGCACAGGAAACCTTCTGCCAGCAAAAGCACTGCCCAGGCCCTGGCCAGCAGCAGATGTTCCGCTGCGGAAAAAACCGCCCGGGGAATGCACCACCACAGAGCGCACATAGAGGCAGTGAGGAGCACACCTGCCCATGCTTCCCTTGTCTTTTCAGGACCAGGACACTGTATGTGCTCTTCTTTCCCATGGGGAACGCCCTGGCTGTCCTGATTCTCTTTCTGCTTTCCCGGTCCCGCTGCCCATTTTCTGAGCCGTGATTCCAGCCAGGAAATCATGGTTCCCATAAGGCGCACCGGATGGGGAAGCCATAAGGGGTCCCCCACCATCCAGTCAATCACACATCCCGCCAGCAGGGCTGCTCCGTGAAATTTCCATATATCCAGCCACGTAATATCCATGTCTACCTACCTTGTCATTTAATCCGCATCCCTATCCCGCAGCACACCCGCCATACGGCCTTTGCCTCCCCGGCAATCCGGCAGCAGAGCCGCCCTGTCTCCTCCCTGTACAGCCGTTCAAAGGCATCTGCCGGCACAATGCCGCAGCCAATCTCATCTGTCACCAGGACACGGTCCGGCGGTCCGGCAGACAGTTCTTCCAGAAGCCGGTTCATGATTGCCTCTGCCCATCCCCATTCGGATTCATGGCCAATCGGGCCTGTGCTTCCCTCCATCACACGTCTGACAAAGAGATGGAAGTCATGGCAGAACCTTCCTTTCATGAATTCCTCCCAGGAAGCCTCTGAGCCCTCTGTCCAGACAGATACATCCTCCCCCTGTCTCCCAAGGTGCTGCCTGACAAACTCCTTCTTACCCTGGGAGCTTCCTCCTGTTACCAAGACCATTTCTACATTCCTCCCATCAATCCTGCTCTCAAAAGAACGGATGCCGCCGCCAGCCCGGCCAGTTCGCAGATTTGCAGAAAGCATCCGGCCAAATCCCCTGTCACTCCCCCAAACTGGTTAACCGACATCCTGTAATACCATAAAAACACGGCCAGGTGGGTAAACAGTATTACCCATGCCGCTAATCCCGCCCCATGACAGCCCGTCCCAACGGCAGCCATGGCGGCTCCCAGGCAGCCAGCCAGCCACAGGACCAGCACCGCTGAATCTGTTTTCTTTTTGGCTGCCCCTCCAAATCCGGCCGCCAGTCCCTTTTTTTTCGCCTGGGGAAATGTGACCACGGAAAGACCGCTGAGGGCGCGTTCCATCACAAACACAAGGCAGGGAACCATGTAAAGAAAATATCTGTCCCCAGTGTCCTTCATCCGGGCAAGAGACAGGTACTCATAAAAGACGCCTGTGTAGAGCATCATGTATACCCCAAAGGAAATCACTGCAAATGCCCCCAGGTGCGGGTCTTTGAGAATCTCCAGCTTTTTGCTTCTGTCGCCGTAGGAGTGGACAGCATCCATGGTATCCATAAAACCGTCCATATGGATTCCTCCTGTCACCAGGATTGGAATAGCTGCCCCTATGAGGGCAGCGGCCGCCGTGGACAGATTCAGGACATCCAGGGCAAGATAGAGCCAGAGGCCCAGAACCGTTCCCTCTGCAATCCCCACCAGCGGGAAAAAGCACATAACATAGCGCATCCGCTCCTGGGTCCACTCCACAGCGGGCATGGGTATTTTGGAATACATGGAAACCGCAATGATACAGGAATAAAGTCCGTTCATTTTCCCTGACACTCCCTTCCTCTCAAATCACTCCCCTCCGGCAATATAATCCCTTCTGCCGCGGCTTGGGAAACCCTTGGTTTCCGGAGCACGGGAATGCCGTAAACCACCTCAGCCACCCGGTCGGAGGCAGCTGCCAGCTTCTGATTCAGACGTCCCATGAGACGGATATACTCCATTGTCTCCTGTCCGTAGCAGATTCCGTCCCGGTCCACTTCGTTTGTAACAATCACCATATCCTGCACCTGGCCTGCCAGGGAAATGATGTCCGCTGCAAGCTTGTCAGCCAGGTATGGGACCTGGTTTTTATCCTGGTTCCCGTTCTGATTTTCATCCTGGCCTTTATCCTGGTTTTCTGACCGGTTTGATGGCTGCCGCTCCGCGCCTGCCGCGGCCTCTGCCGTACCATCTTCCCTGAACATCTCGTTGGCCGCCAGATTGGATACACACTCCAGCAAAAGGACTCTGTCTGTCCTGGAAGAAGCAGATGGACCTGCCTCATATTTTTCCAGCACCACATTTCCCACGTCCCAGGGTTTTTCTATGGTGATGAATTTCTTCCCGCTTCGAAGCATACGGTGCCGCATCACCTTATCCCTTCCCTCTTTTCCATATGCAATCATGGTAGCTACATAGAAACGGCGGGAACAGGGGGAATCCAGAATCAGTCCCTCTGCATATTCTGATTTTCCGCTGCCGCTTCCGCCTGTCACCAGAGTAATCATCCCTTAATCTCCTGCTCGTATTATATCAATCTTCTCATACACCAAACTTCTCGTTGCATCCATCTGCTCATTGCGCCAATCTACTCATTGCATCCATCTTCTTATTGCGCCAATCTTCCATCATACAAGATGTTCATATGCCTCCACATGGATATCGTCAAAACTGCTCATCTGTGTATACACGGCAGCGGCCATGTCTAAAAGTGGGAACAGGGCCGCTGCGCCGGTGCCTTCCCCCAGACACATTCCCGCTGAAATGGCGGGTTTGAGTTCAAGCGCCTCAAGGACCAATGCCCCGGCAGGTTCAGCTGAAACGTGGGAAGCTAGAAGATATCCCTTTACATCCGGGCAGATTCTGACAGCTGCCAAAGCTGCTGCTCCTGTTATGAGCCCGTCCAGCACCACAGGAATACCGCAGGCAGCACAGCCAATGTAAAAACCGGTCAGGGCCGCCAAATCCAGACCGCCCACCTTGGACAGCGCGTCCACCGGGTCCTCCCCGGACGGCTTGTGGATACGGATGCCTTCCCTTATGACCTGCACCTTACGGCTGTAACCGGCTGTGGTGAGACCGGCTCCCCGGCCCGTCACCAGCTCAGGGTCCATATCCAGAAGAACGGAAAGAATGGCGCTGCTGGTAGTTGTATTTCCGATTCCCATCTCCCCGGAGCCGGCCAGCACATATCCTCTTTTCCTAAGTTCTGAGGCCATATTCACCCCGGCCTCCATGGCCTTCACTGTTTCCTCCCTGGTCATGGCAGGTTCCTCCAGAAAGTCCTTTGTCCCATACGCCACCTTCCGGTCCACTACTCCCGGAACCGCCTCATGGCAGGCCATCCCCACATCCACAGGAATCACATCCGCCCCTGCCTGTCTGGCCATAAGGCAGACGCATGAATTCCCCTGTGCCATGTTGCCTGCCACAATGGCAGTTACCTCCTGGCCGGTCTGGGTCACGCCTTCCTTTACAACGCCATTGTCTCCGCACATGACCACAATGGCCCTGGGATGCAGGCTGACTGCCAGGCTGCCGGAAGCTGCCGCGATGCGTATGATATCCTCCTCCAGGACCCCCAGGCTTTCCAATGGTTTAGCCACCTGGTCCCAGTGCTGTTTCGCCTGACGCCTGATTGCCTGGTCAATGGGCTTAATCATTCCGATTGCTTCCCTCAATGTCATAGCTCATATCCCTTTCCATAATCCTTACCTTGTTTCTTTCCATATTCCACACACTGGTCCGCAAACCTTTGAACCAATTCCGGGCAGGACGGATAATAAAGATGGGGAAATCCGGCCATTACATGCCCCTCTGTCCTCATGCAGGGCCAACAGCGGCTGCCATTTGGCTTGAGGGCCATCATACGGAATTCGTCCGCCCTGCACCTGCAGTCCCAGTAATGAAATTCGTGCCCCTTTATCTCCTCCCCTTCCGGCAGAAAGGGAAGGTCTTCATTGGGTCTAAGGGTTATGTATCCAAATCTGCCGGTCTTTCCGGCCCTGTATCCATGGCCTCTTAAAACACCTGCCATGGGATAATCCCTGCCGTCAGCACCTTCCAGGCTGTCCAGAAGATAAAGGTAGCCTCCGCACTCCGCCAGAACAGGCATTCCCGATGCAGCCGCAGCAGCCACCGAATCCCGCATGGACCTGTTTGCAGCCAGCGCCCCGCCATGATTTTCCGGGTAACCTCCGCCCAGTATCATTCCGTCCAGCCCCCCGGGCAGCTCCTTCTGATGAAGCGGGCTGAAATACACCAGCTGGGCCCCGGCCTCTTCCATGGCTTCCAGATTATCCCCGTAATAAAAGCAAAATGCCTCATCCCTGGCAATTCCCAGGCGGAAACGCGGTCCTGCTCCCGGTGCCGGCTGCATACGGCACCCGGTTTCCGACCCTTCCCGGGTTTCAGCCCCATTATCCCCATTATCCAATCCGGAATTTGAAGTGAGTTTATTTCCCTCCTCACTTACATCCCAGCCCTCTGCATCAGCAGCAATCTTTAAAAGCAGCTCCCATTCCAGATTTTCATCCATCCGGTCCGCCAGCTGCTCCAGTTGTTCCCTGATTCCCTCTATCTCATCCGGAAGCACCAGTCCCAGATGCCTGCTTCCCACTTGAAGGAATTCCAGTTCAGGCAGGTATCCTATGACCGGAATCCGAAACCGTTCCTCCACCATTGGCTTTATGCGGTTATATATCATGGGAGACATGCGGTTGAAAAAGATACCCTTTATGTTGTTATTTATTTTATCATGATTCACGCTGCAGCCAGAGCTCCCGGCATGGTCCCCAGTCCCGCTGTCCGTTCTGTGAGTTTTTTTCTCGCGATATTTTTCCTCATTTCCTTCCTGCATCTTGTATTCTGTCTCTGCTCCGCATTCCATATCATGGCAGGCGTCACCGCAGGATTTATTATGAGTTTTTTTCTCATTATCATTTTCTACTGCCGCATCATACTCCAAAAAACCCTGAATCAAAGCCATCAGGGACAAGCTGGCCCCTCTCCCATCCACCACCAGAATGGCCGGAAGGCCGAGAAAGCGGCCAATCTCAAAGGAGCTGCCGCGGACAGACACGCCGCCCAGGCCGTCAAAATATCCCATGACACCCTCTGCCACCACAAAATGGCGCTCCATGCTGCGGCGCAATTTCCGCCTCATATGGGCTGGGGTTTCAAAAAAGCTGTCCAGATTGCCGTTTTCAACTCCCTGCACCCTGCGGTGGAACAGACCGTCGATATAATCCGGGCCGCATTTAAATGCAGCCGGATGATATCCCTTTCTCTTAAGCAGAGCCAGCAGGCCGCAGGTCACCATGGTCTTCCCGCTCCCGCTCCCCGTAGCAGCTATCATAATTCCTGCCATTGCAAATCCCCCTCGTCCTCTTTGGGGTCCTGCATGACTGCCACATATACCGGATTCTGGGCCTTGGGCATATGGTAGCTTCCCACTGTATCCACAGGCGCCGCCCATACCTGGGTAATCTCTGCTGAAGCAAATCCGAATTCCTTCATGCAGGCCAGAATCTCGCCCACTGTCTCCAGTGTAATGGCATTTGCCACAATTCTCACACGGGGATTGGCCTCCAGAAGGGCTGCCACGATTTCACGCATATGGCCGCCGCTTCCGCCGATAAATGCATGGGTAGGCGGTTCCAGTCCCTTCATAGCTTCCGGCGCCTCGCCTTCCACAATGTGAAAACCCATCCAGCTTCCGTGGAATTTCTGGCAGTTGGATTCAATCAGCTGCAAGGCTTCCCTGTTCCGCTCAATGGCATAGACCTGTCCGCTGCCGCCCCGGCTGCGTATCTCCATCCCCATCTCCACTGCCACGGAGCCGGTACCGGCTCCTATGTCATAGCACACGGCCTGGGCGCCGATACACAGCTTTTCCAGGGATATCCTGCGGACCTCCTTTTTTGTCATAGGCACCTGCCCGCGGATATAGTCGTCATCCTCAGGGCCTGCCTGGGGATAAAGCTGTCCTTCTGCCGCCTCTGTGTTTTCCACCAGCACACAGGCCAGACTTCCAAAGGGAAGGCGCTCGTCCTCCATCAGAAGCTCTGCAGGCGTCATTTCCCAGGCAATGCGCTCGTCCTCATATGAAAAGTTCTCTCCCGCCCATATGGTCACGTTGCTCATTCCGCTGCTGACCAGCTGACGGCACAAATCCGGTACGCTGCCCGCCCCGCCCAGCAGGATGAAGCAGCTTCTGAAGCTGCGGATATGGGCAACCACATCACAGTCCCTTCCGTGGCTGCTGACCGGATGGACATTCTGCCAGCTCTTGCCTAACCTGGCGCAGAAATAGGACAGGCTGGACACGCCCGGAACAAATTCCACGTCCCACCCTTCCCGGAGAAATGCCTTTGCAGCTGCCTCGGCCCCGCTGTAAAAACCAGTGTCCCCTGAAAGCACCAGGGCTGCTTCGTCCCATCGGAAACTGCCCAGCCACTGTACCATCTCACTGGGTTTATAGGCTGAAAACACCCGCTTTTTGTCGGTGTAGGCGCTGACGCTCTCCAGCATCCGGTCCGCCCCCATCACCACCTGGGCTGCCTCCAGGCAGTCCATTGCCCGGCCCGTAAGCTGGTCTTCTCCTCCCATCCCTATGCCCACAAGATATACGATTGGTCTTAAATCATCCATATATGGTTCATCTCTTTTCATGGTCCATCCACTCCTTTACCTGTCCCTTTATCTCTTCCAGGGATACGCCTTCTCCGCTGCCCGGCCTGTCAATCACCACTGCCGCTGCACCGGCCTTCTGGGCCGCTCTCATCTTCTCTGCAAAGCCTCCGGCTGCGCCGCCGTCCTTGGTCACCAGATAAGCGCACCCATATTCCCTGAGCTGCACCAGATTCATTTCCTCTGAAAAGGGGCCCTGCATGGCGATAATATGGCGTCCTTCAAATCCCAGGCTTCTGCACAGCGCCACAGCCTCCGCCGAGGGCAGGACCCTGGCATAAATCCTTTGCTGGTAATTTTCTATTTTAGTGTACGCAGCCAGCTCCTTGCTGCCCGTTGTCACCAGGATATTTCCCGGCACAGAAGACAGCCATGCGGCTGCGCTTTCCACATCCGGCACATGGACCACATCCGGCATATAAGCTGCCCCCGGTTCACGCAGGCACCTTATCAGCCGCAGTCCGGCTCTATTGGAGCACGCCTTCCTTATGTTTTCCGTCACTTCCACTGCATAGGGATGGGTGGCGTCAATGACCAGCGCCGGCTGCAGCTCATAAAGCATCTGCTCCATCTCCGCTGCGTCCAGACGTCCCTGGCGTACTTCCATACACCCGGCATGGTCCATCTTCCATATATCCTCCAGCAAATCCCTTCCATAATCCGTGGCCACACAAATCACAAAGGGCTGTCCCGCCTCCTGAAGATACTCAGCCAGCTGCCTTCCCTCTGTGGTTCCGGCAAACAGCAGGATGTTCCTCTTAATTTCCTTCATACCTGTAACCTCGCGGCGTAACCATGTAGGGCCCAATCTGCCTGGTATGGGAATTGCCGATGTAAACCGTGGTAAACATGTCCGCCTGGCGGTCCTTCAGCTCATCCAGGGTAAGGACCTCCATCCCTTCCCCTTGCCTGCCTATATTCACAGCCAGTCCGCATACCGTATTTCCCGCCCTGTACTTAAGAATCCTGCCGCATGCCTGACGGAAATAGTCAGGACGTCCCTTGCTGGCCGGATTATACAGGCATATGACAAAGCCTGCCCGGGCAGCGGCCTCCACCCGGTTCCATATATCTTCCAGGGGCGTAAGCCGGTCGCTCAGGCTAATGACCGCAAAATCATGCATCAGAGGGGCTCCCAGTATTGCGGCCCCTGCACAGGCAGCAGTGATGCCAGGCACTATCCTGACGCTGACGCCTGGATACTGTTCCGCCAGTTCCAGTATAAGACCGGCCATTCCGTAGACCCCTGCGTCCCCGCTGCATATCATGGCTGTATTCTTTCCCTCCAGGCAGCATTCAAATGCCCTGCGGCACCGTTCCTCCTCCCTGGTCATGGCGGTGGTCAAAAACTCCTTTTGGGAGAACAATCCCCTTACCAGGTCCACATAAACCGTGTATCCGGCAATGACCTGGCACCGCTCCATGACTTCCAGGGCCTGTCCTGTCATCTGTTTTCGCTCTCCGGGTCCCATTCCCACCACATAGAGTGTTCCGGGCTCCTGTTTTCCGGAGACAGCATCCCTTCCGGCACGGAATCCGGTGGTGAAGGCAGGGTCGTAAAGCCTGGAACGCTCGTAGCTGCTCTGGGCCACGGAATCTCCCACTGCAATCAGCGCGGTCTTATGGATTCCCTCCCGGTGTGCCGCCTCCTTTAAGGTGGCTACCGTGCACCGGACCACCTTCTCATCCGGCCAGGTTGCCTTATATACAATGGCAGCCGGTGTATCCCCCGGATACCCGCCCTCCATCAGTTCTGCGGACAGCTCACCTGTCATACCGGCGCTCAGAAATATCACCATGGTACTGCCGTGGGACGCAAAGCGCCTGATGGATTCCCGCTCCGGCACCGGCGTTCTTCCCGCCATCCTGGTTATGACCACGCTCTGGCTGATGCCGGGCAGGGTATACTCCATCCCCAGTGCCGCGGCAGCTCCGCAAAAGGAACTGACCCCGGGGCAGATATCGTACTCTATACCTCTGGCATCCAGACAGTCCATCTGCTCCCGTATGGCGCCGTAGAGGCAGGGGTCCCCGGTATGGAGGCGCACCGTGGTAAGCCCGTCCCTCTCCGCCTGCTCCATCACTTCCATGACCTGTTCCAGGTCCATGGATGCGCTGTCATAAATCCTGGCATCCTGCCTGGCCCAGTCCAGAAGCTCCCGGTTGACCAGGGAACCTGCATAAATAACCACATCTGCCTCTGCCAGAAGTTTCTGTCCCCGGACCGTAATCAAATCAACTGCGCCCGGACCTGCTCCTACTATATGTATCATCTTGTTCCGCCTTTCATCCATTCCTTGTTCTGTCCGTAAAGTACATAAGCAAATCATCTGCACCGGTGGTTTTTCCCAATATTCCGCGCTCATTGGTAAATACAATGGCCTCCGCCCTCAGGCGTTCACCGGCCCGCCGTTTCAAATGCTGTTCCAGCCGTTCCGTCACCCGCTTCATTACCTGTTCACGCAGGCCATCCTCTGTTTCCAGAAGGCTCAGCCCCTGGTCCACGGTCACTGCTTCCAGAATCTGTTCTGCCAGTTCTCTTCCTGCACCGCAGGCAGCTCCATGGGCTGCCAGGATTTCCATTCTCCCATCTGCCCAGGAGGAATGGGTATTCATAATGCCCGCAGCCAGTTTGATGAGCTTTCCGCCGTGGCCTATGAGCAGTACGGCTTCAGCCCCTTCCTCCACTGCCATGTCAATGGTACTGCCTATAAAGTTGCTGCATTTCACAGCCTGCCCGAGGCCAAGGCCAAGCACGTTGCCGACAAAGTTCTCGCCATAATTTCCGGGCGTCACCAGAAGGTTCTTTTCTCCCTTCCTGATTCTCTGCCTCAGCTCCAGCCGGATGGTATCCAGAAGGGCTGTCTCGCTCATGGGCTCCACCATTCCGCTGGTTCCCAGGATGGATATGCCCCCCTGGATTCCCAGGCGGCTGTTAAAGGTCTTATCCGCCACCTTAATGGCCCCGGGTACACGTATTTCGATGAAAAGAATCCCTTTGAAACCGGATTCCCTGCAAACGCCTGCCACCTGACTGAATATCATCTGCCTGGGAACCGGGTTGATGGCGGATTTCCCCACTTCACAGCTCAAACCGTCCTGTGTCACCCTTCCCACTCCCACTCCGCCGGATAAATTCAGGCAAAATCCGTCTTCCTCATACACATAATCCCCACCGGTATCTGCATCATCCTTCCCTGGCATCCGGACCACGGAATACACCATAAGCCCGTCCGTCACATCCGGGTCATCGCCTGCATCCTTCCTGACTCCGCAGGAGACATATTTTTTTCCTGTCTCCATTTCCTCCACCTCCAGGTCCAGACGGACTCCCTTTGGGGTTGTCAGGGATACCTGCTCCATTCTTCTGTCCTGCAACAACATAACGGCAGCTGCCAAGGAAGCCGCTGCCGCACAAGTACCTGTGGTGTATCCCCATCTCAATTTTTTCTGATTCTTATAGATGTACGAATCTCCCATAGTATCACCCGCTGTCCAACATCTGACTTTTAAACTATGGAAAAAAGTATATCATATCCAACTGTATTTCTCAATGTCTAATTTCTCCGGCGCATCCCCGCAATCACTGAACACTGCGGAAAGCAGCCGTCCGGACCGGCTCCAGCGCTGCGGCCACTGTCACGCCCTCCCCTGCCCGTTTATGTATCAGAAGACTTCCTCCCCTAGCCGCACAGGACCGTTCACAAACATTTCCCACGCCCACCGCGGACCTTACAAACCCGGATTCCTCAAATACCCCTTCCACCGCCTGCAGTTCTTCGGATGTAAAAGTCCGAAGCTCCCATCCATACCTGCCAGCCAGCTGCAGCACCGCCTCCTCCCGGGCCTTTATATCAATGGTGGCCAATGCCTTTACCGCCGCCAGGTCAATGCCTTCATCCTCCAGCGCTTCCAGAACACGGCGTTCCAGGACATCCGGCGCAGTTCCCTTTCTGCAGCCCACGCCCACCACGACCATCTTTGGAACCAGGCGGAGGAAGGATGGTATTACGGCCCCCTCCAAAACCGCATCCGTTTCCCGGACCATTTTCTTTTCCCCGGCTGCTTCCGTTTCCCCGGCTGCTTCCGTTTCCCGGACCGCATCCCCGGCCTGTACCGCTGCCGGCCTTTCACTGTTTCGGAATGTAATCCATATGTTATGCCGGCATGTAAAATACCGGCATATATTATGCCCGGCAATGCATTTTCCCAGGCGCCGGTGGTCATCCGTTTCCACAGCTCCTTTACACTCTGTATCGCAAAAAAATCCCACCTTCCCGCCTTCCAGCAGCCAGGCGGAAATCTGTTTTGCCTTTTCCCGGTCCGTGATACAGAGGCCGCTGCGGGCCGCAAAGACATCCACTGCAAACACGCCGTTGACATCCGTTGCCGTGGTTATGACCGGTATGCCCTTCAGCCAGCCCGCCATCTGTTCCGCCAGCTCATTGGCTCCCCCCACATGGCCTGACAAAAGGGGAATGCAGAAATGCCCGGCCTCATCGGCAGCCACCACAGGCGGGTCTGTCATCTTATCCCGGACAAAGGGCGCTATGGCCCTGACTGCAATGCCGGCTGCGCCGATGAAAACCATCGCCCTTTTCTGTTCAAACATGGACCCGGTCCACTCTGAAAGGGACTTGTCCTGAGGCAGGATTCCCTCACACTCCCATTCCGGCTTCCAGAAGCGCCGCGGCGCATATCCTGCGCACTCTGTTCCCGATTCCCTGAACCGGCTGCACAGCAGGCGGCATACTCCGGCGCCCCTTGCCGTAAAGCAGATTATCCCTATCTTCATTTCCGTCTCCTTTGTATCTTGCCTGATTACAGATATAAAACAGTATATCGGAAAATCATTCCTGCTGCAATGCCTCTTTCTTAAGTTCCCGTTTGCGCTTGGTGATAAGTCCCCCTATCTTTCCGCTTTCCTTGGCTGTCAGGCTTCTCCATCCGCCTTCCATAACCTTGGCATCCAGTCCCAGTTCCTGGGCAATCTCAAACTTAAGCTGGTCCTGTGCGCTCAGGTCATGGGGATTAAAGGCCTCATTTTTCTTAGACTTTCCCATATAGGTTCTTGCTCCTTTCTTACTGATGCAAATTAAGTACAAATGGATTATACCCAGGCAGGGGCCTGCCTATACCGACTTACAACTTATTCCAATTGCCCTTGCAATTTAATTTGTTGTATATTATACTGAACCTATATGGATTGTTTCATAACGTACCGTGACAGGATAATTTATATGGCTTTTGTTACCCTGTTGTCATACAAAAGAAAGGAAGGGCACCGTGAACATTGCAGTCATCGACGACTCTATAGATGAAGCTCGTCAGTTAGCCGGCTTTATATCCACCTATTGTTCTGACACACATACCTGCCAGCAGACGACCATCTTCAATACAGCCGCCGACTTCCTTCGCTGCTGGCAAAAGGGCAGCTTTGACCTTATATTCATAGATATCTTTCTCCGGAATGAGACTTCCGGCATCCGTATTGCCGAAAAGGTCCGCAGGGATGACGAATCCTGCACCATTGTATTCACCACCAGCAGCACGGATTTTGCTCTGAAGGGCTTTGAGGTCCGCGCCCTGGACTATATGGTTAAGCCCATCCGCTATGAGAAGTTCAGCCAGACCATGGAGTATTTTAAGTCAGTGACCCGCAGAAAGCAAAGTCACTATATAGAAGTAAAGGAAAGCCGCATCATGGTGAAGATTCCCATCGACGCCATCCTTTACACAGATTACTCAAACCACTACATACAAATCCATCTTCCGGACAAGACGGTCCGAACTTATATGCGGTTTGAAGATTTTTCCGGTATGCTCCTTGCCTACTCCCAGTTCCTATGCTGCTACCGGAATTGCATCATCAATATGGACAAGGTATTCTCCATGGAGAGAGCCGAGTTCATTTTGACAACCGGGGAACATCTGCCTATTACCAGGACCATGCGGTCGCAGATTCATCAGCAATATGCAGATTACCAGTTCTCCAGGCTAAACGGAGGCGTCTGATGGGCTTTGCACAGCTACAGCTGATATGTATGATTTTGGCTGAAATCATATTCATCATTGTTCCCTTTCTGGCAGTATTCCAAAAGGAGTGGCGGTATACTATGCCAAAAACCGCAGGTATTCTTATGGGATACCTGTTTTTTGTATACTTTCTGTGTCTTTCCTGCTTCCGTCACTTTCTGAATCAGCCCTGGTTAGAGCTGGCATGGGCCTGCACCACCATGACCACCAACATACTGGTGTGCAAATGGATGGTGCGGACAGACTGGCCTGTGACCATCTATTCCCTCTTCCTTTTCAAGAACTTCACGGACACCGCCGGATACTGCGCCGACCTGTCCAATGCCTCTGCCTCCCTTCATGAGAGCAGTTCCTTTATCACAGGGGACGAGCTGTTAAGCAGCCTTATTTTTCTGTTTCTCATGGTCTGGGCGGCCTATTACATCCTGCACAAATACCTGACCAAGGCAGTAGAATACACACGGCTTCTTCCTGTATGGAACTATCTGGCTGCCATTCCGGTGCTCTTTTTCATCATGTTCCGCCTGGCATCCCGCTCCCTGTCTCCTGTCCGCATGCTTCAGTATCATCCTGACATGGTCTTTTTTGCTGTCTGCTGGTTTGCCTGTATTTATACAGTCCACTATGTAAGTCTGAGGATTTTGTCACGGCTGGCCGAAAGCTATGCGGCCAAGGAGCAGTACCGCACCACCCGGCTGCTGGCCAGTGTCCAGAAATCCCAGATGGCCACGCTGCAGTATAACCTGGAACAATTCAAAAAAGCACGCCATGATTACCGCCATCATCTCATCACCCTGAAAGGGCTGCTGGAACAGGGAGAAACAGAATTCGCCCTGGAGTACATCAACGACTATCTGGGCTCCTACAAGACCCTGGACACCACCCAGTACTGCCAGAACCCCTCCTCCAATGCCCTGCTCAATTATTACATACAGACCGCCCAGTCCCAGGGGATTTCCGTGAATTCCTCCATATCCCTGCCCCAGAACCTTCCGGTTCCGGAGATTGACTTCTGCACCATCCTGGGCAACCTTCTCTCCAATGCAGTGGAGGCATGCCAAAGGCAGACCCTGGGCACCCCTTCCATCACCATCAACATCGGACAGGCCGGAGAGTCCATGATTGCCATGTCCATACAGAACACCTATTCCCACCTCATACGGATGAAGGACGGACGCTTTCTCTCCTCCAAGCGTGAGGATATGGGAACCGGCACCACCTCTGTCCGGTATCTGGTGGAACGGTATCACGGCATCTTAAAATTTGACTACGGCAATGGAATCTTCGAGGCATCCCTGCTTCTGAACCCTGCTATGAAATAGTCTCTTCCAGGCTGCTGATTCGTATGGAGCCAAAGATTTCATCTATGGCTGCCTCCATTTTCTTATCAAACCGGCCGAAGACCATGACGCTGCGCCGGAATAGACATCCCTGTGTCCCTCCCTTATTTTCCCCGTTCTCCTCCGGGCCGTATGTAACGGATGCCCCGGCAGGCGGTATCCTTAAGCGGACACGTATCTGCCAGTATCCCTCATAACCCTCCGATTCCCCGCCGTATGTCACACACCGAAGAATCAGGTCCATCTCATCCGCATCCTGGTCCACCAGATAGCACTGGTATACGGGTTTTCCCTCTTATCCCCTGTCCCGGACCAGCTTTCGCTGTCATAGTTATATTCATAAAAACGGCGCCGCACCCGCTGCATCGCACCTTCATGCCGTCCCCTTCCTGCTGCACCGCAGCCTGTGTCCGGTCCTGTTTTTCCTTTTTGTTCCAGTATAGCACGGAACCCGGCACGGTCACAAGCTGATATGGCAATTAAGCATCAAAAATCCCACCCCAACTATTGACAAAGAGCCCAAAAAAACTGGCTATGGGCCAAAACCCATAACCAGTCCTGATGAATTCAAATCTTATTCTTCTGTGTACTGTGACATTGCATCAATATCCACGTCTGCCACGTCTGCATCCTGTGCAGCAGGCGCCATCATAGCCTTGATGCTTAAGCTGATTTTGTGGTCTGCCTCGTTAAAGTCCACCACTCTGGCCTCAATCTCCTGGCCGATTCTTAAAACATCAGCAGGCTTCTCAACATGCTCCCTGGAAATCTGGGATACATGAAGCAGCGCATCCACGCCTGGCTCCAGCTCAACAAATGCGCCGAAATCAGTCATACGTGCCACACGGCCGTATACCACGTTGCCAACCGCATACTTGTCAGCCGCATTGACCCATGGATTAGCCTCCGGGAACTTAAGGCTCAGGGCAATCTTCTCTCCCTGGATATCCTTAATCAGTACCCTTACCTGGTCGCCTGCCTTGAATACCTTCTTAGGATTCTCAACACGGCCCCAGCTCATCTCGGAAATATGAAGAAGTCCGTCTGCACCGCCCAAATCAATAAATGCGCCAAAGTCAGTCACATTCTTAACTATACCCTCAACGGTATCGCCTGGCTGGATTCTTGCGAACAGTTCTTCCTTCAGCTTCGCCTTCTGTGCAACCAGAAGCTGTTTCCTGTCGCCGATGATTCTTCTTCTCTTAGGATTGAATTCTGTGATAACAAAATCAATATCCTGTCCCGCATACTTGGACAGGTCCTTCTCATAGCTGTCAGATACAAGGCTGGCCGGGATGAATACCCTTGCGCCCTCAACCTCAACGCTTAAGCCGCCGTCTAATACCTGTGCTACCTTTGCTGTCAGAACCTCCTGGTTCTCAAATGCCTCTTCCAGACGCTTGTTGCCTCTGTCAGCTGCCATACGCTTATAGGATAAGGAAACCATGCCTACGCCGTCATTAAGCTTAATGACCTTGGCTTCCATCTCTTCACCAATCTGTACTTTTGTGGTCAAATCCACGTTGCTGTCGTTGCTGTATTCGTCCCGTGTGATGACACCCTCGGACTTATTACCTGCAATACTCAGTATTATCTCATCTTTGCTGACTTCGATGACCTGACCGGTGACTATCTCTCCTGTACGTATTGGTTTGGTTGATTCTTCCTCTTCCTTTAATAACTCTGCAAAACTTTGCTCTGCCATTCTGGTATGAACCTCCTCAATAATTTTTCTTGGGGTGGATGCCCCAGCTGTAATACCTACGCTGCGCACAGAAGATACACTGTCAGGATCTAAATCGCCGAGTGTCTGAATGTAAAAGGTGTCTTTACACTCCTTGAGGCATATCTCGTAAAGCTTCTGGGTGTTGGAAGAATGCCTGCCGCCAATCACAATCATGGCGTCCACCTGCGAAGCAATTCTTGCTGCCTCCACTTGTCTTTCCTGTGTTGCATTGCAAATCGTATTTAAAACACTACTATCATAACCCTTTTTTAAAAATTTTTCAACTAATTCTTTAAATTTGTTGTAATTAAATGTCGTTTGGGACACGATACATAACTTTCGGCCCTCCGGCAGACGGTAGTTATCTACCCCCTCCCCATCCTTTATAACCGTAGTATGTTCATTCCCCCATCCCTTGATTCCTTCCACCTCAGGATGGTCCGGACTTCCGATGATGACCACTGCCTCCCCGGCCGCGGAATGCTCCGCCACAATGCGGTGTATTTTCTTCACAAAGGGGCAGGTGGCGTCCACGACGGCCACGTTCCGCTCCTTTAAAATCTCGTACACATGCCGGCTGACGCCGTGGGAACGGATGATGACCGTCCCCTGGTTCCGGGGAAGGGCTCTCAGCTCCTCCTCTGTTTCCAGGACCATGACGCCCTTATCCGACAAATCCTTTACCACCTCTTCATTGTGGATAATGGGACCGTAGGTATAGATGGGGCCGGACGTCCTGCCGCTCTTTAGGGCTTCTATCTGTTCATAGACCTGGTCCACAGCCCGTTCCACGCCAAAGCAGAAACCGGCGCTTTTTGCTACTGTTACGTTTCTGTCCATGGCTATCCCTCATACCCCCGCTCCCTGGCTATACGTATGATGGAGTCCACCACCTGGTCAATGGTCATGTGGGAGGTATCAAGGAGCAGGGCATCCTCCGCCTGCCTTAAAGGCGAATTTTCCCGGTGCATGTCCCGGTAATCCCTCTCCTCTATGTCCTTCTCAATTTCCTTAATATCCCTTGCCTCCCCCTTTTCCTCCAGTTCCCTGAACCGGCGTCTTGCCCGGATTTCCACGGAGGCTGTCAGGTAAATCTTGGCAGGCGCATCCGGCAGCACGCAGGTGCCGATATCGCGGCCGTCCATGATTACATCCGCTTCCCTGGCCAGCTGCTTCTGAAGCTGAACCAGTTTCTGCCTGACCGGTGCGTACACTGACGTGGCAGACGCCATGCGGCCCACTTCCTCCGCCCGTATGAGTCCGGATACGTCCTCTCCGTTTAAAATCACCTGCTGGGCCCCGTCCACATAGCGGATGGTGACCTCCACCTGACCGCAGGCCCTGGCTATGGCCTCCTCATCCTCCGGCGAAATACCCTGTCTGATAAAATACAGGGCCATGGAACGGTACATGGCTCCTGTATCCACATACACGAATCCCAGCTTTTTAGCAGCCAGCTTTGCAATGGTGCTTTTACCGGCCCCTGCCGGACCGTCAATGGCAATATTGAAATACTCCATGTGTTGCATTCTCTCCTGTCCTGTGTTCATGTAATTGATTCTATTCATGTATCCTGCTGCGCCCAAACCACGGTCCGCGCCCATACCACGGTCCGCGCCCCTGGCGCTATAATGCCGCGGCCTTCCCGGCCGCCCAGCCCGTGGACCAGGCAATCTGCAGGTTGAAGCCGCCGGTCACTGCGTCCAAATCCAGTATCTCCCCTGCGAAATACAGGCCCCTTACCTTCCTGGACTCCATGGTGGAGGGATTTATATCCTTTACGGATATGCCGCCCTGGGTTATGATGGCTTCCTTATAGCCCCTGAGTCCGGTCAGAGTAAACTCCAGGGCCTTGGTGGCTTCCGCCAGACTGCGCCGCTCCTCCCTGGTGACCTCATTCACCTTTTTATCCGGGTCCACGCTGCTGCGGTCAATGATAACCGGAATCAGCTTTGCCGGATAAAGATGGTTCAGGGCATTCTTAAACTGCTTGTTCCGGCTGTCCGAAAAATCCCTGAGAATGCGCTCGTCCAGCTGCTCCCAGGACAAGGCCGGCTTCAAATCAATCGCCAGGCGCAGAGGCCGCTTCCTTATGGCCCTGGCGCAGAAGGAACTGGCGCTTAAAAGCACGGGGCCGCTGACCCCGAAATGGGTAAACAGCATTTCCCCGAATTCCCGGTATAATTCCTTTTTTCCGTCGTATACAGCAGCCTCCACATTTTTAAGCGAAAGGCCCTGCAGCTCCCTGGCTGTCTCCGTCTCCCTCACCTCAAAGGGAACCAGGGCCGGGGACAGCTCCGTAATCCGATGTCCGCTGTCAGCGGCCCACTTAAGGCCGTCGCCGGTGGAGCCGGTGGCGGGATAGGACAGTCCGCCGGTGGCCACGATAACCCGGTCTGCTGTCTGTATCCTGCCGCCGGCGCGCACGCCCTTACACACATTATCTTCCACCACCAGCCCCTCTGTCTTCTGGTTCAGGCACACCCTGACCCCTGCCTGTTTCAAAAGGCCGGACAGGGTGCTGATGACGTCTGACGACTTGTCGGACTGGGGAAACACCCGGTTTCCCCGCTCCACCTTAAGGCGCAGTCCCGCCTGCTCCAGCAAATCCATCATGTCCCGGTTGGTAAAACCGTAAAAACTGCTGTACAGGAATTTGGAATTGCTTACCACGGAGCCAAGCAGCTCCTCCATATCGCAGGCGTTAGTCACATTGCACCGTCCCTTGCCTGTGATGAACAGCTTCTTGCCCGGCTTTTCATTCTGCTCCCACAGCTCCACGGCCGCGCCTTCCCTGGCCGCAGCTATGGCTGCCAGCATGCCGGCAGCCCCTGCGCCAATCACAATTACATGGTTTGTCTCACTCATTTGTCTGTCTTTACTTCCTTAATTTTCTTTTCCAGGGCATCCACCACGGTCTGGAGGACCTTTACCCTGGCGTATCGTTTGTCATTGCCCTCCACCACAATCCATGGGGCATAGGTGGTGGAAGTACGTATGAGCATCTCATTGACCGCCTCCTCATACTGGTCCCATTTCTCCCGGTTGCGCCAGTCCTCATCCGTAATCTTCCACTGCTTGGCAGGATTGGCCTGGCGCTCCTTGAACCTGCGCTCCTGCTCATCCTTGTCAATGTGAAGCCAGAATTTAAGGACCACAGCGCCTGCATTGGCCATGTGGGATTCCATCTCGTTGATTTCCTGGTAAGCCCTTCTCCACTCAGCTTCGGAACAGAATCCTTCAATCCGCTCCACCATGACCCTTCCATACCAGGTGCGGTCAAAGATAGCGATATGTCCTGCCTTCGGCACACTGTTCCAGAACCTCCACAGATAGTGGTGTACCTTCTCAATGTCATTGGGAGCTGCCGTGGGATTCACCCTGTATCCCCTGGGGTCCAGATTGCTGGTCAGACGTTTGATGGCTCCGCCCTTACCTCCGGCATCCCATCCCTCAAATCCAATGACCACCGGAATCCGTAGGCGGTAGAGCTCGCTGTGAAGCTCTGCCAGCCGCTTCTGAAGCTTCTTAAGACGGGTCTTATACTCCTCCTCCGTAAGGCTTTTGGAGAGGTCTATGCCGGAGAGCACGCCGTTTTTAAACCGTTCCCTGGTCTTGACCTCCTGCTTCTGTACCGGATTTCCGCCCCGGAGCCTGTGGTGTTCCAGCTCGTATTCCAGGCGGTCCATAACCGAGCTCACAATCTTAAGGGCTGCATAGTCCTTGTCCACGGCTTCTATGATAACCCATGGCGCATAATCCGTATCTGTCTTTTCCAGCATCTCCTCGTTCATCTTCAGATACCGGTCAAAGTCCTTATTCCGGTTCCAGTCCTCGGCCGTCACCCGCCAGGAAGTCTCCTTGGAACCCTCCAGCTTCTTAAACCGTTTCTTCTGTTCCTCTTTGTCTATATACAGGAAAAACTTCATGATGACAGTGCCGTCATCACACAGCTGCTTCTCAAAGGACAGGATATCCTGGTATGCATCCCCAAGCTTGTCCTCAGGGGTAAGGCCGTCAAAACGGTCCACCTGGACGCTGCGGTACCAGGAACGGTCAAAGACAGCAATTCTGCCCTTGGCCGGCGTCTTTGTCCAGTAGCGCCACAGGAAGGGCCGCATCTGCTCGTCCTCCGTGGGGCGGTCGCAGGCATATACGTCAAAGCCCCTGGGGTCCAGGGCCTGTATGAGACGGTTAATCTGCACTCCCTTGCCGGCAGCCCCCATTCCCTCAAACACGAGAATGACCGGAATTCCCGCATCCTTGCACTCCCTCTGCAAAAGCCCAAGCTTTTCTTCTGCCTCGTCCATGACCTTGCGGTACGTCTTCTTGTCCACTTTATTGCCTAAATCAATTTTTTCAAGCATATGGCCCCCTCCTTCTCTTCCTGTTTACTATTTTATCCAGTATATCACACTTTCAACTATAATAAAATGAAAAATTAGGCGCAAAAGCCTGCTGTGCCCCATCTCAGAAAAAGCCCCGCAGGGAAATTATCCCTGCGAAGCCTCCTTAGTACAATACGGAAACAGGCTGTTTACAGTTCCGTGGTTACGAATATATCGTAAATCGCCCTGATTGCCGTCTCGAAATCATCGTTCTTCACTCCGATAATAATGTTCCACTCACTGGAGCCCTGGTCAATCATCTTTACATTGACCCTGGCATGGGCCAGGGCGGAAAAGATACGGCCGGCTGTTCCTCTGGTGGAACGCATACCCCGTCCAACCACAGCCACCAGCGCCAGGTCTGATTCCAGCTCCACCGTGTCCGGCTCCACAGCCCTGTGGATTCCGGCGATAACGGACTGCTCAAACTCCTCAAACTCTGACTGGTGTACATAGATGGTCATGGTGTCAATGCCTGAAGGCATGTGTTCAAAGGAGATGCCGTACTGCTCAAACACGCTGAGCACCTTTCTCCCAAACCCAACCTCGGCGTTCATCATGGCCTTCTCTATATTGATGGAGCAGAATCCCTTCTTGCCCGCAATGCCGGTGATGGTGTAATGGGGCTTGCGGCAGGTGCTCTCCACAATCAGAGTGCCCTTGTCTTCCGGACGGTTGGTGTTCCTTATATTGATGGGAATGCCTTCCTTGCGCACCGGGAAAATGGCATCCTCATGAAGAACGCTGGCCCCCATGTAGGAAAGCTCCCTCAGTTCCTTGTATGTAATAGTCTCAATCACTTCCGGGTTATCAACAATTCTTGGGTCTGTCACCAGAACCCCGGACACATCCGTCCAGTTCTCATACATATCCGCATGGATGGCCTTGGCCACAATGGAGCCAGTGACATCTGAACCGCCTCTGGAAAATGTCTTGATGGTCCCGTCCGGCTTGGAACCATAAAAACCAGGGATGACGGCCTTCTCCACATGCTCCAGGCGCTCGGACAGCTCACGGTTGGTATGTTCTGCTTCAAAGTTTCCGTTTTCATCAAAGAAAATCACTTCCGCCGCATCCACAAATTCAAACCCCAGGAAATGGGCCGCCACAATACCGTTTAAGTATTCTCCGCGGGAAGCAGCGTAGTCCCGGCCTGCCTTTGCCAGGAAATTTTCCTCTATCCGGTCAAACTCATGGTCCAGGTTCAGGTTTAAATCCAGGCCGTCAATGATATCCATGTATCTGCTCTTAATCTTTTCCAGAATTTTCTTATAGGACCTTCCTTCTGCAACCGCGTCGTAACAGGCATAGAGCAGGTCCGTCACCTTCTCGTCCTTGTCGTTTCGCTTGCCTGGTGCGGAAGGGACCACGTACCTTCTGGTCTTATCAGATTTAATGATATCCGCTACTTTTTTGAACTGTCTTGCGCTGGCCAATGAACTTCCGCCGAACTTCACCACTTTTTTCATCTTGTCTGTCTCCCTTGTTTCTTTTCTATGCGCCGGATATGGAGCGTATTTTCATAAAATAAATGCCACTTTATATGTATGGCGTTACAAGTGCAAATAATACCTTACTTTGTTATGTATGTCAATACTTTTAAAGCAGAAAATTTGCGTACAGGAGACATATGTCTTTGTATGGAGGACTTTTCTGCAGAGAATGTCCTCACCCCGGCCCGCGGCCGTACCTTTCATAGCCTTACAGAAGATGCACCGCAACCACAAGTCCTGCAAATACAATGGATACCATGCTTGTCAGCTTGATGAGGATATTGATGGACGGGCCTGAGGTGTCCTTAAAGGGGTCGCCTACGGTATCGCCTATGACTGCCGCCTTGTGCTCCTCGCTGCCCTTGCCGCCCAGTTCCCCGCTCTCAATATATTTCTTGGCGTTGTCCCAGGCCCCGCCTGCATTTGCCATCATGACAGCCAGCACAAAACCAGTGACCGTATTGCCTGCCAGCAGTCCGGATACGCCCTCCGGTCCCAGGAGAAGTCCCACTGCCACCGGTATGATGACTGCCACCATGGCCGGAGCCACCATCAGTCTCTGGGCCGAAATAGTGCACATATCCACGCAGGCCCCGTAGTCAGGCTCTGTCTTTCCCTCCATCAGTCCTTTCATGTCCCTGAACTGCCTGCGGACCTCCACCACGATGGACTGGGCCGCCTCGCCCACTGCCTCCATGGTAAGGGCCGCAAAGAGAAACGGCAGCATACCGCCGATAAATAGGCCAATCAGCACCGTTGGATTGGTGATGGACAAATCCATGGCCAGGGACGGGTCAATCTGCTTCACCTTATCAATATAGGAGGCGATGAGGGCCAGGGCCGTAAGCGCGGCCGAGCCAATGGCAAAGCCCTTGCCCGTGGCAGCCGTGGTGTTGCCCAGGGAATCCAGCGCATCGGTTCTCTGGCGCACCTCCGGCGGCATGTGGGTCATTTCGGCTATCCCTCCCGCATTGTCGGCAACCGGTCCGTAAGCATCGGTAGCCAGCGTGATGCCCAGGGTGGACAGCATGCCCACTGCGGACACGCCCACGCCGTAGAGTCCTGCATTAAAATCAGAACGGCCGCCGGCGCAGTAATAGCTGACCAGCACGGATATGCCTACGATAACCACAGGAGCCACCGTGGACAGCATCCCCAGCGAAAGGCCGCTGATAATGACCGTGGCCCCTCCTGTCCGGCTGGATTCGGCCAGTTTCCTGGTGGGATTATATGTATCAGATGTATAATATTCCGTGACCGCGCCAATGAGCACACCGGCAGCCAGGCCCGAGAGAATAGCCGCATATATGCCCATATGGTCCGGCAGCAGGAAACGGATGGCTGCAAAGGCAGCCGCAACCACCAGCGCCGCACTGATATAGGTTCCTGTCCTAAGGGCCCTTAAAAGGCTTTTCTGGGATGCGTCCTCCTCTGTCTTTACAAAGAAGGTTCCCAGGATGGATGCCAGTACGCCCAGGGCTGCCAGTATCATGGGTACAGCCACGCCCTTTACCCCGTACCCGGCTGCCACGGCCAGGGCAGAGGTAGATACAATGGAGCCCACATAAGACTCATACAGGTCAGCTCCCATGCCGGCCACGTCGCCCACATTGTCACCCACGTTGTCAGCAATAACCGCCGGATTCCTGGGGTCGTCCTCAGGGATTCCAGCCTCCACCTTGCCCACCAGGTCAGCGCCCACGTCAGCCGCCTTGGTAAAGATACCTCCGCCCACCCTGGCGAACAGGGCCATGCTGGAAGCACCCATGCCAAAGGTCAGCATGTTGGCCGTAATCTGGGCAATCCGCTCGCTTTCAGGAAGCGCTCCAAATGCCCTGTTCAATATAAAGTACCACACAGTCAAATCCAGAAGCCCCAGCCCCACCACGGTAAAGCCCATGACAGAGCCTGCGGAAAATGCCACCCGCAGCCCCTTATTCAAATTCCGGGACGCTCCCTGGGCTGTCCGGCAGTTGGCCATGGTGGCTGTCCGCATGCCGATGAATCCGGACAGACCTGAGAAAAAGCCGCCTGTGAGGAATGCAAATGGCGTAAAAAAACTCAAAAAGCCGCAGAATGCCATCGCAAGCAGGATGACAAACACGGCTGCAAAGAATATTCCCACACCTTTGTATTGACGTCTCAGATACGCATTGGCGCCCTTTTGTACGGCTCCGGATATACGGAGCATCTCAGAATCTCCTCCAGGTTCTTTCCTGACCCGCACAAACATACAGGCAGCAAACAACAGTGCCAGCAGCGAACCTGCTCCTACAAAATACATAGCAACCATTACATTCCCTCCTTCTCATAAACAGATAAGTGCCTGAAGTCAGGCACTTACGGTTCATTCCAGAAAATTCACGCAACATTTCCCCTCAATTATATACCGTTGCATGTCTTTTTTCAATATACGAAGGAATTTTCTTTACAAATCAGAAGAGAGACATCTCTTCGTTGACAGCTGCCTCGCAGGACCGCATGGCCTGGATGGTCTTGTCCATAAGCTCTTCCAGGGTCCAGCCAAGGCCCTCAGCCCCTTCTTTGATTACGTCCCTGGAGCATCCGGCTGCAAAGCGTTTATCCTTGAATTTTTTCTTAAGGCTGGACACCTCCATGTCCATGACGCTCTTTGATGGGCGCATCCTGGCTGCCGCCCCAATCAGACCGGTCAGCTCGTCCGATGCAAACAGGATTTTTTCCATCCGGTGCTCCGGCTTCACGTCTGAGACAAGGCCGTATCCATGGCTGCACACCGCATGAATCAGCCCATCCTCAGCCCCTGCTTCCCGTAAAAGCTCCGGCGCCTTAACGCAGTGCTGCTCCGGATACATCTCAAAGTCAATATCGTGCAGCAGGCCGGCGATTCCCCAGAAATCCGCTTCCTCCCCATATCCCTGGTCCTGGGCAAACCACCGCATCACTCCTTCCACGGTAAGGGCGTGAAGGATGTGAAAGGGTTCCTTGTTATATTTTTTCAGGGCCTCTAAGGCCGCCTCCCTTGTCAGTGCTGTGTTCATCTTGCTTAAGCTCCTTTCTTCTGTGCAAAATCATATGATATACAATTATAATCAGCCCGGACTTAAAATGCAATAGCATATGTACCGGAAGCCATACCGCCCTCTCCCCCTCTTTTATTGACTGGGCAGGCCATCAATTGTATACTGGATATAATGGCTGTATACTGGATATAACCCAATCCACGGCGAAGCAGCAAGGCAGCAGATATTTCACCCTATGACAGGAGGATATTTATGACATACCGTTTTGCAACCTTAAAAGACCTGGACCGGCTTGTGGCCATGTCGGACCAGGCCAGGAAATCCTTTAAGGCCCGGAACATTGACCAGTGGCAGAAGGGAGAACCCAACCGCCAGGTGCTGGAGGATTCCATTATCCGGTCCCAGATTCATGTGCTGGAAGACATGGGCCAGGTCATTGGAATGATAACCATTGTCCCTGGTCCCGAAGCCAGCTATGCCTCCATAGACGGCGCCTGGCTGAACCAGGAGCCTTACACTGCCTTTCACCGGGTCTGTGTGGAGGAAACCATGAAAGGCCGTGGTCTGGCCGCCCGGCTGTTTTCAGAATCAGAACTGTACGCTCTGGAAACAGGAATCCGCAATATCCGCATTGACACCCATCCGGACAATACGTCCATGCAGCGCGCCCTGGACAAAAGCGGATACATCTGCTGCGGAACCCTGGTTCTCACAGAAGGCAGCGAAGCAGGCGATTTGAGGCTGGGTTACCAGAAAACGCTTTAAGGTGTATGGAATGGAATGCGGACAGAAAAAGCAGAGCAGCCACAGGAGGTAACGGCCTGTGATATGCTCTGCTTTTACATTTACATGATTCAGTTTCCGGCTGAACCGGCAATTGGTTTCCAATGGTAACAGCTGGTTTTCCTACAGCTCAAAATACTTCACGCCGGACTCAAATATCTTCATATCCTGTTCCCCGTAAATATTCATGGCAACTGCCTCTCCCCGGCGCTCAGAGTGTGCCATCTTGCCCAGAATCCGTCCGTCCGGGCTGGTGATGCCCTCGATAGCCATATAGGAGCCGTTTGGATTCCAGTACTCGTCCATGGTGCATCTGCCCTGGTCATCCACATACTGGGTTGCCACCTGGCCATTGGCAAAGAGTCTGTGGAGCCATGATTCATTGGCCACAAAGCGGCCCTCGCCATGGGATGCCGGATTGCAGTATACGCTGCCCAGGACAGCGCCTGCCAGCCATGGGGATTTATCCGATACCACCTTGGTATACACCATCTTGGAAACGTGACGGCCAATGGTATTCATGGCAAGGGTAGGTGAATCCGGTCCCTGCTCCTTGATTTCCCCTTCCAGCAGAAGTCCCAGCTTAATCAGGGCCTGGAAGCCGTTGCAGATGCCAAGCATCAGTCCGTCCCGCTCGCCTAACAGCTTCTCAATCTCCTCCTTCATCACTGCATTGCGGAACACAGTGGCAAAGAACTTGGCGGAGCCTTCCGGCTCATCGCCTGCTGAGAAACCGCCCGGGAACATGACAATCTGGGCCTTTGCAATCTCTCTCCGGTATTCGTCCACGGACTGGCGGATATCCCCGGCGCTCATGTTTCGCAGCACCCTGGTAACCACCTTTGCGCCCGCCCGTTCAAAGGCTCTGGCGCTGTCATACTCGCAGTTGGTTCCCGGAAACACCGGAATAAATACAGTGGGCTGCCCGATTTTATGGTCGCACACATACACTGCGCCGCTGTGATACAGCTTTTCTTCCAGCGCAGCTTCATCCCCCTTTGCCTCCTTGCCGGTGGCAGTCGGGAACACGTCCTCCAGGGGAGTCATCCATGCATCCAATGCCTCATCCATAGCAATGGTCACATTTCCGTACTCAAATGCGCTTCTGTCCGTCACCTCGCCGATAACAGTATAGGGTATGGACAGCTGTCCCACCATTCCGTCAGGCACCTCGCACACAATATCGCCCCATGCCGCGGCAAAGAAATCCCTCGGGTCCACATTGTGCTCAATCTTCACACCCAGCTTGTTGCCGAATGCCATCTTGCTCACTGCCTCTGCAAGTCCCTTGCCCTCTACCGCGTAGGCGGAAATAATGCGTCCTGCTTTTATATCTTCAAATATTTTTCCATATCCGTCCATGACCTGGCTGTAGTCCGGCAGGTCATACTGGTTCTTTGCAATCCTGAACACAACAATCCTGCTGCCCGGACGCTTGAACTCAGGGGTAATCACATTCTTGTGGCTGTTCACATCCACTGCAAAGGAAACCAGGGTTGGCGGAACATTGATTTCACCATCCTCCGTGTCAAAGGTCCCGGACATGCTGTCCTTTCCTCCGATGGAAGGCAGGCCAAAGCCCAGCTGCGCGCTGTAGGCGCCCAGAAGCGCGGAGAATGGCTGGCTCCATCTGGACGGATTCTCATTCATTCTGCGGAAATACTCCTGGAAGGTGAAACGAATCCTGCTGTAATCGCCGCCGGCTGCCACAATCTTTGCAACAGAGGAAACCACTGCATACACAGCGCCATGGTATGGGCTCCAGCTGGAAAGCTCAGGGTCAAAGCCATAGCTCATCATGGTAACAGTGTCTGTACGGCCCTTCAGTACAGGAAGCTTTGCCACCATGGCCTGAGTCTCGGTCAGCTGGTATTTTCCGCCGTAAGGCATGAACACGGAACCAGCGCCAATGGAACCGTCAAAGCGCTCCACCAGCCCCTTCTGCGAGCACACGTTCAGGTCGGAAAGCATGTCAAGCCATTTCCCTTTAACGTCAGCCACCTCTGTCTTTTCAAACAGGTTTCCCTGGCGGTTTGGAACCTCCAGAGTCACGTCTGCCTCCTGGTGCGCCCCGTTGGTATCAAGGAAAGCCCTGCTAAGGTTCACAATGGTCTTGCCGCGCCAGTCCATCTTAAGCCTTGGCTCCTCTGTCACCACTGCCACGGTCACTGCCTCCAGGTTCTCCTCTGCAGCGTACGCAAGGAACCGGTCCACATCCTTAGGGTCCACCACCACTGCCATACGCTCCTGGGACTCGGAAATGGCAATCTCAGTGCCGTCCAGTCCTGCGTACTTTTTTGGAACCTTGTCCAAATCAATATTAAGGCCCGGGGCCAGCTCTCCAATGGCTACCGATACGCCGCCAGCACCGAAATCATTGCATTTTTTGATGATGCTGCTGACCTCGGGCCTGCGGAACATCCTCTGAATCTTGCGCTCTGTGGGAGCATTTCCCTTCTGCACCTCAGCGCCGCACACCTCAATGGAGGCTGTGGTGTGGACCTTGGACGAACCCGTAGCACCGCCGATTCCGTCGCGGCCCGTACGTCCGCCTAACAGAATGATGATATCCCCCGGGTCGGAAGTCTCACGGATGACATCCTTCCTGGGAGCAGCGCCCATGACAGCGCCGATTTCCATTCTCTTTGCAACATAACCCGGATGATAGATTTCCTTCACATAACCGGTTGAAAGACCAATCTGGTTGCCGTAGGAAGAATATCCCTGGGCTGCGCTGTTAACAATCTTTCTCTGGGGCAGCTTGCCCTTAAGGGTCTCCCCCAGCGGCCTGGTCGGGTCAGCCGCGCCGGTGACGCGCATGGCCTGGTACACATAGGTACGCCCTGACAGCGGGTCGCGGATGGCTCCGCCCAGACAGGTGGCAGCGCCGCCGAAAGGCTCAATCTCCGTGGGATGGTTGTGTGTCTCATTTTTGAAATTCACCAGCCACTCTTCCGTCACCCCGTCAATCTCCACCGGCACCACTATACTGCAGGCATTGATTTCATCGGAAACCTCCATGTCCTCCAGTTTTCCCTGGCTCCGCAGCTTTTTCATGGCCATGAGAGCCAGGTCCATCAGGCACACATACTTGTCGTCCCTTCCCTTATAAATCACTTCACGGTCAGCCAGATACTGCTTATAGGTTTCCTCCATGGGTTCCCTGTAATCGCCGTC
Organism: Clostridium sp. 1001283B150225_161107_B6; assembly: GCF_015556325.1. Taxonomy (NCBI): domain Bacteria; kingdom Bacillati; phylum Bacillota; class Clostridia; order Eubacteriales; family Clostridiaceae; genus Clostridium; species Clostridium sp. 1001283B150225_161107_B6. The sequence continues at coordinate 171,474 of NZ_JADNMD010000004.1, read as the reverse complement.
CGTAAAGCTTACATTCTTAAGCTCTGTGGAAAAGGTGGTATGGCGGCAGTGGTCTGACCAATATGTATCCAGCACGCGGATTTCCGTCACAGACGGGTCCCTGTGCTCTTCCTTTTTATAATAGTTCTGTATGTGGAGAAAGTCCTTGAAGGTCATGGCCAGATTCAGGGTGCCGTAAAGAGCCCTCAGTTCCTCCTCTGAAGAATCCATAAATCCGTCAAAATACCGTATGTCCTCAGGGACCTCAAATTCCGTCACCAGAGTCTGCGGCTTCTCCTCCTCTGCCTGGCGGCTGTCCACCGGGTTGATGCAGAAGCTTTTGATTGCTTCCTCCTGCTCCGCTGTCAGAGGCGCCGTAATCACATAGGTGGTGGCGGACCGGATGACCGGCTCCTCATCCTCCTTCAGAAGCTTTACGCACTGCTCCGCTGAATCAGCTCTCTGGTCAAACTGTCCCGGCAGATATTCCACGGAAAACACCAGGTCTTCCGGGTTCTTCGGAAATTCTTCCTCATACACCTGGTCCACCGGCGGCTCTGAGAAAATGGTCACCAGCGCCTTTTTATAGGTTTCCTCCGACAGATTCTCAATATCATAGCGGATTAAAACCCGCACATTCTCCACATTGCTGATACCCAGATAATGTTCCAGTTCTTCACGAAGCTCCCCTGCCTTCACTGCATAAGCTGGCTTCTTTTCCACAAATATTCGTCTTACGCTCATTTAGCAACCTCCTGCTTTTTTCATAGCCTGTTGTATTGGCATATTTATGCGGCAACGCAAAAAGGACAAACGCCTTTTCATCTTGCCTTATATTATCACAGATTATATGGATTAGTAAAATTAATATATTTAATCTTTTTTAAGTGCTTTTCTTATAAAACAACCGGTATGTATGATTTTACGGCTGCGGATACAGATTGCAGCAAATCCCGCCTTTTCAATCCGATTAAACTATTATGGCGCGCAGAATTAAATTGTGCTATACTAGAAAAGTATGTGATTATAAAAAACCGGGAGATTACAGAAGAAATGAAAATCGGATTTGATAATGAAAAGTATCTAACCATGCAGTCAGAACACATCAAACAGCGTATTGGAGAATTCGGAGACAAGCTGTATCTGGAATTCGGAGGAAAGCTTTTTGACGACTACCATGCCTCCAGGGTCCTGCCCGGCTTTGAACCGGACAGCAAGCTTCGTATGCTCCTTCAAATGGCTGACCAGGCCGAAATTCTCATTGCCATCAATGCAGCCGACATTGAAAAGAACAAGGTCCGCCACGACCTGGGCATCACTTACGACGAGGATGTCCTCCGTCTGATTCAGGAATTCAGGGACAAGGGTCTCTATGTGGGAAGCGTTGTCATCACCCAGTACAGCGGCCAGAACGGCGCCGACCAGTTCAAAGCCAAGCTGGAGCACCGTGATATCAAAGTATACCGCCATTACTGTATCGAAGGCTACCCCAGCAACGTGCCCCTCATTGTCAGCGATGAAGGCTACGGCAAAAACGATTACATTGAAACCACCCGTCCTCTGGTAATCATCACGGCTCCAGGTCCGGGCAGCGGCAAGATGGCCACCTGTCTCTCCCAGCTGTACCATGAGAACAAGCGCGGCATCAAGGCCGGCTATGCCAAATTCGAAACCTTCCCTATCTGGAACCTTCCTTTAAAGCATCCGGTGAACCTGGCCTACGAGGCAGCCACCGCCGACTTAAACGATGTGAATATGATAGACCCGTACCACCTGGAAGCCTACGGCGTAACCACGGTCAACTACAACCGGGATGTGGACATTTTCCCTGTACTGAACGCCATTTTTGAAGGCATATACGGCGAAAGCCCCTACAAATCCCCCACTGACATGGGCGTAAACATGGCCGGCCTCTGCATCATGGACGACGAAGCCTGCTGCGAAGCATCGAAGCAGGAAATCATCCGCCGCTACTACCATGCCCTGAACCGTCTGGCCAAGGAGGAAGGGACTTCCGATGAAGTATACAAAATCAATCTTCTGATGAACAAGGCAAAAATCGACTCCACCATGCGCGCTGTCATTGCGCCCTGCCTGGAGCGTGCCAAGGTATCCGGCGGTCCTGCCGCTGCCATGGAATTAAACGACGGCACCATTGTCACAGGCAAGACCAGCAGCCTGTTAGGAGCCTCTGCCGCCCTCCTGCTAAACGCCATCAAGGTCCTGGGAGACATCCCGCACAATATCCATCTGATTGCGCCATCGGCCATTGAGCCCATCCAGACCTTAAAGACAAAATACATGGGCAGCAAGAACCCCCGTCTCCACACCGACGAAGTCCTTATCGCCCTGAGCATGAGCGCCGCCACTGACCAAACCGCAAAAAAGGCCCTGGCCCAGCTCCCCAAGCTCCGCGGCTGCCAGGTCCACACCTCCGTGATGCTGTCCGACGTGGACATCAAGGTATTCGGCAAACTGGGCGTCCAGCTCACTTCCGAGCCGGTATATGAGCATAAAAAGCTGTACCACTGATGATGCCATCGCCAGTACCCCGGCTGTTTTCAGGAATGCTTACTATTTTTGTTACAATAATTAGTGAAATAGAATAAACGATTTATCCCTGCGCTCCCTGCAGCCGGAAACCCCAGTCCCGCAAACAGCAAAGGACTGGGGTTTCCGGCTGTGCGATGCAGAGGACCTGTGCAAGGTGAGCCCCAATACCGCGCGCTTCTAAATCCCTACTTTCTCTCCACATCCGTATAATACAAATGCCTGGGCAGTCCGTCCGTCATAATAGGCGTCAGCTCCGCCTGAATCAGAGGCCGGATATAGTTTACAAATTCCTCCGTCACATAATCCCCTTCCTCATTAATCCATTCCCTTGGAACCTTCTTCTCCACATTTGCCACCTTATGTACATCGTAAATATCCGTCACGCACACATAGGGGTCATCGGACACCCTCTTCAGGATAATCATTTTGCCTGTCTCACCCTCAAAGGCCTCCTTCACGGCAGCGCCGCCCACCTGGAAGGCTTCCGTAATATCCACTCTTGATACGATATGGGACGCGCAGCGCTGAAGGGAATTGAATTCAATGGCCCTTGTCTTGCATCCCACTTCCCGGTTGATTTTTTCTGCCAGGTATCTGGCTGTTCCTGTAAGCTGCTTATGTCCAAAGGCGTCCACGAACTCAATGCCGTCTGTCAGCTCGCACACATAGCGGCCATCCGCCAGCTTCACGCCCTCGGACACAGCCACTACCACCGATGCCTTCTTCTTATGAAGCTCCTCCACCTTTTTCATGAAAGCATCCACGTCAAAGGTCACCTCCGGAAGGAACAGCATATCCGGCCCCTCGCAGTCCTCTCCCTTTGCGAGAGCAGCTGCTCCTGTCAGCCAGCCTGCGTTCCGGCCCATGATTTCCAGGATGGTCACATTCTGCTGGTCATATACCAGTCCGTCACGGATGACCTCCTTTGTAATGGCGCCGATATACTTGGCTGCGCTGCCATATCCAGGGGTATGGTCTGTGGCCGCCAGGTCATTGTCAATGGTCTTTGGAACGCCCATAAAGCGGATTCTGCTGCCGTTGAGCAGGGAATAGTCGGAAAGCTTCTTAATGGTGTCCATGGAGTCATTGCCGCCGATATAGAAAAAGTACTCTATCTCCAGTTTGTCCAGAATGGAAAATATCTTATCGTATATCTCCCGGTCATCACAAATCTCCGGCAGCTTGAAACGGCAGGAACCCAGATAAGCAGAGGGCGTTCTTTTCAAAAGCTCAATATCCAAATCCGACTTGATGTGCTCCTCCAAATCCACATACCGCTCCTGCAGAAGCCCCTGTATGCCGTGGAGCATGCCGTACACCTTCCTGGCGCCCCTGTCCTTGGCTGTCTTAAACACGCCTGCCAGGCTGGAATTAATCACTGCGGTTGGACCTCCGGACTGCCCTACGATTACATTACCTTTTACCTCTGTCATAGAAATACCTCCATTCATAAATTGTAAGCGCTTACAAAACTACCTTTATTCTAATATATTCCCCCCTGGAACGCAAGTGTTTTGGGAATTGTTCCCCTAAAAATTATGTCAATATTTTAACATTATTTTTGCATTAAATGGCTGCAGTCATTTAACTCCAGCAGGCTGCACTGTCCGGCGGCCGGGTCATACTCCATGGTGGTAATGCTGGCATTCCCCACCACGATTTCCTCTGCATCCTGCCGGCCCTCAAGAAGATGGACAATGAAATGAGCCAGCGTACCGCCGTGGGCCACCACTGCCGTATCCCCCCTCATCTCCCTCTTTATCCGGTCCCAGGCCTTTTTGCACCTGGCATCCACCTGGTTCAGGGTCTCGCCTCCGGGAGGAGCCACTGTGGCCGGATGCTGCCACCATTCTTCGTAGAGCTTTCGCTCCCTGGTCAGTATATCCTGGGCAGTCCTCCCCTCCCAGTTGCCGTATCCAATCTCCACCAGCTCAGGCACAGATATGACCTCCACCCCCTGGTCCTCTGCAAGGGCCCTGGCTGTCTCCATGGCCCGAAGCTGGGGACTGGAGTAAACGGCCGTAACCGGACGCTCCTTCATTCCCAAAGCCAGCATCCCGGCCTGGCTGCGGCCTGCTGCATTTAACGGGATATCCTGCCTGCCCTGTATCCTTCCCTGCACATTCCAGTCGGTCTGGCCATGGCGTATGATATAGAGTTTCATCTACAGGCCCTCCTCCAGATTCCAGCCGTTCCTCACCGGATTGGACGTATCTTCCTCATCCTGCGAAGCGGCGGCCTGGCCTTCTCCATTGACTGTCAGAGCATCCAGGGCCAGCTTCATGATGTCCTTGACCTCATCCTCCGTCATCTTCATTTTGGAGGAAAGCTCCTCCAGGGTTGCCTCCCTGCCCAGCTCCTTTGCCAATACCTGGGATACTGTCTGGAGCACATTGACCCTGGCCGCCATGGTTTCCTCAATCTGCTTCTCCGTCCTCTGCTCCTCCAGGGCCAGCTCCACGCTTTCCTTCACGCGGCGGGTCATAAGTTCATCCCACGGTTCGCTGCCATCATACTCAATGGCTGCCAGCATCAGAGCCGTATTGGCCTCCTGTACCAAATCAGATAAGGGAAGCTCGCTGTCTCCATATTCCCGGACCATCTCCAGTACTTCCCTCAGGCAGCCCTCCACCAGGCGGCTGCGCGCCCCTGCATCGCCCCTGGCTGTTCCCTCAAGAACGGAACCCTTTTCATTGCTGTCCAAAGGTGTAATGTCCCCCATCTCTTCCAGATACATATCAAAAAAATCCTGTTCCATCATGCTTCTGTCCTTTCAATTCTCCTTAATTTCAAGTTCCATCCATAATCCTTAATAGGATAATCCATGCCAAACCATAAGTCAAGTTTCCCTCTTTACAAAGCCCCGCTAACCGTGATAAGATATGCTTAGTTTATAAGGAGGACTTAATAATGGATATTAACTATGAACTTTATAAAGTATTTTACCATGTGGCGGTAACGCTGAGCTTTTCCGAGGCTTCCAAGCAGCTTTTCATTTCCCAGTCCGCTGTAAGCCAGTCCATTAAAGTCCTGGAGAAAAAGCTTAACCAGCCTTTGTTCATCCGGAGCACCAAGAAAGTACAGCTCACCCCGGAAGGGGAGATTCTTTTAAAGCATATTGAACCAGCCATGAATCTTATTAAAAAGGGGGAGAACCAGCTGCTGGAAGCCCATACCCTTAACGGGGGGCAGCTGCGTATCGGAGCCAGCGACACCATCTGCCGCTATTATCTGGTCCCCTATCTGAACCGTTTCCACAAGGAATTCCCCAACATCCATATCAAGGTTATCAACCAGACTTCCATTGAGTGCGCAAAATTCCTGGAAAACGGACAGGCTGACTTTATCGTGGCAAACTATCCCAATTCTGCCCTGGCCGGCAGTATGAACACCCGGGTTATCAATGAATTTCACGATGTGTTTGTTGCCAGCCGCAGCGCCTTCTCCTTAGAGGGAACCACGCTGTCCCTGGAGGAGCTGCTCCGCTATCCCATCATGATGCTGGACCGCAAAAGCACCACCAGTGAATTCCTTCATCAGGTCTTTCAGAAAAGCCAGCTGGACCTAGTGCCGGAAATCGAACTGTCCAGCAACGACCTGCTCATTGACCTGGCCCGTATCGGTCTGGGAATTGCCTTTGTCCCTGATTTCTGTATTCCCAAACATGACGAGGACCTGTTCATTCTGGATTTAAAGGAACAGCTTCCTTCCCGCCAGATGATGGTGGCCTTCAATGAAAGCCTTCCCGTATCCCAGGCAGCCAGACAGTTCATGGACATGCTATAGGAAAACCGTCCCAGAACGCCCTCACCGCCTGGTCCACATTATACCGGTTCACCACGGTGTAGGTACCCCATTCCCTTGGGAACAGCGCCACGTATTCCGGGCGAAGGAACCGGTCGTCCAGCAGAGCGATGATTCCCCGGTCATGGATGGTCCTGATGACCCGGCCTGCTGCCTGCATCACCTTGTTCATACCCGGATACTGGTAGGCATAGTCAAAACCATGCTCCCCGTGTTCATCAAAATATTCCTTCAGAATCTCCTGTTCCGTGTTTACCTGGGGCAGTCCGGTTCCAATGATGACAGCGCCGATAAGGCGCTCTTCTTTTAAATCAATTCCCTCTGAGAAAATCCCTCCCATGACGCACAGCGCTGCCATGGAACAATCCCTGTCCTCCTCAAAGCTTTGCAGGAACGCCTCTCTGTCCTCCTCTGCCATATGGCTGGTCTGGGCGTTCCATATAAAAGAAAGGCTTCCTGCCGCCTCCCTGGCCGCCAGAATATCCTCTATGGCATGGAGATACTGGTAGGAGGGACAGAACACCATATAATTACCCTTCTTTCCCTCCACAATCCGGCATATATAGTCCGCAATCTTCTCATACTCAGAAGGCCCTCTCCGGCTGTAGCGGCTGCTGACATCGCTGGCTGCCAGGACCATGCGGTTCTCCTGGGGAAAGGGGGACTTTGCATAGACCGCGTACTCCTCCTGGCTGCCGCTTAAAAGCTCCTTATAGTACTGGATGGGCAGGAGGGTGGCTGAGAAGAACAGGGTGCTGGCCCCCTTGTCCAGGCACTCCTTCAGGTTCACCGACGGATTGATGCATAAAAGCTTTACCATGAAGCTGCCGTCCGCAAGAATCTGGTCATATATCCTGTAATTGTCATCCAGCCTGTCATACACATAGAGAAAATCCCGGACCGCAAAGTAGAATTCCAGCACCAGGTCCCTGTCCGGAAACTCCATGTTCTCATTCATGAAGGTTTCCAGCTCCCCAAACATGGTCATCAGGTTCAGTGCCAGAATGTTCACATCCGGCAAAAGCTCATAGGTGCTTCCCAGCACGGTCCTGCGCCCGCCCTCATCCCCTCCGTAGGAACGCTTTAATTCCAGAAACTTCTGGTTGCACTTATCCAGCTGGGCAATGACCTTGCCTGCTCCGGGATGTGTCTTTAATATGCGTTTTGCCAGAAGCACGTCCTCCTTTACAAGGCCGGCGCTGTACATCTCCCTGGCCCTGGGCACCAGGTTGTGGGCCTCATCCACCAGAAACAGGTAGCCCTGGCCCGGCTCCCCCTGGTCAAAATACCGTCTCAGTCTCACATTAGGGTCAAAGACATAATTGTAATCGCATATAATGCCGTCCACCCAGTTGCTGATATCCAGACAGAATTCAAAGGGACATATCTGATACCGCTCTGCGTATTCCAGCACCTTGTCCCTGGTAATGCCGTCCTCCTCCTGGATGATTTCGTAGACAGCGTCATTGACCCGGTCGTAGTGGCCCTTTGCCCTTGGACATGCCTGGGGATTGCAGTCCGGCTTCTCCATGACGCACAGCTTTTCCTTGGCAGTGATGGTGACTGTATTAAAATAAAGTTGCCCCTCCCGCCTTAAGATGGAAAACGCTTCCTCGGCCACGCTCCTTGTAATGGTCTTGGCAGTCAGGTAAAACAGCTTCTCACCATGGCCTTCCCCCATGGCCTTCAGGCTGGGATAAATGGTGGAAAGGGTCTTTCCCACCCCTGTGGGCGCCTGGATGAACAGGTTGCGCTTTCTGGCAATAGAGCGGTACACGTTCCCGGCCAGTTCCTTCTGACCCTCCCTGTAGGGATATGGAAAGGGCAGCTCCTTTAGGCATTCCTGGCGGCGTATACCGTGGTGATACAGATATCTGGCCCACTTGACATACTCATGAACCAGCCCCTCAAACCACGCCTTCAGCTCCCCAAAGCTCCTGGCCTCCTTAAAACGGCGGATTTCCTCTGTTTCTATATTACAGTAGGTAATCTGGATTCCAATGGATTCCAGCTCATTCTGTACGCTGTAAAACCATCCGTAACAAAGGGCCTGGGCCAGGTGGACCGGGTCAGGCTCTTCCAGCCTGGATACGTCCATGTAAATGCACTTAATCTCATCAATGGTCACACCGGCCGGCTCGGTGATGATTCCATCCGCCCTTCCCTCCACCAGTATATCAAACATGTCCTCCCGGACCTGATGCCGCAGCATTACCTCGGAACGGTAGGCGGCTCCCATACGCTTTTGAATCTTCCGGTGCAGCCTGCTTCCGGCCTGCATGGCCTCCTTCCTGGCCCCCGCCGTCCTCCGGTTGTCCAGGTCACCGCTTCTCATTACAAACTCCACCAGGTTCCGCACCGAAATGCGTATCTGGGGCTGCGAATGATTCTCCAACTCCTTCTTCCTCCCCTGTCCACTCCATACATAATATAGGGTATCATAACATAAAAAGAGGAGGATTGCAAACAAGTGTTCGCAATCCTCCTCTAACCGCGCCCTTATCAGGCAGCGTTTGCATTGGTTTCCGGTGAAATGGTATCCAGATATTCCTCAAATCCCTGGTTCTCACCATTAAACTGAACGGTCAGGACCCGGGTCAGGTCCAGGCTCAGCACACCAAGGATGGACTTTGCATCAATCGTTACTCGGTTATAGAATACATCAATATCAAAGTCACACTTTGTAGCCTCATCAACAAATCTCTTTGCCTCAGCCATTGTGGGTAACATGATTTTCTTTTCTTTCATAGTCAAAACTCCTTTTTTGTGACATCCCTGTCCCGTCGGTTACAGGAAGGGACCGTCCAACAGATAACAATTGAAAGTGGTTGAAATATATATATCACTATTATATTCAATTGTCAAATTTCCTTTCATGCCTTGTCCCTAAATAAGTACAAGATTTCATTGTGCAAAAATGCCATTTTTTACCTTTTCCTCCCCATTCCTTTATCAAAACTTCAGGGCGGTTCCCAAAAAACTGGGAAACCGCCCTGATTCTTTTCCGTTGCAGAAGGCATTTATTATGCAATTTTTAATGTTTTCATAGAAATTATAAGCCCCCTCTGGTCCTTACCGCTTAAGAACAAGGTGCTGGGGAAGGCCGTTTACCATGAATGGCTGGTAGTCTCCCTGGATTAAAGGCTCCACATAATTCACAAATTCCTGGGTTACATAGCTGCCGTCCTTATTGACCCAGCTCCTGGGCACCGTCTTCTCATTATTGGCAATCTTGTGTACGTCATATATGCCTGCCGCGCTCATATAAGGGTCGTCGGAAACCCGGTCAATGACAACCATCTTGCCCGTGTCACCTTCATCCGCTGCCTTGACAGCGGCTCCGCCTACCATGAATGCCTCATTGATATCCACCCTTGAAGCCACATGGGAAGCGCTCCTCTGCAGGGTGGACAGCTCCACGGACCTGGTTTTGCATCCCAGCTCACCGGCCAGGAAACCGGCCAGATAATCCGCTGTACCGGCCAGCTGCTTATGGCCAAAGGCGTCCACGTAATCACTTCCTCCCGCCATCTGGCATACATAGCGCCCATCCGGCACCCTGATTCCCTCGGACACTGCAATGACAATGGACGGCTTCTTCTGAATCAGGTCCCTGCACTTCTTTAGGAACTTATCAATGTCAAAGGGTATCTCCGGCAGATAAATCAAATCCGGTCCGCAGCAGTCCTCTGTCTTGGCCAGAGCTGTGGAGCCTGTAAGCCAGCCTGCATTTCTTCCCATACATTCCATGATGGTGATGGTCTTACGGCGGTAGGACAGGCCCATGGCATCCCGAATCACTTCCTTGGTGGAGGTGGCTATGTATTTGGCTGCGCTGCCGAAACCAGGGGTGTGGTCCGTAAGAGCCAGGTCATTGTCAATGGTCTTGGGAACGCCCAGGAACTTCTGGCCATGGCCCTTGACAATGGCGTAATCGGACAGCTTCTTAATGGTATCCATGGAATCATTGCCGCCGATATAGATAAAGACCTCAATGTCCAGCTTATCCAGTATGTTGAATATCTTCTCATAAAAAGCCGGGTTCTCATGGATATCCGGCAGCTTATACCGGCAGGAGCCCAGAAATGCCGAGGGAGTCCTCTTTAAGAGCTCAATATCCATATCAGAATGAATCTGTGTGGACAAATCCACATACATCTCATCCAGCAGTCCCTCAATGCCGTGGAGCATGCCGTATACTTTGTGGAATCCCCTTTCCTTTGCTGTCTTATAGACCCCTGCCAGGCTGGAATTAATGACCGAGGTAGGTCCTCCCGACTGTCCCACTATGATATTCCGTTTTTTCCCCATACAAAGTCCCCTTTCTTAAATAAAATAACATGGCTGTTTCTTATTATTTAATAATGGCTGTCCGGCTCATCAAAGGCCTCATCCTCATCTTCCCCGTATCCGCCCATGAATTCCCTGGATGATACCCTTTTATTATCCCGCTCCTGCTCCACAAACTGCGACAGCTGCTCCTTCACATCCTCACAGCGCCGTATGTTCTGTATATCAAAGGCCTTCATGGTCTTATCGCTGCTGTCCACATGGATGGTCCCCAGCCCCATGATTCTCTGCCACAGGCTCCTCCTCAGGGACAAATCCAGGATACGGTAAAGGCGCACCTCATCCTCATGTATGTTAAGGACCCCTGTCTTAATGAACAGCCGGTCTTCTGTCAGGCCATATACAGTGAATGTCCAGGGCAGTCCCAGCCAGTTCCTTTTGCGGTCACTCCAAACCAAATCATCACGTTTCATTTAGCGTCCTCCTCTGTTATAGGGATGCAACTCCTCTTAATCAATATTGTACTATAAACTCATGCAAATTTCCAGAAATATCTTGCAAATATAATCAAATTTCTGCGTTTTTTTCTTTTATTTACAGACTTTCCGAACATACCCTGATACTTCCTCAAAAAACAAAAAACAGCCCAAATACCCGGACTGCTTTTTTATCCTGTAACGGTTAATTTCCTCTATCAAACAGCAGTTTGAAGCCTACTGCCCCTGAACCTGGATATCATCCTCCATCTTCTCTTCCCATATGTAGCCCCCGGCTGTCTTCTGAGCCCCGCTGAGCGCACAGGAAAGGCTCCTGCGGCTGATTTTAAGGGTCCGGCTGGCATGGGCGATGGAGAGGAATTCCCCAACGATTTCTCCGTCCAGATTCTTCTGGACCAGAGGTCGTTTATCATGGTTTCCTATTTTACTGATTAAATCTATTTCGATACTATCCTTCGGTGAATCCGCCAGCACCTTCCTCCAGACGTAACCGCCTCCGGTCCTGCGTTCACCATGGGCAGCCCGTGCAATGGAGCCGATGGAGACCCCAGTCGCCTCATGGGCAGCCCTGGAGCTTTTATAATCTGCAATATAAACACCTTCGGTAGAATATTGACGATATACATAACCTGCACTAATTGTCCGACTCATCTGTATCTTCATCCTCCCATTATCTTATGATTGCCAAGCGTACATGGTCATTATATCAACTATTGACTTTTTTGTCCAGACAACTTCTTACATGTATACCCACCCCTATTTCCAGTGTATTCGGAGTGTCGAAGATATGATATTCCAACCCTGGCAGTGATTCCCATTCATCTGACAATTTGTCTTTATTGTTGCAAAAGTCATAGTATTTTCCCATTATCTGTGATAAATTATATATATCAAACATTCAGGAGGTATTGTAACATGTACGCAGAATTTACAGATGACCTGGTAACAGGCAATGAGATGATTGATACCCAGCACAAGGAACTGATTTGTAAAATCAATGATTTATTAAAGAGCTGTGAGGAGCGTTCCAATCAGAGCGGCGCAGCCAGAATGCTTAATTTCCTGGCCGACTACACCGAGTACCATTTCAATGAAGAAGAGGCCCTTCAGGAATCCATAAATTATCCAGGTATCAAGGAACACAAGGAAAAACATGAGGAACTGAGGCGGACGGTCCAGGAGCTCCATGAAATGCTGACCGAGGAGGAGGGCCCCACGGACGCCTTTGTGGAAAAAGTCTCTGAAAAGGTCAGGGACTGGCTCTATTATCACATCCAGACCTTTGACCGCTCCGTGGCTGAATTCAAATACATGCGTGATAACGCGGAGCGCATCTAAGTACTGCCGGGACACTTCCCGGCATATTCGTAACCGGAAAAGCCGGTCCATACCCGACGCGGTAAGGACCGGCTTCTTATATTATCATTTTCCCTATGGATTTTTACTCAGCCTGTCCAGACGTACCCTCCCCCTCTGCCTGCCTTTGGGCAGCAACCGGGCGTACCGTGATTCCGTTGATTTCCACATGCTCATTGATGGCAATGACGATGCAGGGCCGTCCCTCTATCATCCGGTTCTCCACCAGATAGGTCTTGTCCGGAGACACCTTAATGCTCACATCCGGGGTTTTGATTTCAAAGCTTCTGGTGTTTACCACATTGGCGGCCACAAAGCTGGTGCCGGGCCCATCCTCCACCTCTGCATATCTCTGTTCAAATTCCTCCAGCTTTTCAGGCGGGGCGCCGTTTGTCTCCAGCAGCTTCTTTACCTGATACTTGTCCAGAGTCAGGGGTACAGGCTCATCCTTTGTCTCCTCCACCAGTTCACTCAGGTTTTCATGGATGTTCTTTACTGTCTCAAAGTCGCAGTTATCTCCCAGCGTCTCCTCCACAATGGCCTGGAAAGTCTCCTTCTGGCTCTTGGCCGACATGGGTATCACGCAGCCCAGAAGCTCGTCAATCAATGTTTCCGGCAGCTCCTCCGGATTCTTGGCATAGTACAGCAGGCTGTGGATGTCCGTGTTCCTGTCGTTAAAGGCAGGGAACAGGAACCCCTGGACAGGCGGCTCCACCAGCCAGTCCCGCTCACGGTTCTCAATGGTGTTTGTAAGGGTATTATAACACAATCCTGCCTTTGAAAGCTTAACAGGGCATATGGTGCATTGTATGAATTCATAGACATAATCCGACGCGTCGAACATCTCCGTGCCGTCTGTTGCCTTGGCAGGTATATCATAGGCACAGTGGATGAGAATGATGTAATAGTTCTCGCCATAATCATAATTGGCAATAACCTTGTCATAGAACTCCTCCAGAACAGCGTCATCCTTCAGCTGGCTGTCCCTGAGCCTTAAAAGAAAATGCTGGGTGCCTCCCTCTGCCTCTGTATGTAACGGAAACTCCATATTAATCAGGTTCTTTCCAATGGTCCCTGAAACGGCATTCCTGAATATGGTAAAATATTTAAATGCTTCTTCCTCCTGCAGGGAGAGGAAAGCCTCCTTAAGCTCTGTCTTCTTATTCTTCTCCGCGTCCACGTAGCAGCCGCAGATTCGGGTGATGGCACAGCCTGCCGGGGTAAACAATTTCTTGATTTCATTTGTTTCTTTCTTATTCATGAGCCAGTCTCTCCTATCTGAAATTCCATTTAATAGTAGACCAGATTTCCCCGCAAGTCAATCAAAATAAAATGACCAGTCGGGGAACTGGTCATTTTAGGAGAAGGTATTTCGTTTCTTATGGGGTGTAGCAAAAACTATATAATGTATTGGGGGGGTTACGTTTATTATAATAGCATACACTATCAAAAAAGTCTGCCCAAAGTTTTATCATCGAAAATCCTTATTTTGTGCATTTTGCGGCTGTTCCCCCAAGCCTGCCCCTCCGCACAATTTTTTTTTCCACGCATAAGATATGACAAAGCATATTATGAAAGGTTACCTTATGTATAACGATAACTACTATCCGTCCATGGCAGAGGATGATATGGATTCGTCCCTTATCTATCCTGACTATGATTACGAATCATACGAATCCGATGAATGGCTGAATTCCCAGGAAAATGACCTAAATGACCCCATTCTTCCGCTCCCGGAAGACCAGGACGCCTGGACGGGCCAGGAGGAGGACCTTGACATACAGGAACGTTCTGCCCGCCCCATTCCAAACAGACCGGTTCCTCCCAGGCCCACTCCTCCAGGCCCAATGCCTCCAAGGCCCAATCCCCCGGGACCAATGCCTCCAAGACCCAATCCCCCGGGACCAATGCCTCCAAGGCCCAATCCTCCGGGACCAATGCCTCCAAGACCCAATCCTCCGGGACCAATGCCTCCAAGACCAACACCCCCAAGACCTCCAAGGCCCATACCGCCGAGGCCTATGCCGCCAAGACCGATTCCTCCAAGGCCGGTTCCCCCAAGACCATTTCCCCCAAGACCATTTCCTCCAAGACCTGACTGGTCCTGGAATTGGGGCACAATCCTGCCGGGGTTCGTCCTTCCCATTACACCTGCGCGTGTCAGATTCTACAATGCAGCGGTCCGGGGACCAATCCAGATTTACGTGAACAACCGCCCGGTTGTCTCTAACCTGAACTTTTTGAATTTCACCCGTTTCTACAATGTCATTCCCGGGCGCTACCGCATCACGGTTTACCGCGGCAACGACCTGAGCACACCTCTGGTAGATACCTGGATGACGTTCCTGCAGAATCAGACCTATACGGTCACACTGGCTGGCTCCGGTTCTAACTTCTGGCTCCAGTCAACCTCCATCTAATCATAGCTTCAATATGATAAAGGGGCGCTGCCATGAAATCCAATTACTCATGGCAGCGCCCCTCTTTTTTACACCATTTTCCGCCGGCCTCTGTCAGGACTCAATATAATTGACCTCTATGTCGGAAAAAATCCACAGGGTTTCTTTGCTGACGCCTCCGTAATGATAAAAATTAAGAATTCTCAGCCTGAGCTGGCTTCCATCCTTTTTCCGGTAGATAAAGCCGGGAATTTCATCGCCCTCCAGCTGTTCTTCCAGACAGGCATAATCGCAGCAGCGCTCAAACAGCGGCAGATACTGAGGCTCCACCATCTCCTTTGCGTACAGCATCAGAGCCTTACTGAACCTGTTTCCGCTTTTTTCCAGCATCTCCTGGAAATAGGAAGGTGTGAAAAGCTGCCGCAGCGTATCTGTCTCCAGATTCACAAAATATACCCCGGTGAATACCGGCGCCAAAATGCTCAGGAAACGGTCCGCATCCTTTTTCTCTGAAATGATTTGTTCCATATGCTTGTTCAGCGCGCGTTTCTGCCGTTCACCGCCCTTGGAGGAATAGTACCCCTTTTTATACTCCTGCATGGCTGCCTCAGCCCTCTGAATCACCTGCCCTATGTCAAGGTCCGTATCCCGCCACTCCAGTCCGATGGAAAGGGAGAAACCGGCCTCCTCTGTCTGTCCGCAGACCTGTTTTATCTTCTGCATCAGCTCCTGCCGGCCCACATTCCTGCTCAGAATAATAAACTCATCACCGCCAATCCGGAAAATCTCTTCAAAGTCAAAGTTTTTCAGCAGAATGTCTGCCACGGTTTTGAGCATCCCGTCTCCCGCCTGGTGTCCAAGATGATTGTTGATTTCATGCAGTCCGTTTGCATCTATATAAATACAGGCCAGGGTTCTGCAATCCGTATTCCCGCTTTCAAAGGCATGAAGCGCCTTCTTAAAGCTGGTCCTGTTCTGCAGGCTGGTAAGGGCGTCTGAAAGCGCCTCCCGGCTCAGCATACGGTTGGCTGATTCAATCTGCCTTAACTGCTGTTTGATGATAATTTCATTTCTCTTTTCCTGTATCTTAGAGTTGTACAGACTTGCTGCAATGGCTGCTGCTGCCAGGGATGAAAACAGGCTGTTCATCATATTGTTAAAACTGTTATCCAATCCGGCCGGATCCGGGAAATACGGCAGCAGACCATTGAATAACAAAAAGTCCGCCAGAAACAAAAGCCCTGCCTGCCATGGCTTCATCATGGACATGATAGCCAAAATCAAAATGACATAATTGTAAACAGTGAGTCCGTTGCCCCCCAGCTGGTCATTGAGAGTGACTGCCACGCCCCAGAAGCTGAAAAACACAAGATAGGCTGCCTCGATTCGGAAATACAGGCGGACATCCTTTTCCTTCCTGCTGTCTATCCGGGCCTCCGCCCACATGACGCCTGCTGTCGCCAGTATGAGGGTCAGATACAGGAAAAAATACGCCACACGGCGCGGCTTTGCAAAGGGACCGCCCGGCCTCATGGATATGGACACCGCCATAATACACTCAAAAGCAATGATGAATAAGTGAAAATAAATATTCCGTCTGGCCACATCGCTATGCAAGGCCTGGATTACCTGGTCAAAATCCGGAATATCCCGGGTGATTCCTAAAAATTTTTTTATTCTGCCCCCCATCCCTGTTCCTCCTGTTTTCCTTGATTTTCCCGTAAGAAAATTGCATGATTTTCGTCACAAACTACTTACAAACTGTTCACATTTACGCAACAGACTGCTCATAATTAACGGATATACTTTATATTGTAAACAGCTAATGCTTATAAGACTTTTTTTCATAATACTCGGCCAGTGGGATTTAATCTCACTGGCTCCTCCCTTTTTCAGGGATAATTTAACAGGCAGCATCTGAATAACTGTATTTTACCATACCCGGCCCTGATTTTATAGTGCGGCTTATTTTTTCTTGTTCCCCTAACCCTTTCCTCTGTCCGGAACAGGGATAGTTCAGCAAAAAAACAACAGGAAGCTGTCAGCATAGTATCTGCCAGCTTCCTGTGTATTTTGCGGTACCCTGTTTTGTTTCCTGTCTAAAGTCCGCCCTTACGAATAAAACAGTTCCTTTCCTTCTAACCCAATGTCATAAATGCATACCTTACAACGAATACAACAGAAATCGCCAGTGTAAGAACCTTCACATCCTGTCTCCTGCCGGTGGTAAGCTTCATCAGGCAGTATGTGATTAATCCAAATGCAACGCCGTTAGCAATGGAATATGTAAAGGGCATAAAAACAATGGTGCAGAAAGCGGGAAGCGCATTGGTCATTTCACCAAAGTCCACATCCCTGATATTTCCCAGCATCAGGATACCCACGAAAATCAGCGCCGGTGCAGTGGCTGCCGCGGGAACTATGCTGACAATGGGCACAAAGAGAATGGCTCCCAGAAACATAAGGGCTGTCACCAGGCTGGTAAGTCCTGTACGGCCTCCTGCTGCGATTCCTGCACTGGATTCCACCACGGTGGTTACTGTGGATGTGCCTACCATTGCGCCGGCGGCCGTAGAGATGGCATCCGACATCAGAGCCTGCTTCATCCGGATAACCTCGCCATTTTCATCAATCATGCCGGACTGCTTGGCTGCGCCCAGAAGGGTGCCGATGGAATCAAACATGTTAACCAGCGAAAAGCTGATTACCAGCATGGTTACCGTAAATATGGTTTCCACCATGTTTGGACCTGAAAATAATCCGGCGAAATCCATTTTCATGAATGACACCTCTGCAAAATCCCTGAATTTTAATCCGATATTCATATCCAGGTTTGAGAGGTGGGTTACACCAAGCGGTATTCCTAAGAGCGTTGCAGCCACAATGCCCAACAGGATAGAGCCCTTGATTTTTCTCGCATGAAGCACTCCCATGATGACCAGTCCGGCCAGCGCAACCAATGCGCTGCTCATGAGGGCCAGGTCCGCCCCATCTATCTTCCACTGTGAAAAATCCACCAGACTTACAAGGGTGGCTGGATTGGAGATGACAATTCCTGCATTTTTCAGTCCGATGATGGTGATGAACAGGCCTATGCCGGGGGTGATGGCTGTCTTAACTGCATCTGGTATGGAACGTATGATTGCTTCCCGCAGGCCGATGGCTGTTATCACTATAAAGAAAATGCCTGAGATAAACACAACGACCAGTGCCTGGCCATAGGTGTAGCCCATTCCCAGTACAACTGTGTACGCAAAAAACGCATTCAGGCCCATTCCAGGAGCCTGAGCAAAGGGAACCTTGGCATACAGGGCACAAAGGATGGTACCAATGAACGCTCCGATACATGTGCCGATGAATACGCCGTTTGCAATCTTTCCTGCCATGACAGCATCCCCCATGATGACATATGGGTCCGATAAAATCTGTGGATTCAAAATAAGAATATAGGCAATGGTGATAAATGTGGTGATTCCTGCAAGCACTTCCGTCCTTACGTTTGAATGGTTTTGGGAGACCTGAAAAAAGCGGTCTACGCATCCTGTTTTTTGTTTCAATACTATGTCCTCCATGTCATGTTTTAATCTGCGTGATATGTACAGATTTCTCTTTCCGCTATCCATTGTAGTTGGAATCCTGCAGCCCTATCATTCCCGCCCCCTCCCATGGGCAAATACCTAACTGCAAAAAAAGAGCCAACTACAAAAAGCCATGTAGTCAACTCTTTACGGTAGTTGGTAGATACTCTGAGCCAATTCTCAGGATATACATAGTGAATAGCACCAATATTTAATACAAAATTAATTATATACTCTAAATCTTTTTTAGTCTATTGGCTTTTTTAGTCAAGAAATCTTCCTGTTTTTTGTGCAATTTGTACATTCTTATTTCATTCATAAACTTATTACAAACCGTTCACACTTTTGCAACAGACTGCTCACATTTTCTGAATATACTATCTATTGTAAAAGGTCAATGCTAATAACTTTTTTTCATAATACTCAGCCAGCGGGAACCGCCCGCTGGCTACTCCTCTCTTCAGGGGTATAAGGATAACTAACTGCTTTTCTTTTTCACACAAATAAGCAAAGCACAACAACAAAAGACGGCTTCCGCCGTCTTTTGTCAATGAATGATTAAGTAAATAGATAAACACACCTTCCTGATTAGTTAATCTGAATCTCCATGGCCTGTTCCGGGAAAAAGTCATTTTCCATATCATAAATATTATGGGTGGTGGAATCTCTCAGCACACGGCCTTCCAGTGAATAACAGCGCATAAACTTGTTCTGTCCATCCACACAGGTCCAGTTCTCCGCATCCCAGGTCAGATATCCCATGTCATCCGTTCTCTTCTCAGCAAACTTCATATCAATCTGGCGGTCCTTTTTCATGAAGTCAATCAAACCTTCCTTCGTTACTTCAACTTCCTGCTTGTTAACGCAATCAAATGCTTTCATTCGTCTTCTCCATTCCGCACTGCCTGCCGCAGCGCATATCTTGATTTTATCCCATATGGATTTTATCATAAAACCAGGATTCTGGCAATAGACGGATGGGCGGATGACGCAGGCCGTTTCACCCATATTCCCGGGTTATTCCGTCTCAACCTCCAAGACCTAAGGGGATACCGCAAAAATAAAACACAAGAAACATTGCTATCAGTACGCCCAGATACACGATGGAGAAGACCACCTGGCCCGATAATAATGTTCCCATGCCAGCCTCTTCCTTATTTATCTCCGGTATACGGTATTGATTCATCATTGAAATTGCGAACACAATCGCTGCATTTAAAGGAGTCAGATTATTGGTGCATGAGTCTCCTATTCTGTACAGGCATTGGGTTGTGACCGGGTTTATGCCAAGGTTTAAAAACATTGGTACGAATATGGGAGCCAGTATCATCCACTTGGCGGATGCGCTGTACATAAACAGGTTTGTTACAGCTATTACCACTATAAAAGCAATCATCAGCGGCAAACCGGTAAAATGAATGGACTCTAAAAGCCGTTCCCCGTTTACTGAAATTATGGTTGCCAGATTACTTTTATTGAATACGTAAAGCATTTCAGATACAACAAACAGAATCAGAACCAGCGATGAAACGCTCTTCACACCATTGGCCATCATTTTAGGAATATCATTTTTATGTTTAATGACGCCTGAACCCACTCCGTACGATACCCCCAGAATAACAAAAAAGATGGAGATGATAGGAACCAGGCCGGACATCAGCGGAGAACCGGGCAGCAGTTTTCCTTCATCTGAGCGCAGGAAACCGTTTGACGGCATACAGAATACAAGCATCATAACAATAAAAACCATCGTTCCAATGGCGGTAAATTTCATTCCCCTGTTTTCTTCAGATGACAATTCCAGCAAAGAACGGTCACTTGATGCACCCGCTTTTCTGTCTGTGTCCCCATACAGGGGAACGAGAACCTTTTCAGTGATTATAGTAGTCACTAATGCCAACACAATACAGGCTGCGGCCTGAAAGAAATAGTTTACCATCGGATTCATGGTATATCCCAATGGTTCTGAAACGCCATTGGTAATTGAAGATACAACCACATCCCCGACGGACGGCAGTAAATTGCCCATGTAACCGGCGCCCGCAGAACCATATGCCACAATAATTCCAATCCACGGGTTTCTGCCTATGGCCTTAAAAACAATAGCGCCGAGCATAACCGCCAGTATTGTTCCACCGTCTGAACAGATATTGGAACAGACCCCTACCATGGCCAGAACAAATGTTATCATGCTGTTGGGAGCATTGTAAAGAAGCTTGCGCAGTCCGACCTTAAAGAACTGGCTCTCATCACATATGGCCACACACATAGTAATTATCAGGACTGAGGTAAGGTTGGGACTATCTGTAAATGCCTTAATAAAATTGGCCAGCCACTTTTGCAGCTCTGCTTTGGAACACATGTTGACAACCCCAGCTGTCACCTCCTGGATTTCACCCTTTTGTGATGCGGTGGTATAGCTGACCGTAACCCCCAATTTACTGCATATAAACGAAGCAATCAGTACAATCCCAATTAAGACTAAAAATAAATAAAATGGATGCGGAAGCTTATTGCCAACCTTTTCAATATATTTAGCGAACCGGATAAACCCACTATTTTTACTTTCCTTATCTTTCGTCATTTTTACCCATCTCCTTTACATACCTAAACCCCGTTCAGCTTAAAAACCATAGTGCTGAACAAACGGACAGTCAACGGAATCACATCTTCATTTACACTGAAATTACTATTATGATTTGGCGCCGTGGAATCACAGCCAAGCCACATAAAGGTGGCCTTTCCTCCATGCTTCTGCACTTCCTTCATCATAAAGGTAACATCTTCCCCGCCTCCCAGCATATCATGAAAGGAATCCATCTGCGTGACTCCGGCTGTCTCTTTTGCCGCTTCATATGCCACAGCCGTCATTTCCTCATCACATGCAGCATCGATGGAGTGGCCCATTATTTTATAAGTAAAATCACACTCATACATCCGGGCCGCGGCCTCTGCTATTGTCACCATCCGGTTGAACATATATTCATTCAGCTCGTCCGTAAGGCCCCTGACCTCTGCCTTCAGCAGAGCATGGTCCGGGATGACATTTCTTCCCGGTCCCGCTATACAGGCGCCCACATTTACCCTGGTCCTGCCTGCGCTGTGTCTGGATATTCCCAGTATGTTCAGCGTGGCCGTGGCAGCGGCAGCAAGGGCATTATGTCCCATTTCAGGTGCCATACCAGCATGTGCAGACAGCCCCTTGAATATCAGGTCCACTTTGTAGCTAATGCTTCCATTCTTGGTGGAAGCTGCAAACTGGCCAAGACGGCTTGTCATATCAGCAACATGGCCTCCAAAGAGATAATCCACATCATCCAGTATACCGCTTGCCGCCATTGACGCACCTCCCCGTGCGCCCTCCTCTGCGGCCTGGAAAATCAGCTTGATTTTACCGCACAGCTGGTCTTTATAAACAGATAGTACCTTTGCGGCTCCGATTCCAATTGCAGTATGGACATCATGGCCGCATGCATGCATTAAATCAGGATGTATTGAGGCAAAATGCTCTCTGGCAGGAAAATGTTCCCCGCCTAAACATTCCTCTACATCATTGCAGTCGATGTCAAACCTTATGGCTGTTACAGGACCAGGTTTTCCGGTATCTATCACTCCGACCACCCCTGTATATCCGCCTCTCATCCTCTCTACCAGCTCCGGGTCCGCCCCCTCTCCAACTGCACGCTGCATACACTTTTCCAGTACATCTTCCGGCGGCACACCGTATCTCTCTCCCCGGACATGAACATCCCTTCCGAAAATATAAGGAATTCCAAACTCCTGCAGTTTCTTGATGATTTCCGAAGTGGTCAGAAATTCCGTCCACGCGTTTTCGGGCATCTTGTGTCTCTGTCTTCGAAATTGAATTAATTCTCTCGTCAATTCATCCTCTTTAATCCGATTGAATTCCATTCCTATCTCCTCCTCCTTCAAACCACGGGTTACCGGTAACTTATATCACTAAAATACCAAACCAACTCCCTATATTCCGCTATTGTTCCGCCAAATATCAGCTATTTCAGCAGCTGTTTCATTCATCTCCCCTTTGCCCCCTCCGCATTGTGTTATCCTGAAATCGTTTGTATAATATAGTTATTACGTTCCGGAAATAATCAGTCAAAGGGGGATTGGATAATTATGGATACAAAAACAGTACATTACTTTTCACTTCTGTCTGAAAGCAGGGATTTAAAAGAGGTTTCCGTCTTAACAGGCGACAGCGTGGAAGTCATCTGCAGTGCATTAGATGCTTTGCAGACAGAATTGGAGTGTACACTTCTGCGCCATACGGAAGATATAGTTTCCCTTACTGACCACGGCGAACATTTTCTGCGCTGCGCTCATGTCATTGACGCCTCTTTACAGGATTTCTTCTCTTATATCAGAACAGAGCCCACACGGGCCCCTGTCAGCATCTCATTGCATGCCTGCAGCGGACTGTTGACCCCGCTTTTTACTTCCCTGAAAGAAACTTACAAAACAATTGATTTGAGTATTTCCCAGAGCAATACTGAAAACCAATGTGACTTCAGTATTGTAACCGAGGAAACCGCTCCGACGGAGCCCAATGAAATGGTTTTGCTGAAAGAGCCATTATGTCTTGCCGTCAACAAAAAACATGCCTTTGGTGTGCGTAAATCCGTGGATTTGTCCGAATTGGCCAATGAGTCCTTCATTATCCAGAAAAGGACAAATCCTCTAAGAAAAATCACTGAAAAAAACTGTCTCAACGCAGGATTTACTCCAAAAATCATTATGGAAACAGATAATAACATGGCCTATTCAAAACTTATATCTGCCAACTGCGCAGTCAGCATCATCCCTGCCATTACAAACCAATTTATATTTGACGAATGCTGTTCCCTGATTGAAATAAAAAATCCTAATATATACCGTTACCTTGTCTTAAAATGGGAAAAGGGCCGGGATCTAAACGACGTCTGTATTACCATCAGGGATTTTCTGTCTTCTTACTTTGAGAATCTCCCTGCCATGCAAAAAAAGGTGTTTATCCATACATTCGGCCAGTTTGATGTGTATGTGGACGATGCTCCTGTGTATTTCAGCAATAAAAAATCCAAGGAATTCTTAGCCCTTCTCATTGACCGACAGGGCGGAACCGTTACCATGGAACAGGCGATTGATTGTTTATGGGAATCTGAACCATATGATGAAAAGATTAAACGCAGATATCGAAGTGTAATTATGGCGCTTCGCGCCACCTTAAAAAAATATGCAATTGAAAATATGGTCACATTTCAGCGTGCCGGTGCACATGTGAATAAAAATACCGTCTTATGCGATTTATTCGAATTCATAAACGGCTCTCCCGCCTATGTCTCTTCTTTTATGGGTGACTACATGCTTAATTACAGCTGGGGAGAGATAACACTGCCTCTTCTCATCCGCCTTAGCTCCACCATGGACTGAGCTGGTTCACCTGCAAATTACCACTAGCAAATTACCACTAAAAAACTGCCAGTCTTTCACAACTGGCAGTTCCCTGTAATTTACCATCTAATACGGACACTCTGAATATCATCATACCCGTATCTTCTTTAATGCCTCTGCGTACTTACGGTTAATCCTGCGGAATCCGCGGTCTTCCTCTGCGGGAATCTGGTCGTAATATTTCCTGGCCAGCGTATACAGGCCTTGTGATACCGCTATATGCTTCTCTTGGCCGGGAACTGTAAAATACATCAGCTTTCTCCAGTTACCCGCATAATACAGCTCCAGATTCTTTTTTGCCATGTGGCGCATGGCCTCTTTTGTTATCTCCATGATTTCATCACTCAGCCCTGCCTCAAAAATCCGTATCTTTTCAGCCAGCTGCCTGTAATCATCCACATATCTCAGCTTATATCCAGCCGGACAATCCAGCTGCTGAATCATATCCGAATAATCCTTACCCACGCAAACCATAAACTTTCCGGCAGTATCGTGATATAAAATATCATACTGTATGTATAACACAGCCCTACAGTCAGGACATACCACTATCTCAAACTTGCCGTCTAAAATCCGCTGCCTGAGCTCCGGATTCACGGATGGGGTAATACTGTCATATATTTTAATTGGTATGATGGAACCACAATCAGGACATCTAACTGCATGTGTTCTGTTTCTTGACATCACATTGCCTCCAAACATTTGTTCGATATACTAAGTATATCAAACATGGCAGATATTGTCAAACAAAAGGTAAACATTTGTTCTCATCTGCCTGGTGCCGCCTTATTTTCATCCTGATTCATTATATATCATCAGGACGGCGATTCATCCCCTCCGTATTTTATGGCATTCAGGAACGCATCCAGTGTATACTCCTTATCGAATTCATCCACGATGCTGTATTGCTGCTGATTCATCTTACTGTTGAAAAAATCCACCAGACTGGCCTCATCCCGGATAATGTGTTCTTCGACATAGGACCCCTCCCACTGGAACAGGTTCCGCTTGCCATTCCAGTGGGACACGCCGATTACCGTTTCATAGCTCTCGGATTTACCCGGCGCGCCTGAAATCCCGGATATACTCTCTCTTACTATTTCATTTCCAAACTCCGCGTTGACATAGGTTCCATTGACTTCACTGCAGTAATTCTCTATCTGCTGTTTTAATCCGGGGATGAATGTTTCTTCCCAGAACCTGTTAAATGCCTGGATTTCTTCCCTTTTTTTCCGGTTGAATAGATAATAACATGTAGACAATCGCTCTACCTCCATTGTGTCTCCAAACTCATATTGTCTTGTATATAATAAACTGTTTGCAAAAACTTTCTATATTATACCAAAATTCAGCCTGCAATGCCACTATAGATTTCATTGCCCATATGGTCCCTGTTTTATGCAGGACAATCCTCTCTGTCCTAAACCTGCTTTCTGTTTTGCGCTGTCATGTTGGAACACCTTATGAATATACTGTTATAACCACTTTATCCGGGTAACAATGTGCAGACAATCACCGAACTGACTTTACATGATACTATGCTTTACGGGGACATACCGGTATTTACTTATCACATCAGGTTTCCATCCTTCTCAACCACCTGTGATTTGGCTGCCGCCCAAACAATAAACGCTTATTACAGGCATCTTGCAGGAAATATGGAACAGTATTGCCGTACCGTCCTCTATCCTCAGGCAGTTGAAAGCGCCGGGTATATCCCTGTCAACCGTCCTCCGTTTAACCCTTATACCCTGGATACGCATTATCAGATAACCTATAATTCCGGTTGTATTACCAGTCTTTATATGGATACCAGCACTTACATGGGCGGAGCCCACCAGGAGCTTAACCGGACATCGGACACATGGGATTTTAATACCGGCAGGCAACTGCAGCCGGATGATATCTTCCCTCCTGCTCCCGGCACTCAGGACCTGCTTCAGGACACAATAGAGAGGCAAA
This sequence comes from Clostridium sp. 1001283B150225_161107_B6, assembly GCF_015556325.1. Taxonomy (NCBI): domain Bacteria; kingdom Bacillati; phylum Bacillota; class Clostridia; order Eubacteriales; family Clostridiaceae; genus Clostridium; species Clostridium sp. 1001283B150225_161107_B6. Next base: position 145,605 of record NZ_JADNMD010000004.1, on the reverse strand, counting down.
TCACAGAACGGTTAAAAATAACTACAAGGAGGTAACCTGTCTTGCAATCCTGCGAATTCGCTCTTTCCGTATCCACCCTGGCCTGCTGCATCGCAGAAGGAAAGAGCCCGGAAGAAATCGCCCTTATCAGCTCCATTTTTATGCAATTGGGCGACACCCTGGCAACCATTGCCGCACATCAGGCACTGTGCTGTCCTCCAAAGGACACAGACAATCAGTCATCATCAACCGATGCCCATCGTCAAAAAAAGGACGGATGAGCCTTGCTCTCCCGTCCTTTTCCTGAATTATATGTCCGCTTTTATACTTTTACGTTCCAGGTGGGCCACAATATAGGTTCCTACCAAATCACCCAGACAGTTCATCATGGTATACACCATATCAATCAAAGCAAATATGCCGGAAATGATGCCTACCACCTCAAGAGGAAGGCCAAATGCATCTATAACAATTGCTATTGTCACAATTCCGCCACCCGGCACTCCGCCGGCTCCGGTGGTGAGGATGAGGGATATCAGTATTGCCTTAATCAGCATGTCCATGGTCACAGGCGCGCCAATGGCCTGCGCTGCAAACAGGAATGTAATTGCCAGCATCATGCCGTTTCCATCCTTATTTACCTGGGAACCAAGAGGGATGGTAAAACCGGATATGGATTTAGGTATATTCATATTGTCCGCACATTCAATTCCAACCGGCACACACGCAAGGCTGGAACTGGTTCCAAGAGCTGTCACCATTAAAGGAGACGCCTTCTTGAGAAACCAAAGCGGGTTGCATTTTCCAAAAATAGTAAGCAGGACGCCATATACTATGATTTGAATCAGCACACATACATAGGATGCTCCCAGATATTTTGCAAGAAATCCGCCCAGCTGTGCCCCATAGGTACCAACGGTACAGGCCATCAAAGCACAGATACCGATGGGAGCATAACCCATAATCATCCCAACCAGTTTATTAAACAGATTGGCAAGGCTGTCCACACCGCTCTTGAGAACCGCCCTGTCCTCTTTTTTCACAAACAGCATGGCCACTCCTACAAAGGCACTGAACACAACAATCTGGTCAAACTTGCCATTGGTAAGGGACGCAAAAATATTAGATGGAATCAGGCCTATTATGGTATCGCCAAAGGACGGTATGGTTTCAATAGCCTGGTCATATGTTCCCTGCAGCACAAATCCCCTGCCCGGCTGGAGAACGGTTCCCAGCATCAACCCTAAAACAATGGCAATAACCGTGGTAACGCAGTAATAAATCATTATTTTAATCCCTACCCTGCCGAAAATCTTCGGGTCGTCCAGGGATGAAATACCAGAAATAAGGTTCACTACAATCAGGGGCAGGGCCGCCATCTTTAAAAGATTTAAGAATACAGTGCCAAAGGGTTTAATGACATTAATGCGCTCTCCAAAAACAGCCCCCAGTATAATTCCTATCACCATAGCAACTAACAGTTTTGTCAATAACGGAATCTTCCTATACCTCTCCATCATACTCATACAGATACCCTCCTATCTGTTGATTCTGTTAACCTCATGCAACGCTGCTGATACTTTATCCATCTGTTCCTGTGTGTTGTAAAAGTCTATTCCTAACCGAATGTATCCCCCTCTCATGGTGCAGTGAATCTTATGCCTCTTTAATATGGCAATCACTTCCTCATCTGCGTGGGACGGATAGTAGACGCATACCACCCCTCCCCAATTCTTCTTGTCTGCTGCCTGAACAACGTGAAGGTCCAAATCTTCCAGCTGCCTCCGCAAATACGCCTCCAGCTGTCTGACATATTCGTCAATGTTCCCTATTCCCAGCTCCAGTATCAGTTCAATCCCCTTGTTAATTGCATTAATACAGTTGTAACTCAGGTTCCCGGATTCAAAACGTCTGGCGTTGGGGTGCCATTCCAGAAAGTCAAAATTGGTTGTTATGGCAGGCGGTGCCACATGGCTTACAACGCTTTGGTATGATGCATAGGGAGGAATGATATCCTTCACAATCCGGTGGGTGCAATACACGATTCCTGCGCCCAGTGTTCCCAGAAGACCTTTGTTGGTGCCCGCCACCATCCAGTCAATGTTCATGGCCTGAACATCTATATCCAGTCTCCCCAATGCCTGAATGCCGTCCACCATGAAAATCACGTTCTTCTCCCTGCAGGCCGCGCCCAGCTTGTGTAAATCGGCAAAAAAGCCTGTGCTGAACTGTACCGCGGATACCGTCAGTACCTTTGTATTTTCATCAATTGCTGCAATCATATCGTCTGCATTGATTTCGCCGTTCCTGCTCTTCACCACGTGCAGGTCCACCTTCTTACGCTGGTGCAGGTTTATCCACGGGAACAGATTGGCCTGATGTTCCTGGTCCGCAACCACTACATTGTCCCCTTCCTTAAAGGGGTAGCCATCTGCCAGTATGGATACGCCCTCACAGGTGTTCTTAACAAAAGCAATCTCCAGAGGGTCTGCCGCGTGAATTAACTGCGCCGCCTTTTCGCGCGTGTCCGCCACCATATCCCATGCTTTCGGTACAATGTCATCCCCATAATTGGCTATATAATCCTGCATAAAAGATTCATACGCTTTCTGAACCCTTAAGGGCGGCATCACAACCGAAGAAACATTCAAAAAAATATCCTCACCCAGAAAAGAAAACTCGCTCTCTATCAGCTCCCTGTTCAGCATCTGCCTTCCTCCTCCATCATTCGCTGGTATCATTCTGGTTTTGCCCGTCATTGATATAGTTGTAAATTGTATACCTTGATACATCATAGTATTTGGATACAATGGTGCTGGCATTTTTTATTTTAAATGCCCCCTTGTTATTTAAATACCGGATGCCCTCAATCTTCTGCTCCCGGTTCATCACTGCAACCGGTGTTCCTACATAATGAATGGATTCATTTATCAACGATACCAGCAAATCATCCACATTATTGTAAACAGTAGTCTCCACCTTTTCATCCTCTCCGGAGCCTACATAATTATTAAGAAATTTTCTGGCTATCATGGCGTCTGTTATGTCGCAGTTGACGCAGAGCGAACCTAATATTTTGCCCTGCTCGTCTTTCACATAGATGGTGCTGGATTTTAGATACCGTCCGTCCTTTGTCTGGGAAATATACCCAAACTTGCCGTCATCCGCCTCCTCCCCATGCATGATTTTTAATCCAATGGAGGTCCCGCTGTCGCCCACCTCTCTTTTTGTAACATTGCCATTGGAAATGGCCACAATGGTGTGGGAAAAATCTTTTTTATAATCATGCACAACGAACTCCACTGATTCCCCAAAATGCTTTCCTAATCCCTGGATTAAAACATCCAGTGCCGGTAATAATTCACTGATTTCCTTCAAAATTTCATCCTGCTTTCAATTTTCTATCTTTTTATTGCAATCACATCAATCTCCACCAATATGCCTCTGAGCTGGACACCAAATGTGCTTCTGGCCGGAAACGGTTCCGGTATCATGGCCCCATACACCTCATTCATATCATTAAAATAGGATATGTCTGATAAATATACGGTTGACCTGACTATGTCGGCCAAGGTGCACCCTGCTTCCCTGAGAACACTTTCTATGTTCCTGATGACCTGTTCTGTCTGGGCCTTAATCCCATCTTTCATTTCCCCGGTAATTGGGTCAACCGGCCTTTGCCCTGATACAAAGACAAATTGTCCGGTTTCAATGCCCTGGGAATACGGTCCGGCCGGCGGCGGCGCCTTCTTTGTCTGCAGTTGCGTTTTCTGTTCCATGGTAAACCCCCTTTTACATGAAAACATTGTACGTTTTGTTTCTGTTCCTATTATACACTAACTTTCAGATAATTACAATATTATTTTAAGTGTTCAACAAATATTTTATGTTTCATTAAAACAAATGTTTAATCACAAAAAATCTGGCAGAGGACCAGCAATCCTCTGCCATAAATATGGTTATTATTTATTCATTTCCCTGCGCATCACAGCATCACCTTATACTTACAGCATCACTCTTAAAGCATAATTGTCTGCGACATCTTCTCCAGCAAAGCCAACACACTCCAGGCAGCCAGAGTTGAGGATTTGGCATTCCCCTCGCTTGGTTTTACAGCCACCTTAATCTCAATCTCCCCAAAATCCCCTTTCAGTCTGATATCATGGATATTGGTTTTAAGCCCCGGACAGCTGTTGATTTTGACTTTAGTCTCATCCACTCCAAGGGTCGCTACTGCCATTGAAACCGCAACATTTACATTCTTAGGGAATCCTTCAATGGCCTCCCTTGAACTGCCCTTAAAGACCAATTGCTCCTGATGTTCCGGCAAATCCGTTCCCCCAAGATAGGGAGCGCCATTGAGAGAATGGGGATTCTTTGTGGTTTGTATTTCAGCTTCATCCAATCCCCCGAAACGTACGGCCCTCATAAGGTCAAAACCGCCTATGGCTCCGCTTGCAACATGGAGCTTTGCCCCGGATTCAGAACCTGCCTGCTTTATATTTTCCATCAGGCCACTGTCGGCCAGCGCTCCCACAGAAAGAATAATCATATCAATGCCTGCTTTAAGAATATCACAGGCCATGCTTTCCACCACTTCTTTTGACGCCGCCTCAACCACATAGGCTGGTTTATATGCAATGATTTCTTCAGGAGACAGCGCCACACCAACCCCCAGCCGTTCTGCCAGCTTCTCCGCCCGGGACTGCTGCCCGTCAAAGACCGCAGCTATCTCATAGAATTTCCCCAGTTTATCCTTTATACCATCTGCGATAATTGACCCCAATACACCGCAGCCTATTATTACCACACTTTTTTTATCGGAACCCATAGCAACGTTTTTCCTCCCCTTCTAAGAATATTTCTTTAATCATACCGCAAATATTCGGAAAAGAAAAGTTGCTTTGTCTAAAATAGTTTCCATTCCATTTTCATGATTTCGGATTCGCATCCATTGTGATACCGGTGACAACTTAAACAATCCGATATACCAGGCGCCATGTCTCTTGGAACAATTTCAAATCCCATCTTTTTATAAAACCCAGGAACCTTTGCATTCAGCATCAGTCTACCGGCACCCAGTCCCTTCACTAATTCAATTACCTTTGTTACCAGCAATGTACCTAATTTTTTTCCCTGGTATTCCTTTTCTATAGCGATTGCCTTCAATACATATTCATGTTCAGAATATATAACCGTGGCGCCGCCAACTAGCTTACCTTCACCGGAAATCAGCTCCAGGCACATCAGCAGATTGTCAAGCCTGACCTTTTGAACATCTATTTCCAATCCGGCATTCACATACATTGGTATCATCTTTTCATAATCCATGGATTGAACAACCGCATATGCTTCTCCTCCCGCTGAATGTATGTATGTACACAATGGCTTCCCTTCCTTTTGATTATCCATATACCCACCTGATATCATTCATAACTACGATTTAGTTTCTTTTCCGCCATCCTCAGCAATTTTTCCAAAATCACAACCAACAGCCAATACATGATAATCAATCCGCTGTACCCTTCAAAAAAACGTAATGTTGCTGCTGAGTACAGCTGGGCCGCTGCCGTTATCTCTATGACTCCAACCGTAAAAGCCATGGATGAGCCTTTAATAATATCAATGAAGCTGTTGGCCAAAGCAGGTATCGCCACCCTTGTTGCCTGAGGAAACACAATCAGCCGGACAATCTGTTTTTCTGTATATCCCAGGGAACGTCCAGCCTCCAGCTGCCCCTTCTCCACTGACATCAGCGCACCTCTTATGGCTTCCTTCATATAGGCGGAGTTATTCAGGCTCATGGTAATGACTGCCGATGTAAATCCTGATACATTAATAAACGCAGGAATTATATTAGGAAGGCCAAAATAGAAGAAAAACAGCTGTGCTAATAATGGTGTCCCCCTGAAAAATGATGTATATACCCGGATGAATTTCAACGTCTTTTTCACATTAAAATATTCGCACAATGCCATAATCACAGCAATTATCAGGGAAATAGTCAATACCAGTATGGATAATGACATGGTAACCGGGAGCGCTTTCAGCATGGAATATATGACCTTGATGATTCCTTTCATTCCTATTCTCATCACTGATACCTTTATTCCGGTTTCTGAGTAATATCCATCTTAAACCATTTCTCAGATATATTCTTTAAAGTTCCGTCCTTTTTCATCTCCGCCAGAGCATTGTCAAATACGGTGCATAATTCCTCTCCCTCATCACCAATCAGAAATGGATATCCATATTCCTGATAAGAGCCTGTCTGACCGATTATCTTCAAATCATATCCTGCTTCTATATTGGTATTAAGCGAAGGCTCGCCGCCAATCCACAGGTCTACCCTTCCATTTTCCACATCCGTGATTGAGATTCCCTCATAGTACACCGGCTCCAAATCAACCCCCAGCCCGCTTTCCAGCTGTTTTAATACCATTTCATCCGAGGAACCCACCTCTACCACAATTGTACGTCCGTCAATATCATCCAGAGAGTTAATATCAGAATCGCTCTTTGTGGCTAAAACCATGGGATTATACACATACGGCTGGGTAAATACGTATTTTTCCTTTCTTTCATCTGTAATTGTAACTATATTGGCCACTGTATCCACTCGTTTGGCATCCAGATTTCCAAAAAGGCCGCTCCAATCCATTGCCTTCATTTCAATCTCATATCCGGTTCTCTTACTGATTTCCGCCATAATATCCGCTTCAAATCCTACTATCTTGTCATCTTCCACATATGTCCAGGGGAACATGGTTCCCTCTGTGCCAACCTCCAATTTTTTCTTTTCTGTGGAAACCTTATTTCCGCCAGCAGAACACGCAGTAATTGATAATCCCGCTACTAACACCATTAATAATACACTTTTTCTTTTCATACCTTTTTCTCCTTTAAAAATCATCTAAATTAATTACCTCGAGAAACTTTTTCAATCTGTTGTTCCTGGGGCATTCGAATATGGTTTCCGATGTGCCCTCCTCCTGGATAATCCCTTCATCCAGAAAAATAACATGGTCTGATATTGCCCTGGCAAATTGCATCTCATGCGTGACTATGACCATTGTTTGTTTCTGCTTTGCAAGGTCCCTGATTACATACAGGACTTCCTTAACCAATTCAGGGTCCAGTGACGAGGTTGGTTCATCAAACAATATGACCTTGGGTTTTACCGCCATCGCCCTGGCTATGCCAACCCTCTGCTGCTGTCCCCCGGACAGTTTTCTTGGATACTCGTCAGCTTTATCCATCAAGCCCACCCTGTCCAACAGGGACCTGGCCGTCTCCTCAGCGTCTGTTTTATTCATCTTTTTTACATGGATAAGCGGGTCCATGATATTCTCCAGGACAGTTCTGTGTTGAAATAAATTATAATTCTGAAAAACCATGGAGCTGTTTTGTCTTAAATTCCAGGTATCCTTATTGGCCATGCATGAAAAATCATACGGCTGCCCGTCAAAGGAAATGCTTCCCTTTTCCGGCTTTTCCAGATAATTAATGCATCTCAGAAGAGTTGACTTTCCAGAACCTGAGGGGCCTATAACCGTAACGATTTCACCGTCATGGATATCCAGGCTGATATCTTTCAGTACATTTAAATCATTAAATGATTTGAATAAATTTCTAATTTGAATCATGATTCCACCTGTCTAATAAGGCCGAAGACTTACTTTTATATAAAATCATATTTTCGTTGTATATTCCGGGAATTCCTCCGGAATGGAGCAGCATTATATGTTTGCCGGAAAACTTCAAATTAGATTCAATATAGTTCAATGCTCCATTGAAAATTTTTCCGGTGTAAACAGGGTCCAAAAAAACGCCTTCTTTCCTCGCAACATATTCAATGGTCTTCATGGTTTCATCATCCGGTTTGGCATAGCCTGCGCCAATGCTGTTGCTTAAAAATTCCAAATCATTTACAGATACTTTCACTTGCTGATTCAGAAGCCGGGCAGCTGATTCTATCAAACCAACAATAAATCCAGGCTTATCCCTTGACATTTCTTCGATATTGACTGCCACTACCTTTGTATCCGGCATATAGATACGGCCGCCTAACCACATACCGGCAAAGGTACCGCCTGAACCATTTCCACAGAATATATAATCAAAAGACTGGGCTGCCTGTTTTTTTATTTCCTCCACACAATCCACATAACCCAATACGCCAAGAGGCATGCTTCCGGCTGAATTGATATAGTAAATATCGTCCTCCGACAGTCCATACTTACTCCGGTACGATACAAGCCGCTGCTTTTTGCAAGCCTCTAACCGTTCACCGGACAAACGGTCCCTTTCTTCTGCAGTCAGGTCATTGTTTTCCATAATATCCGCCACATACACAAATTCCACGTCACATCCTGCAAACTCATCCAAAATCAAATTACCGCTTAAATGACCGGAAAATCCGCGTTCTTCAATCAGAAGAAACAGAACACAATGTAAGCCTAATTTTGAAGCACACAGCGCGGTCAGCATTCCATGGTTGGTCTGCAGAGAACCGCTGGTAACAATTAAACGGCACTTATTTTTTACTGCGTCCGCCAAAAGATATTCTAATTTCCGGACCTTATTTCCGCCTAGCCCTACTCCGATTAAATCATCGCGCTTGATATATATGCTGCAGCCATAGTCACGGCTGACTGCATCTAGTTTATGAATGGGTGAGGGGAATTTAATCAGTCCTGCTTTACCGATATCTCCTGTCCCGTTCCCTTTATTCTCTTTTGGTGTAATTACAATCATCCCCCTCCCACCATATTTTTCCAATTCGTACATAAAACATCCTAATTCTAGCATAGTGACCTTTATTAAGCAAATTCAAAAAAATTATTGTGCAGATTTGCCTATAGATTTTAGCTATAACAAATGCTGCAGCCAAAATCATCTTATCTCGACAATATATAAAAAGTGACCAGGCAGTCTCCTGCCTGGTCATCTTTCATCTGACATCTGTTTCTTCTGTTTTTTCTTCCATATCCTCATCGGGCCATAACAGCAGTCTATCCCGGCAGGCTATCCGCTAAATCATAAAATACACATTAAGCAGTACGGATATCACTGCGAACACACTCAATACGGAATAAAAAATCTTCATCCCCTTACTCTTCGTATTCCTGACAGAATATACCAAAAAGACAAACCATGCAGTATAGGCACAGATGGTAAACAAGGGATTTCGGATTAGGTACAATAGAATGAACAGGATATTGACTATTTTCATCCCGTCTTCTGAAAACAACTTCTTTTTTAATTTTTCCAGCATAGCTTCCTCCTTTCGGATTCCTGCCAGACAGCCGGTTCTGCTCCCTGTTTCTTTTTAATCACAATTTACCATCTGCAATATAGAGAGCCACATCATAAAATGATTTCACACTGTCTTCCGGTCCGTTCAGCAGACGTTTGTAAACCTTTGTAATGGGGGACATCTGGTTTTTGCCATCCTTCTTAAGAACTGGTATGCTGTCTTCTCCTGCCGCCCAGAAATACCCCCTAAGGGTCAAATATGTATCTAAAAGCGTCTGTCCGAGATAGACCCCGAAAATCACGGACAGATTCCACAGCTGACTGTCCGATGCCCTGTTTTCCCTGTACTCTTCATGGTAATACTGCAATATCTCATCTAATGCCGCAATACTGTCTGCTGAAAAATCAAATGCTTTGTGAAAGGCTGCGCCATATTTAACCGCTGTATCACAAAGCTTTTTATAGTCTGCTGCCGGTTTGCCGCAGTCCTCCATCGGTCATCCTCCTATCTTATTGCATAAATGTCCGAATCACCTGTATGCCTCCGGTTATATGCTGATTATATTCCTCAATCAATTCCGCAGGTACCTATTATTCCTGGTGATAATGCATTCCTGTGTCTGGATTCTTCATTAAACTGGATTGTTTTCGTCATTCAGCCGTTTTAAAGCGCGCCTGGCAGTTCTCCGGTTCCAGCGCTTGCACTTCCTCCATCCGTTATGATTGACAGCCCAGCAGGCATATTTTCTGTCGAATTTATCTTCATATGACAATCGCTTCCAGAATCCCTTTCTCATAACATCTCCTTAATCAAATGGCTGTCCTTACAGCGCGCCGGCACAAGGAGAAAGGGCTCATCATTCCCCCTTCTCCTTCAACATTTTTATATACAATTCATCCCTGTTACTGCAAATCAATGTTCTGTTACAATCAACCAGATATACCCCTCCATTTTGAAATTCAGGATGGACTTTAATGGGGTCCGTCACGCACATCTGAAAAATGCCATTGGTTCCAAACGGCTCAATGGACTGCAGATATATCATATTATAGAGAGCTTCATCGCCATACTTCCCACCAACATAATATAAAATGGAATTCAAACCACTCCCGGCCGTGCCGTAACTGTCCACTTCCTTTTGAGTGATTTTTATCTCATGATAGTCTCCTCCATCATACCATCCTACAAACCATATATGACCATCCATATCCGCCACCTCATCCCATAATAATTATATCAGCGGATACATGGACTGTAAACAATCAATCATTATTTTATACCAGCCGCTTTCCGGGAAACGCATGAAAAAACAGCAGACATAGTCTTTCCTTTTGTTCAGCAAATCCCATCCTGCTTTTTCTTTAACTCACAATAGGCCTTTACCATGGAATTTGAATTCGATTGCAGGTCCTTAAAATACAATTGATTTAAGTTTCCCATGCCGTCATCATATGTAATCACGAATCGGACACCATCGTCTTCTTTCTTTTTGCCGGATGCGTAAATAATCCCTCCGAAGAGCGACAAAATCCCCCAAAGAAACATTTCGCCCAACGCCGACCGCTTGTACCTTAATCCTTTTACCTGGGCCTCCATGTTCCGAATCCGCTTGATGAAAAAGGTGAAGTGTACATTATATGTACCGTCAAAATTATCCTCCAGTATGTACAGATGGCGCACCGTCAATATAAGTTTACAGAAACAGTCCGGATACTGCGCGCTGGGCGGAACCAAACGCGCTGTAAGAACGGCAGCAACCTTCTCTCCCCTGTACTCTTTTATATGACCCATAGTCTCCTCTCTTTCCGTCAGCTGGTGTCCGGCATCCATAAATGCATCCGATAGAATCAGTCCCCCGGGTTAAATTCCTTCCATCTGATGTGCAAACCCATTCTTAGTAAATACTCCATTTATCTTCCCTTTAATTGCCACTATATTATACTGGTTTCCTCCAATCAGGCATATGCAAATCCGCCGTTATGGCTCTCCTTTGCCTCGTACAGGGCCTCATCGGCACATTTGACAAGAGCGGCGTAATTATCTCCGTTTTTAGCGATGACAGCTCCGGCTGATAAAGTGATGGGGGGCATGTTCCGGCGTTTGGCTTCTGTGGCAATGGTGTGGTTAATGTCATCTATGATTCTGCGGGCAACTGAATAGTCATCTGTCCTGGTGACAAATATGGCAAATTCATCCCCGTGAAGCCGTGAGGCCAGGTCAACGGTCCGGATACGTCCGACAATCATCTGCGCGCAGAGTTTGATAACCTCATCTCCTATCACATGTCCGTAATTATCATTGATTGACTTAAAATGGTCCCCGTCCAGCATGATGAGAATCCCTCGTTCATCCGAATCCATGATATCCAGATAGTCTGCAACATTCTGACGGAAGGATTTGAAATTCATCATACCGGTCAGGTCATCAATGGCAGCAGCCTTCTGGGCAGCAGCCAGGGCCAGCTCCAGACGTTTCTGGGTCTGTCCCAGTTCAACATAGGCTGCTTTCAGTTCACGGTTCTTAAGTTCCCTGGAAATACGGCTCAGAACATAGATAAGGAGCAGCTCCAGTACCAGTAACGGCAGAAGCCATACCTGAACCGTGGCTTTCAGCATGGAGAGAACCGGTACCAGCACAAGACAGTTATATTCACCGCCAGGCTGCAGATAGCCGTAGTAGGCCTTATTCCCCATGTGGACTGTGAGCACGGTTTGTTCCTGTTGCAGCAGCCGGTAAAGGCCGGCGCCCAATTTCCGGCGGAAGGAAAGAAAAGCAGACGCTGACTGTACCTGTTCTTCCAGCTTCTCACGCTCTGTATCCGTCACAGGTCCCGCATCCTGAAGGGCGGCCCGGGCCTCTTCCAGAAGGGCGCCGGCCTCTCCCAGGGAAACATAAAGGCTTCCTCCCAGATAATCCGGGTCAGCGCTTCCGATGATGGTGCCGTTGCTTTCAAAAATCATCATCTGCTCGCCGTCATAGGATGTCATGGAGGTTACCAGGCTCTGGATATCCCCCATTTTGATGTCATAGGCAAACACGGTTTCCCCGTCCGGCTGAAGCTGGGAAATCGTGGAGAGAATATAATGGTTGGCATAACTCATATAAGGCGGCGTGAAGACGATTTCTCCCATGCCCGCCGCCGCGTCCTTATACCATGGACGTTCTGTGGCCACATAGCCGGTATCCTCATAACTGGAATAGGGCGTGTCCCAGCTGTACAGGTAACGGCCCTGATAATACATATAAAGGCCGTCAAAGGTAGCGCCCTCAATCTCCAGCATTTTGGAATCAATGTCTTTCAGGTAGTCCCATATATCATCCGGCTCAGGATGGTCCTGGATTTCCTGAGACAGCATATGGGCGAACAGCTGAAAAGAATGAAGATAGCGGTCCATGACCTGGTCCAGCCGTTCCATGGTCTCCTGCCCGTGGGAGGCAAAGCATTCACTGATATGAAGAGTCTCCTTTCTGGCCAGCAGCAGGAGGGCTGCAAAATTGATAATCAAAAAAACCGCAGCATACCTGAATGCTTTATTCCACCTTTTAATCCCCGTTCCTGTCCCCTTCATCAACCTGTCCCCCTAATGTAAAATGACATTTTTCTGCCTTTAACACTATATTAGCGCAAAAATGTGACCGTGTATATTGGCGAATCAAAGGTTTGCATATTTTTGCAAATATCAGGAAAAACACTTTTTTTGAAAAAACAGTTGACACTTTCTTAAACCTGTGGTATCCTAATTGAGGTTCGGAAATGTTCCAAATCAAAGGGGAATAGTTCAATGGTAGAGCAGCGGTCTCCAAAACCGTAGATGGGGGTTCGAGCCCCTCTTCCCCTGCTGACTATTTTAACGAATAGCCCAACCCGAAGAGAGTCGAGAAATTCTTATTTTATAAGATTTCTGGGCTTTTTCTTTTTGTGTTTTTGCTGCCCTTTATACCAATCCCAATTTGAAAAAACGGGTGGCCGAGCACAGGACTCTACCACCCTTACCGTATCTTATCGCTTTATTGTACCCAGGCACCAGACCCATCAACATACCGGCCGTCCGGTGTCCATGTATCGGCATACATTGCGCCGTCTGTCCCTAAATAATACCATTTTCCATTGATGGCCTGCCAGCCGGTCAGCATGGCCCCGCTGCCATTCAGGTAATACCATACGCCGTCGAGCTTGAGCCACCCTGTCTGCATATACCCTGAACTATTAAAATGGTACCATATGCCATTAATTTGTTTCCAGCAGGATGATGGATATCCGCCAATATCGTAAGAATACCACCAACCGGTTCCATCCTGAATCCATCTTCCGCTTCCGCCGTAGTTGCCGATTTCGTCCTCGTCTATATAGAGTGAATCAGAATCGTTAGACCATTCTCCTGTTTTATTATTATAGTTCGCAATTGCACGGACACGGAACGTATAATCCCCTTCTTTGTTAATATATCCAGCAAAATTATAGGAAGTTCCGGTTGTACTGACCGTTGTCACGGTTTTCTCATCACGCAGTAACTTTACATCATAACTTTTGGCCCCTTCTATTTCATCCCATACCGCAGTAGTGTCTTCCCATGTAACATTTGAGGCGCCCTCTAACTTGCCGCCGATTCTCTTTAGTTCTGCATAGACTTCTATATAATCTCCGTTATCATAAATCTTGGCCTTTTTAAATTCCGCATTACATCCGCTCAACGAAAAATGGCTCTTAGATGTATAGGAAAACCGGTAGCCTGATTTGGCATACAATTCAATCTTTACTTCCGGCACATCGCCAACCGTCCAGGTATCCTGGTCTTCGGAATTCGTATATTCTGCAGATTCCACATAATATTCATTGCCCTCTGCGTGTACGGATATATCACCTATATCTTCGCCGCTTTTTGGGGCTTCTCCATATGAAAAGGTTAGTTTTACCCTATCAATTTTTGTATCAGCCGCATAAGCTGTCATCCCCATTCCAACTGTCATGGCAGCAGCCACAATGAAACAAATAATCTTTTGTTTTTGCATTATTCTCCCCCTTATTGAAATATCTTCCATCGACTTGTTGATTTAATTATAATATGACAGTTTATATTATACTATTTAATATTTATTACAAGATTATTAAAAAAGAATTGATAATATATGTATCTCAATCCTATTGAATCCTTGTATAATACTCATACATAAATCCTGATACAATTCCGCCTTCTGTATATGAAATCATTTCATCCCCGGCCGCGTAATAATATGTGGCCTCCAAAATATTTCCATCGTAGGCAATTTGCAGGTCTTTGCCTGAAATCGGTTTTATATAATACGTTCCGTCTTCAGCCGGATACAGGTCGAATTCATATTGCAAAAACCTTTGATTTTTTTCCATCATCCACCATTCAATTTTCAAATTACCGTTTCCTTTTTTAGAAATAACTACTTCGCGTTCCGGGCTAGACCAAACCCCACCCGCAGAATTGCCGTAATACTCTCTATTCCACCGGCCGATATATGTATTTTCATCCGTTTTGATTGACTCATTACTTTTATTTCCCTGTGTTTGCACGTTCCCGTCTATAACCCATGCGCCATCCTGATTTACAGTATAGCCGTCAGGTGTTATGGTATCCGTACAAAGATATCCCCTTTCATCAAAATAATATGACTCGGATACCCCATCCCCGTTACCATCAATCCATTGCCAGCCATTTGAAGGAAAAGAACCATCATCGTTTTGGTACCACCACCCGGAAGTTTCTTGTATCCATTGTCCGGCAAAGGATGTGACGGCACTTCCGTATGTAATGGCAAATACAGTCATAAATACACAAAATATTTTTCTCATTTTTCTTCCCCCTGTGCGTTTGATAAATAAAGTATACCATTGTTTACAATCATTCACAATAAACATATATTTATAAAATGCTCCCGTTTTTATATTGTAATCTTTTTTATCGGGCTTCCCGCCTTAACAGCCTCTGGCATAGATTATAATTTAATTCTGCCCGCCTGTCTTATATAGGATTGACAGTATTCGTTTCAGGTATTTATTTTTATTATTGCTGAACCATATCATGGTAATTCCCTGCTTGTAATGATAACTGTCCGGCAGCTTATAGCTCATAATATTTTTATTATTTGCCAGATTAACATATGGACGAAGTAATGTTATATAGAGTCCTGTGGCCAGATAAATCGGTATGTCATCATAGGATTTTACGATTTCAATGCCCTTTGGGGTAAATGGCAGCAGATTAATCATTCTGTAGTCATTTTTTTCAATCAGGTATTTTGTGGTGACGATTGGATAATTTGCAAAATCCTCTATTGTCAGGCCGCTCTTATTTAGCGGACTGCTGACCGAGAAGAAAATCTGCGGTTCCGTTGAAGCGATTGTGTGAAGCTTAATATTGGGATTCGATATATTGGTATCGGATAAAATGAATCCAAGGTCAATGGAGCCGTCCAGGACTCCGTTCACAACCTCTGCGTTTTCACAGCATTGTAATTTCATGACCGCGGTGGGGATGTAATTCTCCCTTCTGAATAAGCGGAAGAATTCAGGTATAGACGAAGAAAAATCAATGCTCTGGCAAAATCCGATGCTGACCCGCTCCTGCTTGGACCGGCGGGAATCATTCAGCAGCAGCTCTATCTTGTCGTACAGTTCTGTCAGCTCCAGGTTAAGTAAGATGGCTCTCTGGGTTGGCATAATCCCCTTCTTTTGCCGCGAAAATAGTGGTTCCCCTATGATTTTCTCTAAGGCCGCTATATTTTTGCTGATGGTTGACTGGGTTGTGTAAGCAAGCTTTGCCGCCTGGGAAAAACTGGAACATTTCATGGCGATTTTAAAATACAGTATCTGCTGCAGACTAATGTTGTTCATGACTGCCGCTCCCCCTCCCTGCACCGTGATATTCGGCTGCGGTTTCCCGTATTTAACCGCAGTAATGGGTGCTGTACAATAAATCCATTCTATCAAAAACCATGTGTGCTGGCTATCGGAAAAGCATATAAAAAGCAAATAAAAATCATGTGAAAAATGAATGGTATGTATTCCGCTTTGGAATAAATAAAACCTGCATCCTGTATTATAATGTATGTAAATCAGGCCTGATTTATATAAAAATAAAAGACAAAATTACATCCGTTTTATTTGGAGATGCCTTTTTATGTATTCCAATAAAACAGAATTATAGGAGGTTATGCTGCGTATGAAAATAGTGAGTGTGGATGTATTTCTTTTGGACGGCGGTTCACCCGGGTGGAGGCCCATTGTCTGCCGTGTGAATACGGACCAGGGGGTGTCCGGTTACGGCGAGGCTTCTGTTGGTTTTGATACCGGGGCCTCAGCCTCATACAATATGATGAAAGAGGTTGCTCCGCTGGTCATAGGAATGGACCCCATGGCCACGGAGGCTGTCTGGAATAAGATGTATACACAGACCTTTTGGGCACAGGGCGGCGGCACCATTATGTTTTCTGCCATAAGCGCCATTGATATGGCATGCTGGGATATTAAAGCAAAGGCAGTGAATCTTCCGCTCTACAAGCTGCTGGGCGGCAAATGCCGTGAGAAATTACGCTCATATGCCAGCCAGCTGCAGTTTGGCTGGGGGAAAGGAATGGTGTTTGACCGGGGTTATAAAACAGAGGACTTAGTCGAACATTCCCTGAAAGCGGTTGATGAAGGCTTTGACGCCATTAAAATTAATTTTATTACATATGACGAAAAGGGAGGCCGCCTTGGATTTTTAAAGGGACCCATTATGCCCAGGACAAGGGCATTAATAGAGGAACGCGTGAAAGCGGTCCGGGATGCAGTAGGGGATTATGTGGATATCATTGTCGAAAACCATGCCAGGACCGATGGGGTGTCGGCTGTTGAAATGAGCGAAATCATTAAGCCCTACGGCATCATGTTTATGGAAGAGACCTGCACCCCCATGAATCTGCAGGTGCTTGAGACAGTCCGCAGCCGCTCTGCTGTATTGCAGGCAGGAGGCGAGCGGGTCTATGGAAAGTTTCATTATGCCAATCTGATAAAAAAAGATATATTTCAGATATACCAGCCTGATTTGGGGACATGCGGCGGTATAACGGAGGCAATGAAAATAGCAGCCATGGCAGATGCCGTTGATGCCGGTATACAGATTCATGTATGCGGAAGTCCAATTGCAATTGCAGCATCTCTGCATGTGGAGACATCGCTTTCCAATTTTGTCATACATGAACATCATGTCACAAACAGAAGTGAAAACAATATACGCTTGGGTATTTACGATTACCAGCCGGATGACCGGGGTTTCTGCCATGTGCCTGAACTGCCCGGAATCGGCCAGGAATTATCAGGGTGGGCCATGGACCATGCATTACAAAAGGAGACAGTGAAAGGGGAATAAAGAACATGGGTGAAAGTGAAAACGGACTTAAAAGACAAATCGGTTTGTTTGGTGCAGTTGCTATCTTAGTGGGTGCTGTAATTGGTTCAGGTATCTTCATGACACCGGGAACCGTGGCTGCATCTGCAAAATCATTCGGACCATTTATGATTGCATGGATACTGGCAGGCGCCAGCGGTATTCTCTGCTCCCTGGTATATGCGGAATTGTCCCCTGCCATGCCGAAGGCAGGAGGACCCTATGTTTATATAACAGAGGCCTTTGGAAAGGGGTTTGGCTTTGTTTACGGGTGGTCCATGACCATCGGAAATTATATTCCTCTGGTTGCCATGCTGGCCACTGGCTTTGCAAGCAACCTTGCAAAATTAATACCCGGAATCACGCCCGTGGGCATTAAAATGGTTGCGTCAGCTGTTATTATTGCACTTATGATACTCAATATACGCGGGACAAAATTGGGTTCAGCCATTGCAAATATTTTTACGGTTGGAAAGCTTCTGGCCCTGCTTCTTGTAATCATAGGAGGTTTTTTCATTATATCACCAGAAAATTTCACCTCTGTGACAACAAGCTCCCAGACAGCGGAATGGAATGGGGTTCTGAGCGCTGCCTTTCCGGCCTTCCTGGCCTTTGGCGGTTATTATCAGCTGGCATATATGAGCGGGGACATTAAAGACCCCAAAAAGACACTTCCCAAAGCAATGATTATCGGCATGGTAATTGTAATTGCCATCAATATCCTGATTTCCGTTGTCTGCGTGGGAACCGTTGGTTTTGCAGAGTTGGCCGGAAGCGAGACGCCGGTTATAGATGCCGGCACCGCAATCTTCGGACCAGTGGGAACCATTATTGTTGCCATTGGCGCCAGTGTTTCGATTTTTGGGGCGCTGAACGGCGGTATTATGAGCTATCCGCGGGTATCGTATTCCATGAGCCAGAATGGGCTGATGTTTAAATCATTTGGCAAACTCCATGACAAATATAATACACCCTACATTCCTACCCTGTTTATCTGTCTGATTGCGCTGGTATTTGTCTGGACCGGTTCATTCGGCACCCTGTTGGGCATTAATGTATTTGCAGGCAGGATTCTGGAATGCATTGTCTGTTTGTCGCTTCTGGTTTTGAGAAAGAAAAAGCCGGACATGTCCCGCCCTCTTAAAATGCCGGGATATCCTGTTACTACCATCCTTGCCATTGTGATTACATTTATTATCTGTATGACATGCTCCGGGCTTCAGATGGTTAAAAGCATCGGGCTGATGGCAACCTCTGTTCCGGCTTATTTCATATTCCGGGCCTTGGATAAAAAGAAGGCTTAAAGACTCATTTACATGATTCCAATGGCCTCCCGCACATTGGACACACCAATCAGACGTATGCCCTCCGCGGGCTTGATTTTATCCGCGCATACCTTTGGAAGCACACAGGCGGTAAAGCCCAGCTTGGCAGCCTCATTTACACGCTGCCCGGCCTGGGACACGGCCCTGACCTCGCCGGACAGGCCCACCTCGCCGAATATAAGCATCTTTGAATCCACGGGCCGGTCCTTGTAGCTGGACATAAGGGCCATGATAATGGCCAGGTCCAGGGCCGGCTCGTTCATCTTCATGCCGCCTGCAATGTTCACATAGGCATCCAGCCGCGACATCTCGTAGCGGCAGCGCTTCTCCAGCACTGCCATCAGCAGGTTCACACGGTTGTAATCCGTACCGGCCGCCGTGCGCCTGGGCATACCGAAATTAGTTTCCGTCACCAGGGCCTGTACCTCTAAAAGGATGGGCCTGGTGCCCTCAAAGGAACAGGATACCACTGCGCCCGAGGCTTCCTCAGGACGGCCGTCCAGCATGTATTCGGACGGATTCTCCACCTCCGCCAGCCCCTGCTCCTGCATCTCAAACACACCTATCTCATTGGTAGAGCCGAACCGGTTCTTCACACTCCGCAGAATCCGGTAGGACGCATTCCTGTCTCCCTCAAAATAGAGCACCGTATCCACCATATGCTCCAATACCCTTGGGCCTGCCACCACGCCCTCCTTGGTCACATGTCCCACCACAAAAATGGCGATTTGGCGGCTCTTTGCAATCTGCATCAGGATTCCCGTGGACTCCCTTACCTGGCTGACGCTTCCGGGAGCCGAGGATATCTCCTCCCTGTACATGGTCTGGATGGAATCAATGACCACAATCCGGGGACTCTCAGTCTCAATCGCCCTCTCAATATGCTCCAGGCTTGTCTCGCACAGGAATTTCAGTTCCCCGGTCACGGGACCGATGCGGTTGGCCCTCATCTTAATCTGTTTCAGGGATTCCTCCCCTGAGATGTACAGGACCCGCTGTCCTGCTCCTGCCAGATGCCTGCACACCTGGAGCAGAAGGGTGGATTTTCCGATGCCGGGGTCTCCGCCCACCAACACCAGGGAACCTGCCACGATTCCGTCCCCCAGCACCCGGTCCAGTTCCCCAAAGCCGGTGGATACACGGTCCTGTTCCTCTATGTCAATCTCCGACAGCAGGGACGGCCTGGCTGCGGGAATCGCGGATTTCTGGCTTCCTGAGGCCAGGCGGCCTAACCCGCCCTGGCTGCCCGCAGACTTTGAAACCGGTTCCTCCACCATGGAATTCCATGCCTTGCAGGCAGGACACTGCCCCATCCATTTAGACGATTCATATCCGCATTCTTTACAGAAAAATGCAGTGGTTCTTGCTTTTGCCATGATAGCCTCCTAGTATTCATGTAGTTAAACATCGGAAAAAAACTGACAGAAAAAGGCTGGAATCGCTTCCAGCCTGTATGATACTTTTGTTTTATGCTCTCTTTACAGCCTTAACCTGAACCGATACCCCTTCTTCCAGTTCCACGCTCACGCTGAGCTTGCCGCTCATGTTGGTCTTCATGCTGCCCACGGCCACACCGTCAACGTAAACCTCGTAATCCGTATCGTTCTCAAGCTGTATGGTAATCTGTGCATCCCTGCTGCCTTCCACCGCGAATTCCACGTCCTCATCCGTAACCTTAAAATGCTCTGCAGCTGTTCCGGGTACAGATTCATAAACAAACATGTCATTGCGCTCCAGTTTGGTAATCTCGTTGTAGGTCTTGACCTTGTACATGTCTCCCTGATATTCGAAATCGGACTTCTTAGCCTTCTGTCCTAACTTGTAATTGCCAAAACTAATGGTGCCATCCTGCTCTGTGCAGATTAACTCTTCAATGACCGGCATCTTCTTATCCTCCTGCTAATTGTGCTTAAGTATAACCTCTTCATAAAAATTATACAACAATTACCGAGAAATAACTAGTGAAAATATTCTTAATTTGTATAAACTGCCGGAGAAGCCCTTAAGCCTTGGGCGCCGCAGTATCCTTCTTCCTGCCGGAAGCGCGGCCGGCGCCGCCCTTGCCCCTGACGGCCTTGCTTTTATCCTCAGAGCCGTCCTTAGCTGCCGCGGGCTTTAAGGCCGCCTTTGCCCTGGTCCTGGCTGCCTTTTCCTTCACGGTGAAGGTAAGCTTTTCCCCGTCAAATCCCACTTCCACCTGGGAGCCGGCTTTGATGCGGCCATCCAGCATCTCCTCCGCCATCCGGTCCTCCACCAGGTTCTGTATGGTCCGTCTCAGAGGTCTTGCCCCGTATTTCTCATCATATCCCTTATCAATCAGGTGCTCCCTGGCGCTGTCCGCAACCTCCAGTCCAATGCCCAGCTGTTCCTTGCAGCGCTTGCCGATGGTGCCCAGCATAATGTCTGCGATTCCCTTGATATGTTCCCTTGTAAGCTGGTGGAACACGATGATTTCGTCAATACGGTTTAAAAACTCCGGCTTGAAGAGCCGTTTCACCTCATCCATGACACGGTCCTTCATAAAGGTATAATCCGCCTTGGCATCGCTCACCATGCCGAATCCCAGGCGCTTGGGGGAAATGATGTTCTCCGCCCCTGCATTGGAGGTCATAATGATGATGGTATTCTTAAAGTCAATCTTGCGCCCCTGGGCATCTGTGATATGACCGTCGTCCAGTACCTGCAGCAGGATGTTGAACACATCCGGATGCGCCTTTTCTATCTCATCAAACAGGATGACGCAGTAGGGATTGCGGCGGACCTTTTCACTGAGCTGCCCTCCCTCATCATATCCCACATATCCTGGCGGCGACCCTATCATTTTGGACACGCTGTGCTTTTCCATGTATTCGGACATATCCACGCGAATCAGGGCGTTCTCCGTACCGAACATGGCCTCTGACAATGCCTTGGACAGCTCTGTCTTTCCCACGCCCGTGGGTCCCAGGAACAGGAAGGAGCCGATGGGGCGCTTGGGGTCCTTAAGGCCCACCCTGCCTCTGCGGATGGCCTTGGAAATGGCGGTAACCGCCTCCTCCTGGCCCACCACTCTCTGGTGCAGGATGCCTTCCAGGTTCCTAAGACGCTCTGATTCCTCCTCAGCCAGCTTCCTGACCGGGATTCTGGTCCAGCCGGATACCACGTCCGCAATCTCGTTGTCACTGACAACCAGCTTTCTGGTTTCCTTGTCCTTCTGCCATTTTTCCATGGTCTGGGTTATCTTTTCCCGTATTTTCTCCTGCTTCTTCTTTATCTCTCCCGCCTTCTCGTAGGCCTCCTTCTTGATGGCCTCCTCCTTGGCTTCCTCCAGGCCGTCAATCTCAGCCTCGTATTCCTTAATTCTGGCCGGCTTTGTGTAGTTTTGAAGGCGTACCTTGGAAGCGGCCTCGTCGATAAGGTCAATGGCCTTATCCGGCAGGAACCTGTCGTTGATATAACGGCTGGACAGCTTTACTGCCGCCTCCAGGGCGCCGTCCGTAATTTCCACCTTGTGATGCTCCTCATAGCGGCTCCTCAGCCCCTTAAGGATGGCCACGGACTCTTCCTCTGTGGGTTCATCCACGGTCACCGGCTGGAAACGGCGTTCCAGGGCAGAATCCTTTTCAATATATTTGCGGTATTCATTGATGGTGGTGGCTCCAATCAGCTGTATCTCACCTCTGGCCAGGGATGGCTTTAATATATTGGACGCATCCAGGGCGCCCTCCGCACCGCCTGCACCGATGATGGTGTGTATCTCGTCAATAAACAGCAGCACATCGCCGGATTGCACCACCTCGGCAATCACCTTCTTGATGCGCTCCTCAAACTCACCCCTGTATTTGGAGCCTGCCACCATGCCGGACAAATCCAGGGTCACCACTCTTTTATCCGCAATGGTTTCAGGCACATTGCCGGATGCAATCATCTGGGCCAGCCCCTCTACCACCGCTGTTTTGCCCACGCCGGGTTCACCAATCAGACATGGGTTATTCTTGGTGCGCCGGCTCAGAATCTGTATCACACGCTGAATCTCCTGCTCCCTTCCTATGACAGGGTCCAGTTTCCCCGCGGATGCCAGCTGGGTCAGGTTCCTGCTGTAGCTGTCCAGGGTAGGCGTTGCATTGCCCCGTTTCCCTGCCCTGGCTCCCTGCAGGTCATCCTTTGCAGCAGGGGCGTCCTCACCCATGGCTGCCAGCAGGTCGATGTATAGCTTCTGTATATTGACTCCAATGGTGTTGAGAAGACGGCTGGCCACACAATCCCCTTCCCTCAGCATAGCAATCAGGATGTGCTCTGTTCCTATCTGGGCAGCCTTAAAACGTACCGCCTCCCTGTAGCTGTTCTCTATGACCCTGCGGGCCCTGGGGGTATATGCTGTCCTGTCTGCGGTCTGTACCGTTGGATTGGGTGCAATGAGCTGGCTGACCAGTTCAATGACGCGGTCCTCCTCCACCCCGTTTTCCTCCAGTACCTTGGCCGCCACTCCGGTCCCTTCCTGCAGCAGGCCGATGAGCAGATGCTCCGTGCCCACGTATCCATGGTTCAGAGTCTCCGCCACGCCCACTGCCAGCCCAAGCGCTTCCTGGGCCTGTGGTGTATATCGTTCCATCATAATGTCATGTCCTCCTTGCAAGTGTGTTAAATCCGGCCCTGCCCGCGGCAGGGCTAGATTATCTCAGGCAGGTTCTGCCTTATATAAGCTGCCCTCACAGCGTCCATCTCATCCTTATCCAGCGGCCGTTTGGACCACAGATTTAAGTTGGCCGGCTTAATTCCTATAATCAGGCTGTAAAGGGAGTATTCTTCCTTAAACTTTAACAGGCCGTCCTCTTCCCCTGCCATGAGCTGGGAAATGAATATCCTGGCATCCTTCTCCGATATCTTCCTGGCATACTTAAGAACGCCGTAGGACTTATAAGCCTCGTCCTCCCGCTCCAGGCGCTGGGTATTAAGGGTCGCGCTCCTGACCCGCATTTCCTGGTTGTTGAGCTGGGCCGCTGCCTTTGTCACCAATTCCACGATTTCCTTCTCGGACTGTCCCAGGGTACGCTGGTTGGACACCTCGTAGAGGCTTCCGTAGTTGTCGCTTCCTTCTCCGTACAGGCCGCGGATTGCAGTGCCGAACCGGCTCATGTCGGCCACAATGCTCTGGAACTTGCGCACCTGGGACAAGGTGGGCAGGTGAAGCACCGCGCAGGCCCGCAGGCCCGTTCCCACATTGGTGGGGAAGGAGGTCAGGTAACCGTACTTTTCGTCAAATGCATATGAAAACCTCTCATTGACATAATCATCCAGCACATCCGCCTTCTGCCACAGTTCATCCAGCTTAAGGCCGGGGGCCAGCATCTGCATACGGATGTGGTCATCCCCGCCCAGTACAACACTTCCCGACTCATCGGCCGACAGCAGCAGGCCCGACGGCTCCTTCCGGCTGACACAGGCCATGTTGAGAATCCGGCGCTCCCTGAGGGCCATCTTCTCCAGTTCCTGCATCTGGTCCAGCTGGCTGTAGCTCAGCTCCCGGCCATCCGGGTCCTTAAGGTCCTTAAGTCCCTCCCTGAGACGTTCCACCATCTCACCGCACTGGGCCGCGGTCATTCTGGATGGGAACACATATTCATCCCAGTTGCGCGCCAGGCGGATGCGGCTGTATATCACATTGGAATTCCTGCTGTCTATTTCCTCAAACCATTTACTCATGGATTCCAGCCTCCTTTTTCAGTTCCTTAATCTGGTCCCGGTAACTGGCCGCCAGTTCATATTCCTCCTGACGCACTGCTTCCTTTAACTTGGTATCCAGTTCCTTAATCTGTTTTCTCGCCACGGCGGTCTGTGAATCCTGGGAACCGGCTTCTTCCGGGCTGACTGCATTCTCCTCTGCGCCTGTTCCTGCTCCTGCGGCTGCCTCCGGATGTTCTTTTTCAAATGTGCTTCTGTACTTGGGATGCTTGCCCTTATGGCTCTCGCTTCCCTGAAGCTGCTTCATCTTATCATTGATAAACAAATCAAACACGCCGTAACAGTCAGCGCATCCAAACCGGCTGTTCTCCACAAAGTCATCGAAGCTGGTGCCGCAGGTAGGGCAGACCACGCTTCCCCTCACATCGGTTTCCTCCTCGTCGTCCTCCAGACCCAGAAGGCCGGAGAGAAGCTTTCCCAATGGGAACTCCCCATCCAGGAGGGCGGAGTACTGGCCGAAATCCATCTCCTTCGCACAGTGGGAGCAAAGGTTATGTTCCGTCTTCACGCCATTGATTATCTCAGTGTATTTTATCGTGGCTTCCCGGATTTTACATCTTTCACATAACATACGAATCCTCCATTATTATACAAAACCGCACCCGGACATTGCGGACAGCGGTTCTCTGTTTTCAGGCACTTCCTAACCTTCCCCAGTCTCCTGGCCGTCTTCCGTCCCCATACACCCGCGGGTGTATTTATCATAAATCTCATCCACCAGATGATGGATTTCGTCCCGGCTGATATCCTTGCAGATGCCCCAGGCCAACACCACATCCAGGTTCCCCCGCATATCGTCAATGGCCTGAATCTTATCCACATCCAGGCTGACCACAGCGCCCTTGCGCCGGTCCAGCTTCACAAAGCCTTCCTGGCGCAGCACAGAGTATGCCTTATTAACTGTATGCATGTTAATGCCGATATAATCAGCCATTTGACGGACAGAGGGCAATGTATCCCCCTCCCGTATCATATCCGTGGCAATCCCCATGATTATCTGGTTGCGCAGCTGTATATAGATTGCTTCATCACTGTTGAAATCAATCTTCAAGAACATAAAACCACCATCTTTCGTTTTGAGTAACAAGGAAAGTTATATTTGTTCTACAAGCAATATAACACTTGTTATTATTATCATAGCAAGGGAATAGGATTTCGTCAAGCGGAAATAACCGCCTAAAAGAGCGATACGGCTGACATCACCGTATCGCTCCTCTGGTTAATCTTATAAATTGTCTCTTCTGCCTCAAAAAGGCCATCTTTGCAAAAGCACTGGAAAAATATCAGAAAAACTCCTGTCCTGAAACCACTGAAGAAACCGCCTTCAGCGCCCTGTCAACATAATTCCTGCGCATCTTAAGCTGCTCTTCCATAGGCAGGTCAATGTCGCTGCACGGGTTGTTAATGGCTATTCCCGGAATGACCCTCGGGCTTCCTATGCTCTTTGCCACAGCCGTCATATTGGTGATAAGGGCAGTGGGGATACCGGCCTTCTCAATTTCATTTACCATGGTTGCACCGCAACGCGTACAGCTGCCTCATGTGGCCACCAGGATTGCGGCCTGGATGCCGTCCATCTTAAGCTGCTCCACGATTTCACGCCCCATCTTCCTGGCTTCCTTCAAAATCGTGAGGTTTCCGGTTGTCACATAGTAATAATCATCCAGTTTACCGATTTTCCCTTCCTTTTCCGCTGCCTTTAAGGCTGCAAGGGGAACCAGCACCTCCGGGTCTTCGTTTACATTATTTGTGCTGAATCCGCCGTGGACGCTGTAAAACTCATTTTTCTTAAACGCATCCAGCCCTGTTATATCATACCGTTTCCAGACAGATGCCGAACCGGAGGGAATCCTGTCAGGATTGCCTATAGGCACAAGGCTTCCCGTGGTAATAACTGCAATTTTTGCCTTCCCCGCGTCCACGGGAGCCGCCGGAACCACCGCATCCTCCTGCTCGATGGGAAACTCTGTCTTATAAGGCTGTCCCTTTAATTTGGACAGCATCATCCTTACCGCCCTGTCGGCAGGCGCCTCCTCACATTTGACGCTGACCCTTACGCCGCGGGGATAATAACCTTCGGCGTCAGCCCAGAGGATTTCTTCCCCGGCCAGGACCTTGGCCGCCAGGCCTGCCATGGCCGATGCATCCTGTCTCATTTTTACTGCGCTTTTGCTGCCGCGCATGATATAGACATCCGGCGTTTTTGCATAGGCGGCCACGCCCGGATTTTCCTCATTCATACTGGTAATTGCGGTCACATGGTACTTTTCCGTGACGTACCTGCAGATTTCGCCGCAGCTCATGCCATAGCGCCCTGACTGGAACGCCGGACCGGCCAGGAACAGGTCAAATTCAACTCCCTCCAGAAGCTTATCAATGATTCCGATTGCCTCATCCCTGCGGCTGGTCATGAAGTTATCGCCGCATATAATGGTATGGGTTATTTCTGCATCCTTTAAACCTGCCAGAATCACGCTGCCCGGTCCCACCGGTCCCTCCTGGATGGAGGGCGCATAGTCAGCCTTGTCTTCGCCTCCTATGCCGCCGAAAAACTGGTTTATATACATGACAATTCGTTTCACAGTCCATTCCTCCTATTAATATTCTTTTACGGCCCGCTTCAGCCACGCTGCCGGATTGCCGCCGCATGCCAGCGCATATGTATTGATGATGACGGAATGGTCCGGTCTCAGGCTGGGCCCCAGGGTGGTATGGGTAGACCAGGCGCCATAGTAATAATCCCTGACCAGGGATTCATCATCGCCTATGACCTTATCCATGGGCGGAAGCTCAATGATGGTAGAGGTTTCCCCCACAGACACGATTGCATCGGCTTTTGAATCCGTATATACCTTCCCGATATGCTCATCCATAATGCCCACTGTTTTAATTCCCTTGTCTTCCAGACGGCTTAACAGGTAAAAGGTGTCCACATCTACATTGCTTCCTCCTCCCCACTCATGCACAAAGGCGCCATCCAGTTTCAGAAGCTCTGCTATCTCAGCCGTACTGATGGAATTGCGGAGCTTCATGCTGTCCGACACATCGGCAGGGGACAGAATGACTCCCGCAAAATCAATGGTCTTTCCATGTTCCTGGTAGAGCCGTTTAATCATGGGCAGATTCTGGCAGTCATATGTGGTAAGCGCCTGCCCTGCCAGTCCCATGCCTCCCAGCAGGAATCCGTCCAGAATCTCCTGGGGATGGACCAGCAGGGGCATCATGTTATTGCAGTCCTGGCCAAGGAACAAATCATTGATTCCTTTTGCCAGCTGGCTGATTACGGTCATCACATACCCCACCCTGGGAAGCTGTCTTTCTCCGGCCTGCCGTTCTCCTTCCTCCCAGTCATAACACTCCCACTGTTCCGGCTCCCTGCCGGCCAGTGTCTTCCCCAGATATTCCGCCATATAATGGGCGGATATGCGGAATTCATCCTCCTCCCTCAGGGTATAATCCAGGTCCTTTTCATTGGTCCTTTCCGCACAAATCACAAGGTTGGTGGTGGTGGAATGATAGCTGTATTCCGCCCCTGGTCCGCTCATGTCCAGAATGCCGTCTCCCATGCTGCTGTAATGACCGCTGACCAGCACGGCGATTCCCTTCATGGCATAAAGCTGCCCTTCCCCACAGCGCGTGACAGGTCCTGTATACCCCGGAAACAGAGTCCTGCCATCCGGCCTGAACCTTGGCTCCACCGCTGCCTTGACCGGGCAGATTCTCACACTGTCTCCGGGATGGACGATATGCAGTTCAATGTTCTTAAGCTTTCCCTGGGGATTGATAACCTCCTTTGCCTCATCCCGGTTCACAGTCAGGACCCCGTCTTCAAAGGCTGTTTTACCGCCGAAGACAATATCCCTGATATGAAAATTTCCGATTTCCAGTTTTTTCACAATTTTACACCTCTCTTATCTCAGCTTCATTGATTATTTGTTGCCGGCGGCAATGGCCGCCTGTATTTTATCCTTACTGCACCCCGGTTCAAAGAACACGTCCAGATGTTCCTTCTCCATTTCCGGCGTACAAAAGGACACCATAACCATCAGCAGGAAGGATACTGCGGTGCCCGGAACAAAGGAATGCACCACACTGGTAAGACCTGCAAAATACCAGATGATGGAGATGGCTGACCCCCCGATAATACCTGCCATGCATCCCTGCCTTGTGGCCCTCTTCCAGTAAAGCCCCAGGACCAGCGGAGCTGTAAAGGCCGCTCCCATGACGCCTGCTGACATGGTTGACAATGACCAGATAAAATCCGGCGGATAAATGGCTCCGATTACCACCACCACAAGAATAATGCCTGTGGCAGCCCTGGATATCCTGACCGATTTCCCGGAATCCTGTTTTGCATGGCTCCTGATGCAGTAGTAATCTTCGTATATGTCCTTTGTCACTGCGCCGGAGGATGTCAGTACCAGGGCAACCGTGGTGGAAAGTCCGGCTGCCAGTATCCCACAGAGGAATATTCCGGATACAACCGCATTGGTATGCTCCGCCACCAGGGTGGGTACAATGGCGTCCACATTGTCAAAGGGCACTGCCCCAAAAAGCTTGAACGCCGCTGCGCCAATCATGGCAATGGAAACCATGAACACGATTTCCCATATAACTGCAACCCTCATTACAGTTCCAACGGTTCTGGAATCCTTAAGTCCCATGAACTTTGTCACAAGCTGGGGCTGTCCAAAGGCAATCAGCGCCCATACCCCTGCCCAGCTGAACAGCTGTGCAAATGTCAGGCCGGAAGACGGGCGGATGTGGGAGGGCGACACGGAACCCATGTATGTGACTGCCTCCGTCACCCCGCCGCTTTTTGTGATAACAATGACTGCAACCAGCAGACAGGATACTGCAATCGTGATTCCCTGGATGATATCCGTGGTGGAAACACCCCAGTAACCGGCAGTTACCAGGTAGCAGAATGACACCAGGGCGATAACCACCACGCCCATGACGTACGGAATCCCTACAATGGCATGCATGGCATCGGCAATGCCTTTCATGGCCGAGATTGCATAGGGAACCATCATGACCGATACAAGGGTTCCGCACAACAGCCTGAAACCATTGGACTTGTACCGGATAGCCAGAAAACCGGAGAGCGATACAACATTCAACCGTTCTGAAAGCGCCCGCATCTTTGGGGCAAATACAATGAAAATAAGAATGCAGCAGAAAAAAACGCTGACCATAATTTCAAATGCTGCATATCCAAGTCCGTAATTGTAATACATGGGCGGGTCCCCGATGATGGCAACCGTACTGACATAGGCCGCCCCATAGGAAAGCGCGGTTGCCACAGGCCCCACCTGTCTTCCCCCAATCCAGAAATCATCTGATGATTTTACTTTCCGGCTCATATAAAGACCAACGCAAATCAATATCCCCATATACACGACGGCCATAATAATCTGAACCCAACCTATTTGCATGAAATCCTCCTCTCAACCAAAACAATATCCTGTGCCTTTTTCTGTCATTCCTCCTCGTCATCTGTCTGATTAAATGACCAGTAGTAATCCGACTTCTTCTTCCACCATTTAGAGTGGAGAATCAATTCCGTTATGAGCGGGCATCCGATTACAGCTGATGCAAACATCAGAAATGTCCCCCAAGGCAGTCCCAACGGTCCCATAGTCTTCCTCCTTTCCATGTAAATAAAAAATATCTATAGACAAATTGTGTTATCGAATTTATCTATAGATATTTTACAATGATTATTATTTTATATATATGGAAAAAAACACATTAAAACAGCGCCAAAAAAGGCTTTTTTACATTCGCTTTCACATCCACTTCAGGAAGTCATTTGAATTATATATGGGCATCTGTTCGAGGATAACCAACGACACGTATAGCTTGACATAGGCATACAAATCATTGACGTCCACATGGAAAGATTCCTTTAATTTTTCAATCTTCTGGTAGACCGTATTCTTATGCATGTAAAGCGCCTCTGCTGTTCTCTTCACACTTCCGCCGGAATAGATATAAATACGCAGAAAATTCATGTAATCGCTTCCATACTTCTTATCATACTCAAAAATCTTATAAACGCTGGGATGGCACAGGCTTTCCATGGTAAATTCCCCGCAGTTCACGCTGGTGTTCACAAGATAAGTCACAATACTGTCTGCAAATGCATAATAGTGTATTCCGTTCAGGGTGTTGAGCAATACCTTGACTGCCTCCGCCGCCTGCTTATATCCAATGGAAAGATTCACGATATTAAAAAAGCCGTAACTCAGCCCCGCATAAAAATTGCGTTCTGCCAGAAACTCCTCGATTCCCAGATGGGTCCTGGAATCATACTCCTCTGCGCAGGTTCCTGTCAAAAGGCATACATAATAATTATCATGACTGAACACCCTGGCATTTAGCTTCTGGGACAATTCCTCTGCATCATCGGCCTTCGTCTTTCCCAGGCTCACATCAATCAGCAGCACATAATATTTTTCTTTCTCCACCCATCCCGCCTTTAGCAGCTCATTCTGCATCAGTTCCGGCTGGGAGGGAATCTCATGGACCATACTCTCCAACAGCTCGTCCAGCCGTGAAATTGGCTGTACAATGCCGTTGTTGGTAAATGTATAGCACTGGAGGATATTGCAGATTTTCTTCAGAAAAACCGGGTCCGCCACACGGTCGAACCTGGTATCCCTCCCCGCCAGCACGCAATACCGCTTTTTCCCTCTTGGATTGGTATATTGTACAATCATCAGCGGATAAGGAATTTCTTCGGTAATCTCCTGATAACATATATTCAGGTTCTGCCCTTTTTTAGCCACGGTCTTAAAGTCAATCCTGGAAACCCACCAAAACTCCTCTTCCCTCTCAAATCCATTCCAGACAAGGGGCTTATAATCCTCCCGCAGCAGGATGCACGGATTATCCATGACTCCTGAAATCATATCTGTTTCCGATGAGCGGAATGCATTTAACTTATCCTGCATCCTGATGAGCAGGGACTCCTTGCGGTTATAATCCAGCAGTATCTTCTGCAAAGTCTCATACAGCTCATTTCCCCCTGCAATGACGCACATATTATTAGGCGGGTGAGGATGTGTCAGGGACGGCTGGACATACAACATCCCCTCCATATATGGATAGGAACCATTCTGAACCTGTACCCCGTATACCTGCCCCTCTGCCGGTCCGGCATATTTGTACTGATTTTTGCCGGCATCCAGCACTTCCAATAGAATTCTGATATCCATTAGCACCTCTCCTGTCCGTGACCCGCGTGTTCTTTTATAGTAATGTTATACAATATGGAACGCCGTGTCAAGCCAGGGGCCGTGAATCCGGAGGCCGTACCCAGCGGACATAAAACCATAAAATCATTGGCAGAAACCAATATCCAGCACATCGTCAAAACTGATTTTGGTATTTACCACCTGGAGGACCCGGCTGCTGATATTGAACCGGGCAACCATCCCGGTAACCTTCAGGTATTCATCCTTGTGAAAATACACCACACTGATTATCATTCCGGGCTCAATCTGCTGCATCTTCCGGTTCAACTCTTCAGCCATATCCTCTGTCAGTATGATTTTCGGCACCACTACCCGCTCTTTTACCGCCAGGGCCTCCGGCAGCCCCTTCAGGGCTGCAAATGGAAGGAATTGCTTTGCCCGGTCCTGGGCGGACATCTTTGCCCTTGGCCTACCTGCCATCTCTGTTTCCTCCGGTTCTGTTTTCTCTGCCTTTATACTCCCTGCCTCCGCCGTTCTTGTCTCCGCTGTTCTTGCCTCCGCTGTTCCTGTCTCCGCTGTTCTTGTCTCCGCCGTTTTTGTCCCTGCCGTTTTTGTCCCTGCCGCTATTGTAAATACCGCTTTTATGCCCGCCAATCTGCTGGTTCCGTTCCTGCATGGTGGAGGCGTCCTGCAGGTTCATCCCTTTAAGGATAGCATTTTTCCCAAACTTTTTCTTTATATCCAGCATAGCTGACTGCAGTTTACGGTTTCGTTCCAGTTCCCAGGCATCGGTAAACATGCTGTACTGCCTGTACTCCTCCTCAATCACGTGGTTTACTGAAATGTTAATGCGGTGTATGGGCAGGCCGGGATTGGCAATGCGTTCAAACAGGGCAGACACTGCCGGAACCAGGATGATATCCGCATTTGTCTCTGCATCCAGAGAAGCTGTCCCTCTGGACGGCTCGGCTGCCGTTTTCCCGGAATACCCCACCTGTAAGGTCACGGAATTGGAGACAAGGTTCTTTTCCACCATCTCCAGACACAGTAAATCCATCATTTCCTTCACAATCAGCTTCGCATCCTCAAAGCTGTAATCGCATCCCAGCACCTGCCCGCTGGTAAGGCAATTTGTTTTGGCCTTATATGACTTAATGGCAGCAATGGTGGCAGTCTCCCTTCCCCATGCATGGTCAATCAGAAGTTCTGCATCTACCCCAAACAGCTTGTACAAAAAGTCTTCATCCATTTCTGCAATGTCTCCCATGGTGTGAATCCCATACTTCTCCAGTCTGGCCGCAGTTCCTTTCCCAATTCGCCAGAAATCCGTCAGCGGCTTATGGTTCCAGAGTGTCCTCCGGAAGGTTTCCTCGTCCAGCTCCCCGATAAAGTCCGGCGAATGCTTTGCCGTGATGTCCAGGGCAATTTTGGCCAGATAGAGATTGGTGCCAATACCGCAGGTAGCCCGGATTCCATATTCCCGCAGAATATCAGCCATCATAATCTGGCCCAGTTCCCTGGCCGTCTTATGGTAAAGGGGCAGATAATTGGTCACATCCATGAAACACTCGTCAATGGAATAGACATGGATATCTTCCTTGGAAATATATTTCAGATAAATACCGTAAATCCCAGCCGCATAATCAATATACAGCTGCATGCGGGGCGGGGCCATGATGTAATCCACACTCTTCGGAATCTCAAAGACACGGCAGCGGTTGCGGATTCCCAGCTCCTTCATGGCCGGGGAGATGGACAGGCAGATGGTCTTCTCCGTCCGTTCCGGGTCCGCCACCACCAGCCTGGCTGTCATGGAATCCAGCCCCCGTTTTGCACACTCCACAGATGCATAAAAGGATTTTAAATCTATCACAATGTAGGTCCGCTGCTCCACTGTCATGCCTCCCTTCCTGCCGGATAACCCTGCTTGCCTTTCTTCTCCACTTTCTTATTAGTATCTGTCATTGTATGCTATTCCCATTTATGAATCTATTATACTGCAGCTGTTTACAAACCGCAATATGCAAACCGAACATTTGTTCTGATTTCCGCCGTTTATATCCTGCTCACCAGCAGCAGCGTTTTTTGGCCGGTCCTATAATAATTAAGTAAAATTAAAAACAGGCTTCCGCTCTCTATGGCAGAAGCCCTGAAACATTGGAAAAAATATGGATTATCTGGTATATGCCCATGTTAAAAAACCTTTCATGGTATCTGCTGAGAGGTGATAGCACTCCCGGGTAATCCTCGTATGGTTATCATTATCCCATACATAGGGGTCGGTCCATATAACTGCCACTTCATCCTCCATAAAACAGGATACATACAAATCACTGAGGTCCTGGGCTGGAATGCCAAACACAAAATCCGCATCTCCTGCAGGCGGTTCCCGGTCGGGAAGATACAGCCAGTTGTCACCGCTTAAATCCGTAAATAATCCGGCTGCCACCACATCCGAAGTAAGGAAAGAGCGTTCGTTTCCCTTTATATCAGCCCAGGTTTCAAGACAGCTGTTCCCCCGCTCCTTCAGCCTGCTTATGCCCTCGGTGTTCATCCAGTTTTTCCGGACCACAAGCTTCATGCAATCCAGGGAATTCATATTCCCCGCCACATTCCATTCATCTGTCCAGAAACTGTCATCATGAAAGATAGTAATCGGGTTCTCCGGAGTGCTGTAGGACAAATTACCATTGTCTGTACTCACCAAAAGAAGGGCGCCTTCTATATAGTGCTGTACCTGCTCCAAAAATGAGACAAATGCCTCTGCATCCCCGTAAAAGCCCGTATAAAAGCCATCCTCCCGGTTCTCATGTAAGGCAAAGCCAGCCTCATATTCATGGAGATACAGAGGATTGCCGTCACTGTCCAAGGAAAACAGATGTAAAAAGTAGGAGGCGTACCCCTGGTACATCCCCGGATAATATTCCATCAGATAATCTTGTCCCGCCTCCCTGTAAAGGTACAGCATGGTCTGTCCCGCGTGAGGCGCAGCATATTCCCTTTCCCAAATGACAGGCGAATCTGCTCCATTATCCAGCCGAACCTTCAGAACGCTTCCTGCACCTCCCCGGTCTTTATATTCGTTCATGTTAAGTTCAATGCGCTCACCTTCACCGTCATGGTCCACATCTGCGAAAAAGATTATATCCCCTTTTTCATCGTATTCCATAGGGAAGTCAGCGGTTGAGGGAAACATAAGTTCCGGCAGGGCGGTGATTTCCGGCAAGGCGGTGATTTCCGGCAGGGCGGTGATTTCCGGCGGAGCAGTGATTTCCGGCGGAACAGCAGATACACCCGTACCCTGGCTTTCCGTTTCCTGCACTGCTGGCTGCGGGACTTCTCCTGATGATGCATTACACCCGGTTACAGTCAGGGCAGCTGTAACAGCAGATACCATAAGGGAAGTTAAAATTGCTTTTTTTGCTCTTCTATTCATACTTTTCCCATCCCCTTTACCTTTTGCATACCAGATAAACACATCCTATCTGCTTTTTAAATATTTGATGCAGCATGCTATAATAAGTATCAGGGCAATAAACCTCAAAATCTGAAATGTGCTGGCAAAAAAAGTGATTAAATACATTTTATACATATATCCTCCTGACTGATTGCTATGGTGCTGCCGCCTTTCTTTACATTATAGCATGCTAAATCCCAATTGTAATAAAAAGGTTAAAAAAGCTTTTTTATCCCTGTCCCGGATATCTTCATATGGTAAAAACTCCGGGAAACCCACTGAATTGTCTTGAGAGGACCAGGCTGATATGATACTATAAATAAAAATGCTGCGCGTCTGCATATATTTGGATTCATTCACAAAAGGAGGCTGTCATGATTCATTATATCAACGATGATAAAAACCTGCAGCCAGACATATTTATTGGGATGGCAAGTCAGGTCTGGCCCGGTTCCTATGATACGGAATTGATGCGAAAGGCCATAAGTAAAACAATCAACATCACTGCCTGGGATAATGATAAATTGGTTGGCTGTATCCGCATCTTAAGCGACGGCTATCTGTTTGGCACCATATCAGAAATACTTGTGCTGAAGGAATACCAAAAACAGGGTATCGGCAGGGAGCTGATGAGGCGGGCCATTGATATTTCCCCCACCTCCCTGTTTTTTGGAGCCCAGCCTGAGGCAGAGGGTTTTTATGAAAAACTGAACATAGAGAAATCACTGCAGTCATTTTATATCAGTAAGACAAGGCAGGATAACGGTCCGCTGTAAGGGAGAAAAAATGACATATTTCGGCCAGGGGCAAAAAGGATGTGGCGGGTATTCTGCTTATAGCTCCTGCCCTCCGTCTCCCCGGCTGTACCTGTCCATGTACTCAATCACGATTTCCAGGATAAGGTCCTTCCGGCCGGCTGTGAGCACGGGACATTTTATATTCCGCCGGTTGTCTCCGGCACAGCTGTTTTCCCGGCTCCAGCCCTCCTCCCCGCTCCATACATAGGCCAGCACTGTCTCCGGCCTGCACACCGGAATCTCAGAAATTTCCTTTCTCAGCACCTCCAGTTTGGGATAGTCCGAATATTTCTGCCCTTCCAGGAAAATGATGTCCGCCTCCGGAAAAAAACAAAAAAAATCCTCTGCTTTCATGAAGGGCTGCTCCTTAATCACGGAAAATTTGGAGCCGGAGTACACTACGGTGCCGTATGCCCCTGCATCCTTAATTCTGCGGCTGTCGGTTCCCGGCACATCGGCCTCAAACTCATGGCCGTCGTGCTTGATGACCGCAGACCGGATTCCGGACCGGGCCAGCTCCCTGACCAGCATTTCCAGAAGGGCTGTCTTGCCTGTGTCCTTTCTGCCGCTTACGGCCAGGACAGGCGTCCGCAGCTTGTAGAGACTCCTGTAAGCGGACAGTGAATTCACATTGGCAAACCAGATATCCGGTATATGGGCCTCAGCGGTGTCCACCACAACACAGCGGATAGCGTCCAGGAACTTCATCAGACGGTAATTCCCCCGGCGGATTGTATCCTCCAGCGCCTCCAGGCAGGTATCTGCATAAAAGCCGCACATGGGCTGTATCCGGCCGTTCCTGGTCCTCCACAGCACCGCATCCGTGCCCGGTTCCCAGCGCTCCATGAGAATCCGCGCCATCTCTGTTCTGAATAACGGCATATCGCAGGATATAAAGAACAGCCCCTCATAGCCTGTTCTCTGAAAGCAGGACCAGATGCCTCCCATAGGGCCAATCCACTCACCCTCAGCCCCCTTTACCGTGTCTTCAATGACCTCCAGTCCGTCCTCCCTGTCCCCGTTCCCCCCATAGCAGGCCCGGGACAGATAGCATGGGATATCCAGGGCCTGCAGCTGTCTCTGTATATGCCCCCGGAAGGATTCCCCCTTATAGTCCAGCCCTCCCTTGTCAATGCCGCCCATGCGGCGTCCCTGTCCTCCTGACAGAATCACGCTTCCCCATCCATGCCTCATGTCCTTCCTCCTGCCGTCATGATATTGTCCTGTCCTGTTTTCCTTCTTCTGCCGCTCCGCTCTTCTTCTGGTTCCTGGACTGCTCCTTGGCCTGATACATGGCCCCGTCCGCGGCCTTAAACAGCGTCCCGTAGTCTGTTCCGTCCTCCGGGCACAGGGCAGTGCCGATGCTGGCCCTGATTCCCCTGATTCCCCAGGTGGATATACGGACTGCCAGAAGGCTTTCCTGTATCTCCCCTGCCTTGCGTTCTCCTGTCTGCCGGTTAAATGCCCCCGGAAGGAACATGACAAATTCATCCCCGCCAATGCGGGCCACGATATCATTCTCCCTGCATGTCCTTTTCAGGACCTTTCCCACCTCGGTGAGTATGGCGTCCCCTGCCGCATGGCCCATGGTATCGTTGATGTTCTTAAAATGATTTAAATCCAGCATCAGGAACAGGCCCTGGCCCTTTTCCTTCAGCATCCTGTCTATCAGTCTTTCACCGGCCTTGTTGTAGATTCCCGTGAGCACGTCCCGCATGGCCTGCTCCCGGAGTGCCTGCTCCCGGCTTCTCTGCCGTGAAATATCCGCCAGCTTTCCCACCACCTTTACCACTGCACCTGTGTCCGATGGTATAGCCTTATAATGGCAGCCAAACCAGTGATATTCACCGGAGATGCTCTTAAGACGCAGTTCTGTATACTGGACCCTGTCTTCCCCTCTGCCGGGCCTGCCTCTCAGCATATCCTCCATCACCTTCCTGTCCTCCTTAAGAAACAGGTCGGTCCGGACCTTCTTTCCCGTGACATGGCTGATTACCAGCTCCTCCAGCTTCAGGATGCGTCTGGCATTGTTGGTAAATTCCAGGGTATCCTTTCTCCTGTCATATTCAAACAGGGCTGTGTCGGAAAACTCCGCCAGCAGTCCGTACTTCTTAACCTCCAAATCCATACTGCTCCTGTAACGCAGGAACAGTACAACGATCGCACCGCCCAGCACAGCCGTAAGGCCAATCAGGAGCAGACTGGCATAGATAAGCTCTTTCAGAATATTGTCGTAATGAATGGCCACATCCGGAGAGCGTACAAAGTTCACAATGTACCACTCATTGTACCCCAGGGAATCCCAGGAAAAATAGTAGGAATCCCCCTTCCCCTCAAACATGAAGCTGTCGGACCCATCCCTGTAAAAACGTTCTTCCATCTGTCCCGCTACCTTATCCGTAATACCGGCTGCCCTTACAGAGGTAAACAGGTTCCCTGTGGATATATCGCCCCGGTTATGGTTCTCACTGGCAAGGATGGTCCCGTCCCTTCTCACAATAAGGGTGCTGCTGCGCTTAAATGCGCTGGCCTCCGGCACCTGTTCCGTGATGGCCAGGGGCTCCAGCCTGGTCTGCAGCACCCCACCCACGCGCCCCCTTATCCGGACCGGCTCCGCAACCGTGAAAACAGACCGGCTTCCCTCCTTCTGCCAGTCCCAAATATCGGATACAACGCCCTTCCCCTGTTCAATCTCATGGAACAGATTCCAGTCACGCTCCGATACCTGCTGGTCCCTCAGCCTTTTCTCCAGCTCTTCCAGGGACAGGTATTCTATCATGTAATCCCTGTTCTGCAGATTAAGCTGTTCCAGATACCCGTTCAGGGTATCCTCCGTAGACTCCGGGACAATCTGTTCAGCCAGTCCTGATATCCCTTTCAGGGTATTCCAGGCATCTGTAATGGAACTGTTCAGGTAACGTTTCTGGGCCTGGGTATAAGAGGTCAGGTTAGCTGCCACCATATCCCCGAATTCTCCGGCCAGTTTCCCGCGCTGGTTATAAAAAACGCCGCCGGCCGTCAGTGCAAACACAAAGCAGACCGCTAAAAAAACAGCGACATGCCATTTTCCGATAAACCTATGCTTCATAGCTTCCTCTTGTCATAACTAAATGCCTTTGTATCTTTTATAAAGACACTTTCACATGATATCAATTTATATGATATCATTTATGACAGTCCTTGTAAACACAAGGCAGGCCGCCAATTAGGCCCACCCCCCTGCCATCTGTTTCCAGTCCTTACCATCCTTAAAAAGGCTCCGCAGCAGCGGAGCCTTCCATCCTTATAGTATGGTTACTGTTTCTAGGTTATGGATGCATCGTAAATCTCCTGAATGGACTGGGCCAGCATCCGGTCAAACTCACCCTGGGTCTGTTTAGCATTCAGGCCTTCTGACAATGCCCTGGAAAAGCTGGCAATCAGTCCCGGGCTGCGGCTCAAGCGCTCATTGGCCTCCTGGCGGGAATAGCCGCCGGACAAAGCCACCACGCGCACCACATGGGAATCCTCCATAAGGTCGCTGTAAAATCCATGCTTATCCGGAATGGACAATTTAAACATCAGCTTTGTATCCCCTGGAAGCTCCGCCAGGTGCTTCTTGATTTCATCCTTCATAATCTGCTCGGACTCAGCCTTATCCGGGCTGTAAATATCAATCTCAGGCTCCAGAATAGGAACCAGTCCTGCGGCTGCAATGCGAAGCCCGATTTCAAACTGCTGGTCCACTATCTGCTTGATTCCCGCTGGATTTGCCTGCTTAATCACGGAACGCATCTTGGTGCCGAAAATATGGCGCTCCACTGCGCGGGCAAGGAGCTCATCCAGTCCCGGTATGGGCTTCATCAGCCTGACTCCGTCCGCTTCCTCTGCCAGACCCTTATCCACCTTCAGAATGGGGATGATACCCTTCTCCTCCCACAGATAATCCGCAGTCAGCTTATCCCCTATCTTCCGCTCCATCGTATTCTCAAAGAGAATGGCTGCCAGGATATGGTCTGAGGTAAAGGAGGGACTGGTTATGATTCTGGTACGCATCTCATGGACCAGCTGAAACATCTCCTCGTCATTGCTGTACTGGTCCTCCTCAATTCCGTAATTCTTCAACGCCTTCGGTGTACTGCCGCCGCTCTGGTCTAACGCTGCAATAAACCCTTTTTTCCCGCTCATGATTCTTAGCTGTTCCTGGTTCATAAAACTACCTCTCTTTCTTGATGGAATATATGGTAAAGACCGGAAGCACCCCAGGGAAAGGGGATACCTCCATACTATAAGTTCTGCTGAA
This sequence comes from Clostridium sp. 1001283B150225_161107_B6, assembly GCF_015556325.1. Taxonomy (NCBI): domain Bacteria; kingdom Bacillati; phylum Bacillota; class Clostridia; order Eubacteriales; family Clostridiaceae; genus Clostridium; species Clostridium sp. 1001283B150225_161107_B6. The sequence goes on along the minus strand of NZ_JADNMD010000004.1, from coordinate 105,187 downwards.
ACTGGACGCGGGGACAGAAATCAAAGACTTGAAACATGTTATTAAACTTACTTCTATTATAGTAAAATCAGTTCCCCATTGTCAATAGAGGGTTCTCAGGATTTACAAATTGTGGGACCGTCACCGGAACAGGGGGTCGGAATCCTGCATGAAAACAGGCTTCCGGCCCCCTGAATATGTCTTAAATCTTAAGCAGGCTGCATGCCAGCTGAAAATAAATTATCAGACTCACAGCGTCCACAATGGTAGTGATTAGGGGCGCAGCCATAATGGCAGGGTCCAGATGAAGGACCTGTGCCACGATAGGCAGGACACAGCCAATGGTCTTGGCCAGCATAACCGTGGCCAAAAGGCTCAGTACGACTGTAAGGCAGAGCATTTCCTGGCCCGGAAAGCGGATTAACAGCTGTATATAGTTCACCAGTCCCAGCAGTACGCCCACAATCACTCCAACCCGGAGTTCCTTCCAGATAACCCTCAGTATATCCCCTGCTTCAATCTCTCCCACCGCCATGCCGCGGATAATCATGGTGCTGCTCTGGCTGCCTGCGTTTCCGCCGGTATCCGTCAGCATGGGAATGAAGGTCACCAGCAGCGGTATAACCGCAAAGGCCGCCTCGTACTTTGCCAGAATGCTTCCGGTAATCATGCTGCTGACCATGAGAATCAGAAGCCAGGCCAAACGGTTCTTGGCCAGGGCAAAGACCCCTGTCTTAAGATAGGGCTTCTCGCTGGGAAGCATGGCTGCCATCTTCTCAAAATCCTCGGTGGCCTCCTGTTCCATCACATCCACCACGTCGTCCACGGTGACTATGCCCACCAGACGGTTTTCATGGTCCACCACAGGAAGGCTCAGAAGGTCGTACTTGCGGAAGCTCTCAGCCACCTCCTCCTGGTCGTCTGTGGTCACGGCCTTGATTACATGGGTATCCATGATATTGCCGATGACTTCCTCATAGGGATGCATCAGCAGGTCCTTGACCGTCACCACACCCTCCAGGGCCCTCTTGGCATCCATGACGTAACAGGTGTAAATGGTTTCCTTGTCCACGCCGTGCCTGCGGATATAGGCAAATGCCTCCTCCACGGTCATGCGTTTCTTAAGTCCCACATACTCGGCGGTCATAATGCTTCCTGCGCTGCCCTCCGGGTACTTTAAAAACTGGTTAATCAGCTTCCTGGTGTCTGGCGTGGAGTTTTTCAGCACGCGCTTGACCACATTGGCCGGCAGTTCTTCCAGCATATCCACGGCGTCGTCCACGAACAAATCATTTACAATGGTGCTGAGCTCGTAATCCGTAATGCTGTTAATGATGTGCTCCTGCTTCTCCACCGGCAGGCAGGCAAACACATCGCTGGCCAGCTCCTTTGGGAGCATACGGTAGACCACCACGGTCTTTTCCGAATCCAGCTCCTCGATGAACGCGGCAATATCCACCTCATTCATCTCAATCAGCTTTTCCTTCAATAATCTGAGCTGCATGGTGTCCAGCAGCTCCAACAGCTCTTTTAAATCAAAATTCTCCTGCATCTTATTCCTTCCATGAATGGTGACATCATGAAAGCAGCGCGCAAAATGCCGCAGCCCTGCCGCGAACAGCCGGACTGCAACTACAAAATAGCCATAATTACAGACTCCTCCTGTAATCCATGGCTATCATCATAAACGTATCTGTATCCTATCATCAACGGCAGTGAAAGCAAAGCGGAATCAAAGCCCCTGGCCCAGCTCCCACTACCACACGCTTATGATAATTGTCTGCTTCCAACGTATGACTTCGACCTTCCACTCCGGTTCACTTCCTTTCATTTTTAAATTTAAGTCCTTATCTAGCATACCAGCACCCGGCTATAAAATCAACCCCCAATTTCCTGCTTTCCTTTTCACGGCAGAGAGCATTTCCCCATATCATAGATTATATTCCATAAATACAGGAGTGACTTATCATGATAGAATCCGCAGTAGTGCTGACTCCGCTCCACTACGCTTATCTCATAGGCGTTATCGTTATCCTGGCAGTGATGGTCCTCAAGAAGGATACCCCTGCTGTCTGCATTGCCTTCCTGTTCATCCTGGGCCTCATCGGCCTTAAATCCCTTACAGGAGGCATTATCACCGTATTCTCCGCCGTCCTCTACGCGGGCAGGGAATTCATGGAAGTGCTGGCCACCATTGCCCTGGTCACCTCCCTGTCCAAATGCCTGAAGGACCTGGGAAGCGACTATCTGATGATGGTTCCCATGGCCCGCATCATGAAGACCCCGTCCCTGACCTGGTGGATTCTTGGACTCACCATGTTCCTGTTTTCCCTGTTCCTGTGGCCCAGTCCCTCAGTGGCACTGGTGGGTGCCATCATGCTTCCCTTTGCAGTGAAGGCAGGCCTGAATCCCCTGGCCGCGGCCATGGCCATGAACCTGTTCGGACATGGCTTTGCGCTGAGCTACGATGTGGTGATTCAGGGAGCCCCTGCCATCTCAGCAGGCGCGGCAGGCCTTGACACCCCGGACATTCTCCAGCAGGCATGGCCTTTATTCTGGATGATGGGCATTGTCACTGTCCTCAGCGCATATGTGTTAAACAGGAGCCGGCTGGATGCCAGAGGCCCCAGGCTCTCCATCCAGGCAGAACCCTCCAGGCCCCAGGGACACAGGAAGGCAGCCCTGTTCCTGGCGGTATTTACGCCTCTGGCCTTTGCAGGGGATGTTGTGCTCATGCTGCTGTGCGGCCTTAAAGGAGGGGATGCCACCAGCATGGTTTCCGGCACCGCCCTCCTTCTCACCTGCCTGGGCGCCCTGGCGGGATTTGGAAAACAGTCCCTGGAAAAGGTCACCGGCTATGTCACCGAAGGGTTTCTCTTTGCCATCCGCATCTTTGCTCCGGTTATTATAATCGGCGCCTTTTTCTTTTTGGGCGGGGACGGAATCACCTCCATCATGGGAGAACGTTTCACCCACGGCATCATGAACGACTGGGCCCTGTGGCTGGCGCAGAATGCCCCTCTAAACAAATATATGGCTGCCTTCATCCAAATGGTGGTGGGCGGGCTGACCGGGCTGGACGGTTCCGGTTTTTCGGGCCTTCCCCTTACCGGAGCTCTGGCCAGGACCTTCGCAACTGCCACCGGTTCCTCTGTTCCGGTTATGGCTGCCCTGGGCCAGATTACAGCAATCTTCGTGGGCGGCGGCACCATCGTGCCATGGGGACTTATCCCCGTTGCTGCCATCTGCAATGTAAGCCCGCTGGAGCTGGCCAGGAAGAACCTGATACCGGTTTGTCTTGGCTTTGCCTGCACCTTTGCCCTGGCATGCTTCATGCTTTAATACCAATCACCTTTCCACATCATGACAGGAGGAATGAATTATGTGCGGAATTGCCGGTTTTTATAACCCTCATGACCATTACCTGAAAGAAAAAGAACACTATGAATCGGTGCTGGAAGCCATGGCAGAGCAGCTGCGGCACCGGGGGCCTGACGACGCCGGAACATGGCTGTGGGAACACGGCGGACTGTCCCATGCCCGCCTGTCCATCATCGACCTGTCCGGAGGCCACCAGCCCATGGTAAAATCCGGCTCCGGACAGACCTTTGCCATTGTCTACAACGGAGAACTGTACAACACCGATGAACTGCGCCAGGAGCTTATGGCCGCCGGCTGCACCTTCCAGACCTCCAGCGACACGGAGGTCATACTGGCAGGCTACATGGAATACGGCCCTGACTTTGTAAAGCGCCTGAACGGCATTTTTGCCTTTGCCATCATGGACACAGCCCATAACAGGCTGTGTCTGTTCCGGGACCGGGCCGGTGTAAAACCGCTGTTCTATACCATCAGGGACGAAGAACTGATTTTCTCCTCTGAGCTCAAAGGAATCCTGGCCTGCCCTGGCGTCAAGGCCCGGCTGGACCGGAAGGGACTGAATGAAGTGTTCTCCATCGGGCCTGCCAGGACCTGTGGCTGCGGCGTCCTCAAGGACATGGAAGAACTGCTTCCGGGGCATTACCTCATATGCAGCCCCGGGGGCATCCGCCAGCAAAGCTATTGGAAGCTGGTCAGCCGTCCCCATGAGGACAGCTATGAAAGAACCATTGAGAAAACGTCCTTTCTGGTGGAGGACTCCATACGCCGGCAGATGGTGTCCGATGTGCCTATCTGCACCTTTCTCTCCGGCGGCGTGGATTCCAGCCTTGTATCCGCTGTCTGCGCAAAGGAGCTGAAAAAACAAGGAAAGCGGCTCACCACCTTCTCCTTTGACTTTGTGGACAACGATAAATTCTTCCGGGCCAACTCCTTCCAGCCCTCCCAGGACCGCCCCTATGTGGACCAGATGGTAAAATTCCTGGATTCCGACCACCACTACCTGGAATGCAGCAACCTGACCCAGGCCGACCGCCTGCTGGATTCCGTCCTGGCCCATGACCTGCCTGCCATGGGAGATATTGATTCCTCCATGCTCCAGTTCTGTTCCATGGTCAAGGAGCACAATAAGGTGGCCCTGACCGGCGAATGCGCCGACGAGATATTCGGCGGTTATCCCTGGTTCCATAAAAAGGAGTGCTTCGAAGCCCGCACCTTCCCATGGACCATGGACCTGGCTCCCAGAAAGGTTCTGCTGGACGACAGCTTCTTAGAATATCTGGACATGGACCAATACGTACAGGACACCTATGAGCGCTCCGTGGCGGAGACACCTGCACTGGCTGAGGATTCCCCGGAGGAAGCCAGACGCCGTGAAATTGCCTGGCTGAACCTGCGCTGGTTCATGCAGACCCTTCTCAACCGTATGGACCGCACCAGCATGTACTCAGGTCTGGAGGCAAGGGTACCCTTTGCCGACCATCGGATTATAGAATATGTCTGGAACGTGCCCTGGGATATAAAGACCCGGGACGGACTGGTAAAGAACCTGCTCCGCCAGTCAGGAAAGGGACTTCTTCCGGATGAAATACTGTTCCGCAGAAAGTCCCCTTATCCTAAAACCTATGACACTGCCTATGAAAAGCTGCTTGTGGGCCGTGTAAAAGAAATGATGGACGACAGCCACTCCCCGGTCATGGATTTCCTGGACCGTAAAAAGCTGGAACGTTTCCTCACCAGCCCCTCTGATTATGGAAAGCCCTGGTACGGACAGCTCATGGCCGGCCCCCAGATGCTGGCCTACATCCTGCAGGTCAACTTCTGGCTGAAAACCTATCACATTGAGGTGGTGGATTAGAACCCATTTACCCTTATCAGGGCGCGGAATGGGGTTTCATCCCGGGCTGGTAAAATGCAAACTGGTTCTTGCCCCGGCGCTTGGCCTCATAGACAGCCATATCCGCTTTCATGAGAAGTGAATCGTAATCCCTTCCGTCCCTTGGACACACGGCCCCTCCAATGCTGCAGGACAGCCCGCGGTCTTTCAGTTTCAAACCCGGTATACGGCTTACGGCCTGGCACAGGCGTCCTGCGCACTCGCCAGCCTCCTCTTCGGAAGCCACACCCGGAAGGAAGGCCACAAACTCATCCCCTCCCACCCTTCCTATTATATCGGAGGTGCGGAGGACCTGGCGGAAGCAGTCCGCCACGGAGCACAGCACCTTGTCCCCGTACCGGTGACCAAGGGTATCATTTACTGTCTTAAAATTATCCAAGTCAATAAAGAGCAGGACCGAAGCAGGCATCACAGCCCAATCCCCCAGGATTCCATTGATTTTGGCGTTCACGGCCTGGCGGTTGTAAAGCCCTGTAAGCGAATCAATCCTTGCATGAAGAAGCGCATCGTTTAGGCGCTTCTTCTGCCTGCTCTGCTCCAGGTACTCCGCCGTGATATCCTGGCGCATAAGGAGGACCTTGCGTTCCTGCCTGTCAAAATATACATAGCGCAGCAATTTGCGGACATACTGACCGTCCTGACCCGTTTCCCCGTAGGATACCATCAGCTCGCCTTCCCGTTCCAGGACATCCAGCACATTGCCCATGGATGCTTTCTCCAGAAGCATGTCCCGGTCCTCCGGCGCCACGTACTTCCTGATGCAGGCTTCCAGCTCCTGTTTATAATTTCCGGAAGAAGGCATCTGTCCCTGAATCCGGCTGTCATTCTTCTTAAGAATTTCATAGTAGCCCGTGTCTCCGTCCAGGCACAGGAAGAAATCACATTTCCTGTACACGTACCGGTCAATAATCTGTTCCTGCATGTACCGTTCCTGCTCCTCCTTTCCAAGGTCACGGACATAGCACAAAATGGTATTACTCCCGCTGCCGGCCGGTATGGCCACTGCCTGCACCCACACATACCCTCCCTCTGCAGTCCTTTGCCTGAATACAAGCTTATCAGGGGTTTTGCTTCCGGACAGTTCTCCCATGTGGGCGGAGCTGAAAAACGCCCGGAACTGCCTGCACTCCCGGGGATGTACATGGTTCCAGGCAAATGCCTGCAATTCCTGCGCTGTCCGGTTTTCCCGCAGCCGTTCCCTGCCCTCTGTGTAAAATATCGTGCGGATGTTCCCTGATGCCAGGTCCCAGGCCACCAGTTCGTCAAATAATGTCAGAAGCGGCTGTGCATATTCCTGTTCATGCACCGGTTCCAGCACCACACGTTTCATGCACGCCTGCATTCTGTCTTCTGTCCGTTCACCCATGCAAAAATCCTTTCCCCCTCCCGGCAATCCATCCAGGAGTTTGGTGTATTTCAATTCATTGTTTATATGTATTGCATAGTAATTCATAATATAAGAAGTGTAGTGTACACTAGTATTGAGGTGAATCGCAATGCATGATTACGTTAAAACTTTAGGTACGGTCATCCGAAAAGCCCGCGAAGAACAGGGGTTGTCCCAGGCTTCCCTGGCGGAGAAGCTGGGCATAGATGTCCGTACCATTATCAATATAGAAAATTTCCGTGGGAACCCCAAATTTGAGGTGCTTTATCCCTTGGTGACCACTTTGAGAATCCCCGCCGACCGTATTTTTTACCCAGGAACCGAATCCATGGAGGACGGCAAACAGCAGCTGTTCTGGGAACTACACAGCCTCAGCGAGAAGGAAGCCCTGGAGCTGCTTCCCGTCATACGCTGCCTGGCTGATATGGTCCGGAAACATGGGTCTGAGTCCCCATAATCAGATATTATTTTACTACAGGGATTCTAAAAATACAATATAATATTCATTGCATTACAGAAATTTTACGTATTGCAGTGCATGTTTCAGACAAAAACACAGAGCTGTCTGCCAGGAACCGGATTCCAACAACCCTTCCAAAGCAGGCAGCCCTGTCCCATGTCCGGAACAAACACGCCTCTACTGATGCCGCCTACGCCGGTACATTGATGATAAGGGCAATTATTTCCATGGTTTCATCCCCGTAACAGGCAATGCCGTGGCTGTCCCCGTCCTTGCACATGTGGTAGTCTCCCGGATTCAGCACGGATTCCACGCCGTTATCCGTAACCAGGGCCCGGCCCTTCAGCACATAATATCCTTCAAACTCTCCATGATGCTCATGTATCCCAATGGATGTACCCGGTTCAAACACAACCCTGGCAAAGGTCCTTCCTGAGCCGTAAGCCTCCTCCTTTGTCATAAAGGTATGGAAGGTCACATCCCCCATCCCCTTCTGCACCTCATGCTTGACCGAGGCTTCCATTTCGTCTTTTCTTCTAATCATGATTCCTGTCCTCCTGTGATTCCATATGGCTATTCATCATTGTACCATCCTGCTCAGGGTCCGTCAACGTCCGGAGGCTGCATTTGAGGATGGCATTACGGGTAATGGCCTTTTGGGTAATGGCTTTTTGGGTAATGGCCTTTCGGGGAATGGCCTTTAAGGATGGCCCATGCGGAAGAATTTTGCACATACCTTCATGAATAATACAGCTCCCGCTTCCTGCCAATAACCGGGCTGGTGCAGTCCGGGGCCAGGGAGACGCTTAACATCTCCTGGTCCAGCTCCACATGGGGCTTCACGCTGCCCTTGGCCTTTAGGAGCTGGCACAGGCTCTTGGCCCGCTTCATGCTGTCGGTTGCCTCCAACATCAGATGTTCCAGCTCCTGCTCCACATAGCAGTCCTTTGCATATTCCCTGCAGATAATATCGTAATTGCGACGGCAGCCCGTGTCCCTCCTGCATATGTCCTCCAGAAAGCTTCCTGCCACCTCTCCGGACGGAAACTGTTCGCTTAAATGGAGCATCATGAGACGGGCATATGCCTCCAGAAACGGTCCCTCTCCTGCCCTTGCCTGCCGCCTGTCCATACGGCAGAACTGGCTCATGTCAAATACCAGGGCCGGAACGCGCAGGCTGCTGCCGCCCCCTGTCATATAGCATACATACGCCTGCTCCCGTATCTCTCCTTCGTCAAATTCCTCCCGCCCATACGTTGCCGCGCCTTCCTGTATTCTGTATATCAGATTGTGAGCAATATACCGGTTCACCCGCAGGTTCACTTCCTGTTCCAGGGCAGCCATATCGTAGGAATGTTCAGCGGACATGGGAAATAATGTCTCCAGCAGCCCCCCGGTAAAATCCAGAAACCGGTTGGTCCTGCTGTCGAAAAATAAAAAGGGGCCATTATCCGGCCCGGTTCGGTCAGGAACTGCCTCCGGCCTGCGTCTGACGCGGATTCCCCAAAAACCGTCCGGACAGGCAGGACTGTATTTCCCGGCAGCAAATAAATATTCATGCCTGCCGGAAAACACGCTGACTGTCTTCTGCGCCCTTATCCCCTCAATCAGTCTCATAATTCCCATGTTATCATATCCTCTCACATCATTTGTATTTTCCTCCGCCTCCCAATTTTCAGCACCTGAAATATGGGAACGCATTTTCTATACTACTAAATTTCACAAAATAATGCAACATTTCCGACCAAAAATACACAAAAAGTACAAAAAACGCAATAAAATACCGGACAACTCCCAACAAGCTGTCCGGCAAATCATGATTAAATACGGTTGTACCTGATTCAGTACCGCTGTTACATTGAGTCCACAATGGCATCCGCCATGGCGTCCAGTTCTTCCATCTGTGATTCCTTCAGGGATGATTTTACAGTCACCATCTGTTCCAGAATAGTCATATTCTTCATGGAGCCAATGATTTCCTTCATCTGCTTGCCTGACAGCACACCCCAGGAACCATTTTCCATCAGGGCCACAGTCCTGTTCTGCAGGTTATGGGCCTTCAGGTCCATAAGCACATGCTCCATGCTGCTGAAAATGCCTCCGTTATAGGTGGCTGACGCAAATACCAGATGGCTGCAGCGGAATGCCTCCGAGATAATGGTGGACGGATGGGTGGAGGAGGCATCGTACATGGCGATGTTCCTGAGCCCTCTCTCTGCCAGCTTGCAGGCCAGGATATTGGCTGCGTTCTCCGTGTTGCCATAGATGGAACCATAGGCAATCATCACAGCCTTTTCCTCCGGCTCATAGCTGCTCCAGGTCAGATACTTGTCCACATACCAGCTTATATCCCTGCGCCATACCGGTCCGTGAAGAGGACACAGGGTACGGATGTCCAGGCCCGACGCCTTCTTTAACAGGGTCTGGACGGAAGGACCGTACTTGCCCACAATATTGGTATAATAGCGTCTGGCATCATCCAGCCAGTCTCTCTCAAAGTTGACCTCATCTGCAAACAGATTGCCGTTCATGGCCCCGAAGGTGCCGAAGGCATCTGCGGAGAAAAGGGTCTTGTCTGTTGTATCGTAGGTCACCATGACCTCAGGCCAGTGCACCATGGGCGCCATGAGGAAGGTAAATGTATGACGTCCCGTGCAGAAGGTGTCATTTTCCTTGACCACAATGGCCCTGGAGTCAATGTCAAAATTATAGAACTGTTTGATGATTGGAATGGTCTTGGGATTGCACACCACCTGTACCCCCGGATAGCGCAGCACAATCTCTCCAAGGGTGGCGCAGTGGTCCGGCTCCATGTGGTTCACCACCACATAATCTAAGGCGCGTCCCTTTAACAGTGCGTCTATATTTTCAAAAAACTGCTCCGTGATTGCCCTGTCCACCGTGTCAAACAGAACCGTCTTCTCATCCAGCATCAGATATGCATTATAGGATACGCCACGCGGAATAGGATACGCGTTCTCAAATAAGGCCAGCCTCCGGTCTGTACCGCCAACCCAGAACAAATCATCATTGATGCGCTTTACACAGTACATATTCATTCTTCCTTTCGTCCATAATATGTTAAATATCCGTCAATTTATTTCGCTTAGAAGTATACTACATTTTCCCCAAAATGTCACTGTATAAATTAGTGTACACTAATAATTTCCTATTATCCGCATTGCCTTCCCCGCTGTCTGTATTGCCTTCTCCGCCATCCCTATTTTCGTTCCCGCTGTCTGTACTTATCATATATAGTATCCCTGTCTGTCCGCAAAATATCACGCTGACCGTATCCTTTGGCAAGAAGGTAAAAAAAATGCAGAAAAACAGCAGGGTATGCCCCGGCATCCCCGCTGTTTGTAATCTTTTGCTGCTATCTGATTATATTCCAGGATTTCTACTTTTTTGCCGGCTCCTGAGGACCTGCGTGCTTATGCTCGGACAGGGGCATCACATGCATGTTTCCTCTCTGCTCATTCTCAGCCCAGAAAATGTCATCCGCCATCTTTGCCTCAGGATTGAACTCCACGCCCTCAAAGATATGCTTTACGAATTCCTTGTAGCCCACACGGTCAATGAGGTGGCCGCCGTGGAGATACTCCGGCTTGTAATCCAGGGCCCAGGCGGAAAACTTCTGCCAGTTGGCAAACATGCCCAGAATCACATCCTCTGTAACCCAGTTAAGGAACAGCTTGCCTGCCCTTGGGTTCTGCTTGCCCGTACGTCCTCCCAGGGTTACACGGTACAGTTTTTTATCTCCTCTGGTCCAGGCTCCGGTAGGACAAATCAGGGAACATTCGCCGCAGCCCACACAGCAACAGGTATCCTTGTCAATCTTTCCGTTCTGATTCAGGCTCAGCACGCCTGTGGCATGGTGCTTGCAGGCATCCACGCAGGAACCGCAGCCAATGCACCGGTCAATGTCATAGACCTGCTTGTTGATGCCCATGATGCCGAAATCATTAAAGTTGGCCTTGACACAGTCATTGGGACATCCTGCCACTGCCACCTTGATGTGGTAATGGGAAGGGAATACCAGACGCTCAATCTTCCTGGCCAGCTCGTATGTATTTGCATTGCCCTTGATGCAGTGGGCGTTTCCGATACAGGACATAACATTCCTGGCCCCGATGGTGGGATAACCGTAATCCGTCACATCCATGTCCACGCCGCACATTTCCACATCCACATCATGGATATATCCCTTAATGTATTTATTTACTTCCTCAATGTTTTCATATTTCACGCCCGGTATGTCAAATGTCTGTCTGGTACCCAGGTGGAAGGTGCCGTTTCCAAAGCGCTCGCACAGGTCCTGCACCAGCTTTAAGTGCTTTGCCTCTATCATGGCTCCCGGCACACGCATCTGCAGCATGAACTCTCCTGCCACCTTGGACTGTCTGAAACAGTTGATTCTTACCTTTTTTATATCAATATCATGATTCATTCCTTCGCCACCCCTCTCTTAGTCAACCAGATACTTGGCCTGGGTATAATTGAACACAGGTCCGTCCAGACAGACATACACCTCATCAATGCGGCAGTGTCCGCATTTGCCCACGGCGCATGACATCTTGCGCTCAAAGGACATCCATATCTTTTCCTCCGGAACGCCCTGTTTAAGTACTTCCAGGCCGGTAAACTTCATCATGGGCGGCGGTCCTACCACCACAACGCTGTAGTCCTCTCCAAAATCCCGGAAGGGAATCCCTGACACAAACTCTGTGACAAAACCTGTCTCCCATCCATCCTTGTGGTCTGTATCCAGAGCATAGGTGGTGGTGAACTTCTCTTTCCAGCGGTCCAAATCATTCTTGAAAATGATTCCGTCCTCGTTCTTGAATCCGCTGATAAGGTGCACGCTCTTCACAAAATCCTCCTGGTCCCAGAACATGTTTAACATGCTCTTTACAGGCGCCAGTCCGGTGCCGCCGGTAATGACAACCATATGCTTGCCCTGGAACTGTTCCACCGGCCATCCCTTGCCGTAGGCTCCTCTTAAGAAAAGAATGTCTCCCGGCTGCTTCTCAAATATCTCGTCCGTCACCTTACCCACGGAACGGATGGTAAAATCCATCCAGCCGTCTCCAAAGGAGCTGACGGATATGGGCGCTTCCCCTACCTTTGGAATGGAAAGCTGCAGGAACTGTCCATGGGAAGGCCGGATATCCGTTTCCACCCTGAATGTATATTCATGAAGGCTCTCCCGCCTTACCTCGCGTATCTTACATGCCACTGGCTTCACTATATTATTCATGACTGCATCCCCTCTCCTATGCCTGCTTTCCAGCTTTTATTTCCTCAATGGCATCCGCCATCTTGTTCACTGTGGCCACGATGGATATGTACTCCGGACACCGGTCCATACACCGTCCGCATCCCACGCACATATGGTAGTCCTTGAACCTGGCCTTGTAATCGTGGAATTTGTGGAGCACCTTATAGCGCATCCTGTCCCCGGCCCTGTTCCTGAAGCTCATGCCGCCGGCCATGTCGGTAAAATCCTTTACCTGGCAGGAGGCGGAAGTTCTCTTGCGCTCCCCTACATTGTGGTTCTCATTGTATATGATATCCGTTGTGGTGAAACAGGTGCAGGTACTGCAGGCAACGGTGCAGGCGCCGCAGGAGATGCAGCGGCCGTCAAACTGCCTCCACATGGAATGTTCCTTAAGCTTTGTCAATACCTCCTTATCCGGAATCTCCGGCACGGTAAGGGTCAGCTCATTTTTTTCCACAAACCGGGGTTCATAAGGACATTCTTCCATGCCCTCAAAATAAGAGGCAAATGCATCATCCTTTACCTGGAATTCCAGTCCGTCTTCCCCAAAGCGGACTGCCATGGAATAATCATCGGTCCTGTTGGTTCCCATGCTGACGCAGAAACAGGTATCCCAGCCTTCGCCGCACTCCATCATCACAATCTTGACCTTTTCGTTCATACGCTTATAATATATATCCTCGTAACCGCCGTTGGTCAGATAAATCTTCTCCTGATGGTGCTGTGCATGGATGTCGCAGGGCCGCATAAAAATAAGCAGCTTCTTGGAAGTCGCCTTGCTTTCAATGAATTCATCCTCTGTGAAATAGAACAGGGACTGGGTAATGGGGCTTAAAACCTCCTTGGCCGGAAAATCCGATTTTTCCCTGTACTCAATTTCCTCTGCCCGGTCCACCCTGGCGTACTTAATCAGGTCTGTGTCGGAATACCTGCCCTTACCCACAAAACGTTTTGGCGCCCATATCTCATACTCTTCCTGAAGCTTTGCAAACATCCTGTCGGCATCCTTCAAATCCATTCTGTATCCCATGAAATGCCTCCTCCTTTATTCTTTTATCCCTTATATATACTCTATATTAAAAGGCTCATGTTATTATTATAACAACCCCCAAAAATAAAGTATAATTATATATTGTGATGGTCTAATAATAAAATTTTATCATTAAGGCATATTCCTGCCATTGGGTGTACAGGCAAACAGCAGCCATGGGAATCATCCCCGATGGCTGCTGCCTTTACGTTCTGTCAGTCTGTTCTCTTATCGCATATTACAAGTCAAAAATCTCAAAATCATCATCCTGTCCTTCCGGTTCTGCAGACTGCTGCTCTGCTTCCCTTCTGACAGCCGGCCGTTCCTGCTTCACAGGGGGCTTCTGCCTGGATGCCGGCGCCTGGGACGGCGTATGAGCCGGCGCCTGGGCTGGTGTCTGGACCGGTGCAAAGGCTGCCTGTGCCGGCCTTACCGGCTTCTTCACCGGAATCTCCAGCTGAGGCTCTTCTTCAGGCTCGTATGCATCTTCATCCTCATCATAGATGTCCTGGTCCCCGTCCTCAGGCAGGTAATCGTCCTCAGGAAGGTCCCTGTAATCCTCATCGTCATCGTAGACAGAATCATCCTCATATTCCCGGGATTCATCGTACTCGCCAGAGTCCTGGTATTCCTCCCCGGCATAATCCTCATATGCCTCTGAATCCTCCGGAAGTTCAGGCTCCTCCGCATGTTCCTTCCTGCTGTTTCTGCCCCGGCTGCCCCGCGGTCCGTCCTTCTTGCCGCCAGTCTCTTCCCGGCTGCCGCCCTTTTTGCCGGAACCCTTGGTAAATACAACCACCAGAAGGATGACCAGCAGAATGACAGCAATGACAATGGTCACAATCAGCAGTATCTTAAGGAGACTGTAATCATCATAAATCTTGTCGTATGTAAGGGCCAGCTCATCATACACTTCCTTGGTCACGGAACCGCTGATGGCCGGGTCCTCAAAGTAACGCTGGATGGTCCTCTCATCATCCTTCATGTCATAACGGTAGAAGCCCTTTTCTCCGGCCTCGTTCATGCCGTACACAACACAGTACTGGTGCTCTGCCTCAGAACCCCATACCCAGCCCTGAACCTTGTGGCCGTCGATGTTGATGGTGCTCTCCTTGAAGCCTTCCGGAACCTTCACCTCCGGGTCGGGAGGAAGAATGGTGATGACGCGTTCAGCAATCCGCATCCGTACCTGGGAAGAAGCATCGCCGTCCGCTGCACTGGCGCCGCCCTCTGCCTTGGTCACCACAATGACGTATTCCTTGATGGTCTCCCCATCCTGGGCCGTCACACGGCAGGTCACGCGGTTCTCGCCCATCTGCAGGCCTTCGTTTCCGCTGACCACCTTGGTAGCGTTGTCGTCGGTACAGTCCGCGCTGACAATAACCTTATCCACATCCGTGCCAACGGTCACCGCATAGGTGTCCACATCCGGCGAAAATGCCGGTGTCAGGCTTCCGGGTGAAATCTGGAGGGATTTAAGGGTTGCATCCTTGGAAGCTGACTGGAGGGCGCTGATTGTCACAGTGGAGCTCCCCTGCTGGTTTACCGTCACTATCTGCGAGCTGGTATCATAAATCTCCTGGCTGGTAACCTCAATCTTGCTGGTCCCGGCTGCTATGGCATTGAAATTAAGGGTAAATGCAAGGGTACCCGTATTGGGCGTACCTGCATCACCGTGAACCCGGACAGCTCCCGCGCCTCCGTCCGCATTGGTGCCGTCCACAAATTCCAGTATGTTGGAATCATAGGAAAGCATCACATCCGCATTGGCCAGGTTATCGCTGCTGGTTATCTTCATATTCACCTTTACCTTGCCCCCAACTGTTGCCGAGGGGTCGGAAAAGGCGATTCTCGCATTTGCTGCAAAGGCCGTCATCATCTGTGCCGGCATCATGACTGTCATCAAGCACGCCATTGCCAGAACAGCAGCCGCATGTCTCATCCGTCTAATCATTATTATTTCCCACTTTCTGATTATAATGTCTTCCCTTTATCAGGACTGCACTTCTACAATGGTAACATTGCTTCCACCTGGTCCGCTGCCGCTTCCGGAAGAACTGCCCGGTCCGCCCGAACCGCCTGGTCCGCCTCCGCTGCCGGAACTGCCGCTGCCTGAGCTGCCGTCCGGACTGACCGTACCGCCGGAACTGCCGCCGCCATATACGGGCGAGCCTGCGCTTCCCTGGGTGGGTCCGCCGTCCTGCTTCACCACATGGATGGTATAGGTCCTTACGCTTCCGTTCTGGGCCGTCACAGCAATGGAAATGTCATTTCCGCCATTCTGCAGGGAGACATTGCCTGCGCCGTCCACACGTGCATTGGAATCCGATGCATATGCGCTGACTGTAATATTGGACACAGAAGAATCCACAATCAGATTATATTCCTGGGTATCCCTGTTAAAGCTTGGCGTCAGATTGAAGCCGTCCACTCCAAGTCCGGACAGCTTGTTGTTGGGGCTGCCGTCTCCGGTTGGCGCCACGCAGGGCTGCTCAGGCATGTTGTTGAATACAGGTATATGGAACTCCAGAGCCGTCTTTTTCAAATCAGACGTATAAGCCTGGGACAGCTTGGCCGCCTCCGAGGCAGCTCCCTGGATATTGCTCATATACTGGTGCTTATAAAGGTTTGACCCCTGGACATTGAATTTCTTCAGATAAAATGTATTCTGCCCAGCTTTCACATAATTATCCCCATAGTTCTGGGCGCCGCCCCGGATGGCCTTTTCCACCGTGTTCCAGGGCCGTCCGTAGGAACCGGACTGGGACGCAAACCTGAGTCCCATCTCAATGGCGGACACTGCGCCGGACTGGTATGCCTCCACATTAAAGAAGTTATAGTATCCCTCATAACCGGAATAGGAACCGGAGATAAGAGGGCTTGTACCATTATTGCCCTGCTCCTGAAGAATCATGGCCGCCAGCACATAAGGGCTTACCCCTGACTGACCGGCCGCCCCCATGATGATGTCTGCATAGGGAGCTGCCGCACCTGTGGAGCCGCCTCCCGGCGATGTGCCGGTCTGGTCCACCACATTATCGGACCCCGGCGAGGCCACAGGGCCGCTGGAAGAGCTGCCGCCGCTCTGTCCGGAGGGCGAGGGACCATTGGTGCTGCCGGAGCTGTCCTGTCCCGGAGCCACCAGGCTTACGCTGGTAGCCACCACATTGCGCTCCCTGCGCTCAATGGATGCGTGAGGCGGCTCCAGGCTCACTTCACCGCCGCTCCCCGAAGGACTGCTTCCCCCTGAGGAACTGCTTTCGGAGGAACCGCTTCCTCCCGGAGAGACGGCTGCCGCCCCTGAGCCGCCGGAGGAACCGGAGACTCCCGGTCCATGCTGTGTATCCTCATAGGTACTGCTGCGGCCAGGCCCTTTGGAGGAACCTGAGGAGCCGCCCGATGAACCGGAACTGCCTGACCCGGGTCCTTCCGAGGAAGCCCCTGGTCCGCTGGAAAAATCACTTCCCCCTGTTCCCGTGGAATTCGTTGTCCCTGACAGGAAGGAGCCGGATATAAGACTGTTCAGTCCTTCCTTTGTCTGGGTATTTGCATCATATTCATGGTTGAGGAACTGGAACACATAGGTCTCATCCAGAAAGTTCCTGGGGTCCATGTAATACCTTATAATATCCTCGGAAGCAGCCACCCAGTTGCTGCCGTCAAATCCTGTCCAGGTGCTGTTGTCCCAGTTATAGGCTCCGTTGGCAACCGATTTCCAGGAAGAAACACTGCCTGTGGCCACAAGGTTGCGCCCCAGCACAGACTCATTTTCAATGACCGTGTTCCAGTCCAGGCCTGTGTTCTTGGCCTTGAATACCCAATTAGGGTACTGGGCGTGAAGCTGCCTGAGCCCGTTCTTATAACTCTCCGGAAATCCCTGTGAGGTGAGATATGCTTCAAAATTAGAATCCGTGGTATAGGCCACCGGAAGCCTGATGTAAAGTGACGAGACATAGCCGGTGTTCACGGCACCGCCTGTGCCTGTGTATTGAATCTGATACCATGTATTGCCGTCTGTTCCGCGCTGCTCTCCGATAACGGTAACCGCTGCTCCCGCCGCAAGCCTGCCCACCGAGGAATAACCGGTGCCGGCCCCGCTGCGTACATTCAAAGAGGTGGCCTTAACCGTGGCCGCCCCTGTATATGCATAGGAATCAAACATTTTAAAAGGCGCTGCCACAGATGCCGGAAGCTCAACTGCCAGCATCAGTCCCAGCACAATCGCCAGGCCCCTTTTTAACTTTTTTCCCTTCATTATGTAAAAATCTCCTGTATCTTCATTCATATCCAGAATTCGTATGAATTTCTATTTTATGACATTAACCCTATTATAATGACAAAAGCGTTCATATGTCAACAAGAACGGCGGAAACTTCACATAATACAAAAATTTGTAAGAAAAGATTAAATAATGTGGCAAATCCTGGCATATTCTGCCCAAAGCCCCTTAAAACACCCTTCCCATCCTCTTATCCAAAGGTCTGTTTCCCCTTTCTGCCGTACCAGGGGCTGTTTGAAAATTCATTCCCGTCATCTGCATAGAAACAAATCCAGCACGCGGTCCGCGGCACGCCTCAGATTCAGCTTCTCCACGCCCTGCAATGCATAGACAGGGTACTTTCTTACCAGCACATCTCCCAGGTAATAATCCACGCTGCCCACCTGCTGCCCCTCCCTGACCGGAGCCATTAATATAGAAGGAACCTTCTTTTTTACCTGAACCTGTTCCCCCTCTCCCATCAGCAGTGTCAGATGCATATCATCCGGCTTAAGCATCATGGAAAGCTCCACCTGGTCCGTGGCGCCTTCTCCTTCCTTCCAGCACAGTCCTCCTGCCACTGGAACTCCTGCAAAGGTTTCCTCCCGGAACACATCCTTCATCTTAAAATGCTCCAATCCGTAATTATAGAGCTTTCTTGCATCCGACCATTTGTATGTCTTATGAGGCGGCCAACCGCAGCCCAGAAGAGCAATGACATAAGTCCTTCCCTGATTTTCCATGGCCCCCACATAGGAATAACCGGCGCCTCCGGTAAATCCAGTCTTTCCTGACAGCACTCCCTCCATCATAGTCAAAAACGCATTATGATTATTGCAGTTAAAGGAGCGCTTCCCCGCTGCATCCGTAAAATAGTGGTTCTGCGTCTGTGTTATCTTTAAAAATTCATCCTTGGCAGGCGACTCCGTCACACAATACCGCATAATCCTCGCCAAATCAGAGGCAGTGGTCGAATGGATGTGCTCCTTCCCCTGCTCATCCGTCTTCACCCCGTCCAGCCCGTTGGGCGTAATAAAATACGTATCCCGGCATTCCAGCCCGGCCGCCTTCTCATTCATCATGGAAGCAAATCCCTCCACGCTGCCCCCTATGTGCTCCGCTATCATCACAGCCGCATCATTGTAGGATTCCAGCATCAGGGCATACAAAAGGTCCTCCAGCCTGTACTCCTCCCCTTCCCGCACCCCCAGATGCACCTTGGGCTGGGAAGCCGCATTGGAAGACGCCTTCACCGTCTCCTCCCCCTTCCCTGCCTCCAGCGCCAGGATGCAGGTCATAATTTTCGTGGTGCTGGCCATGGGCCGGATGATATCCCGTCCCTTCCCATACAGTATCCTGCCGGTATCTCCATCCATAAGCACAGCCGACTGGGCATACAGCTTCAGGAAATCCCCTTCCCCCGCCGTCTCCCCGGCCCCTGCGGCGCCCGCTGTTCCCTTCACCGCCGCAGCCTCCTTCAGTCCGTCCCCCTGCACCCGGACCTCCCGCACCTGGGCTCCCAGCGTCTGCACCTGCTGTTCCCGGGCCTCCCATTCCTGACCCTCCTGCACTTCTTCCCGCACAGGTACCGCTGCCCAACTGTCTGCCGCCGCATATATCTGCGTACAGGCCAGTGAAATAATCAAAATTACCGAAAAAATCCAATGCTTCATAAGCGACGCCGCCTAGTTGGCTTTATTTTAATAGTATTCCTGATGGAAAATGAATATTACTGAGAAAATGGATTGAAAGGGTATGGTTGTGGGGTGCAACCAAACGCCAATCCTCCTCCCATCCCCATCCCCGTCCCCTCTCCCGCCCCATATCCCTCTTGCCCCCGAACACATATTCTGCTATGATATCTATAAACAAACTAAAACCTGAAAGGCCGGTGTTTTATGATGGGACAGGGAGAGCGTCTTATTTTTCATATTGATGTGAATTCAGCATTTTTGAGCTGGGAATGTGTGTACCGGCTATCCCAGGACCCGGAGGCCCTGGATTTGAGGACCATTGCTTCTGCGGTTGGCGGGGATGCCAAGTCGCGTCATGGAATTGTTCTGGCCAAGTCTCCTTTGGCCAGGAAGTATGGGGTCACCACCGGGGAACCCCTGGTCCAGGCCATGCGCAAGTGCCCGGAACTGGTGGTTGTTCCCTCCCGGTTTGATTTTTATATTAAGTGCTCCCGGCGCATGATGGAGCTTCTGGAACAATACACACCGGACCATGAAAGGTTCAGCATTGATGAGATTTTCCTGGATATGACCGGCACCATCCATCTCTTTGGCAGCCCCCTGAAGGTGGCCAATGAAATTCGGGAACGCATCAAAAAGGAACTGGGATTCACGGTAAATATCGGAATCTCCACCAACAAGCTTCTGGCCAAGATGGCCTCCGACTTTGAGAAACCGGATAAATGCCATACCCTGTTTCCCCAGGAGGTGCCTGATAAGATGTGGCCCCTGCCTATACGGGAATTGTTTTTTGTGGGAGGCGCTGCCCAGCGGAAGATGGAAAACCTGGGATTACATACCATCGGGCAGCTGGCCGGCTGCAACCTGGAGGTGCTTAAGTCCCATTTGGGAGAAAAATATGCAGTCCTCATCCACCAGTATGCCAATGGAATTGACCGGGACCCTGTGGCTGAAAAAGAGCCGGTAAATAAAGCATATGGAAACAGCATCACCCTTTCCAGGGATATATCCGACTATGAAAGCGCCTGCCAGGTCCTGCTCTCCCTCTGTGAGACTGTGGGCGCCAGGCTGAGGGCGGACCATGTGCTGTGCAATAATGTCTGCGTGGAGCTGCGGGACTGGGAGTTCAGGAATCAGTCCCACCAGATGGCCATACCGGAACCAACGGACTCCACCTCTGTTATTTATGAGTATTCCTGCCGCCTGCTTAAAGAATCCTGGAACATGACGCCTCTGCGGCTTATGGGGGTGCGTGCCGGCAAGATTTCCGATGACGGGTTCTCACAGATGAGCCTCTTTGACGACCCAAGTCTCCAGAAGAAAAAGGATTTTGAAAAAGCTGTGGATGCCATACGCAGCAAATATGGAATTGACAGCGTAAAGCGGGCCAGCTTCCTGCGAAAGGATGCTATTGTGGACCATGCTGCCAGCAAGAAGAAGCATTTGAATTAATATCCTGCGCAAAAGGTGATGGGAGTATATCAGAAAAACAGAGTTGAGGAATGGACATGAGACGGAGAGTTATATGTTATACCATTGGAGAAGGGCAGAATGGAGTTGATATCGGACGGTTTTTAAGGGCAAGAGGATTTTCCCGCCGGCTGTTGGTGCGCATTAAGGCAGGTCGGGGGCTTTACGTGGAGGGAACCCCGGTGTACGCAGGTTACCGGCTTAAGACCGGGGAGACATTGGAGGTGACGCTGCCTGAAGAGGAGGATTCGGAGAACATTGTGCCGGTAAAGCTTCCTCTCTCCATTGTGTATGAGGATGAGGACATACTGGTCATCAATAAGGATGCGGGCGTGCCCATCCATCCTTCCCAGGGCCACCGCGACAATACCCTGGCCAATGCTGTTTCCTGGTATTTCCATGAAAGAGGGGAGCCATTTACTTACAGGGTCATCAACCGCCTGGACAGGGATACCACCGGCCTGCTGGTCCTGGCCAGACACATGCTCAGTGCCTGCATCTTATCAGAACAGATGATTGGAAGGCGAATCAGACGTGAGTACAGGGCCATTGTCCTTGGTCATGCCCCGGAGGAAGGTACCATTGACAGCCCCATCGCCAGGGTGGAGGGTTCTACCATTGAGCGCAGGGTGGACCCGGAGACAGGAGAAAGGGCTGTCACCCATTACCGTACCCTTCTTTATAACAAAGAAAGGGACCTGTCCCTGGTGAGTCTCAGCCTGGAAACAGGCAGGACACACCAGATACGGGTCCATATGAGGTCCATTGGACATCCCCTTCCCGGAGACTTCCTATATTGTCCGGATTACCGCTATATCAGCCGGCAGCCACTCCACTCTTATCGTCTGATGTTTGAACATCCCATTACAGGAGAATCCATGGATTTTACGGCCGGGCTGCCTGAGGATATGGAATGTCTCCTGCCGCCCGGCATGTGTCCGTAACATGTGATGCGGTTCTTAATTCCACCGGAGCCCCTTGGGATAGTGGTTTTTCATCATTCCGCCTGCACTCTTGGCCCAGCCCAGGCTGAAACCGCCGGTACAGACCAGCGTCCAGCCTTTCAGGCAACCCTCCGGCGCTCCTGCGTCCTCACTGAGGGTTTCGCCTTTCAGATACCGGATTACACTGTCTCCGCAGGGGGGCAGCTCCCAGGAGGATAGTACCTCCTCTTTTCTCAGCGCCAGCGCCAGTGCATGGGAGGGCTCAAAGCGGTTCTTTTTAAGTGTGCCCAGATGAAGGCCCGGGCGGAGAATCTTAAGCCCTTTTATATCCGGCATGTCGGCCGGCAGAAGATACAGCTGCTCACCGAACAGAACGTATTCTTTTCTTTCCAGGAACATTTCCGGCTCTGTCAGTGTGCTTCGTATGAATGGCCCATAATCCCTGAACACCTCCTTTCTCTTTCTGCTGTCCAGATACATCCTGTCCCGGTTTCCTGCTATTGCTCCATGGTCCGCCTCCCCATCCTTTTTTAAGACAGCCATAAAATGGCCCTCTCCCTCCAGAATGTGGGGCATAATGCGCATGGTCTTCTCCAGCCCCCAGCCATCTGCCTCCGGTCCTGCCCACCAGGGCTTTCCCCCGGTAAAGCCGGGATAAGCAGACACCTGTTCCACGCGGAATTCGGGGTGGCGTTTCAGGAAGGCCAGAACCGTTCCCTCATTCTCCTCCGGGGCAAAGGTACAGGTGGAATACACCATCCTGCCTCCAAAAGCCAGCATGGATGCCCCGTGGTCCAGTATTTCCCCCTGGCGGGCAGCGCACATCTTTACATGCTCCTCACTCCACTGGGCTCTGGCCTCTTCATCCTTGCGGAACATTCCTTCCCCTGAACAGGGGGCATCCACCACAATTTTATGGAAATAATGGTTAAATACCCTGGCCAGGCCGGATGCATCCTCATTGGACACCACCGCATTGCGCACTCCCATCCGTTCCATGTTCTGGGAGAGTATCCTGGCCCTGGCCGGGTGAATCTCATTGGACAGCAGGAATCCCCTGCCTCTCAGTCTGGAGGCAATGTGGCTGGACTTTCCTCCCGGCGCCGCGCACAAATCCAGTACGCGTTCTCCCGGTCTGGGGTCCAATAGCTCCACCACGGCCATGGCGCTGGGCTCCTGGATATAGTAGAGCCCCGCCTCATGGTAAGGATGCTTTCCGGGCCTGTTGTCCCCGGAATAATAATATCCTTCCTTCACCCATGGAATCCGCTGAAGGGTGAACCCTGTTTCCTGACTGACCCGCTGTGCCAATTCAGCTGCTCCGGCCTCTTCCCAGTTTTCCCCTGCGCCCTGAATCCCATCCGGAAACTTAAGACGGTTGAACCGCAGTCCCTGGACCCGCTCCTTGTCATAGCTGGCCGCAAAGGCAGGGTATTCATCTCCTAATAATTCTCTCATCCGTTCTTCAAACCGTATCGGTAAATCTGCCATACTTTCCTGTTTCCTATTCTTTATCAATATTATGCCTGCCCACGGCACATAAAATAAATGAGCTGCTGCATCCATGATACAGCAACCCACTTCATCCTTCAATCCTTTATTCTGAATTACAGTATTATCTTGTAATCGTCTCCGCCCTCACCGTTCACCACATAGTAGGCTGCGCCCTCATTTGCAACAATGTACAAATCAATGGTCTTAATCTCAACACCCCTGTGTGATTTCTTAAATGCCTTCACAGCCTGGTCCAGCACATCCTTTGCCACAAGGTCCTTGCCGTCAAACTGGAAATGTACGGCTGCCTTTGGCTCTGCTGCCTTTTTAGCGGATGTCTTTTTTACAGTCTCTTTTTTAGCTGCTGCTTTGGGAGCTGTCTCTTTCTTGGCCGTCTCCTTGGGAGCAGCCGCCTTCTTGACTGCTGTCTTAGCGGTTGTTGTCTTCTTAGCTGCTGTCTTTTTAGCCGGAGCTTTTACTTCCTTCTCAACAGGAGCTGCTTCTGCCTTCACCGGAACTGCTGCCTCTGCCTTTGCTTCTACTTTCTCCGGAACTGCTGGTTTTGCTTCTGTCTTGGCCTCTGCCGGCTTAACTGCCTCCGCTGCCGCCTTTACATTTGCCTTAACATCTTTCTTTTCTACCATAGTCCATATCCTCCCTAATTTTGAATAATGGCTGTACGAGTAATCCCTAGATGCATTAAGGGCATTATAAAATGGTTTTTTCCATTTGTCAATAAATTCACTTGAAAAATCGACTGTCTCCTGCAAAAAACCTCACAGCTTGACCCATTCTTAATGCGTTCCGTCAGCTGACGCCCGGCCCGGCTGATGAGCCGGACTGTGGTGTCTGAAAGGCCGGTCCGTACCCTTCTGTGGTTCCGGGTGACGGCTGCGGCTCTGCCGGCGCTGCGGTTGTCTGGTCTGCAGGCTGTATGATAACCTGAGGCTGTGATGGCTGCGGCGCTGTCTCCGGCGGTACTGCCTGGGATGGCAGTGTCCCCTCCGGAATATCCGGATTTTGGACCGGCGGTGCCTGGGTGGGCGCCGGCGCTGTCTGTGCCGGTACCGGCTGCGCAGCCGCAGTCTCCTGAGGCGCCCTACCTGAAGACTGGCTGGATTTCCTGCTCTCTGTACCCGGAAGGTCATAGCAGATAACGGGCATCCCCGCATACACATTATCAAAAAGCTCTTTGGCCTTGTCGTAGGGCATGTTCACACAGCCATGGGACCCGCCGCTCTTATAAATGGAACCGCCAAAGCTGGACCTCCAGCTGGCGTCATGGAAACCAATACCTCCGTTAAAGGGCATCCAGAATTTAACCGGGCTGGCATATCCCTCCCCTTTCAGCACAGCGTCCCTTTGTTTGTATGTAATGGAGAAAATTCCCGGAGGCGTGGTATGTCCTCTGGAAACATTGCCGGAGACAAAATCTGACTCCAGCACCTTCTCACCATCCTTGTAAAAAATCAGATGCTGGGCCGTCAGGTTCACCTCCGCATAGGTGCCGCCATAATCCGGCCCGTCGTGGCTTGCGGCTGTCTGCAAATAGACCGGCTCCCTGGTAACATTTTCCCCTGTTTCCAGAATCCCAAGCAACTCCTTTGTCTCCTGGGACTGGTTGATTCTCCACCCGTAAAAACCGGACACCTCCACGCTCTGTCCGTAGCTGGTGGCAAAGGAGCGCTTTGTGTATGCTGTGTTATACCTGGTGCCCAGGCTCTTTACATAGGCTGCCGCCTGGTCCGGGTCAATGGATACCTGTTCCCCGTCAGCCACCAGCCATTGATGTATCTCATCCCCGTCCAGCACTTCTGTCTTGCTGCCGAAGGTATAGGTCACAGTCATATTTACATAGCGGTTCCTGGCATCTCTGGCAGCTGCCAGGGAGGAATTATCACTGCGGATGGACGGGGCCTTGTAACACCCCAGGGCATCCAGGTCCAATTCCGGGGCAAGACTGGATATGGCCTGCTCCGCCTGTTCCCTGACTTTCCCCATATCCAGGGTGGTTCCCTCTGTCTCCGGCACAATGGAATACCCCTGTCCCCTGACATAGTCGGACAGGTAAGCGTCCGAGGGCGGGACAGCCCGGCTGCTGTCAAAACAGGACAGTCCCTCCAGTGTCTGCCCCAGTGCATCGTCATCGTAGGCAATCATGGTCCGTATATCATAGGATGGTCCCTTAAGCAGGTATCTGGGCCAGCGGAAGGGATTCTGCTGGCGTATGATTTCCTCCAGGCTTCCGTCAAACACAGTATGAAGGCCGATTTCATCCCCGGTTATAATCTCATGTTCCTCCCCCCGGAGCCTGAGCACAAGCCCGTACCCGTTTACACCGGAGGCCATAAGTCCCTTCACATCCTCCACGGTCTTCCCTGATACGTCCATTCCGTTGATGACTGTATGGGGAAAGTATGTATTCCGGTATCCCAGGGCTTTGTATACATAGACTCCCATCAGCACAATACCGGCCATTAACAGAACCATGGCCCCTGCCTTCCAGCTCAGGATTTTAGGAAGGGGGCTGTTCCCCTGTACATCCGGGTTTCTTGTTTCCCGGTCCCCGGCTTCCCATCCTTCCTGTGCCTTGTTATCCTTCTCCTGGTCCGTCTGTGCCTTGTTATCCTTCTCCCGGTCTGCCTGGGCCTTACCCTCCTGCTGCCTGCGTTCCTGTGCCCTGCTCTCTGCCAGCTCCTTCTGGCGCTGCCTGAAAGCCTCCCTGCTGCGGCTGCGGCGGGGACGGCTTTCCCCGCTGCGGGCAGGTATGGATTCCACCTTGTTTTTATCTTCCCTCATGCACCTTTACCTTTCTATGTCTTCTAACAGTCTCATCACCTGGCTCTCCCCATATACTTCAATCCCATGTTCCTTCAGACATGCGGCGCAGACACCGTCTCCGCCCTTAAGCGTGCCGGTAAATGTGCCGTCATAAACCTGCCCGCTTCCGCAGGAAGGACTTCTCTCCTTTAAAATGGCTGCCTGACAGCCGTACAGCCGGGCCAGCTTAAGTACTTCCCCGGCGCCTTTTTCATACGCTGCCGTGACATCCGCTCCATCCCTTGTGATGACTCCGTCTCCCACCCGCTCCGCCGGTGTCCTGGGCGTGGCCAGACCGCCCATGATTTCCGGACAGACTGGTATCAGATGGTGTCTGCTTAACAGCTCCTCTGCCTGGGAAATCAGTACGCCGCGGCCGTCATATCTGCATTCCACTCCCAGCAAACAGGCGCTTACCAGTATATTCATATTCTTCATCCTTCCATTTATGTATGTTTCTGTCTGACAGCCCGCAAACCGTCCTGTTAAAACAGTCTCCGGTTGTCCTTCAGCACCTTCCCGCTCAGCAGGATAAATGTTGTGGATGCGGCTGCACAGGCCATGATGTCCGATATGGGCTCAGCATAGAACACAGCCTCCACACCAAAATAACGGGGCAGCAAAAGCATGCCCAGGAAATAGACCGACTTTCTGAACATGGACAGGCTGATGGCCACCTTTGCGATTCCCATGCCTGTAAAACCGTCCACCACCGTATATTCCACTGCCAGCGGAATGATACACAGGGTAAAAATCCGGATTGCCCATTCCGTAACCTGGACATAGGACATTTCCCTTGTAAATATCCTGACAAAATACCCGGGGCCTGCCTGGGCAATGATGAACATGACCGTTGTAAATGCAATGGACAATAGCAGCACATGCTTCTCTGCCTTCCGTATACGGTCAGGGCGGCCTGCACCATAATTATAACCCATGACCGTCTGTGTTCCACCGGTAATTCCTCCCAGCGGCATAGTAATAATCAGCATGAAGCTCTGCACAATGGTATTGCAGGTGAGAAGCATGTCGCTTCTCTCAGGTCCCCCATAGCTGCTTATTATCATGTTCATGACAATGATGAGCAGGCTGTCCGAGGCAATAATCAGGAATGGGGACAGGCCAACTAACAGCACCTGCTTCATGGTCTTCCACCGGTATCCCCCAAAGGTAATCCGCACCAAAGGCCGCTTACCAAACAGGAACAGCAGCACATAAATGCAGGACGCCATCTGTGACAGCACGGTTGCAATGGCTGCTCCCCGGACCCCCATATTCATCACAAAGATAAACACCGGGTCCAGAACAATATTGCTGACAGCTCCCAGCACCACGGATTTCATACCCACCGTAGCAAATCCCTGGCATATGATAAACTGGTTCATGCCCGCGGAAATGAGGGCAAATGCAGTGCCTGTCAGATACCAGCTCATATACTGGTTTGCATAGGGAAATATGGCAGGACCTGCGCCGAAAAACACCAGAAGCTGGTCCTTGAACAAATAGGACACTGTCATGATGATAAGGGCCATGCCTGTCAAAAGGGCAAAGCAGTTGGCCACCATCTGGGTGGCAGCCCTCTCATTCTTCTGTCCCAGACGAATACTCATGAGAGGCGCTCCTCCCACTCCAATCCAGCTGGCAAAGGATGATATAAGGGTGACCACAGGACCGCATATTCCCACGCCGGCCAGGGCCAGGGCGCCCACCTCCGGAATATTTCCAATGTACATACGGTCCACAATGCTGTACATCACATTCACAAATTGAGCCAGCATGGAAGGAAATGCCAGCCTCCACACCAGCCCTCTGACTTTATCTGTATCCAGATTATTCTCCACTTTCAACTCCGTCTTCTCCTGATTACATTTTATTCCTTATTTACCTCAACAGCCGGCTGTCATACCTCTTTATGCCGGAATCGTTCGATATCCTTGACAAGGATACACACGCTGTCCGTGATACCCATAAATGCACCGTAATGGTACAGGTTCACAAACAGCAGGCCTATGGGCACGGCCAGAATCATTCCCGCGATTCCGTCCGCCTTAAATCCCAGATACAGCAAAAACAGCGTGATAAGGGGGGGCAGGCCCATACTGTCTCCCACCAGCTTCGGCTGTACAATCTGTCTGGTTACCTGGGTTAATACGTATATAAGCAGCAGCCCTGCCGCAAAGGCGTACTCGCCTCCCAGAAGCTTGATAAGCCCCCACGGAAGAAGGGCTGTTCCTGTTCCAAACACAGGCAGGAAATCCAGGAAAGCAATGAGAAAAGCCCACAAGGGACCGTATCCCACTCCCAAAACTAAAAATCCAACCGTGAGAATCAGCCACACCACTGCCATGATTTTAAACTGGGCCATAAAATAGCTCCCTATAAGATGGCGCACCTCACCCTTCAGATACAGCCCGTAGTGGCCTGCCCATTGGGGCGTATGGGCTTTTATAACTGCCAGGATGCGGTCCCTGTCCACGATAAAGAAGTACGCAGACAGGATGGTGACCACGGTATAGACCAGGATAGCCGGAAGGCTTTTCGCCACAGTCCCGGCCGCCTCCACGGTGGGGGATGCAATCTTCTCCACAACCGTTCCCATATAGCTTCCCAGATTATTACCGAACTGGGCCCAGCTCTGCTGTATGCTGTCAGGCATAAAATCAAACAGGTGCTCCAGCTGTTCCATGCTGCGGGCCACATCCCCTTCAATACCGGCATAGAGCCCGGGAAGGTCCATTATGAACTGGCGCAGCAGGACAAAGGTTCTTGACACCAGAAGATATAAAAGTCCGATGACAAGGGCCAGGGCCGCCGCCACAATGACAATGGAGCTGTGCCTGCGCACCAGCCTCATCCGGCGCTCCAGGAAACGAACCAGGGGATTGGCTATCATTGCTATCACCCAGCCTATGACAAATGGCATGAAAAACTTCAAAAGCCTTGGTCCCAGCAGGCAGATTAAAAGCCAGCCCGTCAACGGGATTACTATATTAAGTATAAGACGAAGATAATGCTTCCAGCCTGTTTCTTCCATCATATCCATCTCTCCTGCCTGCACACAGCCTTTATTCAGAATCCTCTGTTTCCTTCCACTCCCTCAGATACTGCTCCAGGAACCGAAACAGGGCATCCATCTCCTGGTCCGTGCCAATGCTGACGCGCAGGCTGTTGTCCAGCCTGGGCGCATTGAAATAGCGCACGTAAATCCTCTCCCTTTTCAGCGCGTCGAACATGGCCCTGGCCGGAACACGCGCATGGGTAACCAGGATGAAATTCGTCATGGAATCCGGGAAGGTGAATCCAAGCTCTGCAAACCGTTTCTTGGAGCGCTCCCTGGTAGCTATGATTTTTGCCTTTGCCGCCTCAAAATATGCCCTGTCTTTTACGGCCTGGACACCTGCAATCTGGGACGGCAGGTTCATGGTATAGGAGTTATAGGAATATTTTACATCATTCAGCGCTTTAATCAATACAGGGTTTCCCAGGGCAAAGCCGATGCGCACCCCTGCCATGGAACGGGACTTGCTGAAGGTCTGGACCACCAGCAGGTTATCATACCTGGGCAGAAGCTCTCTGGCGGAGGGGCCTGCAAAGTCGATGTATGCCTCATCCACCATAACAATCACATCCTGGTTGGCCTTTACGATTTCCTCCACCTGGTCCAGGGGCATGTAGATGCCGGTAGGCGCATTGGGGTTTGGGAATATGATTCCCCCATTTTCCCCTTTATAATCCTCAGGAAGGATGGCCAGGTTCCCGTCTAACGCCGGTGTCTCATAAGGAATCCGGTACAGGTCAGCCCATACCTTGTAAAAGGAGTAGGTGATATCCGGAAACAGCACCGGCTTTTTGGAGTTAAAAAAGGTCAGGAAGGACATGGCTATGACATCGTCAGAGCCAACCCCCACAAACACCTGGTCCTGCCCCACTCCGTAAAATTCCGCCAGGGCTTTCACAAGCTCTGCCGAGGACGGGTCGGGATATTTGCGCAGCCGGTCCGCATCCATCTCCTTTAAAGCCTTTTCCACGCCCGGTGCAGGCGGGTATGGATTTTCATTGGTATTCAGTTTTATCAGTTTATCGCCTGCCGGCTGGTCCCCGGGTACATAGGGAACCACCTGGCGTATGTTCATTTCCCATGGTTTCATGTCTGCTTTCCTCCTGAATTCTGACTCACTGCCGCTTCACGGCCCAGGTCCCTATGCCTGCTTCCCGAGTCCGTAATCTGCGGCCACCTTTGCAAAGGCGGGAAGGGAACGCTCAATCTGCTCATAGGACACGCAGTAGGAAATGCGCACATAGCCGGGGCATGCAAAGGAGGTGCCCGGAACAACCAGTACATTGTACTTCTTACAGTTCTCACAGAATTTCTTTTCATCGGCCTCCGGAGACTTGACAAAAAGGTAAAAAGCGCCCTGGGGCTTGATGCACTGGAATCCCAGGTCCTTAAGCCCGTTGTAGAGCAGGTTCCTGTTCCTGTCATATGCCTCCAGGTTTACCTGGGCGTCCAGGCAGCGCATGACAACCCTCTGCATCAGGGACGGGGCGTTGACGCAGCCCAGCACCCGGTTTGCAATGGTGGCTGCATTGAACACTTCCTCACTGTCCTTTAAGGCATTGGGAATCACCAGATAACCGATACGCTCTCCCGGCAGGGACAGGGACTTGCTGTAGGAGTAGCAGATAACGGTGTTGTCATAGACATTGGTCACGTAGGGCACTTCCACGCCGTCGTAGGCCAGTTCCCTGTAGGGCTCGTCGGACAGCAGCACGATGTCTGTGCCAAATTCCTTTTCCTTGGCCCGCATGATATCGGCCATCTTTGTAAGGGTTTCCAGGGAATACACCACGCCGGTAGGGTTGTTGGGGGTATTGATGATGACAGCCTTGGTCCTTGCGTTTATCTTCTGCTCAAATTCTGCCAGATTAGGCTCAAAATCCCTTGTATCCGGTGAAATGACCACCAGGTTTCCATCGTAATTGCGGACATAATTTCCATACTCCACAAAATAAGGTGCAAAGGCAATGACTTCATCCCCCGGATTCAGCAATGTCTTCAAAATCACATTCAGGCCGCTGGCAGCCCCCACGGTCATCAGGATGTTATTCCGGCAAAAGCTGGTGCCGAAACGTTTATTCAGTGATTCGGCCACGGCCTGTCTCACGTCCTCGTAGCCAGCATTGCTCATATAACCATGGACAAAGGTGGACTCTTCTTCCTTCAGGATATCACAGATTGCCTGGTTCACCTCTGCCGGGGCCGGCACATTGGGGTTGCCCAGACTGAAATCGTACACATTCTCCGCTCCGTGGATGGCAGCCAGACGCTTGCCCTCCTCAAACATGGCGCGGATGGCGGAATTGTTGTTGACTAATGGTTTCATTTTCTCTGATATCATACTTATGTCCTCTCTTTCTCCCTGATGGCGGACCTCACATTATTTTACATATACTGGCTGGTCCATCTGTTGATATGATTGTAGCTTTACGGCAAAGGATTGTCAATAAAAAGAAGAGGCAGAATTATCTTCTGCCCCTTTGGGACGGCCTGCCGTCCCAACGGTTACCGCTGAAACTCCTCCCGTGAAAAATATTCCTTTGTAGCCTTCCTGACCTGGGGTGCCAGCGCTACCATGGCAATCAGGTTAGGGATGGTGAGAAGCCCCAGAGCCACATCCTGGATGACCCAGACCAGCTCAATCTCCGCCAATGCGCCGATAATGCAAAAGCAGGGGAATACGTATTTAAATTTGTCGGCCACCTTTGTCCCGAATATGTAGTTCAGACCCACGAAACCGAAATACCACTGGCTCATCAGGGTTGTGGAGGAAAACAGCAGGAGACAGACAGCCACCACATAGCGCAGGGGTTCCCACACGCTGGCAAATGCATTGATGGCCAGCACATTTCCCGGCGCTCCCGAATCCAGCACGCCGGTAACTCCCAGCACCAGTCCGGTAATGGTACAGATGACAAAGGTGTCTAAGAAAACCTCCGCCACGCCTGTAATGCCCTGCTGCACCGGGTGGTCTACCTGGGCGGCGGAATGGATAACCGGCGCCGAACCCTCGCCGGCTTCATTGGAATACAGGCCCCTGGCAACACCCTTTTGCATGGCAATCAGCATGGAGCCCATGGCGCCGCCCGCCATGGCCCTGAGGCCGAAGGCTCCGGCAAAGATGTCTGCGAATACGCCCGGCACCCTGGTTATATTGGCAGCAATGATGAGAAGCCCGCCCACCACATAGATGAGCGCCATAGTAGGAACCAGCTTCTGGGCCACATGGGCCAGACGTTTAAGTCCGCCCAGTGTAATAACAAAAATAATGAATACAAGGGCAACTCCCGTGGTCAGATAGGGAACGCCGAAATTCTCCTTCATGACACCGCTTATGGTGTTGGACTGGATAAAGTTGCCTCCGATAATCTGGGTCACCATAAAGAAGGCGCACAGTACAGCCAGCCAGGGCGCGTGCAGTCCCTTTTTGATATAGTACATGGGACCGCCCACATAATTTCCCTCTTCATTCTTCTCGCGGTACAGCATACCAAGAATGATTTCACCGTACTTGGTAGCCATTCCCACAAAGGCAGCCACCCACATCCAAAAGATGGCTCCCATGCCGCCTGCCAGCACGGCCGTGGACACGCCCACAATGTTGCCGCTTCCCACGCAGGACGCCACTGCCGTACACAAGGCCTGGAAGGAAGATATGGTTCCTGCTTCTTTGGACTCCTTGTTCTTTGAGAGAATGGGCTCCCAGATTGTCTTTTTTATGATGTATCCAAAACGCCGTATCTGTATGCCTCCTGTTATGATTGTATATAAAAGCCCCACTCCAAGAAGCACAAACAACAGCCAGTTGCCCCACAGCCAGTCGTCAAAAGCCGTAAGAATCTGCTGAAGCTCTTTCATTCTTCCTTTCCTCCTTTAGTACCTGATTACCATTCCAGATAGATGGGATTCGTCCACGCGGTGCGGCCGTATTTGTCCACTGCCTCCACCCGTATATAGGTCTCATGGCCCTTTAAGGCGTATTCCGCATGGTTCAGGGTATCCTTAAACCTCTCCCCCAGAACCGTGGTCCCGTCATTGATGATATTTCCGCATACAAAGTTTACATGATTCACATTGGATGTGTCAATCCATACCTTGCCGTCCCGCACACCCCAGTCATATATCTCAGGGCCGGATGAGGAATAATAATTGCCGTCCATAAAGTTCTGCACAATGCCGTCATGGCTTAAGTCAGGGGACTGGACGCAAATCCAGCCGCCGCAGGAATCCTCAAACAGCCCCTCGTTGTGATTGTCATCACTGGCAAATGCATTGATTTTCTTTCCCATGCGCAGCATCCTGTCCCAGTACGTCACATCGTAACCCGTATTGGACTCCTGCACCGTATTGAAGTTAAAAATCTCCAGGGAGCTGATTCCCTCTGTGTAGATAAACTCATCCTCTGTCACCCGGCTCCAGATGGGGTGATTGTAGGTGGTGACGCAGCCATGGTCCCTCAGCATGTCGGCCACCTCCTGGGCAGCCTTTGGACCGGTCCACTCACCGAAAAATTTCATAGGGGGGATGTACTGCATGTGCCCGTAGGTCCCCAGGGGAGCTGCGTCCTGCATGGCCTGCGTACCCAGGATACCGTGGAGGTGATGTATCTTATAGCGCTCCCCTGTGCCCTTTGCCCGGTACAGCACCACACTGCTCTCCACCGCCGGCACTATGATGAACTGTTCCGTGTTGAACAGCTCCCGGTAGTCTGTAAATATGTCATGCTCGGAAAAGCACATAAAATGGTATCCGTTGTCCCTGTAAAGCTTCACGGACTGCTCCGGGGTGAGCATGCCGTCCGACACCGTGGTATGGCTGTGGATATTGCCTTTATACCAGTTTCCGCAATTTTTAAAACCATGATATTCCTTCATATATTCATACCGCCCTTCTTTCAAAATCAATGTGCCGGCTTACTCTGCCTTGGATGCTGCCTGGCACTTCTTGATACGGTGAATCAGGAATGTGGACACTCCCACACCAATGACCGCCCATCCAATCATGACGCTGAATACAATCCGGAAGCCAGCCATACCCGGATACCTGTCAAGGAAATTGCCGTACATTACATATGCAAATGCATTGGGAAGGTAGATAACCAGGGAGGCAAGGCTCATGGCTGCTCCTGTAATCTCCTTTGGAACCTTTACTTCATCCATAGGTGCAAAGAACACAGCCCTCATGGTGAATACGATGGCTCCGAAAGCCAGTGTGCATGCTGCTCCAATTACCCAGTTCCCGCCCTGTCCAAGCGTCTCATGAGGCACCATCAGGAACAGCGCCATGGCAATGATGCATACCACGAAGCCAGCGCGGATATGCTTTGCAGAGGATTTGTGCACCTTATCGGACATGAAACCTCCGATGGGTCCGCCTACCATCTTAAGGCCGTACTGGTTGATGATTCCGTACATACCCACGGCTGTTGCCGGAAGGAAATAAATCTGGTTCAGGAAAGGAATAAAATATGTAAGTCCGCAATAAATACAGTATACCGTAAAACCGTTCAAAGAAACAGCCCAAATGTCAATACTCCTGACCGCCTGCATCATACCGCCGAAAGCAGCCTGCGCCTTATTGACTTCCTTACCCGTTTCATCCACGCGTTTTTCGTCATTGGGAACAAAAATCAGGCAGAGTACGCCGGCTGCAGCCGTGACTGCTGATAAGAACAAGAGGCCGCCCCTCAGTGCTGCCGCACCCTCTCCCATGGCCTTGAAGATAGCCAGGGCAGTGGATGCAATGATGACGTCCACAATACCGCGCCCCATTTCCAGAAAACCGAACATACGTCCCTGTGTCTTCTCATCGCCTAAAAGCCTGATGGCCTTTAACAGTACGGGCCAGTATGTAACCTCTCCCAAGATAGCCATTACGCCGAAGGCAGCCAGAAAGCCCCAGTACCCGGGGAAGGTGGAAAGATATACGCCTACGATTCCAAGGCCAATCAGGGAACCGCCAATCATATATTTCTTGCTGAACATATCGCAGATGTAAATACCTGCTATCAGACCAATGGTCTGCACAATGCCGTAAGCACTTAAGGCGCCGCCGATTTGGGTATTGGTCAGGCCCATAAACTGCTGCATGGGTACATAGAACATGTCCTTCATGGACGAAAGCTTGAATGCAATACCTCCTGATAATGTGAGGATACAGAACACCAGCCAGCGGTTGGGTGCTGCTTTTACGATTTTCGCTCTTGTTTCATTACTCATATCTATTAAATCTCCTTTCGTTGTGTGTATCCGGTACCCACTCCCTAAACGGTACCTGTCATTCCCTGCAGGACCGCTTCGCCCTGCTACAGACATAGTATATCTGTTTTTAATTGGGTTTTCAAGTTAATTCGCAATAATATCAAATTTTTTCGCAATTATACTAAATTTTTTGTTGGCTTTTTGTGCATTTCGCATCTATAAAATTGCGAATATGTTGGTTATAATGAAATCGGTCCTTTTAAACACAAGTTTTTCCCAATGTTTTTTTGCAGGGGCAAAGAGGCGATTTTGGGATTAACTTGGGAATCATTGCATTTTTTACTTTTCCATTTTGGGATTTTGGGATATAATAAGTTATGATTGACTAATTAAGAAAAGCATCAGAAGGGAGGGCTAAAACATATGCTGGCAAAACAGCGATACACTAAGATTCTGGAGCTTTTAGATAAAGACGGAATCGTACATACAGCCGAACTGGTAAAGCTGATGGGCGTTTCCTCGGAAACCATCCGCAAGGACCTGGAGTATCTGGACAGCCAGGGACGCCTGTCCAGGGTACACGGAGGCGCTGTCCCTATGGATACAGGAAAATCAGCAGATATTCCGGGGGG
This sequence comes from Clostridium sp. 1001283B150225_161107_B6, assembly GCF_015556325.1. NCBI lineage: Bacteria > Bacillati > Bacillota > Clostridia > Eubacteriales > Clostridiaceae > Clostridium > Clostridium sp. 1001283B150225_161107_B6. The sequence continues at coordinate 69,205 of NZ_JADNMD010000004.1, read as the reverse complement.
ATACATTTCCCTGCAAATCCGTAATTCCCAGAACCTGGAGCAAAAGGCAGCCATCACCTCAAAGGCAGCGGGCATGGTAAATGAAGGCCAGGTCATTGCCCTGGATTACGGAAGCACCAGCCAGATGATGGCGCTTGTATTAAAGGAACGGTTCCGCAGCCTGACCGTTGTGACAAACTCCATTCAGAACGCTCTGATGCTGGCTGAAAATCCGGGAATTACCATCATCCTCACAGGCGGTATTCTGAACCGGGATGAGTATACCCTGGTCAATGAATTCTCCTCTACCCTGGAAAGCATCCACATCGACATCATGTTCATGACCGTAACAGGCATTGACCCTGTTATCGGATGCACGGACCAGAGGCTGAGCGAGATACGGATTCAGAACCAGATGCACCGTTCTGCCAGCCGTACCATTGTGCTGTCTGACTCCACTAAGTTCGGAAAAGCCAGCCTGCTTAAAATTTGTCCCTTTGACGAGGTTGATACCATTGTGACAGACTCAGGCATCTCGCCGCAGATGGAAAGCAGGATTCGCGGGACCGGGGTCAAGCTAATCATTGCATGACAGTGGGTATACCGGGACAGAACAGCACAAGCAGTATGGATGAACAGCACAAAAATGTACAAACAAACCAATGACAGAAAGGCGGAACATCATGAATGTATTTGATATCCTGGGGCCGGTGATGATTGGCCCTTCCAGTTCCCACACGGCCGGAGCTGCCAGAATCGGCAGGATAACCCTGGCCCTGCTGGGCGCACCTGCCGTAAAGGCGGACATTTTCCTCCACGGCTCCTTTGCAAAGACATATAAGGGCCATGGCACGGACAAGGCATTGATTGCAGGCATCATGGGAATGGCCACGGACGACAGCCGCATACGCAGGGCGCCGGAGCTGGCTAAGGAACAGGGCCTGGAGGTCAATATTGCCACAGGCGATATTGACGGAGCCCATCCCAATACGGCCAGGGTTACCCTGACCGATGGCGCGGGCAACACAGTCTCCCTTTTGGGAAGCAGTATCGGCGGCGGCAACATACTGGTAACGGAAGTAAACGGCATGGAGGTGTCCATCACAGGACAGCACACAACCCTGATTGTGCTCCACCGAGATGCACCCGGCACCATTGCGTCTGTCACCGAAGTCATGGCCGACGCAGGGGTGAATATCTGCAACTTCCGGCTGTCCAGACAGAGCCGGGGCGGCGAGGCCGTGATGACCATTGAGATTGACGGCAGTTTCGGACCGGAGCTGAACGAGAAAATCAAAGTGCTTCCCAATATTTTCTCCAGCACCATGCTTCAGCCCATATAGCTGATAAAAAACCACAATAACAGGAGGATTTATATTTATGGAACCTGAATTCAATTACTCCTCTGTGGCATCCATTGTGGCTGCCGCCGAAAAAAGCGGCCTTCCCATCTCTGCCATTGTACTGAAGCAGCAGGCAGAGCAGATGGAGCAGACAGAGGAATCCATATATGAACATATGCGGAACAATTACCAGGTCATGGCCCAGTGCATTGAACCCGGCTGCAATAAGGACCTTCGCAGCACCAGCGGTCTGACCGGAGGCAGCGCTTATAAGATGCGCAGGATATCCGAAAGCGGGAAAAGCCTGACCGGCTCCTTTCTCTCCGGCGCCCTGTACCGCGCCCTGGCTGTATCGGAACTCAATGCTGCCATGGGTCGGATTGTGGCCGCACCCACAGCAGGCAGCTGCGGCATCCTGCCTGCTGCCCTTTTGACCATGCAGGAAGAAAAACAGATTCCGGAAAGAGACTGCGTCATGTCCCTGTTCACTGCATCTGCCGTAGGCATGGTTATTGCCAACAATGCCTCCCTGGCAGGCGCCCAGGGCGGATGCCAGGCCGAGTGCGGTTCTGCGGCAGCCATGGCTGCTGCTGCCATCGTGGAACTGGCAGGCGGTACCCCGAAGATGGTGGAGCAGGCCATTGCCATTGCCATCAAAAACATACTGGGACTTGTATGCGACCCCGTAGCGGGTCTGGTTGAGATTCCCTGTATCAAGCGCAATGCCTCCGGCGTGGCAGGCGCCTTTGTGGCAGCCGAACTGGCCCTGGCCGGTATTGAGAGCGCCATTCCTGCCGACGAAGTCATCTGGACCATGAAAAAGGTAGGCGATGCCATGTCCTCCTCCTTAAAGGAAACAGCGGAAGGCGGCCTGGCTGCCACCCCTACGGGAAGGCGGCTTCATGAACAGGTCTTCGGCACTGCCCGCGAGGCCGGAAGCGGATGCAGCGGATGCGGAGGATGTTCCTCCTGAAGCGGATGATTTCTGCTGCAAAAACAGGGAACAGACCAATGAAATGACTGGGGTCTGTTCCCTGCTTTTTTTATCCTTCTTTTATTTCCGGCTCAGCTTCTGTTTCCAGCCCTGTCCGCCCTATTTCCCGCTGTTTACAGGAATTCCGTTAAAGAGCTCTGCTATCTCAGGCGTGACCCTGTTCTTAATAAGCAATCCGCCCACTCCCACTTGGTTCTCTGTCCTTATGGTACAATAGGGGCCTCCCTCAACTGTCTCGCAAAGATAATTCATGCGGCAGCTGTCATCCTCTGCAATGGCTCCCATCAGCAGGCGGATGGATTGGGAGTCCTCAAATACAAGGGTACCGTCTTCCCGGTAGTTAGGGTTGATTTTCTGAAGTTCCTCCAACTCCTCTCCCTCCGGCAGTTCTCCCTTCCGGTCATAGAAATAATTCTGCACCTCAAATGCAATCCGCTCCACCTTTTCAGGCGCCAGGTAAGAGCCAGGCTCCATGCCCTGTTCCTTCAGAAGTCCAATGGTCCGCTTAAAGGATGGGTATACCGGCCAGTACTGGCATACATCTTCCACCTGATACTGTGCTATATTGCCAAATGCCGACCTGGCTTTCTGGCGCTGCTGCAGGAGATAGCTGTTTTCCTGGTCCGTCATAAATGCAAGGCTGCCCACAGGCATCTCCACCAGCCGTTCCTCCACGGTCAGCTCCCTCATGTCCTCCTGGTAAGCCGCAAGCACAGCCTCCTGTACCCGGCTGTCCTGGCTCACCTCCGTGACACAGTCAGCCTCCCTGTACATAACCTGGCTTACATGTCCGGGCTCCTGGTTTAAAATCCTGTACACGCCCTCCTTGTAGGCGTCCTGTCTGTACAGGGCCGCATAGGCATCCAGCACAGCTGACAAGGGCAGGGAGTAGGAGCGTCTCACCTCACGGCCGTTTGCCAGGCGGTAGCACACCGTCATACTGGTGTCGAATTTTTCCTGCTCTGAATCATCTCCTTTGCCGTTCTTCATGGCCACAAAGATGGAGGTGGGACCGTCCGCCCCGCCGATATAGCTGACGGAGCCGGCTGCACCGGGATAATAGCCGCCGGCCCCCACCGCTGCCCTGCGTATGCCCAGCCGCTCATCTCTTTGCTCCAGGGCGCGTTTCCTGCCCTCTCCCACCATGGATAACACAGCCTCTTTGTCGGTAAGCACCATGGTTTCTTCTATATATTCATAGGGGTCCGCATATCTTATCTGCAGCTTTCCCTCACTGTCTGTTTCAAAGGTCTTATCTGAGAGCCAGTTGGTGTCCACGCCGATGTCCAGGCTGGCGGACAGGATTTTTTCTCCGGACGGTATATAGGAATCGTAGCCATACCAGTCATACCGGAAGCTCAGGAATACCAGAACTCCCGCAGCCAGGCACAGCCCCAGCTGCATTTTATGGCAGAACATCTTCTTAAAATCAAAGTGATAGATGATTTCCACAATACAGTGGGTCAGCACCACCGACACCATGGTTCCGAATAATCCCCAGCGCAGCCTGCTCTGCAGCGACCAGAAGAACATGCCTCCGGCCAATCCGATTCCCAGTACCAGCAGTATACGGATGGGCGGCATGGACTTCTTAAATGCCATTGCTTTGCCTGCAGCCTCTGACGGACGTTTGCGGTACAGCCCCAAATCCAGCGTGGTGACAGCCAGAAATGCCAGGACCGTACAGATGAGCTCCGGAACATGTTTTGTCAGTTCGTTCATCTTCCAGCCAAAGGAATTGATATACACGCTGAACGGGGACAGATACTTGACACCCCACATAAAGGGCGACTGTTCTGAACTCCACAGGTATCTGGCCGTGGTGACGAAAAATGTTCCGCAGTACCAGCACAGGAGCAGCATGACTCCCGGCAGCAGGAAATAGAATACGCCTGTTCCCAAAACGCCTACCACTATATTTCCGGTCATCATCATGGCTGCCACGGCTGTGGCGTACATCAGGGCGTAATACAGCATATTAAGTGCCCATCCACCGGCCATGGCTCCCAGTATCCCGCCCGCAGGCACGCCGTAGGATAAGGCCACGCCCAGGAGCAGCAGCAGATTAAGCCCATAGGCAGCGCCCACAATGAATATGCCTCCTGAAAACTGAGCCCCGAACAGGGCCTCACGTCTCACCGGGATGCTGTGGTAAAAGTCCACTTTTTTCTTGTTATGCAGATAGGCAAAGCCGGACACGCCCATAACCACTGCCGCGGTTATCATCAAAAAGGCAATCATCCCGTTTCCATACTCCACACCGCTTAACACAACCTCTGTCTTCAGTTCCAGAAGCCTTTCCTTGTACTGAAGGTCAGACATGGTGCCGTCCTGGACAAATGGCATGTAATCATTGTACCTGTAGTAATTGGTATTGGCTGCGTTCTCCATGTTCAGGGCCAGCCCAATGGGAAGGGTGAAGAAAAATGCCAGAAACACCAGCGCAATGGCCCACAGCCTTCTTCTGAAATCCTCCTTTAGCAGCTTAAAGTATAAGCTTCCTGATGTCATAACCAGCCACCTCCGTTTCACTGATGAATATTTCTTCCAGGGACAGTGGGATGCACTCAAAAAATACCGGCTCATAGGAAGCCATGACAGCCTCCACCTCGCCCCTGCTCCCCCGCACCGTGATGGTGCAGAGACTTCCTCTCTGTTCCACATTTACCATATCAAGGGCCGTCAGGTCCTCTGGCTTCATATCCGGTTTAAGGACGCACTGGACCTTGTGGATGTTAAGCTTCATGTCATCCAAATCCTTTGACAGAAGGATGCCTCCCTTGTGGAGCAGACCCACATGGTCGCAAATGTCCTCCAGCTCCCTCAGGTTATGGGATGCAATGATGGGGGTCAGGTTCCTGTCCTCCATATCCGCTGCAAAAATGCTCTTCACCGCCTGGCGCATCACCGGGTCCAGCCCGTCAAAGGTTTCATCGCAGAACAGGTAATCCGTGCCGGCGCACACGCCGCAGATGACAGAAACCTGCTTTTTCATGCCCTTGGAAAATGTGTGAATCTTCCGCTTTTCATCCAGGCCGAAATTTCCCATCAGCTTGTGGAAACGGGCCTCGTCAAATCCCTGGTACACCTTCTGGTAATAGCGCATCATCTCCGCAGGAGTGGTATTATTAAAGAAATACTGCTCATCCGATATATAGAAAAAACGCTTCTTTGCCGGGATATTCTCAAATACCTCATGCCCGTCAATGGTTATGCATCCCTCGTCTGGCTTTAACACGCCGCTGGCCAGCCTCAAAAAGGTGGACTTTCCGGCCCCGTTGGTACCGATGAGCCCGAACACGCTGCCATCCCGTATGGTGGCACTTATGTGGTCCACTGCCACGATATCGTCAAACCGCTTTGTCAGGTTCACTGCTTCAATCATTACTCTCTCCCCTTTCCATGGCATGATTCCGGCAGGCCGTATCAATCATTTCCTTCATCTCTCCTGCTGTGACGCCTACCTTTATGCCTTCCTCCACAGCGGAGTTAAAATGTCCCTTCCATTCCCTCAGGATTCCAGCCTTCATCCGGCTGTTATCCGCCACAAAGCTGCCCTTGCCTTTGATGGAATAAATATATCCCTGGCGCTCCAGCTCCGTATACGCTCTCTGGATGGTATTGGGATTGATGGACAGCTCTGTGGCCAGGCTGCGCACAGATGGAAGCTGTGCATCCTGCGGCAGGGCGCCCTTAAACATCAGTTCCCGGAGCCGTTCCGCCACCTGCTCATACAGCGGCCTGCTGTCCCTGTAATCCAGTACAATCATCCCGTCCTTCCCCCTCTCCCTTTTTTGATGCCGGGATTCCCGCCCGCAGCCTGTATGGCTCTTGCGTCAGGCCGCGGGCCGGGTTTCCTGTTTTTCCTGGTGTTCTATCTGTATTAAGTATATTAATACAGTTATCTTCCCCATTAGATTACCATAGTCTTCCAAGATTTACAATTAAAGATTTTCTTAAGATTCATTTTTTGGTATACTGGTGTAAGAACCACTCAAGGAGGTCAGCCATGTCCAACACCATGTTTTTCAACCTGCTTTTAAACATAGGTCTTCTGGTACTCATAGCCACCATGCTCACCAAGCTTCCCATGGTGCGCTCCATGCTCCTGGAGGACAGCCACGCCATGGGCAGCAGAGCAGCCCTGGCAGTCATCTTCGGTCTGGTCAGCATTTTTTCCACCTACACCGGAGTACGCGCCCAGGGCGCCATTGTCAACACCAGAGTCATCGGCGTGCTGGCGGCAGGGCTTTTAGGCGGTCCCTATGTGGGAATCGGAGCCGCCGTCATAGGAGGGCTTCACCGGTACCTTTTCGACATCGGAGGTTTTACCGCGGTGAGCTGTGCTGTCTCCACCTTTGTGGAGGGCCTTATCGGTTCCGCCTTTTCCAGGCGTTTTAAGGCCGGCAAGATTGACGGGGCCGGGGTATTCCTTATTACGGCCCTGGCGGAGATTGGCCAGATGGTTATCATCCTTCTCATCTCCCGCCCCTTCCCGGCTGCCCTGGACCTGGTGCGCCTCATAGCCTTTCCCATGATTATCATGAACGCCCTGGGCATGGTTGTGTTTCTTGGCACCTTTAATATGGTATTCATGGAGGAGGACAGCCAGTTTGCAGAAAAGATACGGCTGGCCATGGGCATTGTGGACCAGAGCCTGCCCCACCTGAGAAAGGGCCTCTACAGCACCGCTGATATGGATGCCACTGCGGACATCATATACCGGTCCACTGCCTGTGCAGCCGTGATGATTACAGATACCCAGAAAATTCTGGCCATGAAGGGGGAAGCATGGTACGATGTCCTCCGGGATGAGGCTGTGCTGGCGCCTATTCTAAGCTCCATCCATGACAGAAAGCCCACCACCTTCTCCTATGCGGAAAAGTCAGACCCTCTGTACCATATTCTGAAAAACCATATCATTGTTGCCGCCCCTCTCATTGAGATGGACAAACCAGTGGGAAGCCTGACCATGATGGTGAAGAAGCATTGGCACACCTCCCAGTCCAACCTGGATTTTGCCTCGGAACTGGCCCGCCTGTTTTCCACCCAGCTGGAGCTGTCAGACCTGGATTATCAGAAGCAGCTTCGCCGCAAAGCGGAGTTTAAGGCGCTCCAGTCCCAGGTAAATCCCCACTTCCTCTATAATGCGCTGAACACCATTTCATGTGTGTGCCGGGAAAATCCGGACCGGGCCAGGGAGCTGATTCTCACCCTTTCCTCCTACTACCGCCAGGCCCTGGAAAATGACCAGTACATGCTCAGTCTCCACACGGAGCTGTACCATGTGGCCAGCTATCTGGAACTGGAACAGGCGCGGTTTGAAGAAAAGCTGGCTGTGGAGCTGGATGTGGAGGACGACCTTAACTGCAAGGTCCCTTCCTTCATCCTGCAGCCCCTGGTGGAAAATGCAGTGCGCCACGGCGGGGACAGGACCGGCGCCCGCCATGTCTCCATCAGCGCCCACAGTGTGGACGGCATGGCAGAAATTGCTGTGTCCGACCGCGGACAGGGCATCCCCCGGGAAGTGGTCTTAAGTCTTTACACGGGCCTTGGAAAGGGCGTGGGCCTGTCCAATGTACATAAGCGCCTGAAAAGCATATACGGAGAAGATAACGGCCTGAAGATAGAGACTTCGGAGTCCGGTTCCAGGGTCTGGTTCAGGATACCTCTGGAACCGGAGGAAAGCCCTGACCCATCCAGGAAAATCAAACAGGAGGTTTCATGCAATGAAGATAGCTGTGATTGATGACGAACGTCCCGCACGAAAGGAACTGGTCCATCAGATTCTGGACGCCATGCCGGACAGCCGGATTGAGGAAGCCGACAGCGGCGCCTCTGCCATTGAACTCATCAGCCGGCAGACATTTGACCTGCTGTTCGTGGATATCAATCTGGGGGACATGGAAGGCACCACTCTGGCGGCAGCTGCCAGACGCATTCTTCCCGACGCCCAGATTGTGTTTGCCACCGCTTACTCCCAGTATGGAGTCAGGGCCTTTGAGCTGGGCGTGAACAACTATATCCTAAAGCCCTTTGACCCGGACCGTGTGCGCCGCGTTTTGGAAAAATGCCAAAAGGACCTTCGGAAAAACCAGACCCTTACTGCTTCTGATATCCAGTCCTGCATCGAACCGTACAGGCAGGCCTCATATGCTGTCTCACAGGAAACAGGAGAACCCGCTGCAGCTGCCTTTCCCTCCGGCCGCATGGCCATTAACATAAACAGGACCATTATACTGGTGGATATACAGCAGATTGTATACATAGAAACCGCGGGAAGGAGCTGCATCATCCACACCACCGAACGGGACTACACGGAAAATCTGCTTTTGGGAGAATATGAGAAGCGTCTGGCCTCCCATGGTTTCTGCCGTATACACAAGAGCTATCTGGTAAACCTTAACTATATCACCGAACTGTTCCCCTGGGCCAACAACAGCCTGGCCGTGAAGATGCAGGGGTATGAGAAGAACATTCTTCCTGTGAGCAGGGAAAAATCAAAAATGCTGCGCCAGCTCATTGGATTCTGATTCCTCTACACGCAATCCCGGGCAAACCGCCATCCGTTTATGAACCTTTTTCTACTGTTTGCGCACCCCTCCATACAGTTGGTACAAAAAATATTCACTTTTCCTCCTATTATTGTATAATTATGACAAATACAAGAAATACATAGGAGGTAGGTATATGATTAGTTTTTTTGTATGTCTGGCAATTTTAATTATCGGATTCATGTTCTACAGCAAGGTGGCTGAAAAGGTATTTGGCCCGGATGACAGAAAGCCGCCGGCATTGTCCATGACAGACGGAAGTGACTATGTGCCCATGGGAACCCCCCGTATATTCCTGATTCAGCTGCTGAACATTGCTGGTCTGGGGCCCATCTTCGGAGCACTGGCCGGCGCCTGCTGGGGCCCCAGCGTATTTCTGTGGATTACCTTCGGTACACTATTAGGCGGAGGCGTCCATGACTATATGGTAGGCATGATGTCCATGCGCCACAAGGGAGCCAGCGTGTCTGAGCTGACAGGTACATATCTGGGCAACGCCATGAAACAGGTTATGCGTGTATTTTCCGTGGTCCTTCTGGTACTGGTAGGCGTAAGCTTTTCCACCGGCCCCGCCAACCTGCTTGCCATGCTGACCCCCAATGTGCTGGATGCCAAATTCTGGCTGGCAGTGGTATTGATTTATTACTTCATAGCAACCTTTGTTCCCATTGATAAGGTTATCGGAAAGATTTATCCTGTGTTTGGAGTCTGCCTTATTGTCATGGCGCTGGGCGTGGGAGGAGCCATCATACTCGGCGGCTATCACATTCCTGAGATTACCCTGTCCAACCTGCATCCTGCAGGCACCCCTATATGGCCCACCATGTTCATCTCTGTTGCCTGCGGCGCCATCTCCGGTTTCCATGCAACCCAGTCCCCACTGATGGCGCGGTGTCTTACCAATGAAAAGGACGGCCGCAAGGTGTTCTACGGAGCCATGGTAGCGGAAGGTGTCATCGCCCTTATCTGGGCCGCTGCAGGAGTTGCATTCTATAACGGCACCGGCGGTCTGTTAGAGGCACTTGGCAACGGACAGTCCAGCGTTGTATATGAAATCTGCTTCAAGCTCCTGGGACCTGTAGGCGCTGTCATCGCCATGATTGGCGTTATCGCCTGCCCTATCTCTTCAGCAGATACTGCTTACCGCAGTGCAAGGCTGACCCTGGCGGACTGGTTTAAGATTGACCAGAAGCCCATTAAGAACCGTCTCGCCTTAACCGTTCCGCTGCTGGCCGTTGGCGCTGTCCTGACCCAGGTGGATGTACAGGTGGTGTGGAGATATTTCTCCTGGAGCAACCAGACACTGGCCATGATTGCCCTGTGGGCTGCCAGCGTGTATCTGTTCCGCAGAAAACGTTTTTACTGGCTCACCGCCCTTCCGGCCACCTTCATGTCGGCTGTTTCCTGCACCTATATCCTCATGGCAAAGGAAGGCTTCCAGCTCTCTACCGCCATTGCCTATCCAGCCGGCATCCTCTTTGCCGCCGTATGCCTGGGAACCTTTGTGTACACCTGCGTGATGAAAAAAGGAAAGAACGCAGACAGCCCTGCTGTTGAAGAGCCCTATGCAGTTTAAGAGAACCAGTATACCTTGATTCATATAAAAGAGGCGCTGTCCACGGCCGGTTCTGTCCGGCCATGGGCGGCGCCCTTTTTCTGTTATATTCTTCCCTGCTTTCTATTTATCTCCGGGCCTCTTCCGGCTGTCAAAATACACAAACCGGTCAATGGCATCCAGAATATCCTTAAAATCCTCCCTGGGAGCCAGGTCAATGTAGGCCCTCAGTATCTCCTTCTCCCGTTCCTTAAAGGGACCATAAAATATATCATAGAGATTATGGCCCCTGAGATAGGTGCGCACCTCTTCCATGTGGTCCTTCATATCCTCCGGGGATGAGAAATCCCGTCCCAGCACTTCCATCAGCTGCTGCCCGCTGCGAATGCGGTACAGATATTCCCGCCATTTGCCGTAGAGTGTCCCATAAAAGGCATCCTCGCTTTCCACGATTCCCAGACGGACCATAACAGCCGGATTAAAGAAATAATTCTCAAAGGAATAATACTTTAAAATCAGCACATTCCTCCGGGTCACCTTGGGCAGGCGGTCCACATCCTCCCTATTGCGCTCGTCATAATACCTGCACAGCTGCGATGCCAGCTCCTCCGGGTCCCTGCCGTCCCCATCCCGTATCATCAGAAACTGGTCGCGCAGGTAGACCTGGTTCATATACTTTAAATTGGCATAGGTCTTTATGTTGGTGCAGCTGTTCGTAGTGATGATGGAAATACGGTACAGATTCCCCTCCTCATTGTATATCTCGGAATAATACTTCTCCAGAAGCAGCGGCAGGCGGCTCTTATCCTGTTTTCCCTCCACGATAAACACAAAACTGACATTTAAAAGGTCATTGGCCCCGTATCCCAGGTCGTCCAGTATCCCGCTCATATTAGTCTTGGGGCGTACCACTGAATACCGCTCCTCATCCAGCACCACCTGCCGTATCTGGCGTATACTGAAATTAAACAGCAGGTCCGGGCTGTGGGTCTTAAAAATCACCTGGTTTTTCTTGGACAGACGGTACAGAATCTCACTGCAGGTCTTCTGAAGCTGGGGATGGAGGAAAATCTCCGGGTCCTCCACCACAATAATGCTTGGAATCCTGCCCGGTTCACTGATATAGGTTTCCAGCAGGGACAGCATATAAATGCTGCGCATACCCTTTCCCATCAGCTCCACCGGCTTTACGCTGCCCCTCTGGCGGTTGTGTGCCGTTACCTCCACGGTGAAAAGCTGGTCCGCATCACAATTCAGGGTATACTGTATCTCCTCATATCCGCCGTTTTTAAAGAAATTCTCATTGACCTTCCTGGAAAACCCGCTCAGGTTCAGCTGATATATCTTAAACTCCAGCAGGCGGGCCGTCTCAAAGGCAGTAAGCTCTTCCGGCTTTTTCTGATTAACCAGGCCAATGCATTGGAAACAATGGTTGCATTTCTTTGCCCGCTCAAACATGCAGCTGCCGGAGCGCAGTCTCCGCAGTTCCTCGTCCTCCTGGAACATCAGCAGGTCGTTCTGCAGCTGGTTCAGCTCCCGCTCCGCATTGATACGGTAGATGCGCGGCATTACCATATGGATGTAGGGGTTATTCTTCCGGTACAAATCCTCGTAACGCACCCTGCCGTCCTGGTTCACGTGGAAGGTAAAGGACAATTCCCCATTCTGAAAGGAGGGCAGCCGCTCAGAAAACACCCTGCGCCACACATCATAGCGCCTGTACTGGCTGACAACACCCATATGGTGAAACAGATGCAGGTCCTCCTCCTCTATGGAAAAACAGGCGTCAATCCGTATAGCCTGGCGGTTCTCGTTAAAATCCCTGTCCTGAATCTCATAGCAGCCGCACACTGCGCAGACTGCATCCAGCACCGAGGTCTTTCCTGTATTATTTTTTCCAACGAAAATCAGCGCCCTGTCAATATCACGGATTTCCATGCTTCGGATGGATTTAAAATTATGTATATGCAGATAGGTGAGCTGCATGGGAGCCTCCTTTCTCCGGGTGTGTATTGTTACTATGAGTATACGTCATTAAAAGGCAGGGCACAAGCCCGTTTTTACCGGGTGCGCCCTGCCTTTTATTTTGTTTTCCGGCCTTTTTGTTTACATGCTACTTCTCCGCCTGTTCTTTCTCTGTCCCTTCTTTCTCTGTCCGTTCTTCCCCAGCCTGCTTTTCCCTGCTGTCTTTTTCTTTTTTCTTCCCTGTATTATCACCGCGGAAAATAAAGACACTGCTTCCCGGACGGTTCCTGCCTCCGCTCCTACGGCCCGCCCTTTTGGCGATGAGAACAGCCGCCGCAATTATGACAGCCAGCACCAGCAGGACGGGACTGTTGGAAGCCAGCCACACAATCAGGTCAACCGCGGCCTCCGTCAGGTTGTTCAGACTCCGGTTAAAGCCTTTCTGAATCCTAGTTCCAATGCTGTCAGGCGCAGTGGGGGTAAGGTCCTTTACCTCCATCATATAGATGGACACCGTACTGTAGTCCACCTGGTTGTCATAGAGACGCAGCTGTGATGTGTAGGACTCCAGCTCATAGCGTATTTCCGACAGCCGTGCTTCCAGCGCCACCACGGCATCCAGCGTGTCCGCCTTCTCCAGCAGGGCCCAAAGCCGTTCCTGTTCAATCTCCAGTGACTTCTTGCGGCTCTGTACATCTGAATACTGAAGGGTCACATCCGTCACCTGTTCCTGCTTGCTGGTCACATTTCCGGCGCCCTCCACAATCTCCACAAAGCGGTCCAGTTTGTCAGCCGGAATCCTGGCCTTGATGTCTGCATAACGCTGCTGGCTGCCGCCGTAAGAGCTGACGCTGATTCCCGACACATCAGATGATTCCACGTAACCGCCCAGCTCCCTTACTTTGCCGGTAATCTGTGAGAGGACACCGTCAAAATCCCTGGCCTCCACGTTCATGCTCACATCCCGTATCAGCTTCCTGCCTGCGTCCGCCAGACTGCCCATATCCGCTGTGGACGAAATCCCGCTTCCGCTCTCCTGCATTTCTGTGCCGGCGTCTTCTTCCGGCAGAGCCTCCATGTACTGCCCTGCCCCCGCAGTCTCCACATATCTTGCAGCCGCCGCAGTCTCCGCCCTGGCAGATGTGTTGGCCGACTTGCTTGCACAGCCTGACAGTGAAAGCAGTGAGATGACCGCCATCAGGACAACGGCCGCCCCCAGTCTTCCTGAATGTCCCATGTTCCATTTTTTCATAACCCATCCTCCTTTATGGCTTCATGTTACCATGAAAAAATCAGCCTTTCAATGGACGTAAATGAGACTTAAGAAACAGTAGGAAATATTAAGAAATACCGGCCCGCGGGCTTCCAGAACCATCTTCGCCACGCAAAAGGAACCGGGCAGCCGACCTTTGGGGTCAGCTGTCCGGTTCCCATTCTATGGCGCTATCCCTCCGCCCCAGGGCAGAGTGACGGTTTGATTGGAATTATAACTGGGGACCAGCAACAACCAGTGCCTTTCCTGCTTCATTGCCCTCATATTTTGCAAAGTTCTTTACAAAACGCTGTGCCAGGTCTTTTGCTTTTTCCTCCCACTGGGAAACCTCTGCGTATGTATCACGCGGGTCAAGAATCTTCGGGTCTACCCCTGGAAGCTCGGTAGGAATCTCAAAGTTAAAGAATGGAAGCTGCTTGGTTGGAGCCTTTGCAATGGAGCCGTCAAGAATCGCATCAATGATGCCGCGGGTGTCGCGAATGGAGATACGCTTGCCTGTTCCATTCCAGCCGGTGTTAACAAGGTATGCCTTTGCACCGCTCTTCTCCATTCTCTTAACAAGCTCCTCTGCATACTTGGTTGGATGCAGTTCCAGGAAAGCCTGTCCGAAGCATGCTGAGAATGTAGGTGTTGGCTCTGTAATTCCACGCTCTGTACCGGCAAGCTTTGCTGTAAATCCGGACAGGAAATAATACTGTGTCTGCTCAGGAGTCAGAATGGATACGGGAGGCAGTACGCCGAACGCATCTGCTGACAGGAAGATAACATCCTTTGCAGCCGGAGCAGCTGATACCGGACGAACAATCTTCTCAATATGGTCAATCGGATAGGATACACGTGTATTCTCAGTCACGCTCTTGTCATCAAAGTCAATCTTGCCGTCAGCGTCAAGTGTAACATTTTCCAAAAGGGCATCACGCTTGATTGCATTATAGATGTCAGGCTCGGAATCCTTATCCAGGTTGATTACCTTTGCATAGCATCCGCCCTCGAAGTTAAATACGCCGTTGTCATCCCAGCCATGCTCGTCATCACCGATAAGAAGACGCTTGGGGTCTGTTGAAAGAGTGGTCTTGCCTGTTCCGGAAAGTCCGAAGAAGATAGCGGTATTCTCACCGTTCATATCTGTGTTGGCAGAACAGTGCATGGAAGCAATGCCCTTCAGAGGCAGATAGTAGTTCATCATTGAGAACATACCCTTCTTCATCTCTCCGCCGTACCATGTGTTCACAATAACCTGCTCGCGGCTGGTGATGTTGAACATTGCAGCTGTCTCGGAATTCAGGCCCAACTCCTTGTAATTCTCTACTTTTGCTTTGGAAGCATTATATACAACGAAATCAGGCGTGAAGTTTTCCAGTTCCTCTGCGCTTGGCTGGATAAACATGTTTTTTACGAAATGAGCCTGCCATGCAACCTCAACAATGAAGCGGATTGCCATGCGGGTGTCTTTGTTTGCTCCACAGAATGCATCTACGACAAACAGTCTCTTATTGGAAAGTTCTTCCAGGGCAATCTTCTTTACCGTATCCCATGCTTCCTGGCTGGCTGGATGGTTATCATTCTTGTACTCATCCGTTGTCCACCATACAGTGTCCTTTGAGTTCTCATCCATAACAATGAACTTGTCCTTAGGGGAACGACCTGTGTAAATGCCAGTCATGACGTTCACTGCGCCAAGCTCGCTTACCTGGCCTTTTTCATAACCCTCCAGAGTTGGCTTTGTCTCTTCTTCGAATAACATCTCATAGGAAGGATTATAAACAATTTCTGTGGTTCCGGTAATACCATACTGACTCAAATCTACATTTGCCATCATTCATTTACCTCTCTTTCATTTTATCGAAATCTTTTTCATTATCTCATTTTGTGAATTAAAAGTCAATATTTCAATTAACAAAATATTAGCAAACATAAAAGGGGCACAAGCAGGCATAAAAAAGCGCCGGTCTGCTGATTCCAGATACAGCAGGCCGGCCTTTGTGGTGATGCCTTTAATTATCTTTTTATAATACGCCTTATGATGCGCTTTAGTCCTCTTTGATTTTTACAATCACCTTTTTAATAGGCGCAGGCTCTCCGTTGGCAGCCTTTGGCTTATGGGCATCCCATGGATTGAAAATCAGATACTGTCCGGCTCCGGTCACAACCTGAAGTCCGGGGGTGGTGTTTTCAAAGAATACCACATCCTTATCCGGATTATAGGGAACCTTAACCGTCATCTCATGTACCGGCGCATAGCTCATGATTTCGCTTCCCTCAATCACATACTGGATATCGGTATAGTGCTCATGGGCTTCATATTTGGCCTCGTCCCACGGAATGGTGGTATAGGCCGTGACATTGGCGTATACGTTCTTGCCGTCAATCTCATACTTTCCCGGCTCCAATGCCTCAAGGTCCGTATTCTTAAGGAAATCCACGGCCTTGGCATATCTGCCTTCAATCCCTAAATTTCTGTAAAAATCCAAGTTCTTCTTCTCATCAAAAATCATATTCCATTCTCCTTTGTGGCGTTTCGATTTTCAAGCATACCCTAGTATACACCTAAAGCCACAGGAAACTCAATCCTTTTTTTCATAATGCCATGTCCCGCAGATTGTTTCCGGGTAATTATCTGAAGAACTCATGGCCGTCATGGGCAAAAAGGTAGGTCAGGCGCCTGTCAAACCAGGAAGCCGCGCTGCCCGATGCCCTTCTGTTCATGAAATACAGGGCTCCATTGGAATAATCCTCGCCGGACAGGGCCCGGTCCACACATTCAATGGTTTCTGCAGTGACCTTTACCGTGTTGATGGTGCCGTTGGATACAGGCTGAAACTGGGATGGCTGGTATACAACTGCCTTTACACTGTCCGGGAATTTCCCTGACAGCACACGGTTTATGATTACATCCGCGACCAGAATCTTTCCCTTGGGGTCGCAGATGCCTGCTTCTGCCTGGACAATGCGCAGGAGCACCTGGTAGTCTTCGTCCGTATATTTAATCCGTCTGGCTGCCCGGCGTTCTTCCTCCGCCTTTTTCCTGGCTTCCTCTTCCTGTTTTTCTTTTAATATCTGTTTCTGAAGTGTCTCAATCTGGGTCTGTGCCGCTGCCTGCTTTCTCTGTTTCTCTCGGACATCCGCTTCCAGCAGCGCACCGGCCAGATGCTGGCCTTCACTGTCTGTATTTAAAAGTCCGGATTGTATTTTTGCTTCAGTAACCAGACCGCTTCCTTCTTCTTCCTCTGCCTCCGTGTCCACGGCTTCACTTTCATTTACCATGGGCGCTGCAAGGGCGTTCCTACCCCCTCCGCCAAACCCATTGGCTGAAAATGCAATAACAGCCACTACCATCATACCAGCCATTACCACGGATGAGGAACGGTACATCTGCTTTGTTACTTTCACAGTCAATGACTTAACAAAGAGCAGTACCGAACGAAGGAATGAATGTAATGTAAGCATACATACTCCTCTTTCCTGGTTCCGCGCAGTTCTGCACGGATACCATTCTCAAAATTTTATGCAGTGGGTATCTCCCACTTTGTGCATGTTTTTCCGGGATGTATGGCTAATTATATGGGATTTGACTTTTCGCGTCAATGGAGATTTAACAATTTTGTTACATTTTTTCTCACTTTTGAAACATTTGTAATATTTTTTATATATTTACTACAGTTTTCCAGTAAATAAGCTTTATAAATTGTACATCTTGCCAGCTTTACTTTTACATTTATATTACATTATTATTAACTTTTAAACATGTTATCTGATTTCCTATTTTTGTAATTTTAATTATGTTAATCATTTTATACCATAATAATTCATTTTTTACATTTTATATCCATCTCTGGATTTTACATTTTATGTCGAAAATTGACACTCATCCCCCACTTTACCGAATAAATGGCATTTAGCTCCCCCATTCCTTCCATATGTTTCCGTCAAAATAGCCAAAGTAAGGAAAAACAAGAAATTCCCTTTGACATTCCCCCTTTACTTTGATACATTAAAGTTCAGAAGTTTTAATTATTAAAGTGTATGCGGAGGTTATTCAAATGACTGTAAAACTGCTGATGTTGATTATCTTTTTTGCCATCATGCTGGGCGTGGGATTCTATTCCCGGCGCCATGCCACCAATGTCAACGACTTTGTACTGGGAGGAAGGGGCGTGGGTCCCTGGCTCACCGCCTTTGCTTACGGCACCTCCTACTTTTCCGCGGTTGTGTTCATTGGCTACGCCGGCCAGTTCGGATGGAAATACGGCCTGGCATCCACCTGGATTGGAATTGGAAATGCCCTGATTGGAAGCCTGCTGGCCTGGGTCATCCTGGGAAGGCGCACCAGGGTCATGAGCAAGCATCTCTCCTCGGCTACCATGCCTGAATTCTTCGGCAGCCGGTTTCACAGCCAGGGCATGAAGATTGTTGCCTCCCTGATTATATTTGTCTTCCTCATCCCCTACACAGCCTCTGTCTACAACGGACTGTCCCGGTTATTCGGCATGGCCTTTGACATTCCCTACAGTGTCTGCGTCATGGGCATGGCCATCCTGACAGCCGTATATGTGATTCTGGGCGGTTATATGGCCACAGCCATCAATGATTTTATTCAGGGTATTATCATGCTGGCCGGAATTGTTGCTGTCATCTTAAGCGTTCTGAACGGCCAGGGAGGCTTTACAGCTGCTGTCGGCAGACTTGCCCTGATTCCCAGTGAAGTTCCGGTAACCCTGGGACAGCCCGGCGCCTATACCTCCTTCTTTGGACCGGACCCCCTGAATCTTCTGGGAGTGGTGATTCTCACCTCCCTCGGAACCTGGGGCCTGCCGCAGATGATTCACAAATTTTATACCATCCGCAGCGAAAAAGCCATTGCCACAGGCACGGTGATATCCACCCTGTTCGCCATTGTTATCTCCGGGGGAAGCTATTTCCTGGGCGGCTTCGGCCGGCTCTTTGACAGCCCTGCCATTTATAATGGAAATGGGGCCGTGGCTTACGACACCATCATCCCTGCCATGCTGTCCGGCCTTCCCGACCTGCTGATTGGAATTGTGGTCATGCTGGTTCTGTCCGCGTCCATGTCCACCCTTTCCTCCCTGGTGCTGACCTCCAGCTCCACCCTGACCCTGGATTTTATCAAGGGCAGTCTGGTGAAAAATATGAAGGACAGGACTCAGCTGATACTGATGCAGTGCCTGATTGTGGTATTCATTGTCATCAGCGTTGTCCTTGCCCTGGACCCTCCGGACTTCATTGCCCAGCTCATGGGCATCTCCTGGGGCGCCCTGGCCGGAGCCTTCCTGGCCCCCTTCCTCTACGGCCTGTACTGGAAGAGGACCACACCGGCTGCTGTGTGGGCCAGCTTTGCAACAGGCATCGGCATCACTGTCTCAAATATGTTCCTGCATTATATTGCTTCTCCCATCAATGCAGGAGCTGTGTCCATGATTGTGGGGCTTATCATCGTGCCTCTGGTATCCTTCCTGACACCCAGGATGGACAGCCAGGATATAAATTCAATCTTCTCCTGTTATGATAATCTGGTGGAGGCAACCACCAGAAAGGTGCTGCCTGACGACCAGTCCTTTGACTCTCCGGCATTTAAAAAGAGGAAGAAAAAGTAGCATATGAAAACAGCGAAAAGCTGTCCTTTCCCATGGTATACGGGAAAGGACAGCTTTTTATTTCATGAGAATGCATTTATTCTATGCAGACATTTTCATCTTATCTAAAGTATAACCTTCACAGGACACTTCTCTGCGCACTTGCCGCAGTTGGTGCATTTCTCATAATCAATGACAGCCAGGTTATTCTCCATATGGATGGCATCAAACTCGCACTGCTTTGTACACAGGGTACATCCGATACATCCGGCTGCACAGACAGCCTTTACATCCTTGCCCTTGTCATGGGAACTGCACTGCACCAGATGCTCTGCCTTGTAGGGAACCAGCTCAATCAGATGGTTGGGACAGGAGGCCACGCACATGCCGCAGGCCACACATTTTTCCTTATCCACCACTGCCACGCCGTCCACCACATGGATGGCGTCAAAGGCGCAGGCCTTCACACAGGAGCCGTAGCCCATACATCCGTAGGCACATGCCTTTTCTCCTGCACCGGGAACCACCGACACCTTTTTGCAGTCGTCCACGCCGTAATAGTTGTACTGCACCTTTGTCTTATCACAGGTTCCCGTACACTTGACGAAAGCCACCTTCTTTTCAGCAGCTCCGCCGGCCACGCCCATGATTTCACCGATTTTCTCAGCCACAGGAGCACCGCCCACAGGGCAGGCCCCCACATCTGCCTGACCGGCCGCAATGGCCTTTGCCAGTGCGTCACAGCCCGCATAACCGCAGCCGCCGCAGTTGTTGCCGGGAAGCTCATTGCGGACCAGAATCTCTTTTTCATCTACCTGTACTTTAAACTTCTCGCTGGCAACGCCAAGGAAGATTCCTATAAGAATACCAAGGATACCTACAACTGCTGCCGCTAATATAATACCTGTAACCATTTTCCTTCTCCTCCTTCTAAATTAATCCGGAAAATCCGAAAAATGCGATTGCCATGAGACCTGAGGTAATTAAAACAATAGGTGACCCCTGGAATGAATACGGTACATCATTGTGCTCAATCTTCTCACGGATACCGGCCAGCATGATGATGGCGATGGTAAAACCTACGGAAATACCAATGCCGTTCACAACGCTCTGGATAAAGCTGTATGACTTCTGTACATTGGTAAGGGCAACACCCAGCACCGCACAGTTGGTGGTAATCAGGGGCAGGTACACGCCCAGTGCCTCATACAGTGAGGGCATGGATTTCTTGAGGAACATTTCCACGAACTGAACCAGGGCTGCGATGACCAGAATGAACACAATGGTCTGCAGGTATTCCAGGTGCATGTTCACAAGGATTCCGGTGTAAACCAGGCTGGTCACTGCCGATGCTATGGTTATAACGAAGATAACGGCCGCACCCATGCCGGCTGAGGTCTCAACCTTCTTTGAAACACCGAGGAATGGACAGAGTCCTAAGAACTGGCTTAAAACAACGTTATTAACCAGAGCGGAACCAATGGCAATTAACAATAACTCTTTCATCTATCCACCCTCCTAATTTTCTTTTTTGGAAGTAGCTGATTTAAGCTCTGCTTCCTTCTTTGCTACAGCTGCCTTCTTTGCCGCCAGCGCCTTTTCCTCAGCCTGACGCATCCTTGTCTCCAGTACCTCATGGTTCGCCATGCAGGCTGAACCGGTACAGGACATACAGTTGCCGCCGCAGGCCAGCCTGGACTGCGCAGCTGAACCATTGGTTGCGGAAGGAGCCTTGAACTTGTTCTGAAGGGCTGTCAGGATAGCCAGCACGAAGAATGCGCCCGGAGCCAGCACGAAGATGGCAACATGGTAATCCTCCGGAATCAGCACTTTCCCGAATACGGCGCCGGAACCAAGAATCTCACGGACCAGACCGATACAGGTCAGGGCCAGTGTAAAGCCAAGGCCCATGCCCAGGCCGTCAAAGGTGGATGCCAGGGGACCATTCTTGGATGCATAGGACTCTGCGCGTCCAAGGATGATACAGTTAACCACAATCAGCGGGATATAGATGCCCAGAGCTGAATACAGGCTGTCAACATATGCCTGGAGCAGCAGCTGCACCATGGTAACCAGGGATGCCACGATAACGATGTATGCCGGGATACGCACCCTGTCAGGTATAATCTTGCGCAGGGCAGAAATAATCATATTGGAAAACAGTAAAACCACGGTTGTGGAAAGTCCCATACCCAGACCGTTGATGGCGGATGTGGTGACAGCCAGTGTCGGACACATACCAAGCATCAGGACGAAGGTAGGGTTTTCTTTCACAATACCGTTATATAAACGTTCTGTACATTTATTCATGTTCCCACCTCCTATTTATTGGATGCAGTTATGCAGATAGTATAAAGCTGCATTGACTGCATTGGTTGTTGCATTTGAAGTGATGGTAGCGCCGCTGATGGCATTAATCTGGGTATCGTCTGCGCTGCCTGATTTGGTGACGGAAAGCTCAGGTGCGTTCTTTCCCACATACTGGTCCTTGAACGCCGGTTCCTTTGCCTTTAATCCCAGACCGGGAGTATCACTGATTTCCAGGAACTCAATGCCTGTGATGGTTCCGTCATCCTTCAGTCCCACCGACAGCTTTACCACGCCGCCGTAGCTGTCGTTGGACAGGGAGGTGATGACATAGCCTAACTGGTTTCCGCCTGCATCCACTGCCTTCAGTACATTCTCCACTTCCACGCCGCCAAAGTCCATACCGGACAGGGCCTCGTTGCAGGCCGGGATGGCAGCTGTGAGGGCTTCGTCGGAATCAAAGGTTTCCGCCTCTGCAAATACTGCCTTATACGCCTTGTTGTTGGCAGCTATGGTTGCCAGCTCAATTGGCTTCTTGGTCAGCTGGTATACACCGCCTAAAAGGCATCCGGACACCAGGGTGATTACAAAGAGAATCACTGCGTCTTTCATAAATCCTGATTTGCTCATGTTTACTTGCCCTCCTTTCCAAATGCTTTGGGAAGGGTTACTTTCTCAATCAGCGGAACAAGGATATTGCTGATGATGATTGCGTAGGACACGCCCTCTGCGGAGCCGCCGAAAATACGGAACAGTCCTGTAAGCACGCCTAACAGGATGCCGAACATAATCTGGCCCTTTGGCGTAATGGGGCTTGTCACATAGTCGGTTGCCATGAAGAAGGCTCCGAAAATCAGGCCGCCGCCGCACAGATGGGCTGCTATATAGTTCAAATCAAATCCATGGCCCCCGAACAGGACGGCAAATACCACAACCGTCAGTATGTAAGTGCCTGGAATCCGGATGGAGATTACCTTCTTCGCCAGAAGATAGGCAGCGCCCACTAAAAGCGCAATCACGGAAACCTCTCCGATGGTGCCTGGAATGTTTCCCACAAACATGGCCGGAACATCCACTGCGCCGCCGCTCTTAAGCACTGCCAGAGGAGTTGCACCGGACACGCCGTCGAATCCGCTGTAGCTGAAATTGGTCATTTTTCCCGCAAAGGAAATCAGCAGAAAGCATCTGGCTGCCAGGGCCGGGTTCATAAAATTCTGTCCCAGACCGCCGTAGAGCTGCTTCACCACGATGATGGCAAAGATTCCTCCCAGAGCCGGTATCCACACCGGAATCTCCGGAGGCATGTTTAACGCCAGTATCATGCCTGTGACCAGGGCGCTGCAGTCGCTGATGGTACTTGGCTTCTTCATCAGCTTCTCATATACATACTCACTTAAAACACAGGCTGCAACCGTAACTATAAGCACCAGCAGCGCATGCATGCCGAAATGATACACACCGAAAGCAGTTGCAGGCAACATGGCAATGGCCACATCCAGCATGATGCTGTGGGTGGTCTCATGGCTTCTCACATGCGGGGATGATGATACGTTTAATAATTTACTCATGACTTATGTCCCCTCCTACCCTTTTTTCCTGCGGTTAGCCGCAACTGTCTTGCGCATTTCCTTAAATGCCTGAGTCAGAGGCCTCTTGGCCGGACATACATAGGTACAGCTTCCGCACTCCATGCATTCCATACCGTTCAGCTTCTCAAATG
This sequence comes from Clostridium sp. 1001283B150225_161107_B6, assembly GCF_015556325.1. NCBI lineage: Bacteria > Bacillati > Bacillota > Clostridia > Eubacteriales > Clostridiaceae > Clostridium > Clostridium sp. 1001283B150225_161107_B6. Next base: position 45,924 of record NZ_JADNMD010000004.1, on the reverse strand, counting down.
TCTCGCAGTCGTCCCTGAGGGCGGCCTGCATCATCATCACAGGGATGATGTGGCTTGGACATACGCTGACGCACTTTCCGCACCGTATGCATGCGGAAGGCTCCATCTCTGCCACCTGGTCCTTTGTGAAGCAGGTCAGGGCGGATGAAGTCTTGCTTACCGGAATATTCAGGTCAAATATGGCCTGGCCCATCATGGGGCCGCCTGACAGGATTTTCTCGGGCTCAGTCTTAAAACCGCCTGCTGCATCCAGCAGTTCCTGGTAATTGGTTCCAAGCTTTACGCTGAAATTCCTGGGGTCTGCCACCGCGTCTCCGGTGACCGTAATGATTTTCCTCATCAGGGGCGTGCTCTTGCACACGGCCATGTAGATGGAAATCACAGTGTCAACATTGTCCACAATACATCCTGCATCCGCTGGAAGCATGGATGAGTTGACCTTCCTGCCTGTGACGGCATAAATCAGGGAACGCTCACCTCCCTGAGGATATTTTGTCATAAGCGGGCAAACCGTGATGCGGGGCTCGTCCTTCACCATCTCGGTCAGCTTTTTGATGGCCTCAGGCTTGTTGTTCTCAATGCCTATGACACCCTTTGCATTGTCAAAAAGCTGCAGGATGACCTTTAAACCGCCTACGATTTTCTCCGGCTCCTCCAGCATCATGCGGTAGTCGCTGGTAAGATACGGCTCACACTCTGCGCCGTTGACCAATATGTACTCGATGGCATTTTCATCCTTCGGAGTCAGCTTTACATGAGTGGGGAATCCCGCCCCTCCAAGGCCGACGATACCGGCTTCCTTCACAATGTTGCGGATTTCCTCTTTTGACAGGCCGGATGGGTCCCTGTCCTCTCCCACGCCCTCAACTGTCTTATATTCTCCATCATTTTCAACGATAATGGAGGGCACCATTGCTCCGTTGGCCATACGCCTTGGTTCAATGGCCTTCACCGTACCTGACACAGAAGCAATTACATTGGCAGAGATGAAACCGCCTGCTTCTCCAATCTTCTGGCCTGCCAGTACATGGTCACCCTTGGCTACCAGCGGCTTCGCAGGTGCCCCAATGTGCTGTGACATCGGATACACCAGGTCGCCTTTTGGCATCAGGACCTGTACCGGTTTGTTCTCTGACAGCTCTTTCCCCTCATATGGATGGATGCCGCCTATAAAAGTCGCCAAACCCATGGATTCTCTCCCTCTTTTCTTTCTTTTTATTCCTTTGTGCAGCCGGACCAGTACTGGCGTCCGGTATGACCGGCGGGGCTGCCTGCCCCCACCGGAATACACCAACTTAGTATAGCATAAATAAAGATTGTATACAATACAGATTTTATACGTTATTTTTTTAATTATATGTTAAATAACTGTTAATTTATTGGCAATCAATCCAGTTCTTTCATGCCTGTATACAGTTCGTAGTACCGTCCTTTCAGCTCCAAAAGCTCCTCATGGGTCCCCCGTTCAATGATTTCACCGTGCTCCAGGACCATGATTGCATTGGCGTTTCGCACCGTGGACAGCCTGTGGGCAATGATGAAGGTGGTGCGGTCCGCCATCAGCCGGTCCATGCCGTGCTCAATGTGTTTCTCCGTCCTGGTGTCCACAGAGCTGGTGGCCTCGTCCAGAATCAGCACAGGGGCCTTGGATATGGCGGCCCTGGCAATATTGAGCAGCTGCCTCTGTCCCTGGCTCAGATTGGCTCCGTCCCCCTCCAGCATGGTATCGTATCCATGGGGAAGGCGCATGATAAAGGAATGGGCTGAGGCTGTCTTTGCAGCCTGTATGACCTCGTCGTCCGTGGCGTCCAGCCTGCCGTAGCGGATATTCTCCCGCACCGTGCCTGTAAACAGGTGGGTGTCCTGAAGGACCATGGCGATGTTGCGGCGCAGGGCGTCCCTTGAAATACGGCGTATATCCGCACCGTCAATGGTGATGGAGCCTGACTGGATGTCGTAAAACCGGTTCAGCAGGTTTGTTATGGTGGTCTTTCCCGCTCCGGTGGAGCCTACAAACGCAATCTTCTGTCCCGGCTTGGCATAGAGGCTTATGTCCTTAAGAATGGTTTTATCCGGGTCATAGCCAAAGGTGACATGGTCCAGTACCACATGGCCAATCATGGGATTGGGCGCCGTGCAGTCCTCCGTGTCAGCCGGCTCCGGCTCCTCATCCATCACCGCGAATACACGTTCTGCCCCGGCCAGGGCTGAAAATACATTGCTGACCTGCATGGATATCTCGTTGATGGGACGGCTGAACTGTCTGGAAAAATTCAAAAATACGGTCAGTCCCCCCACGTCAAAGCCCCTTAACACACAGAGCAGGCCGCCCACACAGGCGGTAAGGGAATAGTTTATCTGGCTCAGGCTGTTCATAACAGGCCCCATGATTCCGCCGAAGAACTGGGCCCGAATCTGGTTGTATCTCAGGTCCTGGTTCAGTATGCCGAATTCCTCCCTGGCCATGTCCTCATGGCAGAATACCTTTACCACCTTCTGTCCGGTGATGGTCTCCTCTATATAACCGTTTACTGCTCCCAGGGATGTCTGCTGTGCGGTGAAATATTTCTGGCTCCACCCTGCCACAGCTCCTCCCGCCTTCATCATCAGGGGAATCATCACCAGAGTGACAAGGGTCAGTATCAGGTTGGTGTACACCATGAGGAACAGGGTGCCGATAATGCTCAGTGCCCCGGAAAACAGCTGCACCAGCGTGGAGCTGAGCATCTGTCCGATGGTATCCACATCATTGGTAAAACGGCTCATCAAATCACCGTTGGAATTGGTGTCATAAAACCGCACCGGCAGTTTCTGCATTCTGCCAAACAGGTCATTGCGGATTTTCTGCAGAGCGTTCTGGGCCACGGTCAGCATGACCTTTGCCTGGGCATAATTGGCAAACACTCCCACTGCGAACACAGCCGCCAGCACAGCCAGGGACCTTGCCAGTCCCGCCGGGTCCCCGGGTCCGCCTGTAAGCGGGGCAATAAAAGTATTAATGATAGGCCGCAGCATATAGGAACCTGCCAGGGTTGCCCCGGTGTTGAGGATGACGCAGAAAAATGCCAGCATCATCTTTGGCTTATCCTCATTTAAATAATGCAGGAGACGCCTGATGGTGGTGCCTGCGTTCCTGGGCAGCCGCCCCGGCCCCATGCCCATATTCCGCCCCGGCCCATGCCTTCTGCCTCCCATGGGACCTCCGGGCACAGGAGCCCCATGTCTTCCATAACGCCGTTTCAGGCTTTCCGCTTTCTGTTGTCTCGTCATGATGCAGCCGTCTCCTTTCGGTCCCTCTGGGAATAATAAATCTCCTGGTATGCCTGACATTCTTTCATGAGCTGCTCATGGGTCCCCTGGCCAATGAGTCTGCCCTCGTCCAGCACCAGAATCCGGTCAGCCTCCTCCACAGAGCCGATGCGCTGTGCTATGATGATTTTGGTGGTATCCTTAAGGCTGGTCCTGAAGCACTGCCGTATCCTGGCCTCCGTAGCCGTATCCACAGCGCTGGTGCTGTCATCCAGTATGAGGATTCTGGGCCTTTTGAGCAGGGCCCTGGCAATACACAGCCTCTGCTTCTGGCCGCCTGATACATTGACGCCTCCCTGTCCCATGTCCGTTTCATAGCCATTGGTAAAAGAAGTTACAAAGCTGTCTGCCTGGGCGCTCTGTGCCATTTCCCTGATTTCATCCAGGGAGGCGTCCTCCTTGCCCCAGCGCAGGTTCTCCTCAATGGTGCCAGAAAACAGCACATTTTTCTGGAGCACCATGCCCACGCCCTCCCGCAGGTTTTTCAGGGAATAATCCCTGACATCCACCCCGTCCACCAGCACCTGGCCTTTTGTGGCATCGTAAAGCCGCGGTATCATCTGCACCAGGGTGGTTTTTCCGCTGCCGGTGGAGCCGATGATGCCAATTATCTGCCCCGGCTCAGCCGTAAAGCTTATATCCTCCAGCACCATCTCATCCTCTTTGTCCGTGTAGCTGAAACTCACATGTTTAAACTCCACCCTGCCGTTCAATACAGCCAGGTCTTTTCTGGAGGCGTCCCGGTCTGTCAGGTCAATCTCCGTATCCATTACTTCGTTGACCCTGCGGATGGATGCCACTGCCCTGGAAAGCTGCAGAAAAACCATGGAAAGCATCATAAGCGACATGAGTATCTGTACGATATAGGTGGTAAATGCAGTCAGGTCCCCCACCGGCATATCCCCTGCTATGATAATATTCCCTCCGTACCACACCACGGCCAGAGTGGTTATATTCATGGCAAGGGTCATCACAGGCATGGTCACAATGACGATTTTCATGGCATCCAGACTGCTGTTCTTTAAATCCTGGTTTAGGTCCTTAAATTTATCTTCCTCAAATTCCTCCCGCACAAAGGACTTGATGACCCGCACATTGGTCAGCGCCTCCTGGATGCCGGAATTCAGCTGGTCCAGCTTTTTCTGCATGGCGGTAAACCTTGGAAATGCCGTCTTAAGTATGACTGCAATGGCTGCCGTCAGCAGAGGGATGACCACCAGTATAACCACGGCCAGCCTGGCATTCATCATAAAAGCCATAATCAGGGCCCCTATGAACATTCCGGGGGAACGCATGGCCATCCGCAGTCCCATCATAAGCACGTTCTGGACCTGCTGGATGTCATTGGTCAGACGGGTAACCAGGGACCCGGTACTGTAGGTGTCGATGTTCTTAAAGGAAAATTCCTGCACCTTTGAAAAAAGGTCGTCCCTCAAATCGCTGGTAAAGCTGACTGCCGCCTTCACCGAGAAATAGGCTCCTCCGATTCCTCCAATGGCCATAACCAGGGTGGCCAGAATCATCAGACCTCCCACTGACAGGATATACTGCACATTTCTCTGAGCCACGCCGTTGTTGATAATCATGGACATCAGCTTGGGCAGCATGATTTCTCCCGCCACCTCGGTCAGCATCAGAAGGGGCCCCAGGATAAAGGCGCTGAGATATGGTTTTATATATGCTCCGTATCGTTTCACTTATGATTCCTCTCTTTCTGCCCTGTCTGCAAACTCCCGGTTCAGGTTTCCGTAAATCCGGTCCAGAAGTCCTCCCAGCACCTTCATATCATTCTCGGAAAATCCCTCAAACATACAGCTCTCTATGTGCCTGAAAATCTTTACGCTTTCCTCCACCACTTTCCTGCCCTTGTCTGTAATGCATATCTGGTTGCACCGGTTGTCTTCCTGGTCTACCAGACGTCTTATATAGCCCCCCTTTTCCAGTTTTTTAAGGGAAACAGCTATGGTGGCCCCGGACACCCCATACATCCTTGCCAGCTCTTTCTGGGACACATTGGGGTTATCCGACACAAACATCAGAATCTGATGCTGGCTGCGGTACACTCCTGTGCCGTCCAGGCGGTGCTCCATCATACTGCGGTGCAGCCTGGCTACACGGATGTACTTCTCTATAAGAAGATGTTCCGGAGATTGAAAGGAACAACAGCACGAAGCATTATCCATGTAAATCGCCTCCTTTCTGGATATTTAACTGATAAACCATTAGCCTGTTTATTATTAGCTAGTTAACCATATCAGAGTATAACAGAATAAGTGACTGGTGGCAAGAATTATTTTTCATGGAAAACAGCGGTGGAATCCAGCGAAAATTATGGATGAAAATAATACCTTAAAATGTAAATACCATCCTAGATTTGCATGCTCCGATGTGCTATACTAAGTACACCCTGTTTCCAGGCTGAACATAAACCATTATCTGACACACTGACACAGCACACTGTTTTAGGAGGTGATAGCTTGACAGATTCTGAAAAACTCGACTTTTTGATAACTGAAATTATTGGTATGAAGACTGATATCCAAGGTATGAAGTCCGAAATCCAGGGTATGAAGGCTGATATCCAGGGTATAAAGGCTGAAATCCAGGGTATGCAGTCCGAAATCCAGGGTATACAGTCCGAAATCCAGGGTATGCAGTCCGAAATAAAATCCATGAACACCCATATGGACAATCATGAATTCCAGCTCAAATCCACCGAGCGCATCTTAAGAAACCAAATCATGAAATCGGAATCCCTGATTCTCGGCGAAGTGGAGCGGGTCCATTTAATCCTGGACCAGCACCTGCACAATCAGGCCATGCATACCGTATTGGCATAGCTGGTACATACAGACAATTTAAAAACCCGGCACATCACTGTGCCGGGCCCTGCAATACAGTCAGGATATCTTACGTTTATGCATCGGCTTTATGTATTGATTCCGCGTATTATTTCTGCGTACCAATTCCGCGTATTATTTCCACGCCTTAATCAGCCATTTTCCTAACGTATAAAATTCGTCCTCTTTTTTTCCTCTGTCTCAGGAAGCGTGATTCCGGCTGCTTTTCCGGCCTCAATGGATTTGAGCATCCAGGCCATGTTCCTGCCCAGGACACGCATAATCTGCATGCCTTCCTCATCCTTCATCACATCCTCGGGACATTGTCCGTGAACCATATTCCAGTACTGGGAGGACACCACCGGCATCTGCGTAATCATAAAATATTTGTTCAGCTGGTCCAGGGTCGCAGTTGTGCCGGCCCTTCTGGCGGAAGCAATGGCTGCTCCCGGCTTATGGGCAGCAGCGCTGCTTCCGGAATAGAAGAAACGGTCCAGAAAGGAGGTGACGGCGCCGCTGGCAGAAGCGTAATGCACAGGCGAACCTATAATCAGTCCATCGCTCTGTCTCATCTTTTCCACTGCCTCATTGACCTTATCATCACCATAGATACATTTTCCAAGCTTACCGCATGCACCGCAGCCCATGCAGCCCCGGACAGCCCCGCCGCCCACATGCATGATTTCGGTTTCAATACCAGCCTTATTAAGCTCTCCCGCCACCTCTGCAAGGGCGGTGTAGGTACATCCCTTCTCATGAGGGCTCCCGTTTAACATTAATACTTTCATTTTTTATTCCTCCTTTATGATATTCAGTATATCATCTCTTGTCAGGCTTCCAAATGATACTGTGCCCTCAGGCACCACTGCATCCGCCAGATGGCTCTTGGCTTCCTGAAGCTTTAAGATGTTCTCTTCTATGGTATTTCTGGTTATCAGTTTATAGACCGTGACCTGCTTATCCTGGCCAATCCGGTGGGTCCTGTCCGTGGCCTGGTTCTGGGCGGCCACGTTCCACCAAGGGTCGTAATGTATGACAATGTCCGCTGCTGTCAGGTTAAGGCCGGTTCCCCCTGCTTTCAGGCTAATCAGGAATACCGGCACCTCGTCCTTCCCAAAATCCCCCACCAGCCGGATTCGTTCTTCCTTGGAAGTGGCTCCCGTAAGCACATGGCACCTGATTCCCTCCTTCTCGAACCTCTTATGGATAATGTCCAGCATAGAGGTAAACTGGGAAAACAGCAATATCTTGTGTCCTCCCGCCACGCCTCTGCGAACCAGGTCCATACAGGTCTCCAGCTTGGCGGAACTGCCCCTGTAATTGTCATAACACAGCCGCGGGTCACAGCATATCTGTCTCAGGCGCATGAGCTCCGCCAGAATCTGGAGCTTTCCTTCCCCCGCCTGGCCAAAGCCGCCTGCACTGAGTTTCTCCTTAAAGGCGGCGGCATTGGCTGTATACAATTTTTTCTGTTCCGGCTCAAAGCTGGAATATACAACCTCCTCCATTTTGTCCGGAAGCTCCTTTAACACATCCTTTTTTATACGCCTCAGCACAAAGGGACCTATCATCCGTTTCAGCCGTTTTAGGGCTGCTGCGTCACCATCCCTTACAATAGGGATTTCATATTCCTTTTTGAAAAACTGGCTGCCAAAGAGAAAGCCCGGCATGAGATAATCAAAAATACTCCACAGTTCCCCCAGACGGTTCTCAACAGGCGTTCCTGTCAGGGCAAATCTGGTCTGCACATCCAGGGATTTCACTGCCCTGGCACTCTGTGTGGATGCATTTTTGATATACTGGGCCTCGTCTATGACCTGGTACCGGAAATGAATGCCTTCATAGAATCCAATGTCCCTTCTCAGCAAGTCATAGGAGGTCACAATGGCCTGGTAATCCCGTGGGGTACTTCCCACCTTTTTTAACAGGGCCTCGCGCTCTGAACTGCTTCCCACAACCGACAGGACCTTAAGGTCCGGCGCAAAACGAACAATCTCATGCTCCCAGTTGTACACAAGGGAAGCAGGGCATATAATCAGAGACGGGGACGGTTCCCCTGAACCATAGGCATTCTCCAAAAGCGCAATAATCTGTATGGTCTTTCCCAGTCCCATGTCATCGGCCAGGATTCCCCCGAATCCGTAGCTGTCCAGGGTCCGCAGCCAGACATACCCGACTCTCTGATACTCCCTCAGTACGCCCCGCAGCCTCTCAGGCACCGTGAAATCGCTGTCTTCCACGGACTTGACCGACCTCACCATGGCCTTCAGCATCTGGTCCCTGTAATAGGTTACACCGGTACTCTCCTTGAGCAGATAATCCAGATAAAAGGCGCGGTAAGCCGGCAGGCGGACCCTGCCGCTCTGAAGCTCCTTTCTGGTCACTCCCATTTCCGATGCCATGCGGCTGATGACCGTGAGGCCGCCTTCATCCAGCCCAAGGAACTGTCCGTTTTTCAGCCTGTAGTACTTCTTTTTCTGGCTGTAGGCTGCCAGTATCCGGTTCAGCTCCTGGCTGTTCATATCTCCCATGTCCACGTCCAGCTCCAGCCAGCCGCTGACAGCAGAGGCCCCCACCGTAACCCGCGGCGGCGCCAGCACCTTCCACTGACGCAGGTTCTCCGACACATATACATCTCCCATGGAGCGGAATTCGTCCATTCCCTCCGTCATAAGACGGTATATCTCATCCTCATCATTCCTTATAACCAGCTTCCTGCCCTCAGGGTCCTTGTACTTAAAATATTTATGAATCAGCTGGCTAACCCTGAACTCGCCCGGCACATCGCGGCAGATAGTCCTGGGAAGATTCTCATCCTCCAGGGGATGGAATTCATAACTGCCGTAAGCAAGGGATGGTTCCATCACAAGTGCGCCATCCTCCCCTGTGCCGAACCGGAAGGACGCCTTTAATGGCTCCGGCTCGTAATCCTTAAAATCCACTTCCTCCAGCATAAGACGGCAGTATGGAAGAATATGCTTGACCACCCGCTCATAAAACAGGGGAATATCCCTCTGCCCCACCATCACGCTTCCATCCCGTTCCATGCACATCTGTTCCATGAACAGACCCATGACCTGGGTGCATGACTCGCTGCACCGGTACAGCCTCTGGCCTGATGCCACGTAAAGAAACCGTTCCCCACGGAAACAGGCAGCCACCCGCCTTGGGTCCTCGCTTCCTTTCATGGGCGCCACGCCCATAAGGCTGGCTTTCAGTCCGTCCCTTCCCGTCTTTTCCACCTTAAGTAAAGCCACCGGGTCCGAATCCTCCATTTCCATCATGACCCGGTTTCCTCCGGGAAGCTGGACCTCTATGGTACGGCCGGCCACCATTTCAAAAAAACGGTCCCGGTTCATACGGTTTAAGGTCAGGCTGCGGATTGCTTTCTGGTTTTCCGCGGCTCCCATAAGCAGGGCCAGCAGTTCCCTGCTGCTGTCAGTAAAAGCTGATTTGTGATGATGAAAGGACAGGTCCTTTCCATAGGCCACATGGGCGCTGTTTTCAACGGCCTCCTTAAATGCCCCCAAATCGCGCACAGCATAAAAACGGGTAATTCCCACCTTAAACTCCAGATGAGTGTCCTTTCCGTCCAGAATCAGCACTGGTTCCAGCTTAACCTGGGCATCCACATCCTCCGCCAGAATCCTGGCCACCTCCCGGTTCGTGTACTCCCGTATCATGGTGTGGACCTGGGAGGACGTGTGAACCATTGGTTTGGACGCCTCCTCCCTCCGCTGTTTATAATACGCAAAAAGGGCCTCCCCATGGGCGCACATTCCCCTGTAAGAATTCCCTTTGCTGCAGGAACAGGAATAATCCCTTACCTTTCCGTTTCCCAGATATAAATTTACCTCAAATGTTTCCCCCTGGTCTTCAACCAGGCCTTTCACACCAGCCTCTCCTTTCCAGAAGCTGCTGGTGTCCATCCTGACAATCTTCATCTGCTTCATGCATCCTTTCAGCGGGATATCTCTGCTCCCCCTGCACCAAGGCAGGGGGCCGCAGAATATCCCGGGACATCCCCGCGGTTACATGCGCTCCGGAGCCTCGATTCCCAATAGTCCGATACAGGTTTCCAGTACCCGCCTGGTAAGGGAAATTAAACCGATATAGCTCTCCTTCCTGGCTTCATCCTCCTCTGCCAGAATCTTGGTGTCATGATAAAAGCTGTTGAAGGCATTGGCCAGCTCATAGATATACTGGCATATCTTATGAGGCGCTGTCTCAGCAAAACTGTTTTCCAGGACCTCGTTATATCTGGCCAGCATAAGCATCAGCGCCTTCTCGGAGCTGCCTGTGCAGGCAAGAATCTTCTTTTCAGAGCCATCCGGGCTGACCTGGCCCTCGTTCTCCCTGTATTTGGCAAGAATGGATTTTATCCGCACAATGGTATAGAGGATGTACGGACCTGTATTTCCCTCAAAGGATGTAAAGCGCTCAATATCAAAGACATAATCCTTGGCTGCCTGGTTGGACAAATCGCCGTACTTAAGGGCCGCCAGCCCTACTACGGCCGCCGTGCTCCTGGCCTCGTCCTCTGATACGGTCCTGTTCTCCATGATTCTCTGATATACAGCTTCATTGATTTCCTCAATAAGCGTTTCCAGACGCATGACTCCGCCCTCACGGGTCTTGAAGGGCTTTCCGTCCTTGCCGTTCATGGTGCCGAAGCCCAGGAAAATCATGGGGGTATCTTCTTTCACAATACCAGCCTTCTTAGCCGCCCTGAACACCTGCTCAAAATGCATACCCTGGCGCTTGTCCACCACATATATATACCGGTCCGGTTTAAAATCCTGCTCCCGTTCCACAATGGTTGCCAAATCAGATGTGGCATAGAGGGAAGCTCCGTCGGATTTGCGAATCAGGCAGGGGGGAATCTCCTTGGTATCCGTATCCTGTGCCACATCCACCACCAGCGCGCCCTGGCTCTCATGGGCCAGCCCCTTATCCACCAGCATCTGAATCATATCCGCAATGTATGGCTCTGCATCGCTTTCGCCCTTCCACAAATCGAATTCCACGTTCAGGTTTGCATAATTTTTCTTAAGGTCGGCCACAGAGACAGACATGATATGCTGCCAGATTGCCCGGTATGGGGCGTATCCTCGCTGAAGTTTCAGGGTTGCCTGATGGGCCCTCTCCTTAAACACCTCGTCAGCCTTGGACTTGGCGCTGGCCGCAGGATATATCTCCTCCAGCTCACTGATGGTAAAGGGCGCCTCCTGCGGAAAGGGTCCCTCAAAGGATTCGTCAAAATACACCAGCTCCGGCTTCCTGTCCCTGAGTTCCTCGATGATAAGTCCCATCTGCAGTCCCCAGTCTCCCAAGTGCACATCGCCAATCATATGGTGGCCCAGGAACCGGCCCATGCGCTTTATGCTCTCCCCGATAATGGCCGCCCGCAGGTGGCCCACATGAAGCGGTTTTGCCACATTGGCCCCGCCGTAATCCACTATAACTGTCTCAGGCTTATGAGGCGTTTCCAGTCCCAGCTTGTCTGCCTGGGCCATGGAACCTGCATACTCTGCCAGGAACTCCTCTGACAGTTTCAGGTTAATGAATCCCGGCATCACGGCAACTGCCTCTGAAAAAACAGGGTGGGCGCCGCCGGAAACCAGATGTTCCACCACCTGGCTGGCTATATCAATAGGCTTCTTCCTGTATGCTTTGGCAGCAGCCATGGCGCCGTTGCACTGATATTCACACAGGTCGGGACGGTTGGATAAAACCACCTTTGCAAAGGAATCCTCATATCCGCTGGCTGTAAACGCCTGCTTTATTTCCTGCTCCATCATATCCAGAATCTTATTCACAATGTATACTCTCCTTTACTGTGACAATAGGTCTTTCCTTTTCCCGGAAAGTTAAAAACTGCCCCGGCATCTGCCGGAGCAATTCTTACAAACCGCTTCCCAGAGCGTGTCTGACAAGTTATATTATACACGTGACAGATATTCGCCGGTCCTGGTATCAATCTTAATCTTATCGCCGATTTCTACGAATAACGGTACGTATACGGTTGCACCGGTTTCCACGGTAGCCGGCTTGTTGGCACCGGTTGCGGTATCGCCCTTGAAACCTGGCTCTGTCTCTGTAATCTCCAGCTCAACAAACAGCGGAGGCTCTACGGAGAATACGCTGCCATTGTAAGAGCAGACCTTACATACCTCATTCTCTTTCACGAACTTCAGGGCATCGCCGATGATATCCTGGTTCAGGGCTACCTGGTCATAAGTCTCCTGGTTCATAAAGTTATATAATTCTCCGTCGGCATACAGATACTGCATGTCCACTCTGTCAATCCTTGCCTGAGGGAACTTCTCTGTAGGACGGAAGGTGCGCTCTACCACGCCGCCGTTGATTACATTTTTTAATTTTGTACGCACGAATGCTGCGCCCTTGCCTGGCTTAACATGCTGGAATTCCATAATCTGGACAACCTGTCCGTCAATCTCCAGTGTAATGCCATTTCTAAAATCGCCTGCTGATATCATAAAGATATTCCTCCTTGAGTTCGTTCATGACGCTTGCCTAAGCGCCCCATAAGTCTTTAATCTTTTATATTCTATACTATGTAGGGAGCATTTTCAAGTTCTTTTTTATTGGCAGTATAAATTTCTCCCTTTTTAGCGGTTTTTATCCACTGCCCTGCGGTATATCTCTTCCACGATATCATCCACATCCCGTCCGTTCACATCCACTACCATGTGGGAGGCTTCCAGATAGCGGGGTTTTCTTGAATCCAAAAGACTGATAATGCGTCCCATCACATCACTGCCGTGGAGCATGGGGCGGTCCGACACATCGGCTCCGATTCGTTCCATCACAGTCTCCGGCAGGACATCCAGATATACCACGGTGCCCAGCTGCTTCAGAAACGCCCTGTTTTCCGCCCTGAGAGGCAGTCCGCCTCCCACGGAAATCACAGACCTGCCTCCCTGTTTCAGCAGTTTCTCCAGAACCCCTGTCTCCAGGCGCCGGAAGGCTTCCTCTCCCTGGTTGGCAAATATGTCGGATATAGCCATACCGGCCGCTGCCTCAATCTCCTTATCCGTATCAATCAGAGGCATGTGGTAGCGGGCTGCAAAATGCTCTCCCACGCTGGTCTTTCCCGCCCCCATGAAGCCGATGAGAATCAGGTTCTCTCCCCGGTCCTCCCCGGCCTGCTTTTTTACCAGGAAGTCTTCTATCATCTGCTTTGCCATCCTTATGGTTTCGCTGTCCACCTTTACCTGGGGATTCCATAGTTCAAAAGCGATAACGCCTTGATACAAAAGCATGTCCAGGCCGTTCACAGCCCTTCCTCCTGCCTCCTGTACCATCTTCATGAACCTTGTCCTGGCGGGGGTATAGACAATGTCCACACCGGTATGAATCATTCCGTAAAACTGCGGGTCATGGATGATAACATCCTCAACATGGGGATACATGCCCACGCTGGTGGACTGCAGAGCCAGATATCCGCCCTCCCTGGCAGGAAGATTCCTGTAGCCGTCAAGGGGCAGGGCCTCTGCCAGGCTGCGGCCAATCAGTGTATTGATACAGCCGGCCAGTTCCCTGGCCCGTTGTTCATTCCGGTTGAGGATACAGATTCGCCGGGCCCCGCCCTTTGCCAGCACATAAGCTGCTGCCTTGGCGGCTCCTCCGGCGCCAACCAGAATGCAGTGTTCGCCTTCTGTCCTGATGCCGGATTCCGCAAGAGCACGGCTCAGGCCTGCGCCATCCGTATTATACCCCTTATACCCGGCATCTGTCCTGACCAGCGTATTAACCGCCCCAATGGCCCTGGCGTCCTCATCCAGCTCATCCAGGAATTCCATGACGCGCTGCTTATGGGGAACCGTCACATTCATTCCCTGTATATTCAGGGCATAAGCCCCCTTTACCGCATCCCCCACCCGGCTTTCCTCAACCTTAAAAGGGACATAGGTCAGGTTCATCCCTGTTCTCTGTGCAAAAAAATTATGCATCATGGGCGACATGGAATGTTCCACCGGATTTGCAATCAGTCCGCATACTCTTGTCTTTCCGTCCATTGTCTCACGTTACTCCCTGTCTTGTTTTATGTCTCTGGCATGTTTCCTGTAAAAATACAGCACCGGCTTTTCCAGGTAACGCTTCAGCACTATCTGTATTTCTTCCCTGGGGTTCATGGGCCTTACCAGGATACTGTAAATACCGGCCCGGTTGGCCCCGTACACATCCGTAAACAGCTGGTCTCCCACAAACAGGGTATGGTCCCTGTCGGTCCCCATAAGCTCCATGGCCTTCTCATATCCCCTGACTCCCGGCTTGCCTGCCTTGTGGATATAGCCGGAACCCACCAAATCCGCAAACGGCTTTACCCTGGGTTCCTTATTGTTGGATAAAAGGCAGGTCTTCATTCCCATGGCCCGGAGCCGCCCGAAGAGTTCCACTGCCTGTCCGTCTGCCGGCGCGTCGTGGGGCACCAGGGTATTATCTATATCAAAAATCACGCCCTGCATTCCCTGTGCATGATAATGGTCAAAGGGTATCACATAGGCGGAGACCTCGTAACGGCGGGGATAAAACATTTCCAGCATACTTATAAGTATTCCTTCCAATCTATTTTTTCAGCAATTTGCCAATCTCGTCTATGAATGTGTTCACATCCTTGAATTCACGGTATACAGAGGCAAAACGAACATATGCCACCTCGTCCAGGTCCTTAAGCTTTCCCATCACCAGCTCTCCGATGGCGGAGGTCGGCACTTCCTTTTCCTCCATATTGAAAATCTGGTTCTCTATCTCATCAATCATGGAATTAATCTGCTGGGGGGATACCGGCCGTTTGTGGCAGGAGTGAATGATTCCTGCTTCAATCTTGGAGCGGTCATATGTCTCCCTGGAATTATCCTTCTTTATTACCATTAACGGCATGGTCTCCAGCTTTTCGTAGGTGGTAAAGCGCTTACCGCAGCGCTCACACTGGCGGCGCCTGCGTATGGAGCTGTTGTCGTCTGCCGGGCGGGAATCTATGACCTTGGTGTCTGCTTCATTACAATAGGGGCATTTCATCTGGGTTACCCTTCCTTTCTTTTTCACGTATCGTCTTAAACGCTTCATATATTTTAACCGAAGAAAGTACGAATCGCAAGGACTTTGTTCTTTTTTCATTCCGGTATGGACGAATTCCCCTCCCTCCTTTATAATGAATCCATACAGAACCAAAAAGATTACAGGAAAGGTGCCCTTTATCATGAAAAATGTTATTATAAAACAAACTGTACTTGGTCAGGGAATGCCGAAACTATGCGCTCCTTTGGTGGAAAGGGACTATGACTCCCTGATTCGTCAGGCAGCCTCCTTCACGGAGCTGCCTGTGGATGTGGCTGAATGGCGGGCGGACTGGTTTGAGTCCATTATGGTACCAGGCACCCTGGACCAGGTTATTCCCGGCCTGGAAGCTGCTCTGGATAACATTCCGCTTCTCTTTACCTTCCGCACACATAAGGAGGGCGGCCATCTGCCCGCCTCCCTCCCGGCTTACCGCTCCCTGGCGGAACGCGCCATCTGTTCCGGGCATATCCATCTGGTGGATATAGAGCTCTTTTCCGGCGACGATATGGTAAGGGAGATGGCGGACCTGGCCCACAGACACCATGTAAGCGTCATCCTGTCCAATCACGATTTTACGGCTACACCGGATGAAAGCGAGATGCTCCGCCGCCTGCAGCACATGGAGGAACTGGGGGCAGACATAGCCAAAATTGCGGTCATGCCGCAGTCAGCCGGCGATGTCCTTACTCTTCTTTCAGCCACCCATAAGGCCAGCCAGTCCCTGTCCTGCCCTGTCATTACCATGTCCATGAAAGGCACCGGACTGATAAGCCGCCTGTCAGGGGAAGTGTTCGGCTCCTGCATGACCTTTGGCTCTGTAGGGGAAGCCTCTGCTCCGGGTCAGATTGAAGCAGGCAGGCTGAAAGACATCCTGGCCATCATCCACGAAAACCTGTGACTGCTGCGGCCATTTTCCGGTTCCCTTCACAGTTTTTTCACATTTCCACCATAAAACCTTCACATTTCATCTGTATAGTTAGTTTTGTAAAAAGCAAATGCTTTTCATACAACTTTTTCTCACAAACCGGCCGGCAGGGGAGACCCTGGCGGCCACTCCTCTGTCCCCGCATACACGGATAAAGCGCGAATCCCACTGGAATCCGCGCTGCCATGTTTCCTTTCAGCATTTAATGCTTTCCGTCACATCTTTTTCTTTTATGTCCACCAGTATAATATCGTTTCCCACCTGACAGATGTCGCAGAATGGAATGATATACTCCTTCTCCCGCCCCAAAAAACCGCATATGCAGCCCGGACCAGGCACAATCAGGGCCAGCAGACAGCCCGTCTCCATATCAAAATCCACATCTCCCACAAATCCAAGACGCTTGCAGGTCTTTACATTAATCACTTCTTTTTGTTTAAGGTCGTAAATCCTCACGGTCCACAGCCTCCCGGCCTCTCTTGCTACCTACTATATGCCGGATACCGTCCCATTAAAACCTGATTTCCGCCTCTTATAATTATCTCTTATAATAATTCCCCATCAATCCAGCCCCGGTATCACGTAAAGCACTTCAACCGCCACAAAAAGGATAACTATGAGCACAGTGACAGCGATGCCAATAATAGAGAGTATGAGTCCTGCCTTTGCCTGGCCGTCCATCTTGCCGTCCATCCTGTTTTCCTTCTTTGACATGATGGCAAATATGATGCCAAGGGCGCCGAAAACAATACCAAACAGCAGGCAGCAGCAGATACTGCACACAGAAAGAATTCCCATGACCAGAGATGCGGTTGCCATGTTATTCTTTTCCTGGTAAACAGGCTGGCCGGACTGGTACTGGGTCTGGTATTGGGTCTGATATTGGCTCTGATACCGGCTGTTTCCCCTTCCGTCGCTTCCGTCCCTCTGAACAGAACCACTGCCCATTCCGGCACTGCCGCCCTGGGCTGGACCCGGCTGGCCCTGACCTGGCTGACCCTGTCCGGCCCCTGGCTGCCTCTGGCCATAAGAAGCCGGCGCCGGGTGATATATTGGCTGGCTGTCGTTTCCGCTGGCGCCGTTCTCTTTTCCCGGCCCATATGCTGTCCCGGATGGGGACGGCTCCCAGGGACTTCCCAGATAAGGCTTATCCCCATCGCTCCATCTGTCCTCTCTTAGGGGCGTATCTATGGGACTGCTCCATCCATCGGAACCACCCTGGCCTGGGCTTTCCCGGACTGGGCTTCCCTGAACCGTTCTTTCCTGGTCCGGGCATTCCCGGCCCGGCGTCCCCTTTGCCGCAGCATTCTGACCTCCGGCTTCCTGACCGCCGGCATTCTGACCTCCAGCTTCCTGACCGCCGGCTTCCCGTCCGCCGTTTTCCCGTCCGAAGGTCCCGTCCTTCACCTCCCTGGCAGGCTGTTCCGCCACTATCACCGGTTCCCTGTTATCTGTATGATAATCCGGACCCTTGCCATCTCCGGTTCCGCATCCGTTATCGTATTCATGTTCCATGGATTTTATCTCCTCTCTCAAGCCCATAGGGCTGCACCGGTATGTCCATAAAAAACAGGACGCACTTTTGGAGAAGTATAACATATTTTGTAAAATAAAACAATCCGCCGGGGTATATCCCCGGCGGACAGCCTCTTACAATTTTATGAACATGAGTGTACTTTTCCCGAAGCCTGTTCGAACCTTCATTCCCGTCATCAGCGCACCCTAGAACAGCGGAACAACAGCGCCTTCGTATGTTTCCTCCATGAACTGCTTTACCTCAGGGCTGGTCAATGCTTCCACCAGCGCCTTGGTGGCATCGCTGGACTCTTCTCCCTCTCTCACTGCCACCACATTGCCGTAGGTGGTAGCTGCCAGGGACTGGGAATCCTCTGTAGCCAGGGCGTCGCTGACCTTCAGTCCTGCTTCGATTGCATAGTTGCCGTTAATGACTGCAATGTCGCCGTCAGAAATGGAACGAGGAAGCTGTGCTGCCTCTAACTCTACGATATCCAGATTCTTGGTGTTCTCCACGATATCATTCTTGGTTGCCTCCAGGCCCACGCCGTCTTTCAGCTTTATCAGTCCCTGTGCCTCCAGTAACAGAAGGGCTCTTGCCTCATTGCTCACATCATTTGGCACCAGTACGGTTGCCTTGTCAGGAAGCTCCTCCAGGGATGTTGTCTTGCCTGCATAAATACCAAAGGGTTCATAGTGGATAGCGCCTGCACTGGCCAGCTTTGTTCCGTTCTGGGCATTAAAGGAATCCAGGTATGGCTTGTGCTGGAAATAATTGGCATCCAGGTCGCCGGAATCCAGTGCATTGTTGGGCTGTACATAATCTGTATATTCCACAATTTTCAACTCATAGCCCTTGGATGCCAGAACCTCCTTGGCTGCATTCAGAATTTCAGCATGGGGTGCAGGGCTTGCGCCTACCACGATTTCCTTAAGCTCTCCGCCGGCCTGGGTGGTTTCCTCCTCCGCGGACGTGGTATCTTCTGCCTTGGAATCAGCGGCCTGTGTCCCGGCAGCTGCCGCAGTTGTATCTGCTGCCGTGGTTTCCTTTGGACTGCCGGAGCAAGCGCTAAGCACTCCTGATGCCAGCACGGCAGCCAGTACGGCTGCACCTAACATGTTTTTCTTCATAATTGTGTCCTCCTCGCTTTGGGGCAATGCCCCTGTTATTTTGCGCCATGAATGATACGGCATTTATCATCAGCCAAGGCCAGGCGCCGTTTTCTCTTACGCCGGTCATATACGTTTTCCGGACATTGCGGGGAAACCGGGCTGCCTCAGCAGACTCTCCTGCACGACTTTGTCAGATGATTCTTTTACATGATTTCTTTTACATGATTCCTCTTACATGATTTTCCAATGTAATTCTCTTGCCTGTTTTACCTACCGAATCCTCTTATCACTCTTCCTGGACATGCGCATGGCAACTTCCTGTATCAGCTGTACAATGATGACCAGAAGCACCACGGTCACCATCATCATGTCGGTCTGGTAACGGTGGTATCCGTAGCGGATGGCGATATCGCCCAGTCCCCCGCCGCCGGTAAAGCCTGCCATGGCAGAATATCCAAGAATTGTGGTCACGGATATGGCGGCCCCCACCAGCAGGGAAGGCTTTGCCTCCGGCAGAAGCACCTTGACAATAATCTGCCAGGTGGATGCACCCATGGATTTGGCTGCTTCAATGACGCCTGCGTCCACTTCCTTCAGGGAAGACTCCACCATACGCCCTATGTAGGGGGCTGCGGCAATAATCAGAGGCACCACCGTTGCATTGGATCCAATGGTCTTTCCCACAATGAACTTGGTAACGGGCAGCACCATGATTAACAGGATGATGAATGGCACGGAACGCAGCAGGTTGATGATAAGTCCCAGGGCCTTGTTAAACAGCGGCACCGGGCTGATGCCTTCCTTGTCCGTCACCACCAGGGCGATTCCCAGCGGAATACCGATGACATAGGATAAGGCTGAGGACAGGAATACCATGTAGATGGTCTCCCATATTCCCTTCACCAGCATATTTATGGTCGTAGAATCAAATTGCATCTCACCGCACCTCCTCGAACTTTACATTGGCTGTCTTCAGGTAGTTACAAATCCTGCCGGCGTCCGTGTCATCCTCCGGAAGCTGGATAATCATCTGACCCATGGCCTTGCCTTCAATATCCCTGGTATCCGCATGCATGATATTCACCGGCACCTTGCAGGCCAGCACCATATTGGCAATGACAGGCTCAGAAGATTCCCTTCCGTCAAAAATAATACGAATCTGCCGGGAGCTGCCGAAACTCAGATTTTGTTCAGCCACATCCCCCAGAATCAGCTGGCGTCCGATATCGGATTTGGGGCCGGAGAAGATATCGGATACATTTCCCACTTCCGCAATATGGCTGTGGTCTATGATGGCCACCCTGTCGCATATGGCCTCGATAACTGCCATCTCATGGGTGATAACAATGACCGTGATTCCCATTTCCCTGTTTATCTTCTTAAGCAGCTCCAGAATGGATTTGGTGGTATTGGGGTCCAGCGCGCTGGTGGCCTCGTCGCACAGAAGGACCTTTGGATTGGTTGCCATGGCCCTGGCAATGGCAACCCTCTGTTTCTGGCCGCCTGAGAGCTGTGCCGGGTAAGCCTTCATCCTGTCTTCCAGCCCCACCAGCGTCAGCAGCTCCTCGGCCCGCTTTTTGGCCTCTGCCCTGGACACCCCTGCTATCTCCAGGGGGAAGCAGACATTCTGAAGCACGTTTCTCTGGGACAGCAGATTGAACTGCTGGAAAATCATGCCCATGGACTGTCTGGCCAGACGTTTCTCCCTGTCCTTCATCACGGACAGGTTCTTTCCCTCAAATATGACCTTTCCTGAGGTCGGCACTTCCAGGTAATTAATGCACCGTACCAGGGTGCTCTTACCTGCGCCGGAGAGGCCGATGATGCCGAACACCTCTCCGTACCGGATTTCCAGATTGATATCTTCCAGGGCAGTAACCGGACCGTTCATGGTCTGGAACTGTTTCCCCAGCCCCACCAGCTGGATGATGGGATTCTCTTTATTTGCTTCCATAGGTCTAATTCCTTTCTTTTGTTCCTGCAGCACATAGTTGGCATCTCTCGCCTATTCACGCCTGGCTGCGGCATCCATGGCAGAATCACGGCAAAAAGGCCGCATGTCCTGCACGGACTTGCGGCCCTGAATCTTCCCCTGCTACCGGGATGTCTCCTGATTAATCACAATCCATACAGATGAAACTTACATTCAGTTTTTTGCCCATGCGGATACACAGCACATCATCATGTACATGCTGTTCATCATATCCATATTCATCTGCATGGCTCTTAACTGATTCATAAGTTCCTCCTATACCGATTCCTATCAAATCGCTGGGATTTATCTTAGTTAAGAAAATACATCACATGAACCTATTTGTCAAGCATTTTTTGCCGGAAGAGACATTTATGCGGCATTTTTTGCGGCAGTCCGGACAGTCCCCCAGGTAATATCCTTTATAATACTCTCTGTAACCAGCGCTGTGATATCCTATCCCCGCTGTTTTACAGGGCATCACCTGAGACAACTACATCGGCTGCCGTAAACCCGGCCTCTGACGCTCCGGCCACCCCTGCATCTCCCGATGGTATGGCCTCAAAGAGGCCTGCCATGATTGCTTCCGGCGTTTGATACTCCCTCTTGTCCCCAGGGCCGGAAAACCGCCTGTATGCCTGAATATAGTACTCGTCTCCATGACCTTCCTTCACAAGACCGGCATCTGCCCCCAGTCTGGCTGAACGCATACGTTTCTGCTCCTGCTTAAGCCGGAAGGCCCTTCGGTCCCGGTGTTCCTTTTCCGCCTTTTTCTGCGCCCGCTGCTTAAGCTTTTCCTGCTCCAGCCTGCGCATCTTCCTGCCTCCCCGGCCCAGCAGCTTTTGCAGGGAACGAAGGGCCCTGGATGCCTTTACCCGCTGCTGGTCATCACCATAGGCCGCTGCCGTCTTCAGGTTGGATATGGACCTGTATATGTCCCACATGGCTTCCTGTACCTGCCCCTTTGTGCGCGCCCTGGCCACACGGGAAAAATGGCTGGAAACATTGAGGGAAAGGGATACGTGCATCCCTGTACCGCTGCTGGTGGATGTTTTTTTCTCCCCGCCGGGAACCGGAACCGCAGCCGAGGCCGCCTTATCCGTCCTATCCGGCACAGACCAGTATGAAATCCCATTCTCCCCCAAAAAAGCCCCGGAAGCCATGGTCTGTCCCTTTTCCGCCCAGAGGGTTCCGGCAGCGGATAACAGCGCAGAATAGCAGCTGCCAAATTCCTCCCTGCTGCTGCCCATGCGGCGGACAAACTCCCGGGACAGATACAGATGCATACCTGTTCCTGCCCGGACAGCCAGCGCAGCCAAATCCTTTGCTTCCTCCCCGTCCGCCAGGTGAAGCTCTATGCCCGGATACTGCTTTTTCAGCTGTTCCAGCAGACGGACCGTCTGCTCCCGCCAGTCCTCCCCGTCCTCCGCCGTTGTCCACACGGTCCGGTCCCGGCGGTAGCAGCCGTTGTTTCTGACAGCTGTTTCTGATAAATCATTCTTACCTGCAATTGTTGTTTTTTCCGGCCGGTCCGGTACTGCAGACCGGGCTTGCCGGATATTCTCCGCATAAGCAGCTGGCCCGCCTTGTTCCGGCCCGCCTTCCAATCCCACCATTCCATCATCCCCTCATTCACAATCAGGTCACAGAAAAACAGGGTATATTTTCACTATCAGCCGCACAGCTCAACAATAACCTGCGCAAATATCTTGGCACTTAAAACAAGCTCATCCACCACTGCAAACTCGTCTGCCCCGTGCATGCGGTTATCGGTTCCCGGCAGGGCTGCACCGTAGGCAACGCCGTTCTTAAGGGTATGGACATAGGTGCCGCCGCCTGTCGCCTGGCAGCTTCCCTCAAGGCCCGTGTAGTCCTCATATACGGACAGCAGTGTCTTTACAAAATGGGAATCTCCGTCCACATGGTGAGGCGGTATCATGGTGTCATTCTCCAACGTAAGTCCTAAGTCAGCCATGGCACTCTTTACCACTCCCAGCACAGTGTCCTCAGTTGCGCAGATTGGGCAGCGGCTGTCAAATACGCCTTCCAGGCCGTCAGCCCCAACCGTCAGCATGCTGAATGCAAGGGTCAGGGCGCCGGACAGCTCATCTTCCATACTGATGCCGGCGGCTCTTCCGCAGGTGTCGCCGTGAGGGAAAAGCTTTAACAGGTTCTTCAGCATATCCATCTGGGAGCACTCTGCCAGAGGCAGACGTGTCAGGTACACCAGCAGGCCGGTAAGGGCATTCTTTCCCTCCTGAGGCGTGGATGCATGGGCGCCTTCTCCCTGGGCGGTAACTGTGATGACCGGTAAATCCCCCTCCAGTACAAAGGAGATTCCTGTCTCTTTCTCCACTTCCTCTGCCGCTGCCTCCAGCGTCTTAAGGTCAACGCCCTCCACTACGGCCCTGGCCTTGCCCGGAACCACATTGGCCTTTATGCCGGCTTCCACCTTCACCAGCCTCGGCATTGCCTCAGAAGCCTGGAAGGATGCGTGGAAATGACCTTCCAGGCGTCCTTTTTCAATATTGATAACCGGAAATTCCGCATCCGGCGAAAAGGTCATGGGGGCTTCCTCCTCCTTGTCGTAATAATTTACGATATCAGAGCTTCCGCACTCCTCATCCGTGCCCAGAATCAGCCTGACGTTTTTATTAAGCGGGATTCCCAGCTCCTTCACCGCCCTCATTGCATAGAGCGCAGCCACAGCCGGACCCTTGTCGTCAGCCGTACCGCGGCCAAACAGCTTTCCGTCCTTTACCACCGGCTCAAAGGGCTTTGTCTCCGTCCACCCCTCGCCTGCGGGAACCACATCCAGATGGGCCAGAATGTCCAGCTGCCTCTCCTTGTCATTGAGGTCGGCTGTCCCCACATAGTTGTCGTAGTTGCGGATGGAAAATCCATACCCCTCCGCCATGCTGAGAGCTGCCTGAAGAGCCTGGAACGGGCCTTCCCCGTAAGGCTTGCCCTCCACATAAGGCATCTTCTCACTGTTAATCCTGCACAGCGTGCAGATATCCTCTATCATCTCTTCCCTGTGGGCGTCAATAAAACCTTCAATCTCTTTCCTATACATTGTTACCGTCTCCTTTTCCTGCAAAGCTTAAGCCCCGCATCCTTATATTGTCCTGCTCCAACCGGCCCGCTCTCAAAACCCAAAAACTGTCTTTACCGGAACATGGAAGCCAGGGTTTCATTGACCACCTTGCCGTCGGCCTTTCCCCTGACCCTGGGCATCAGAACCTTCATGATGGCGCCCTTATCCTTAGCCGTGGGATTCTCTATCCCCAGTTCAGACAGGACAGCGCCTATGACAGCCTGAATCTGCTCCACACTCATGTCTTCGGGTGCGAATTCCTTATATACAGCCATCCTGGCCGCTGCCTCTGACCGGATATCCTCACGGTCTGCCGGCGCCATCTCATACGTTTCCTGGGTCTGTTTGATTTCTTTCTTAACGACCGCGTTCTCCTCTTCCTCCGTCAAAGGCTCTCTCTTGTTGATTTCCGCATTCTTGAGAGCGGACAGCAGCATGGAAAGGGAATCCTTCCTGGCCTTGTCCTTAGCCTTCATGGCCTCCACCATGGCAGCCCTTACAGCATCAATCTTACTCATGACTTTACCTCCTTCTGTTGGCAGCTGATTGCATTCATTCACGCTGAAAAAAACGTCTGCCGCCCGGCTCTGCTCTAAGCTCTTCCGAATTCCGACAGCTTCAGCGCCGGATTGCGGTCCAATACCATGCCCACGCTCCAGCTGTTAATGAACAGCAGCAGCGGATTATCCTTTAAGTCCTTAATGCGTTTCATATCAGATGTACCCTGAATCCTGGCCACATCCACCTCGCCCGGATTTTCCACCCAGCGGATGTGTTCAAAGGGCAGCTTCTCCAGGATAACCTCCACGTTATATTCATTCCGCAGACGGTAGGTCAGCACCTCAAACTGCAGTACGCCCACCACGCCCACGATAATTTCCTCCATACCGGAATTAAACTCCTGGAATATCTGGATTGCACCCTCCTGGGCTATCTGGTTTACTCCCTTTATGAACTGCTTGCGCTTCATGGTATCCACCTGGCGCACCCTGGCAAAATGCTCCGGCGCAAAGGTAGGTATGCCCTCAAACTGAAACTTCTCATTGGAAGCGCACAGGGTATCTCCGATGGCAAAAATCCCCGGGTCAAAGACGCCGATGATGTCGCCGGCATAGGCCTCCTCCACAATTTTACGGTCCTGGGCCATAAGCTGCTGGGGCTGGGTCAGGCGGATTTTCTTTCCTCCCTGCACATGGTTTACCTCCATGCCTGCCTCGAACTTGCCGGAGCAGATGCGCATAAAAGCAATCCTGTCCCTGTGGGCCTTATTCATGTTGGCCTGGATTTTAAACACAAAGGCGGAAAAATCAGGGCGGAACGGGTCAATCACCCCGTCCAGGGTCTTCCTGGAAAGAGGCGGCGTTGTCATCTTAAGGAAATGCTCCAGAAAGGTCTCAACACCGAAATTGGTCAGGGCCGAGCCGAAGAATACCGGCGACAAATCCCCAATCCTGACACGCTCCATATCCAGCTCGTCGCTGGCCCCGTCAAGGAGCTCAATATCATCCCTGAGCTGCTGGTGATAGTCCTGTCCGATTATGGAATCCACATCCGCGCTGTCCACTGCAAACTCCTGGCTGTCCACTTCCCTGGCGCCGCCCATGGCAGCCGTAAAGGTGGTTATCTTCTTTGAGAACCGGTCGTATACGCCCTTAAAGCTCTTGCCGCATCCAATGGGCCAGTTCACCGGGCAGGTGCGGATTCCCAGCACCTCCTCAATCTCGTCCAGAAGCTCGTAAGGGTCCCTGGCCTCCCGGTCAAACTTATTGATAAAGGTAAAGATGGGGATATGGCGCATAACACATACCTTAAACAGCTTGATGGTCTGCGCCTCCACGCCCTTTGAACCGTCGATGACCATGACCGCGGAATCCGCCGCCATCAGGGTACGGTAGGTATCCTCTGAGAAATCCTGGTGGCCCGGCGTATCCAGGATATTGATACAGAATCCGTCGTAATTAAACTGCATGGCGGAAGAAGTCACCGAGATTCCCCTCTCCTTCTCAATCTCCATCCAGTCGGACACAGCATGCTTGGCAGCCTTGCGCCCCTTGACGGTTCCGGCCAGGTTGATGGCGCCGCCGTACAGCAGGAACTTTTCTGTCAGCGTGGTCTTACCTGCATCGGGGTGGGATATGATTGCAAATGTCCTCCGCTTTTTTATCTCTTCTGTCATCTGGTTATCTATCTGTGACAAGTTATTCGTCCTCCGTTTTCCATTGAGTAAAAGATGGACGTACTTTGGAAGTACGCCCAAAATCATCCAATTTTTATTCTATTATGATTGGAATCATAAGTCAAGGCCTTTGGCTTTTGATTTTACCGGCCGTTTTTCCATATGCAGCCCTGCCTGCCGTACATATATCTCTCTCATGTATTCACAGGTATGAAATACAGGCGCCGGGTGCTAAGGACACCCCATTCTATGGAAATCTCTGTAAATTACAGGTTGCTGTGCGGAATGGTTATATAGTATACTGTATAGATACGGTCCATGCCTGTCCGTAACCAGCTGACAGGCCTGAAAGGACCACAAAGAGAGGATAAAACCATGAAATGTACAACCCCAAAAAAACTGGCCCTGACCTTCTGTCTCACAGCAGCCCTGGCATCCGCAGCGCTGCAGGGCTGCAAGGCCAAAACCCCGGAGGATATGCTGGCCCAGATGCAGGAATTCTCCACCCCGGATGACACTGCGTCCATTTATCTGGACAAGTCCTGGAAAACAGAGGAGGCGCCCATGGACGGATGGCTGATTGCTTCCAGCGCCAAGGAGGACAACGCAGTGTTCCTGCTTCAGTTTCCTAAAAGCGGTCCGGCCAGACAGGCCTCCAGTCTGGAGGACGTGCAGGACATTATAAAAACCAGCTACAATATATCCGGCGAGGCCGAAGCCCAGGCGCCGGAGGTGCCGGGCATGACCAGCCTGACCGCCATAACCGGAAAGATGTCGGTGGACGGCTCCAAGGTGGATGCCTATGTTGTCTACGGGGAAACAGATTATGCTTACTACTCCATGGCTTATGTGGCCAATAAGATGAGCGACCGCAAGATAGCCTCCTTCAAGGCATCATGTTCCAAATTCCAGGAAAATGCCCCTGAGGAGGAAGACAGGACCACCGCGGAGCTGACGGATACGGTCCGCTGGTTCAACGCCTCCTACGCGGTCCTCACCGACCTGAACGGCTGGGATTACAACCGGTTTGCCGGCCTGGCGGCCAACGATGAGGTGATGGCCATGGAGCAGAAATCACTGGAAGAATGGTGGAGCGTCACGGACCGCGAGACAGCGGACAGCACCCTGGACTGGATTCTGACAGAAGGACACCGGGCCACCTTTGCCGAGGACATGGCATACCTGGATGAATCCGGTATCAGGGACATTGCCCCGGACGAGCGAAGCGCATTCCTGCTGGACCAGTTTGAGATGACCGTGGATGAGGCCCGGAATTACGCGGATATGTTCGGCTTCTATGAGCAGTACGGCCCTGACGCCATTGCAGGCTGGGACTACTGCCGCGCCATGAACCTGATGAGCTTTTACTACCTGGCTGGCTACTATACCGAGCAGGAGGCCCTGGATAAATCCCTGGAAATCGCCACGGCCATGCAGCCTTTGTTTGAATCCTGGGATGATTTGATGGACAGCTATATGCGGGGCTATGAATACTGGGCCGAAGAAAGCGCCGACGAGCGCAGGGCTGTCTATGAGGATTTAAAGACCAGGGACGACAGCCCTTACACGGTGGACTTTAAGACAGAGCTGGTAAAGACATGGTAATATAACCGGCAGCAATGGACCCGCCATCCGGAAGTTCCGGTCTGGCGGGTCCATCTCATTTCTGCTATTTAATCAGCTCCACTTCCACCGGAATGGATTTATCCACAGTCTCACCAGCCATGATACTGACGGCTGTCTCAATGGCTGTCTCACCCATTTTATCCGGTTTCTGGGCAACCGTGGCCGCCATCTTGCCGTCTTTTACCGCCTTCTGGGCATCGTCCGTTGCATCGAATCCAACAATCTTTATGTCCTTGCCGGAAGCAGCAACTGCCTCCACTGCCCCAAGGGCCATCTCGTCATTGTGGGCAAACACACCTTTAATGGTGCCGTCGGACTGAAGGATGTTCTCCATAACCGTCATACCCTCCGCACGGTTGAAATTAGCGGTCTGGCTGGCAGCCACCTGAAGGGATTTATCCGCCACCTGGTGGAAGCCCTCTCCTCTGTCAATGGTGGCTGAGGCTCCTGGCACGCCCTGTAATTCAGCCACCTTGGCGCCCTCTCCCACAAGCTCCATCAGATACTCGGTTGCCATCCTGGCTCCCGCCACATTGTCAGATGCAATCTGGCAGTCCACATCCACTCCGTTGACTCCCCGGTCCACTGCAATCACCTTGATTCCCTGGGACATGGCGCTCTTTACTGCCGGGGCAACTGCGTCCGAATCCACCGGATTGACAATCAGCACGCCCACGTTTCTGGACACCAAATCCTCGATGTCGCTGGTCTGCTTGGCAGCGTCATCCCCTGCGTCCACGACCACCAGCTCCACCCCTTTCTCTGACGCGGCACTCCTGGCCCCTTCTGTCAGCGTTACGAAAAATGGATTGTTCAGGGTGGAGACAGAAAAACCAATCACGTTTCCGCTGCTTCCCTCCTTAACGTTTTCCTCCCCGTCAATGGTGATGGCGTTGCAGCCTCCCACTGCCGTAAGCATTGTAAATGCTGCCGCAAGGGCCAGTATTTTCTTAATCTTCACGGTCTTTTCCTCCCGAAATTTATTTTTATATTCATATCAGATTCATGTACACGGTTTTACGGTTTCCTATCTCTTACGGTCTGAGAGCACTGCAATCAGGATGACCAGGCCCTTGATGACGTCCTGATAGTAGGATGATACGCCCAGGATATTAAGGCCGTTGTTCAGCACTGCAATAATCAGCACGCCTATCAGGGTTCCGTAGATTTTTCCCCTGCCGCCGCTCATGCTGGTGCCGCCCAGGGCTACTGCCGCAATGGCGTCCAGCTCATAGCCGCTTCCCAGGGTGGGCTGCGCGGAACCCAGTCTGGAGAGCAGAATCAGGCCGGATAAGGCTGCCATGGTGCCGGATATGGCATAGGCAATGATTTTTGTCCTGTGTATGTTCACTCCTGCCAGCTTGGCAGATTTCCAGTTGCTTCCGGTTGCGTAAATTCTGCGCCCGAAGGTGGTCTTATTTAACAGGAAGTAAAAAAGCAGGAACAACAGTATCAGAAGAATGACCGGAATCGGAATACCGTAGAACTTTCCCTTTCCAACCACCTTCAGGATAAAGCTGTCGCCCAGGTTGGAGATTGGCTTACCGTTGGTGTATATCATGGTCAGGCCGCGGTACACCGTCATGGTAATCAGGGTTGCGATAAAAGGCTGGAGACGTCCCTTTGTTACCATGATGCCGCTGACAACACCCATGCCGCATCCCAAAACCAGTGCCAGAATCATGGCCAGACCAGCCGGAACCCCGGCTGTAATCATGCCTGCGCAAAGGGCTGTGCTGAGGGCCAGCACCGAACCAACGGATAAGTCAATGGCGTCCGTCAGAATGACGAAGGTCATGCCGAAGGCTATGAGCCCGTTGATGGAAGACTGACGCAGCAGGGACAGGAAATTGGCCCCGGTGCGGAAACTTGGGCTGGCAATGCTGATGCCCGCCACCAGCAGGATAAGGGCAATGAGTGCCCCGAAATCCTGGGCGTAATTGATGACTTTATTTTTATTTTCATTCATTATAAGGTACCTCCCGTAGCCAATGTCATTATCTTCTCCTGGTCAGCCTCACCCTGGTTGATGATTCCCCTGACCATGCCTTCGCGCACCACCATAATCCGGTCGCTCATTCCCAATACCTCCGGCAGTTCAGAGGACACCATGATGATGGCAACGCCCTTTTCAGCCAGCTGGTTTATAATGCTGTATATCTCTTTCTTGGCGCCGATGTCAACGCCTCTTGTGGGTTCATCCAGAATCAGGATTCTGGGTTCCATGTAAATCCATTTTGCGAATACCACCTTCTGCTGGTTTCCGCCGCTTAGGTTTACACACTCATGTCCTGGTCCGAAACACCGGATATGAAGCTCCTCTATGGCCTTGGTGACCAGCCCTTTTTCCTTCTCCCTGCTGATTACCACCCTGCCCCTGCCTGAGATGCGCCCCAGGTTTGTCAGGGATACATTTTTCTCAATGCTCTCCTCCAGAAGAAGGCCCTCTGTTTTGCGGTCCTCTGTTATGAATCCGATTCCCTGCTCTATGGCCTGCATCGGATTCTTAATCACTGCCTGTTTTCCGTCAATAAAAATGCTGCCGCTTTCATAAGAAAGATTACCGAAAATAGCCTGCATGATTTCCGTACGCCCTGCCCCCATCAGTCCGGATACCCCCAGGACCTCTCCTGCCTTTACGGAGAAATTTACATCGTGGAACACGCCCTCCTTAGTCAGGTCCTCCACCCGGAACACTTCGTTTCCAATGGCGCAGTCACGTTTTGGATACCGTTCGCCGATTTCCCGGCCAATCATCATTTTGACGATTTCGTTCATATTGGTTTCCGGAATTTTCTTCGTGCCTATGTAGGTGCCGTCCCTCAGCACGGAAATGCGGTCGCAGAGCTCAAAAATCTCCTCCATACGGTGGGATATATAGACAATGGACACTCCCTTATTCCGCAGGGACTGCATCACCTCGAAGAGCACCTCTGTCTCGCTCTGGGTAAGGGCTGCCGTGGGCTCATCCATGATAATGACCTTTGCGTCCACCATCAGCGCCTTGCATATTTCTATCATCTGCTGCTGTCCCACGGAAAGCTCAGACATCACCTTGTCTGTGGGGATGCTGACTCCCAGACGGTTTAAGGTTTCCTCTGCCTTTGCCCTCATGGCCTTCCGGTCGCATATTCCAAAGCCCTTCTTTATTTCTTTGCCCAGGAAGAGGTTTTCCTCCACCGTCAGGTCGAACAGTACATTCAGCTCCTGCTGGATAAATACGATTCCGGCCTTTTCCGCTTCCTGCGGGCTTTTGTAGGTCACTTCTTTTCCGTCCACAATGACCGTACCCCCATCCCGGGTATAAACGCCGGTAAGGATTTTCATCAGGGTGGACTTGCCTGCGCCGTTTTCTCCCATCAGGGCGTGTACTTCCCCGTCGTCCAGCACAAAGCCCGCATCCTTAAGGACCTGGTTCTGGCCAAAGGACTTGTTGATTCCTTTCATTTCAATTTTCATGTTGTTTCCCTCCAGATAGTTTCTGCTTTAAAAGATACAGCCGGACTGCAGGATAATGTTGGCATAGGGCGTTGTCTCGCCGGTCCGGATAACGGCCCTGCATTCCTTTGTCATCTCCTTAAAGCGGGTATGCGGGACAAATTCTACTTTTTCTATTTTGAAACCGGTTTCAAGGCTGGCAAAAAGCTCCTGGATTTCCTCCAGGATTTGTGGATTCTGTTCTTTGATTTCCTCAGCCAGAACCACTGCTTCTATTTTCATATCGTTTGAAACCGCTTTCAAAACGTCCATAAACCTGGGATTTCCAAATGTTACCGCCAAATCAATGCGCTCTGTTCCCTCCGGTACAGGCAGACCGCAGTCAGCAATTGCAATCCGGTCCGTATGCCCCATGGATGAAAGTACCCTGGAAATATTGCTGTTAAGTATGCCGTGTCTCTTCATGTTTTCTTCCTCCATCCAACATTACGCCTGCTTCATGGCGTCCAGCACCTGGCCGCAGTCAGGCATTCCGCCCTGGGCACCGAACCGCTCCGTGGACAGGCTGGCTGCCGTATTGGCAAACCGGAGCGCTTCCTCCATGGTGCTGCCTCCTGCAATCTGCACGGTAAATGCCCCGTTCAATGTGTCTCCGGCCCCCGTGGTGTCCACTACATTGGCTTTCCTGGCCGGCACAGTAAGAATCTCTCCTGTGGGAAGGCATGTGGATACGCCTCTGGAGCCCTGGGTAATCACCAGCTTGCCTGGATGCGCCTTCAGCATCTCCTCCACCGTCATGTCCCCGAACAGGATGGCTGCCTCATGTTCATTCGGCGTAAGGTAGTCCACCTTGGCCAGAACCTCCGGCTTCACCGGTCTGGCCGGACCCGGATTCAGTACCACCTTCACTCCATTTTCATGGCAGATGTCAATCACATACTCAACCGTGTCCTGGGGAATCTCATGCTGCAGCAATACGATGTCGCACGCAAACAGTGCTCCTTTTATGCTGTCCACATAGTCCCGGTCCACCCTGTCATTGGCTCCTGCCACCACCACGATGGTGTTGTCATGGTCCCCCACAGTGATGACCGCCAGTCCTGTGTTTACTCCGGGAGCAACCTTGATGTGGGAGGTTCCCACTCCCATGTCCTCCATGTTCTTAATAAGGCTTTTTCCCGCCTCATCATCGCCCACGCAGCCAAACATCTCCACATCGGCTCCCAGCTTTGCCATGGCTACTGCCTGGTTTGCGCCCTTTCCTCCCGGTATGTAGCGGATGTCCTCTCCTTTCAGCGTCTCTCCCTTTAAGGGAATACGCTCGGCTGTCACTGTCATGTCCATGTTGATGCTGCCTACCACTGCTGTCTTCATAATTCCTCCTTTTCTCCTTTACATTTTATTTTATCCCTTTGATGTCCGGGCCTGCCCGGCCAATACGCCGCCAGGCATTCCCTAAAGAGTTGTGTCCCTTTTTATCAGCTTGATATCGAATACCTTATTCCGGTTAATCTGCGCCCCGGCAACGTATTCCGTCAGCATCCGCACCGCCTCCTGCCCCATCTTCTTTATGGGCTGGGCAATGGTGGTAATCTCCGGCGTAAACAGGCTGCTGAGGGAAATGTTGTCAAACCCAATCAGCTGTATATCCTCCGGAACCCGTATGCCTCTCCTGTGAAGCTCCTTATACACCGATATGGCCACCATGTCGTTGGCTGCTATGATTCCGTCCGTATCCGGATGAAGTTCCAAAAGCCGCGCCGCCATCTCGGTTCCTGATTCAAAACTGTAATCCCCTTCTATCCAGGCAGGTGCAATTCCCCGTTCCCTGCACACATCCAGATATCCCTGGTGGCGCTTTCTGGCGCTGGACAGATGAAGCGGGCCGCTTATCTGCACAATATGCCTGCAGCCGCATTCCAGGAGATGCTCCATGGACATCCTTCCGCCCTGGTAATGGTTGGACTGGATGCAGGCAATCTCTTTTCCGCCCTCAATCTGCCGGTCAATCATAACCACCGGAATCCGGCAGTTCCCGATTTCCTTATGTATCTCATCCATGTTGGTCATTAGGATGGCCCCGTCTGCATTCATGCGCTCCAGCAGGTTCAGGTTCCGTTTCTCCTTTTCCAAATCATCGTTGGAATTGCAGAGCGTCAGGCGGTATCCCCTGCGGTCGCATTCCTCCTCCACGGCTCCTGCCAGCTCATTGAAAAACGGGTTGATGATGTTGGGCACCAGTATGCCGATGATTTTGGATGAGCGCTTATAAAGGGACCTGGCCACCTCATTTGGCTTGAAACCGGTTTCTGATATGGCCCGTTCCACCTTCTGTCTCTTCTCGTCATCCACCCTGGCCGTACCGTTCATTACCCTGGATACGGTAGAGGGGGATACGCCTGCCAGTTTTGCCACGTCCCGTATGCTCGTCATAAGCCCACCATCCTGCCCGTCTGCGGATTATGCACCTTCCGGCGCCTCCGCCCTTTGTATGTTTTATTCTTGAAACCCGTTTCAAGTATGATTTAATTATATATTCTGACAGTTTCAAAGTCAATATTCAATTTTTTCTTTCGCCATTTTAGTCTAAATCTACAATATGAAGCAGGGTTTTCCTGTGAAATACTTTGCTTTTTTAGATATATTTCACAACGACTTTGTTAAGATAATATCAACCTGTCGTTTTATAGAGTAGGGGGGGATGATAATTACAACCCCCGGCCTACCCCTCTATTCTGTTCAAAATTTCAGTCAGCAGGCAGTCCGCCACCTCTTCCTTGGACATAATGGGAAGCTCCTTCTCACTGTCCCTGGTAATAAGCGTCACCACATTGGTATCCGTACCAAATCCCGCGCCTTCCACCTTCAGGTTATTGGCCACAATCATGTCAATATGCTTCTTTGCCAGCTTAGCTCTGGAATTCTCCAGCATATTCTGGGTTTCCATGGAAAATCCGCAGAGGAACTGGCCGTCACGCCGGTGCTGTCCCAGCCATCCCAGTATGTCGTCTGTACGCTCCAGGGCAATGGACAGGTCGCCGTCCGATTTCTTCATCTTTTCCGTTCCCACCACGGCCGGACGGTAGTCAGCCACTGCCGCTGCCTTGACTATGATATCCTGCTCCCCGCTCCTGGCGGTCACTGCCTCAAACATCTCCCTGGCGCTCTCCACCAAAACCGTGTCCGCAAACAGGGGAGGGGCAAGGTCCACGGGGCCGCTTACCAGGGTAACTGCAGCTCCCCTGCAGGCCGCCACCCTGGCAATGGCATACCCCATTTTGCCTGTGGAATGGTTCGTGATGTAGCGCACCGGGTCAATGGATTCCCTGGTTGGCCCGGCTGTCACAAGTATCCGTCTGCCGGCCAAATCCCGGGAATAACCAGCTTCCCGCAGTATATACTGGTACAGCACCTCCGGTTCCGGCATCTTTCCGGCCCCGGTATCCCCGCAGGCCAGATAGCCCCAGGCCGGCGTTATGACTTCCATGCCGTATTTCCTGCAGATTTCAAGGTTGTCCTGCAGAACCGGATTTTCGTACATATTGGTATTCATGGCCGGGGCCAGTATCTTTTTGCACCTGCAGGCCATCACCGTGGTGGTCAGCATATCATCTGCAATGCCATGGGCTATCTTCCCGATGACATTTGCCGATGCAGGGGCAACCATCACCACATCCGCCTGTTTTGCCAGCGCCACATGCTCCACGCTGAATTCGAAATTCCGGTCAAAGGTATCCACCAGACATTTATTGCCTGTCAGGCTCTCAAAGGTTATGGGATTTATGAAGCGGGTGGCGTTCTCCGTCATCAGTACATGGACCTTCACGCCCTTTTTGACCAGCATGCTGGCCAGGCTGGCTATCTTATATGCTGCAATGCTTCCTGTCACTCCAAGAAGGACTGTCTTTCCTTTTAACATATGATTCCTCCGGTTGTCTTTCCTCTTTTTCTATGTTACAATCCATGTTAAAGTATAACATACATCCTATTTGATTGAAAGGAGTTCCCCCAATGATTTTAGCAATCGACATGGGCAATACCAATACCGTTATCGGCGGCATCGACGAGACGAAAACATATTTTATAGAGCGGGTCACCACGGACCAGGGCCGCACGGACACGGAGTACGCGGTGAGCTTTAAGAACATCCTGGAAATGCATCAGATTGACATTTCAAGCATAGAAGGAGCCATCCTCTCCTCCGTGGTTCCCCCTGTTAACTCCACCATTCTGAACGCAGTGGAAAAGGTAACGGGAATCCGGCCTCTCCTGGTGGGCTCCGGCATGAAGACCGGTATGAATATCATTATGGACAACCCCAAAACAGTTGGAAGCGACCAGATTGTGGACGCGGTGGCTGCCAGCCACGAACACCCCCTTCCCCTGGTAGTCATAGATATGGGCACGGCCACCACACTGTGTACGGTTGATAAAAAGGGAAATTATATCGGCGGCGTCATCCTTCCCGGCCTCAAGGTTTCCCTTAACTCACTGAGCAGCAAAACAGCCCAGCTGCCCTACATCAGCCTGGAGGTTCCCAGCCATGTAATTGGAAAGAATACCATTGACTGTATGCGCTCAGGCATTATTTACGGCAACGTGGACATGATAGACGGGATTCTGGACCGCATGGAAAAGGAACTGGGAGAGTCTCCCACTATCATAGCCACCGGCGGACTGGCAAAGTTCATCACGCCATTGTGCCGTCATAAGATAATTGTGGACGATGCGCTGCTCCTTAAGGGACTGCTGATATTATACCGGAAGAATACGGAAGCCCATTAGAGCAGGGTACGGCATCTGCCGCGGCCCCAAATACAACACCGCCCGGATTTACTCCGGGCGGCGGCGTATGAATCATTCCTTTTTCCTGAATACTGCTGACTATCCGTATATCCTTACATCTCCTGGTGTCATTCAACATTCACATACTCATAATCACAATATCCCTCAGACTCCCTGTTTTCCCGCGAGCAGGACCAGAGGCAGAGTTTTGCTCCGGTCCATGTGGCGCGTTTCAGCGGAAATGAATGCTCTATCCGGGTAAAGGTCCTGCCGTCAGCGGAATAAGAAAAGCCATAGGTCTTATCTTCCCCCAGCGTCAGCCTGAACCATGCCCGGCCTTCCTCTGTTTCCTGTGAAAATACCAATTTCTCACTGGCCTCTCCCTCAAACATGGGTTCCGTGACCGTTCCACGGTAACACCTTATCTGGACAGCCCTTCCCGTACAGTACAGGCCGGCATATCCGTAATCATGGCCCACCATTCCGATACCCCCGAAATCCCCTTCCTGTCTGCCGGATAGGGACAGCTTCACGGTCATGGTCAGCTTTGGTTTCTGCGGAATCTGGGTCAGCACATTGGGCGCATACCAGAGCAGGTTTTCCCTGGACGGATTCCTGCAGCAATACAGCCGCAGATAACCCGGATTTTTCTCCAGAGAATAAAAGCCTGCATCCGGATTGGCCTGCCACTGCCACTGAAGCCCCAGCGTCTTCCCCGTAAAATCATCCGACTGGGAAATGGCGTATTCCGGCATTCCTTCCGACGGCATGGCCCATTCTTCCACCGGCTCGCCAATGCCGTCCCCATTCTGGTCCTGGCCAATGAAGGGCCAGTTGTCCAGAAAGCACATGGGCTGCAGATGCACGATTCTTCCAAGCTCCGCCACATCCTGAAAATGGACAAACCAGTCCCTTCCGTCAGGCGACGATACCCAGCCCCCCTGGTGCGGACCGTTAACCGGCGAATTACCCTGGTGCATCACCACCTTATATTCATAAGGACCATAGACAGACCGGGACCTGAGGCAGGACTGCCAGCCCGTCTCCACGCCTCCTGACGGCATCAGAATATAATAGTATCCGTTCTTTTGATACATTTTGGGGCCTTCCGATGTAGGAGCAACCTGTTCTCCGTCAAATATAAGCCTTGGTGTATCCAGAAGGGACTGGCACTGCGGGTCTATTTCCACCAGCGACAGCCTGTGTTTTATCCCGGTGCGGCTCTTAGCATAGGCAAAGACCATGTAGGCCTTCCCGTCATGGTCCCAGAAAGGACAGGGGTCAATCCAGCCCTTTGACCGGCACAGCATATTCCACTCAAATTCCCCGTATGGGTCCCTGGTCCTGGCAACCAGGATTCCCTCATCCACCAAAGGAATGAACACAAAAAATGTTCCCTCATGATAACGGATGGATGGCGCCCATGTGCCGGAACCGTGGCAGGGAAGGGCGTATTTCTCAAAAGGCAGTTCCTTTACACAGTGATTAATCAGCTCCCAGTGAACCAGGTCCCTGGAATGCAGCAGCGGAACCCCCGGAATATAAGTAAAGGACGAAGATACCATATAATAATCCCCGCCCACCCGGACCACATCCGGGTCGGAATAATCCGCATACAGAATCGGATTTTTATAAGTTCCCAGACTGTCCATCTCCCTGCGCAACTTCATTTCACATAAGCAGATTGGATATCTGGACGTAATCCTGACCAATACCATCCTGTCCAACTTTAATTCTCTGACCAACAATGCCCCTTATATTGCCTCTGTGTACTATTACCTGGACGGCTATGATTCCATCCTTACCTCTGACACAGGCGGAGCCACGCGGCTGTCCCAGTTTTCAGACCTGAGCTGGAAGGATTCCTATGACCATTCCAGACAGGACGAATGGCTGGAACACAGGGAAATGCACCAGTACTCCTACACCCAGCCCGTTCCTGTCCTCACCTATTTTAAGAAACTGAGCATGTTTAAGGGCGTGGTCATGGTCAACATATATGAGGAACAGTTAAAACAGCTCATCAATACCAGTTCCCAGCTGGACCGGTTCTTTATCCTGGACGAGGACGGCAATTTCCTGCTCCAGGGAGGCGCGGAAACTGCCCGGCTGTCCCTGGAGGACAAAGATTTGCTGGTCAGCCGCCTGGAACAGTCCCAGGACAATGCCTACCGCGGATGGGTGGACTTAAGCCGCGGAAAATACTACGTGCGAATCATTCCTGCGGACTGCGGAACTTATATCGCTGCCTGTATCAGCCACTCCAACTACTATCAGGCTCTTTATACCCTGCTCCTGCAGTTTCTCATGGTCCTGGCAGCCGTGCTTTCCACCTCCCTGTGGATTGCCTATGCCATCACCAAAAAGAATTTCCAGCAGATTGACTACTTTGTGAAGGTGTTCTCGGATGCGGAGCGGGGCGTATTTAACCCTGAAAAGCCTGCCTTCATCAAGGATGAATACGACATTATCCTCAATAATATTGTCCAGCTCTTTCTGAACCAGACCTTTCTACGCAGCAAGCTTGCCCTGAAGGAGCAGGAACAGAAACTGGCGGAGATGACAGCCCTGCAGCTGCAGATTAATCCCCATTTTCTGTTCAATACCCTGCAGACCCTGGATTTCAAGGCCATGGAATATACCCGTAAGCCCACTGCGGTAAACCAGATGATTGAGGCATTGTCTGATATCCTGAAATATTCCCTTCAGAACCCTCATTCCATGGTGACCTTAAGGGATGAAATTGATTATCTGAAAAAGTATGACAGCATTCAGCGGTACCG
This sequence comes from Clostridium sp. 1001283B150225_161107_B6, assembly GCF_015556325.1. NCBI lineage: Bacteria > Bacillati > Bacillota > Clostridia > Eubacteriales > Clostridiaceae > Clostridium > Clostridium sp. 1001283B150225_161107_B6. The sequence continues at coordinate 7,258 of NZ_JADNMD010000004.1, read as the reverse complement.
TTATGAAGATAAATACATTCTTTATTATGAATATGAAAAAGAGCTGGAAAGCATCCCCATCATGCGCCTGATTCTCCAGCCCCTGATTGAAAACAGCCTGTACCACGGCATAAAACCATTGGACGGCTCAGGCTTCATCAAGCTGCGCATTGTGAGGAGGAAGGGACAGCTGATTTTTTCAGTCATTGACTCAGGAGTGGGAATGGAAAAAGCAGATATCAGAGAATTATATGAAAAGATAGCCAATCCAGGCAGTGAGAATATCGGCCTTACCAATGTAAACAGCCGCTTAATCATGCGCTACGGGGCAGAGGCAGGCCTGAAAATACTCAGCAAAAAGGGAATGGGAACCTGCATCTCATTTTGCATACCAGGCTAGGCAGGCAGAACGGGGCCGGGAAAACACTGTACTAATTACCAGTCATATTTATGGACATGCTGAATAAAATATACTATCACCCCTGAAAGGAGCATTTACATATATGACTATCTATCCAATCTGTGCAACCATGATGAAATACAGGCTCTTCCAGACCCTGGCGGAAACTTATTACAGATACCGTGTGAAAAAACCATGCTTTGTCATGCTGCAGAATGACCGGTGGACACTTGTTACCATGGATAGATGACAAAATAAGGGCGCTGCCCTATGATGTAAGCGCAGGCATCCAACATGCTCCTGCAAGCTCCATCATAGGGCAGCGCCCTTGTGGTACATTTACCTCTATAGCCTATAATTCCTTCTTTTTCTTTCCCAGAACCATATACACTGCCATCAGCATCCCCGAAAGGATGAATGACAGTTCGTGCACACCGTTCCCCCTGTCGCCTGTCTTTGGTATGGATGCCAGAGGAATTTCCCCGTCATCTATCATGGCCATTGACTGGCTGGCTGCTGCCGATGCATCCACCGGAAGAGATGCAAGGGGTACCTCCTGCGGTTCAATCACATTTCCCCGGACGCCAGGTCCGCTCTGGTCATCAGAACCCTGGTATCTGCCTGTACTGCCGCCTGTTGTGGCGGTGGTGCCTCCGCCTCCGCCGGAACTGCCGAAAGAAGAGTCATTCCTGTTTCCTGCTGATGTGTCTGCGGCATCTGCGGTGTCTGTATTATCTGTGTTATTCCCAGGTACATTGCCGGAATCCGTTCCGGTTTCACCGCCCGGATTGTTTTCAGGTGTTTCGGATGATTCCGGCGCTTCCGGTGTTTCAGGTATTTCTGTTGTGTCGTCGTTTGACGCTCCATCAGTTTTGTATTGGTTTCTAAATAAAAGCTCAATCTGATAAGCAAATCCAATATTAGTAAAGGAGCCTTCTATCTCCGGCTGCTTTATTGGTTCTTCCGGCTGTTCAAACTCAGCTGCCATCAAAGGAATCCACTTATCCGGCTGGGCGTCTATCACATCCTGGGCTGATTTTGTGTGAAGGTCAAAACTGGCTGCTGATTTAGATAAAAACTGATACCAGCCAGCTCCTTTACTGTTATATGCTACATACGCAGTCCAGTTCGGTATGTGGTCTATGTTGTTATCGTCGGTCCGGTTCATGGACAGATATGGCACAATTTCCATCTTTCCGGGGCTGTTAAGCTCGCCGCCATTGGTACCCTCTTTCATGATGCGGAAGTAGATGTTTAAACGGCTGCTGCTTAAGTCCGCATTTATCTCTAAATCATCCAATTTACCCTGGGCCATGTCTATCACATCCTGGAATCCTTCATCTGCTGCCAAAGGCCACTCATCCAGTCCATGGTCTTCTAACAGCCGCTTTCTTAACTGGTCATTCCATGACCCCAGTCTTCCATAGCCAAGAAAGTCTCTCCGCTCATTTTGCGTCCTGCATCTGGAAAATGCGGTTAATAATGCAGTTGCCCGTTCTGTCAGAGAGCCATATGCATCCTTTTCATGATGGTACTCAAAGGAATCCTCTTCCTCCGGATGTTCTTCACTGCTTCCCTCATTGCCGTTGGTCCACCCTATTTTGGTCCGGGACTCATACACTCCCATGAAGGCATTATGGGAATCTGATATCTCCTGAACCGCCTTGTATTCAGCCAGCGGTCCCACATTCCCAATCTTCATTTTTCCGCCGGGCATCAGGTTAAACGTATAGGTATTGGTATCGCCCTCGCTGGTTTTATCAGCTTTCGTATACTCCTCTGCCCCATCCTGGCCTGTCAGCAGATAGAGCTTCTCATTTTTATTTGTCCGGCTGTCCGTGATGCTGACTTTATAGGTGTATTCAATATTCTCAGCCTCCGTACTGCCTTCCGCCAGTTCATTGGCAATAATCAGATAGGGGGAGGTTTTAAAAACTGCAGTAAACGCCGAGAAATGGTCTGTCTGAAAATCAATCTGTCCGACGGCATTTCCGCTTACGTCCAGTTCCTGACGGCCTTCGCTGTCCACAGCAATGTTGCCGGCAGAAATATTATCCAGCACAGGTACCTCGGCTATGGCGTCCGTCTCTTTGCTTCCCTCCAGCTCTGCCTTTGCAGACACTGCCTGGACCTCCTGGGTAGGTGTCTCCAGATGAAGGATTTCAATCTGATCCGCGTCCATGCTGGCCTTCTCAATCCGCTCACCGCTGAATGATACCGTCACATAATGATTTCCATCCTCAGCCCAGCTGTTATCTAATTTCACGCCGTCATACATCAGATTGATGTCATAAGCTATGATGGTGCTGACCGTTGTTCCATCATCTGATTCAGCAGCCACCATCTCTGTCAGCGCTGATTCCACCTGTTCTGTTATCTCTTCAGCCTGTATCTGTGTATCGGCCGGCAGTACTCCTTCGGATGCAGTCACCCGGATTGTGACCCCATTGACCTCCACTGATTTGTCAAAAGCAGGATGCTCCATTGTCTCCAGAGTATATACCTGTATGTCCTGTTCCTCATACACCTGGGATATGGTAAACCACGCTGTCTGTGAACCGTCTGAATTATCTGTAACGGAATCCGCTTCCATCTTCTCATCATTGGCTGTCACATTATCAATCGTGTATCCCAGCTGGGTCCTGACGCCAAAGGTCAGGCTATCGCCCTCCTTAACACCTCTGGGGCCTTCCAGAATCCGGGCACTGGCCTCAGGGAAGCTGGCGTATGTCACCTTATACCCGTCGAAATCCTCCAATGCCTTTAACTGATTCAGGCTTGTGGTATAAACCTTTGCAGTGGAACAATAACCCATTCCAACCAAATCAGAGGTGCCGGCCTTCCTGGTATCATCCTCCGGCACAGGCACTTCTGCAGTCCCCTGCACTGACTCAGCCGGAAGGGAGGCATCGGCTGACGGCGCCGCAGAGGCGTCCGATGCGTCCGAAGGCGCATCACTGCTTTCACCCGTGCTGTCCGCTGTTTCCATACTTTCAGGGATGCTTCCCTGGTCCGCAGTGTCCGTGGTCTGCCTTTCATCTGTATTTGTCACATCCGCTTCTGCTGTGGATGCACCGGACTGTCCTGCGTCAGCCTCTGAGGACGGTTCTGCATCAGCCTCTGAGGACGGTTCTGTACCGGCCTCTGCGGACGGTTCTCCATCCTTCTCAGCTGCCGGCTCTGATGTTTCCTCTTTTTTTCCGTCTTTTGCACCGTCGTCCGCTGCCTCTGTGGTTTCCTTTTCTTCGCGGGCCTTTTCCTTCTTTGCGCCCTCTTCCTTTACATCCGGGGCCGCCTCCTGGTTGCCGTCCTCTTTCTCAGACACAACCGGCGCATCATGACGGGAGATAGCAGCTGCCGGTACAGCACTGTCCTCCTGCTTATCCTTACCCTGATTTGATGCTTCTTCCTTCTCACCCTGTTCTTTTGAATCTCTGTCATCTGCTGCGTTGCCATTATCCTCTGCAGACTTTTTATCTGAATCAGCCCCACTGTCTCCTTCCGGTATGTCTGCCTTTTCATCCGCAGCAGTGCCCTTTTCTTCAGCGGCTCCCAGGGTCTCATCCGGCGGCAGTGCTCCTGTGTCAGACAGGCTGCTGTCCGTGCTGCTGTCTGTAACGTGGTCCGCGCTGCCTTCAGTTTTACTGTCCGCGCTGCCTTCAGTTTTACCCTCTGTACCATTGTCCGCACTGTCAGACGTTCCATCCTCCGGCAGGGATGTCCCTTCCTGACCCGCGCTGCTGCTGCCCTCTGCGCTGCTGTCCGGCAGGGCGGTTTCCCCTGTGCTGTTTCCGGCTGAAGTCTCAGGCTCAGACACTCCGTTCTCCTCCTGGGCCGGTTTCGATATAAGGTCTATCTCTTCATCGCCAAACGCATCCTCATAGCTCCTTATGGTGACACGTTTTGTTTTCTTGACTTTTTCCGCTCCGTCATCCATCCGGGTGATTTCCGTGGTACAGCTTATGGTATCCTCTCCGTTATTCACGTAGAGCAAGATGATTTCCTCATCCCCGGTTACCATATACATGTCGTCTGCATCCTCAGGAAGGCGTACAAATACACGCAGCTCAGCTTCCATGCTGCTTCCCTCCATCTCCGGATACACTTCATACACAGCACCTTCCGCACCGAAAAATACCTTTTCAAATTCAGCCATCCTGCCGTTGGTAAAGCCCAAATCATCTGATGTTATCCCGTGACCGCCTGCTATGGCCTCCTCCACAGCTGCTACCAAATCCGACCCTTTCATCTGAAACGTAATCTGGTCCGCCGTACCGGCATAGGATACATTCAGACTTGTGCCCATATTTGTGAAAACCATGGCCGCTGTCAGTAAGAATGCCAGAATCCGCTTCTGTCTGTAATACATGGATTTCGCTATTGTACCGGAACATCTCCGTCTTTCCATAATAGTTCTCCTTTTCATAAGCTCCACCGACAATCAGGTGCAGATATATCTCACTTAAACTTATCCATATCATATCATAAACCGATACAGTTTGGTTACATTTTCCTGTTTTTTATAAAATTATTACTGTAATTTAAATTGTAACCAGAACAGCCTTTTCCTGATATGGTTACATAATAGCAGATAAAGCGTTACGTAAAGCGTTATTTTCCGCCTCATTTGGTCACTTTTTTTATTTTTATGATATTTTATTCATTTTATTATAATTTGTGAACCCGCATTTCCCATGCATTCCCCGCAAACCAGAAAAAAATGGAAATCTTTTTCTCCCCCCAAACCGTATAAAACGCCTGGAATCCGTACATCATTTCGTTATAGCAGATTCATCCAGTACAGCCCTGCTTTTTCCATGTCAGGGCGTATGGCATTATTAACGGAGGTAAGGATTATGTCGGGCTACAAAGTTGAGATATGCGGAGTCAATACCGCCAAACTGCCTTTACTGAGCAATGAAGAGAAAGAGGAACTGTTTCAAAGAATCCTGGATGGGGATATGGAAGCCAGGGAGCAGTACATCAAAGGAAACCTGCGCCTGGTCCTCAGCGTAATCCAACGCTTTTCAAACAGCCAGGAAAACATCGACGACCTGTTCCAGATTGGATGCATCGGCCTAATCAAGGCCATCGACAATTTTGACATCACTCAGAATGTCAAATTTTCCACTTATGCAGTGCCTATGATACTGGGAGAAGTGCGCAGATACCTGCGGGACAATAATTCCATCCGTGTCAGCCGTTCCCTGAGGGATACCGCTTACAAAGCCCTTTATGCCAGGGAGCAGCTTACCAGAACCAATTCAAAGGAACCCACCCTCATGGAAATCGCACAGGAAATAGGTGTTTCAAAGGAAGATATCACCTATGCACTGGACGCCATACAGACGCCTGTAAGCCTGTATGAGCCGGTTTATACGGACGGCGGGGACCCTCTTTTTGTGATGGACCAAATTAGTGACAAAAAGAACCTGGAGGAAAACTGGGTGGAGGACCTTTCTCTGGTGGAAGCCATGAAACGGCTGCCGGAACGGGAGCGCCATATTATTGACATGCGCTTCTTTGAAGGAAAAACCCAGACCGAGGTTGCCCAGGAAATCCATATAAGCCAGGCCCAGGTAAGCCGCCTTGAAAAAAATGCGCTGAAAAGTATGAAATCCTATTTAAGCTGACCCTTGAAGCCTTTTTACAGATGTGTTAAACTATTCATGTTAGTGCTTGTTTGAAACATATGCCAACAGAAAGTGAACATATCTATGGAACAAAATGAACGCAGATTTGCAGTATTGATTGATGCAGACAATGTCTCCCCCAAGTATATCAAGTACATTTTGGATGAAGTGTCGGATGTGGGAATCGCCACCTACAAACGAATTTACGGCGACTGGACAGATAATGAAAAACGCAGCTGGAAAAATGTGCTTCTGGACTGGTCCGTAAATCCCATCCAGCAGTACAGCTACACCACCGGAAAGAATGCCACTGATTCAGCCATGATTATTGATGCCATGGACATCCTCTACTCCGGCAATGTGGATGGCTTCTGCCTGGTATCCAGCGACTCGGACTTCACCAAGCTGGCCCAGCGTCTGAGGGAGGCCGGGATGTTTGTCATGGGAATCGGGGAGCAGAAAACCCCAAAGCCCTTCCGTGCAGCCTGCGATACCTTTAAATTGCTGGAAATCATATCCTCTGACGATGCACCGGAATCATCGGTCATTGAAAACCAGAAAACCATTACAAACATTGATGAAATCCAGAAGGCCATCACCAAGCTCCTCATTGAGAATAACAGCCAGAACCAGCCCATTATCCTTGCAAAGGTGGGCAATTTCCTTACAAAACGTTTTTCAGACTTTGATGTCAGAAACTATGGCTATTCCAAACTCTCCACCTTCCTGGAGAGCCTGAACAACAACGACTTCCAGGTGGTCAAGCTCCATGGGGGTTATTTTGTCCAGGAAAAGAGCGCCAGCATTTCCAAGTCTGAGATTGAAAAGGAAATCATGCGCATTATTAAGGGGTACAATGGACATGTGGATAATCTGAGCATTATACACGATGAGCTGAAAAAGACATACCCTTCCTTTGATGTGAAACAATATGGCTTCAGCCGCATCTCCAGCTTTATACGCAGCTTTGGGACATTCCGAATTAAGGATAATATGGTTCAGCTCAAATAACATGGTACGGCTCCGGCAGCATGGTTAAGTCACGGCAGTATGGTCCGGCTCCGGCAGCACAAGCAACGCCCGAAGTGGGGCATCCGGCTTATGGATGCAGTCCCCTTCCGGGCGTTTTGATGAGTGTATGAAAATTTTTCTGTAAATAGGTATTAGCCAAAGGTCTTCTATGATAAAATAAAAAATCATAGGAGGCCTTTTATTATGGCAAGAGAAAAGAAACCGGTACACCAGG